>CAYRYD010000101.1:0-4935 GCA_964428345.1 uncultured Saprospiraceae bacterium | reverse complement strand
TTTAATATATGATATTTCTTTAATATGTTCCCTTCATAACCTCCCGAACTATTGTTTAAGAAAAATCAACAAAAAATGCCTTTTTGCAAATGCTCTTCCGGATCCGGTTTTAAGGTATTTCTCATCTCGGTGGCCTTCCATTCATTGTTGAAAGCAATGTAAGTCACGAGTTCAAAAGGTAACCGGAAGGAGGTAAAGGACACCTGACCTTTTTGATGTCGCTCCAGACGATCATCCAGATTATTGGTTTTTCCAACATAATATTTCTCTGCCATCGCTAAAGCTATGGCAGACAGTGCCGTCAGAACATTGGAGAATGTAGACTTTCCAATGGTGATCTGAAAGCGGACTCCTATCCATCTTCGCTAAAGCTTCGACGGACGGTGGCCGAAGCCCTTGTTCATATGGTATTGGTTTGGATGGTGTTACTAGATAAAAGCAGCCCGCCGTCGCTAAAGCTATGGCGGGCGGAGGCCGAAGCCCTGGTTCATATGGTTTTGGTTTGAATGGTGTTACTATATAAAAGCAGCCCGCCGTCGCTAAAGCTATGGCGGGCGGTGGCCGAAGCCCTTGTTCATATGGTTTTGGTTTGGATGGTGTTACTATAAATAAACAGCCCGCCGTCGCTAAAGCTATGGCGGACGGTGGCCGAAGCCCTTGTTCATATGGTATTGGTTTGGATGGTGTTACTAGATAAAAGCAGCCCGCCGTCGCTAAAGCTATGGCGGGCGGAGGCCGAAGCCCTGGTTCATATGGTTTTGGTTTGAATGGTGTTACTATAAATAAACAGCCCGCCGTCGCTAAAGCTATGGCGGGCGGTGGCGGAAATTACAGGTATATAATCAGGGATTGCCTTCGGCGATCCCGGAGGGGTGGCTTAAAACATAAGCCCCTTTGGGGCTTTCTTTCATTGGCACTAAGCCCTCCTTGGAGCAAGCTCCGGCTGGCTTTGTGCCAATGAAAAAGCCACCTTTCGGTGGCCTATGTTTTGCGGAGGAAGAGGGATTCGAACCCCCGGTACCCTCTCGGATACGCCGGTTTTCAAGACCGGTGCAATCAACCAGCTCTGCCATTCCTCCTGGTTAATTACTACAGAACGCCGTATCAACGTCTGTTGGGACGGCAAATATAGAAAACTCGTCATAATACCCGGTACAATTTGCAGAATCCGGATGGCGCTGATGATTCCTTCAATTTCAACCCCTACCCCACTCCGTGAGCACAGCAAGTGATATCAACAAACTTCCATGAGATGAAAACTGACCAAAAAGCGGTGTTTCTATTCACTACTTACTATAGCAAAAGTGCCGTCCGGGTACCATATAATCTCTCCAAAAAAATAGGTAAAATCATCGGCAGCATCCCGGTGACAATCATCCTCCAGTGGTTGTACTTTAAGGATTTCCGTCCGGAATGGAATCCTTATGGGATGATCTCCTGCCAGATTTTTCCGAAACTGCATCTGCGCAGAAAGTACATCCCTTCCTGTATTGAATGGATAGTGCAATACCTCCCGGATCCGGATATCCGGGTGGTCACCAGTATTGATCGGAATGACCGGATGCCAGGTCATCACTTTCGAAGTGTCTCCGGTATGTCGCGCTCTGATCCATATGGAAAAAGTCTCACCGGCTTCCGGTTTTCCATCTCCATTACCCGAACCCTCCCGGATCACTTCTGAAGACACCGGATCATCCCACCCGTTCCACTCATATTTAAATAAGGACAGCTCTTCGGAGCGGCCATCAAATATTTTAATAGATGAAGCATCCAACGGAAGTCCTTTATCCCGGATTTGAACCTGGATAATGTGCTCCCTGTCCAAAAACTGACCGCCGATCGAAGCGGTGATCTTCAGATAGGCCGTATTTTTTCGCGATTCCGGGTATTGCGCCCTGACCGATAAAAAAGTGTCAATCCGGATTTTACTTTGTGCCGGTATGGTCACTGACCCCGGTTGGGTAACGATGGTGAGTAAATCGCCATTTTCGGTAAATACCTCAAAATCAACCGTCTGAACTGTAGCCGATAAATTGAGTACATCGAAAGAAATACCCGTTTCGACATTACTTTTTAAATAGATATTCTCATTGACCGTGTCGGTCAGGATAAATACCGGAGGTTGCAGTTTATCTCCGATGATACCGATTTCCTCTCCCTTACCTCCGGTGGAGATAATACTCAGACTACCTTTGTCATCAGCAGTGACTTCCTCGCTGGTGATCGTTTCATTTTCATATGAAAACCGTACAATTTGATAATGTCCGTTCGCCTGGTACAAAGACGGAGTCTCCACGGAAATCCCAAATTCATCAAGGCTGTTTCCCCAGGGCAGGCGCTTCCTGGTATAAATACCCATTCCGTTTTTTGTCACATTATTTAAATAAATCCAGCCATCTCCCTGCTTTGAACTCGTGACCCGGTAATCCCAAACTTCAAATTCAGGATATAGATTGACATGGGAAAAACAGGGAATTCTGTCCCGCTCCTGCTTAAAATGTTTTAAGTGAAAATCAAACTGCAAATCAATTCTTGCCGCCGCATGATGGCAGTATTCGGCCAGATAAAACTCATTACCAAAGCCCGCTCCGGAATACAAAGAATATAATTCCTCGGTATAGTACCGGAGATAATCACGATCGGTAGTCGAATGTCTGAAGGGAAGTCCCCGGAGATTCCGCCACAATTCCTTTAAATCTACGGTGGTTTGATAAGCAGGATTCCCAACCCGGTAGAAGCTCGGTGAATAACAAAATTGGGAAGCACTGCTAAACAGGTGAGGATTGGTTGCCGCAACCCAGGTCGCCATGTGACCTCCCATGGAAAGTCCCGATACTGCCCTGTATTGTGGTCCTGATCCGGTACGGTACCTGCTGTCGACGACTTCTATTAGTTCTCGGATATACATGGAAAAATTGTAATAGTTGCCCTGCCAGTTTTCGGCCTGTGAAGGGAAATACACTCCGCATCCGGGAAGCTCTGCGATTTTCCCATCCACACACACAATGATCACATCGTGCAAGGTCGCCGTATTTTCGAAGTCGGCATTATTGGCAAACTCGTAAGCCTCTTTGTAGGTCCTTCCTTTGGCAACCGGCGGAGTGAGACCATAGTCGCGATACTGGTACCTGCCACTACGCTCATAACTTCCTCCACAGCCATGAAAGTAGTAGATGACCGGATATCGCTTTTCTTTATCGGAAGCATTATAATCAGCCGGTGTGAAAACCCGAAAATACCGGATGGTCTCAAAGGTGGTACTGTAGTGGCTTTCATCCGTGTAGGAGAATATCGACTGCGGACAAATCAGCACAAGCAAAATAATCGTCGGAATTAGCTTCATAAATGGCTGCATCATGATTACTCCTCAATGTACTCATAAGTGCTGTAAATATTTTCAAACGAACAAATCCGGAGTCAATGCCCCAGCATTCGTTTGTCAGAATTTTCCCGCAGGTTTACTACATTCACTGACCAAAACATTTCCTATTATTTTTACCAACCATCAAAATTGGTCCTCATGTTACTTCGATTGCTGACTTCAATGCTGTTACTATGGTGTGTGAATGCTTCTTCATTTACCCAATCCATTCCCCTGCCCGAACATCCCAGACCGGATTTTGAACGGCCGGACTGGCAGAACCTCAACGGATACTGGAATTTTCGTTTCGATCCCGCCGGTGAAGGCATTCAAAACCAATGGTTTAACAGTGACCATTTCGATCAAAAAATCCTGGTTCCCTTTCCCTGGGGATCAGCTCTTTCCGAAGTAAACGATGAGGCCGATATCGCCTGGTACCAACGCCAGATTACCGTCGATCCTGCCTGGTCGGACCAAAAGACCTTTCTGGTGATCGGCGCTTCCGACTGGGAGACCACCGTCTGGCTCGACGGTCAAAAAATCGGCAGTCATCAGGGTGGATATACGCCTTTTTCCTTTGACCTCTCCCCTTTCGTGCGACACGGCCAATCCCACAATCTGGTGATCCGGGTAGACGATGTACGGAGAGACTTTACGCTCTATGGCAAGCAGGGCTACGGCAACGCCCGGGGCATCTGGCAAACCGTCTACCTGGAAGCCCGGGGTACTCCCTACCTGGATGCTGTTCATTTTACCCCTGATATCGATGCTGGCCTCGTCAAGGTTACGGCCTATCTGCCGTCGCCAGCTCCGGAGGAATTATCGCTGGAACTGGAGATTCCCAATGCCACCCCACCGGTTAAAACCCGTCACACCATCGACGCTGGGCAATACAAGGTTTCGTTTGATGTGGCTCTTCCAAATGCCCGCTGGTGGAACCTCGAAGATCCCTTTCTGTACGATGCCACCGTCAGGCTGGCTGGTGATCAGGTCAAAACCTATTTCGGAATGCGCAAAATCTCCGTCATGGATCTGCCCGGTACGGACTATCCCTACATCGCCCTTAACCATCAGCCGGTCTACCTGCAGCTGGCGCTCGATCAATCATATCATCCGGAAGGTTTTTACACTTTCCCTTCCGACCAGTTCATGCGCGAGGAAATCGAACGTAGCAAGTCAATCGGTCTCAACGGTATCCGTACCCACGTCAAAATCGATCTGCCCCGCAAACTCTACTGGGCTGACAAACTGGGTCTGCTGGTGATGGCCGATGTGCCCAACAGCTGGGGTGAACCCGACAAGTATATGCAGGAAGAAGCGGAATACCACCTGCGGGAAATGATCAAGCGGGATTTTAACCATCCTTCCATTTTCTCGTGGATCATTTTTAATGAAACCTGGGGCCTGGTAACCAACATCGAGAAGGATGGCAGGGAAAAAAGAGTCTACCTTCCCGAAACCCAAAACTGGGTGGCTTCCATGTATTACCTTGCCAAATCGCTGGACCCCAGCCGCCTGGTAGAAGACAATTCCATCTGCTGTGGCAGAGGTCACACTGAAACCGATATCAACTC
>CAYRYD010000100.1:0-5704 GCA_964428345.1 uncultured Saprospiraceae bacterium | reverse complement strand
TCGCCGGTCAGGAGACCGGCTCTACTGGATCTCAGCTACCAAAATTATTCGGGTTAATTACAGAGCAATAGACCCGGAATCTGTCCGCATTTCCAGGGCGCTTTACTGTCGCCGGTCAGGAGACCGGCTCTACTGGATCTCAGCAACCAAAATTATTACTCCCCATTTCGTACCTTCTACCCGAAAATATTCTGGAGAGTCTATGCATACAGAGAAATCCCACCCGACCCTGGCCCCCGGTAAGATTGCTTATCTGCAGATCCCTTCGCGGAATATCGAAGAGTCAGCCCGTTTTTATCAATCGGTCTTCCATTGGAGGATCCGGAAACACGATGATGGTTTTTTTGCCTTCGATGACTCCGTCAACGAGGTGAGTGGAACGTGGGTGTTCCGGGACAAACCCATCATGGATGCCGGTATTCTGATCTACATCCTGGTCGAAAACGTATCGAGTACCATGACCGCGATCCTGGCTCACGGTGGTTCGGTCATCCAGTCAGCTGGAGAAGGAGCCCGCCAGATCACGGCCAAATTTCAGGATCCCAGTGGTAATACCCTGGGTATTTTTCAGCAATAGGTACAAAACCTTAAACCTGTATTGTCATCCTGATAGACGATATCGCACAAATTCTTATGCGTTTCAAAGAATTTCCTATTTTACCCACCTGTTTGTCACCAAATTGATCGATCATGAAAGATGTGATGTTAATCGTTCATTTCCTGGGTTTAGCCATGGGCGTGGGTACCGCTTTTGGATTTATGTTTCTGGGTATGGCCGCCGGTAAACTGGAAAGAAACGAGGCGCTGAAATTTATGATCAATGCCCTGGCCATGGGCCGGATGGGCCATATCGGCCTGGTTTTATTACTGATCTCCGGAGGTTATCTGATGACCCCCTACTGGAAGAACCTGGGTTCTATGCCGTTGTTGATCACCAAGTTAATTTTATTTCTCGTGCTGGCTGCTCTGATAGGAGTCATCAGCTCCCTCGGCAAGAAAGCCAAAAGGGGGGAAGCCGGCAAGCACCTGCAGAAATCAGCCATGTTGGGAAGGATCGGTCTGCTGGTGGGAGTCACCATTGTCATTCTGGCGGTTTTGGTGTTTCATTGACCGGATTTTGATTTATCGCGACAATCAACAAAAGGAATTCGCTTCCAGGTGAAAATAATGCCTACTCGCCAGGTAGAAAGCATGTCGTTCGAAGTTTTCCTTTACTAGAATTATCCGGTAATGACTGTGATCGGTTAATCAGCTCAAGGCTTCGGTATCACACAGGCATGACCTGACAAAAAGGGATTTTTCAAGTTTTTCTGCTCAATTCCACGCATTTCTGATCAGAGCTGTACCTCATTTAGGTAGGGTCTAATTCTATTCTCATAAAAAAAATCCCGCCCAAACTCTTGACTCTTACCTTGCGTCATACCTTATGTTTGCCACGTCAATCAATTTTGTGAGCGATGATCACCTATTCGGTAAAGAAAGTTTCAACAATGTCCGGAGTGACTGTACGCGCCCTGCACTACTATGACAAGATCGGTTTATTAAAACCGTTGATCCGGACCGAAGGGAGGTACCGCCGGTATAGTGAAAAAGAATTACTGAGACTGCAGCAAATTCTTTTTTACAAAGAACTGGATTTTAACCTGGAAACGATCCGGAGCATTCTGGACGACGCGGATTTTGATATGATCAATGCGCTGGAAACGCACCGGTCACTTTTACTTAATAAGAGAGCCTGGATAGAAACATTGCTGCATACCGTTGACAAAACCATTGCTCACCTTAAAAAAAATTCGATCATGTTAAACACGGAAGATTTGTACGAGGGACTTCATCCCGAAACTGTTGAAAAATACCGGCAGGAAGCACGGAAAAAATACGGTGAAGAGGCCGTTCATCATTCCGAGGAAGCCCTGAAAAGATCAGGAATAACCGGTTACCGGGAATTAAAGCAAAAATCCGGGGATAATATCCGGCGGTTATTTCAGAAAAAGCACCTGGATCCTGCTTCTCCACAAGTCCAGCAGGAAATTGCGGAGCACTATCAATTGATCCGCCAATTTTGGGGCACCTCCGGTCTGCAAGATAGACAGGCGGAATCCTACACCGGTCTTGGCCGTCTTTATGTCGATGACGAGCGCTTTACCATGGTGGATAATCAGCCCCAGCCGGAATTTGCAGTATTCATGAGCCGGGCGATCGAGTACTTCGCCAGGACCACATTATCCTGAAATGATTTTGGCTGAAAAACTCCTGTGCGAACCAGTTTTCTACTCCATCTTTTTGGCCGGAACTCCGGGATTACTGACAAATGCAATTTTCTGACTGTCGGGTGACCAACTGGGCACATTGATGGTTCCCTGTCCTCCGTACAGATAGGCGATTACCCGGGGAGCACCTCCGGACACCGGCATCATCCGCAACATCACTCGCTTGTAAAATGGATGATCATTGACATTAATATCCATCGGAAATGAAATAAAAACCAGGTTTTTCCCGTCGGGTGAAATGTGTGGAAACCAGTCATTGTATTCGTCAAAAGTCAACTGTTCGGGGTTGCTGCCATCCGGCTTCATCCTCCAGATCTGCATCGTCCCGGACTGGGTGCCGTTGTAGTAAATGAAATTTCCGGCAGGATCATACTCCGGTCCGTCGACGTGTGATCCCTCAAAAAAGGTGAGCTGGGATTCTTTTCCGGTAGCCACTTCCGCCCGGTAAAGATGATAGCTTCCCTCTCCCCGCTGGCCGACATAAATCACCGACTTGCCATCGGGTGCCCAGCCATGCCAGTACGAAGGACTGTCTTTAGTGACCTGCCTGGGTACCCCTCCTTCGATGGGTACGACATAAATGGTAGATCCTCCACCGGCCATACCATCGCGATGATGACTGATGGCCAGCATTTTTCCATCGGGAGAAATGCCATGATCGTTGTTATTCCGGTTGGCAAAATCCGTATCGATCCGTGTCAATTGACCTCCGGTAACCGGTATCCGGTAAAGACCGCCATCCATATTAATGATCAGATGCTTACCGTCGGGGGTCCAGTTGGGGGCTTCAAATCCCTTTTCACTTTCGTAGATGACCTGGCGTTTACCGGTAAAGACATCCATAATTTCCAGGCGGCTGCCATACCGGCCCTCCCGGTAGGCATTGTACCCTTCGGGAACTTCGCGGTCAATCCGGACATTCCAGGCATAGCCCTGTTCGACAACCTCTTCATTATGCGAACAAATGAACAGACCAGCCAGGACTTGTTCTGGTAAGGAGTTCATGGTATGCTTTCCTACGAGTTGGAGAGGTTCGCCCGGGTGGGCCGCCCTCATAAAAAAGGTCTTACCCTTTCGTTCCAGTTGGATAATCGGATAATTCGCTTTGGGTGTAAAGATTTCATCTTCGGGATCCCGCATGTAGGCCCCACGCAGTTCCCGCCATTGCATCACTGTCAGTCCGTCGCCGTGCAGGGTGGCACTAATATGGGCTGCCTCTGCATCATCAGATCCACGAACCATCCATCCGATCTTGCGGTGCGGATCTACACCCTGACCTTCAAAGCCGAAATTGGCGGTCAGGATAAAATCCCCCTCCAGGATGTTGTAGAGATAGTGGAACTTGTCACGGTTGAACCAGATGTTGTAACCAGAACCTTTAAGGGTATACGTCTGGGAGTTCTGGTCGTATCCGGCCATGCCAGTCAGCGTTGGTTCTCCGATATCCTTGCTGTTTTCGAAGATACCCACAGCGGTCTGAGCTGAAAGGATAGCGTTGAAGCAGAGCAATGCCAGAATAGGAGTACATGTTTTCATATGGGCTGATTTAGGGTCAGTAAACTAATAAACTTTAGGCGATTTACATTGATATCAGCATCTTGTGATTCTTAATACCTTTGAAGCGACAACCAAATAGCATTGAATCCATGCCACTGAAGGCCAGATACCTGTTTATTGTTCTGATGAGCCTTGCGTTGTATTCCTGCGGCCGGCCTGGCAATCAGGCATTGGTTATTGCTGCGGCGGCCAACGTTCAATTTGCGATCGATGAAATTACGGAAGAATTTACCCGGCAAACGGATATACCTTGTGAGATCATTATCAGCTCCTCCGGCAAACTTACGGCTCAGATCATGGAAGGAGCTCCCTTTGACATTTTTATCGCTGCCGACCTCACTTATCCACAGAGATTATATGAAGGGGGATTGACTGTAAATCCACCATTGGTATACGCCAGAGGCAGACTGGTCTTGTGGAGTATGTCCGATAAAATACCCAATGAATTAACGGGATTGATCCGACCGGATATAAACCATATTGCGATGGCCAATCCCTCAGTAGCTCCCTACGGCAAAGCGGCGGAGGAAGCACTGCGGTTTTATGAAATTTACGACCAGGTACAGGATAAACTGGTGTTTGGAGAAAGCATCGCTCAGGTCAACCAGTTTATCATTTCCAGGTCCGTTGCCGTTGGCTTTACTTCTAAATCGGTGGTTCTTTCACCACAATTAAAAAATCAGGGCACCTGGATCGATATTAATCCCGAGGCATACCCGGCCATCGACCAGGGAGTTGTGGCTTTAAAAGCGAGCACCCGGCCGGAGCAGACCCAATTATTTATCGAATTCTTACGCTCAGACATTGCTGCCCACACCTTCGAAAAATATGGTTATGATGTTAACTTGAAAAACGGGATATAAAAGTTGGACTGGCAACCGATTATATTGACTTTTAAGCTGGCAACTGTTACGACGGTCATTCTTTTTATTATTTCCATTCCGATGGCGTATTGGCTGGCCGGTACCAAAAGCCGGCTAAAACCTATGTTGGAGGCTTTGCTCACGATGCCCCTGGTCCTCCCTCCTACCGTGATCGGATTTTACCTGTTGGTCGCATTCAGTCCCTCGTATGCATTTGGACATTGGCTTGAATCTGTGGGATTAAAGTTTGTCTTTACTTTTGAGGGTTTGGTGCTGGCATCGATTATCTACAGTCTTCCTTTTATGGTTCAGCCAATCCAGTCGGGTTTGGCGAATTTACCACCCTCACTTTCGGAAGCGGCTTACGTGCTGGGGAAATCCAGATGGTCGACGCTGACCCGGGTATTGCTTCCCAACATCAAGCCTTCCCTGCTGACCGCCATCGTGCTGTCATTTGCCCACACCATCGGCGAATTTGGCGTGGTATTGATGATCGGAGGTAGTATACCAGGAAAGACTAAAGTGGCTTCAATTGCCATTTATGATGAGGTAGAGACCCTGAATTATGCAATGGCCAATACTTATTCACTTATTTTATTTGCCGTGACATTTGCTATTCTGATCCTGGTTTACATGGTCAATGGGGGTTATTTAAACCGGATAATGTCATGATCCGGTTTCAAATCACCAGGACCCTGCAATCAGCGGGAGGTCTGTTGCGGCTGGATGTCGATATTACTTTCAGAGACCGGACATTTACGGTGCTCTATGGCGAATCCGGAGCAGGAAAGACCTCCATCCTGCGAATGCTGGCTGGCCTGATGAGTCCGGAAAAAGGACGGATCACCCATCATGATCAGGTATGGTTTGACCCTGAAAAAAAAATCAATGTCCGTCCGCAACTGCGTAAGGTTGGATTTGTTTTTCAGGATCAGGCTCTTTTTCCCAATATGACGGTTAAAAAAAATATTGAATTTGGCCAACCGGAAACCGGCAATAAAGAGCGCATCCAGG
>CAYRYD010000099.1:0-6603 GCA_964428345.1 uncultured Saprospiraceae bacterium | reverse complement strand
TTAATATATGATATTTCTTTAATATGTTCCCTTCATAACCTCCCGAACTATTGATTAAGAAATTACACCGAATTAAATCCAAGAATTCATAGAGACCACCTCCTGAACTTTCAAAATAAAAATCAATTGCTCGAAATTTCAAGAAACTCCGAGGTTTTCTACAATAGGAATCTCGAATTGAGACAAGGTGCATACCTTACCCCATGCCCCATAGAGTTGTTCTCACTGATAAATGACCTCTATAGAATCCAATCAAACCAAGATTTACCGCACTTTAATCTTTCAGAAACCTTGACAATGCCCCTCACAACATTTGAACAATTTGAGGTCATGAGATTTAAGGATGATTTGTCCGCTTGTGGCTTACACTACTCACCTGCATTAGTCACCAGATTCACCGCCTCCCTCCTTACCAAACCTTTTGTTATCCTTACTGGTCTTTCTGGGTCCGGAAAAACTAAACTTGCTCAAGCATTTGTAAAATGGATTTGTCAGGACCAAAGTCAGTACCGCATCATACCAGTAGGCGCCGACTGGACCAACCGAGAACCTTTGCTGGGTTATCCCAATGCCCTCAACACAGAAGAGTATGTTAAACCCGATAGCGGTGTATTAGACTTAATCATGCAAGCAAACAATAGATCTGACCAACCCCATTTCCTGATTCTAGATGAAATGAACTTGAGTCTTGTGGAACGCTATTTTGCCGATTTTCTAAGTGTGATGGAATCGAATGAAGAAATTCCCCTTTATGCCAAAAGTATCGTAGTAAACGGTGTCCCGGCCAGACTCCGCTTGCCATCCAACTTATTTATTATTGGCACCGTAAATATCGATGAGACGACCAATATGTTTAGTCCTAAGGTATTGGATAGGGCTAATACGATTGAATTCCGGATCTCCGACCGGGAAATGGAGAAATTTTTGGACAATATGAAAATGATTGATTTCAATAGCCTGAAAGCCAAAGGATTTGGTATGTCCAGGAGTTTTCTACAAATGGCACAGAATAAAGTCCTTGTCAAAGACGAGCTGGAAGAAATCAAGAAAGTGCTTGTTCGTTTCTTTGGAGAATTAAAGAAGATCGGTGCGGAATTTGGCTACCGAAGTGCCACCGAAATACTCCAATTGATCAACCAGCTTACTGTGCTGGACGAGACACTTTCCATCAACGAGAAATTGGATATCGCCATCATGCAGAAGTTGCTTCCAAAACTACATGGTTCACGTAGAAAGCTATCTCCTGTGCTGGAAACGCTTGGTTCCTTCTGTATTGAAGAAAAGGTGAGGATGGAGAAAGATGTCTTCGATAATGAAAATTTTGATTTTGATGATTCACGTGTATTATATCCTCTTTCGCTCGAAAAGATACTAAGAATGCGCCGAGGGGCAATAGATAACGGCTTCACCAGTTTTGCGGAGGCATAAACATGAAGTCAAGGCCTTCCATATCATTTGATCTGGACCATGTCGAAAGTGGACTCCTACTTTGTATCGATGCAAAAAAACCTGAAACGCTCTTTGATGCTCATGACAGTGCGGTCGAAAACAATGAAGCAAGATTTCAACTCGTGGAAGGCTGCTATTACGACTATGAATTCAATTCTGATCGTTATCAGTTCTTAAATGACAACTACCAAATCGTTCAGCCCCATTCCAGAAAAAAACACA
The DNA here is from genome assembly GCA_964428345.1 of uncultured Saprospiraceae bacterium. Classification (GTDB taxonomy): domain Bacteria; phylum Bacteroidota; class Bacteroidia; order Chitinophagales; family Saprospiraceae; genus JABDMH01. The sequence continues at coordinate 4,932 of CAYRYD010000099.1, read as the reverse complement.
TTGGAATTATTGCTCCCAATATTTATGTGGGAACGATTTCACTGCCTATTGCAGAAATCGGAAAAGAAGAAGTATTGACCTCCATTGAATTGGAAGTGCAATCCGTTAAAACGGGATACCGGGATGACTACCGTGATATGCTGGAGTTCATCACCGAGAAATGCACAGATCTCTTGTTACAAGCCAATTCACCTGCATCCCAGTATTTTGAAATTGACTATAGTAGGGACAGTCAGACCCTCTATCAAAAGTTTGCCTTCATCAACTCTTTCATTGGAACGGACGACTTTGCAGAAGCGCTTCATCGTATCGTAACCACACCGGTAACCACCTGGACTGAAATTACCGAAAATCGAGACATCAGGCGGGTCAGAAGATTTTCAAATACCAATATTCAGGAGTTGTTGCGGTCTAGTAATCGAACGAGCCTTCCTACAAGACACTTTCTGCGAGAATATGGTTTGGACACCATATGTCAAAAGATGACATCCATCCGGAAAAAGGATTCGGTAGACACCCCTGAAAACCGTTTTATCAAACATGTACTTGAATCCTTCCTGAAGTTTTGCACGGACATAAACAATAAGGCGGTCAAAGGAAGTCGGCTCGATAGAGAATCTCAGATATTAATTCGGGAACTGGAATCACAGTTACACCATGCTATTTTCAATGCCATATCCAGACCGAATACTCTAAAGTTGAATAGTCCGGTGTTACAACGAAAAGAAGGTTACAGAGAAGTGCTTAGGGTATGGCTGATGTTCGATCTGGCAGCAAGGCTAATCTGGAGCGGAGGAGATGACATTTACAGCGGTGGAAAAAAAGATATTGCTATTCTTTACGAATACTGGCTATTCTTTAAGTTGCTCGAATTGCTTACATCGATTTTTGAGATTGACCCCAAAGATATTTCCGACTTAATTAAGGAAACACCCGATGGTTTAAACCTGCAGCTCAGGCAGGGAAAATTTACCGCACTACGGGGAGTATATCATTCCGGAATAAGAAAATTAAATGTCCGTTTTAATTTCAACCGGTCATTCAACGGAGAGAAAGCCTACCCCGATTCAGGCAGCTGGACCACCACACTGAGGCCCGATTATACCTTGTCACTCTGGCCATATGGAATTAAAGAAGCGGAAGCCGAAAAACAGGAGCTGATTGTCCATATTCATTTTGACGCAAAATATAAAGTAGCTGGTCTCTTTGATCTGATTGAAAATAAAACAGAAGATGACCTTAATGAAGAGAAAACCGACAACCGAAGGGGTATCTATAGGAATGCAGACCTCTTGAAAATGCACGCCTACAAGGATGCCATTAGAAGAACAGGTGGGGCCTATGTTTTATATCCCGGTGACGGATCCGTCAACCAGCACGGATTTCATGAAATTATTCCGGGTCTTGGAGCATTTGCGGTCAGACCTTCTAAAACAGATAGCGGCATTGGTGATCTAAAATCGTTTATCCTGGAAATATTGGATCATCTCATCAACCGAACCTCTCAACGGGAGAAACTGGCTTTCAGGACATTTGATATTCATAAGGCTCCTCCTGATCCCGACGATGCGATTAAAGAACCCTTACCCGAAATATTTAATGCAAACAGAGATTTAATTCCGGACGACACTTATGTACTGATTGGTTTCTATCAATCGCCGGAACAATATGATTGGATTCAGAAAAAAGGTCTCTATAATTTCCGTATAGGAACAAGAAAGGGGTCGCTTGTTCTGGAAAAGGAAACCGTTAGTTCCAGGTTCTTACTTCTCCACACATCAGGAGATAAAGCATCGGGAGATTTATGGAGAATTAAAAGTAAGGGCCCAAGTATTCTATCCAGAGAAGATTTGACCAGGCTCGGCTATCCAAATCCTTCGGACTATTATTTGGTCATTGAAATTGAGCAGGTTCTTGATCCTGAATTTCAACATGTGAAGTGGGACTTCAGAAAATTGAAAAATTACTCCAGTCGTCGCAGATCGGCTCTACCTTTTACCGCTAGTCTGACAGAGCTGATGAAAACAAAAATCAATTAGAAAATAGTTACCAATTATCAGTAGACAGTTATCACTAGACAGTAAACAGTTGTCAGTGAACTGTAAACTGTAAACTGTAAACTAAAATAAACTAAAAATAACTCCGACTATCCAACACCTTACCCTGCTCTTCCACATTGGAAACGGTATAATTAAATCCCGGATGCACGGCAAAGGCGCCGGTCTCCCCGTTGGGGTTGAGGGCAATGAAGCAGGCCTGAAAATCCCTGGCTTTGACCGGATCTCTTTTGACGATGCGGGCAATCGCCCTTTCGCAGGCTTCCTGGGGCGTGGCTCCGTTGCGCATCAGCTCGACCACCAGGTGGCAACCGCTGATCCGGATGATCTCTTCGCCCTGACCGGTGGCGACCGCGGCCCCGGCTTCGTTGTCGACGAACAGGCCGGAACCGATGATGGGAGAGTCTCCTACCCTGCCCCGCATCTTAAAACCCATGCCGCTGGTGGTACACATGCCGGAAAGATGACCCTGCCGGTCGATGGCAATGGTGCCCATGGTGTCGTGATTGAAGCTGCCGTCGTCCAGTTTGTTGGGAACAAAAGGCCCTTTCCCCTTGCTTTGTGATCGCTCGATATTTTTAACCGGCTCATACCTGGCTTCCTGAAGCCATTTCCGGTAGGCTTTTTCTGCTTCTGACGAAAGTGCCCCGGACTCGAGTTTGAAGCCCTGCTCCAGGGCAAACTGCTGGGCGCCGCTGCCCACCAGCATCACATGAGGTGTTTCTTCCATCACCTTTCTGGCCACCGAAACCGGATGCTTGATCCGCTCCAGGAAGGCCACCGACCCGCAATTGGCCTTTTCATCCATGATGCAGGCATCGAGGGTCACAAATCCGTCGCGGTCGGGATTGCCGCCGAGACCCACGCAACAGCTGATGTGGTCTTCAATGGCCATACCCGCTTTTTCAACGGCATCGAGTGCACGCCCGCCGGCCACCAACACCGGCCAGGCGCCGCCATTGGCGATCACCCCGCTGTCCCAGGTAGAAAGGACCAAAGGCCTTACCGGAGACATCCGGCGGGTACCTGTCCAGCGGAGCAGGGGAAAGGAAAAGGCGGCATTTTTCAAAAACCGGCGTCTCGATTTTTTCATCGCTCAATGATTATTGGGTAAACTTAGGAAAAATATAACCGGAGTGCATGGGCGAATGAATTCGCACTTGAGCGATTCGTATGACATTTATGCACGGGCGAATGAATTTGCCCCTCCAGAGGTTTCGTATGACGTTGGTGCTCGGGCGAATGAATTCGCCCCTCCATGATTTTTTTGTATCATACATGATGGAAAATCCGGTGTTTGGTCTGGTGCTCTCCGGTGGCGGAGTGCGGGGTATAGCTCATATTGGTGTCATCAGGGCCCTTGAAGAACATGGCATCTACCCCACATTTATCGCCGGAGCCAGCGCCGGGGCGATCGTGGGCGCTTTTTATGCAGCCGGATACCGTTGGGATGAAATGCTGCAATTTTTTCAGGATACGCCCTTCTTTTCGATAAAAAACTATGCCATTAAAAAACCGGGATTGATCGACACCGATAATTTTTATCACGTACTGAAAAAATATTTTCCGGATGATGATTTCCAGACACTGCCGAAGACTCTTTTTATTTCGGTCACGGATATTATTGAAGGACGAAATAAAATATTTCAGAAAGGACCCCTCATCCATGTCATACTGGCGTCGGCGGCATTTCCGATCATGCTTTCACCCATCGCCATCGGTGATATTTTATACGCCGACGGCGGCATTACCAATAATTTTCCGGTAGAACCTCTACTGGGTCCCTGCGACCGGATCATCGGATCGTATGTCAACCCGCTCGAAAAAATCAAACCGGAATCACTGACTTCCGGAATGGCCATCATGCAACGGGCTTTTAAAATCGGGATGGCCACCGCATCCGAACAAAAATTCCGGCATTGTGATCTGCTGATCACTCCCCAACCCCTAAGCCAGTACGGGACGTTTAGTATAAACCACATCGATGAGATTTTCCGGATCGGTTATCAGGAGGCGAGCCATGCATTGCAAAAAGCGAATCAGCGGCTTTCGTGAGGCTCGTTCTCCAAAAGCTAGAAGTACTTTGCCCGGAAAGGTATTCTTCTCCCCTGAACCAGGCGTGGCCTGATGAATCAGGTGATGGAATAAATGCACCTCCAGGATCTGAAACTACAATCCCTGCACTGCTATTAACAGCTCAACGCCTTCGCACCAGGCCGACAATCCAGAGCAGAACCACGGCTCCGATGGTACCGGTGATGATATTGCCCAGGGTACCACTGGCAATCGAAATATTGAGGGCATCGGTCAGCCAGCCTCCGACAATGGCTCCCAGGATACCGACTATGATGTTACCCAATAAACCGAACCCACTGCCTTTCATCAGTTGTCCGGCCAGCCACCCGACGACGGCGCCAATAAGAATGACGTACAATAACCAGTTCATATATGCTTAATTGTTTAAGTGATTTATTCGTGTTGTTTTGATGTGTAAGCAGGAACCTCACCCGGGGATGTTTTTTTTGGAATTTACTAAAAAAACCGGTCTCGGTCTGATAAAATCAAAAATGATGGTTTTGTTTTTAAAAACAACCCAATGTGAACGCAGATTTTTTTGGACAGGGGTTGGATTATCAGGTTGTTCTGCTGATCAAGTCACTTTCTTTGCTCCGGACAGAGTCCGGAGGTACGGAGATTCTGCTTTTCAAGACTCTTTCATTGCTCCGGACAGAGTCCGGAGGTACGGGAATTCTGCTTCTCAAGACACTTTCTTTGCTCCGGACAGAGTCCGGAGGTACGGGAATTCTGCTTCTCAAGACTCTTTCTTTGCTCCGGACAGAGTCCGGAGGTACGGGAATTCTGCTTCTCAAGACAC
>CAYRYD010000098.1:0-6646 GCA_964428345.1 uncultured Saprospiraceae bacterium | reverse complement strand
CGTTCGAAATGCCTTACGCCAGCGGTAAATCCGGTGATTTGTGTAAATAGGAAGGGTAGCCGGTAAAACAAACGGATTATTGAGGATAAACCCGCCGTGATCATTCGGAATGATCCGGATTCCTCCAATGGGTTCCATTAATTGTATTCCGGAAAACCCGAGGTAAATGGTTGAAGGTTACATTATCGGGAAGATCGAGACTTTCGACCGGATCTTCCTTCTTGTCGCATCCCAAACCGGATACCAGCAGGAGGTTGAGGCCAACTAAAAAGATCAATGCTTTCTTCATATTGCATTTGATGAAAAGGGCTTGACTTAATCAATTTAGTGTATTTCTGCCTGCATGGCAAGGTCGCCTGAAAATGTGTGCACCCGGTCTACAGATTGATCAGCCTTCATATTGAAGAGTGGTCCGGGGCACAACCCGTCACCCGTTGCTGAATTTGTACTATCTTTCGTCACTCATTTAATGCCAATCATAAAAATATTTCAAAATGCCAGGACTTCTTAGTCAGGTTGATCCCGATGGTTTGCTGGAATATTCAGTGGTCTACACCGACCGGGCCCTGAATCATATGTCGCAGGCTTTTCAAAGGGTCATGAACGAAATTTCTGCCACCCTCAAAATGGTTTATGCCGCCGAGGCAGTGGCCATTGTACCCGGGAGTGGTACCTTTGCAATGGAAGCCGTAGCGCGACAATTTGCCACCGGGCAAAGATGCCTGATTTTGCGTAACGGCTGGTTTAGTTACCGCTGGACCCAGATCTTTGACATGGGGAATATACCGGCCGAATCCATAGTGCTGAAAGCCAGCCCTGTCGATCAGTCAGGTCAACCTGCCTTTATACCTGCGCCACTGGAGGAAGTAGTTCGAACCATTCATGACCAAAAGCCAGACCTGGTGCTTGCACCCCATGTAGAAACGTCTTCCGGTATGATCCTTCCGGAAGCATACCTTAAGGGAGTAGCCGATGCTGTCCACGCTTCGGGCGGTATGTTTATACTGGATTGTATCGCTTCCGGTGCGGTTTGGGTTGACATGCAAAAGACCGGCGCCGATGTGTTGATCACCGCCCCACAAAAAGGTTGGAGCGGACCACCTTGTGCCGGTCTGGTGATGCTGGGAAAGGAGGCCATTGAAAGGATGCAGACGACCAGCAGCACCAGCTTTTCCTGTGATCTTCGCAAATGGCGGCAGATCATGGAAGCTTATGAAAAAGGTGGCCATGCTTACCATGCCACCATGCCCACGGATGCGCTTGCCTCCTTTAGCAAAGTGATGAAAGAAACCGTTGAGTCCGGGCTGGAAAACCTGCAAAAACAACAGTATGAACTGGGGTCACGGGTCCGTAACCTCCTGGAAGAAAGAGGCTTTGCCAGTGTCTCTGCCAAAGGTTTCCAGGCTCCCGGAGTCGTTGTAAGCTATACCAATGACCCGGATATCCGTTCCGGTAAAAAGTTTAAGGATGCCGGGCTCCAGATCGCTGCCGGGGTACCTTTGCAATGCGGCGAACCGGCTGATTTTCAGACTTTCCGGCTTGGTCTGTTTGGTCTGGAAAAACTCAGAAATATAGACCGCACGGTTGAAAAACTGAGGGAGGCCCTGGATAGTTTTTGAGCAGATCGGAAATGAGCCTTGACATACCATGCCAGATGAGGCTTCTTCATCCGGTTTATTCCATTCCGAAGGCGAAGTAGTATACCTTGTTATCTCCGGGGTACTTACCGGCCAGCATAACCCCTCCCTTTTGGTTTTCCATCTCTTTTAAAAAAGCGTCGATGGAATTCACCGGCTTTTTATTGACTCCCATAATCACCAGCCCTTCACGGATACCGGTTTGACTTTTTAGCTTACCGGGATGTATTCTGACCACTTTTACCCCACCTTCCACCTGGTATTTGTGTAGATCCGCTTCATTGAGTTCTGACAGTTCGACGCCCAATACTTTTAAAATTTCCTGCTCACTCTTAACCCCTTCACGACGACCTGCAGCAGCACGCTGAAGGGTAGCCGCAAGCTCCACCGGCTTCCCGTTGCGAATCACGGTCAGCAATAGCCGGTCTCCCGGTCTTTTCCGGGCAATGTATTCCTGCAGCTCCGGAGCACTATGAATACTCAGTTGATCGATCCTGACAATAACGTCATTCCGTCTTAGACCGGCTTCCCGGGCAGCACTGTTTGGCAACATACTGTCCACTACAACACCAGTTGATCGACCTACTTTTAAATTATTGGCCGTTTCACTATCGAGATCCCGGATAATCACTCCCAATACACCTCTTTGAACCACTCCATACTCTGTCAAATCCTCCACTACCTTTTTAACAATTTCCGAAGGAATGGCAAATGCATATCCGGCATAAACACCCGTAGGGGTAGCAATTGCCGTATTGATGCCCACCAGCTTGCCATCCAGCCGTACAAGGGCACCGCCACTGTTGCCGGGATTGACGGCTGCATCGGTCTGAATAAAGGATTCGATGGCCCCCTGTTCTCTCATGATATTGATGTTACGGGCTTTGGCACTGACAATGCCCGCAGTCACTGTGGATGCCAGATTGAAGGGATTGCCCACCGCGACCACCCACTCTCCTACTTCCAGGCTATCGCTGTTGCCAAAATCCAGATAAAGAAGATCTTTTGCCTCAATTTTTAGCAAAGCCAGATCGGTCAGCGAATCGATTCCCACGACTGTCCCTTTAAAAGCGGTACGGTCATAAAGAGTCACTTCGATCTCGTCTGCATCTCTTATGACATGATGATTCGTTACAATATGTCCATCCTCACTCAAAATAACGCCGGACCCACTGCTTTGTCGTGGTCTGGGTGTGTTCTGTGGAAATTCAAAATGCCTGAAAAATTCCCGGAAAAACTCCGGTATGTCTTCGTATAATTCCTCTCCTTTCGCGCCAGTTTCCCCATAAGTGGCTTTAATGTTAACAACACATGGGGTGGTAACTTTGGCAGCAAACCGAAAATCAACCGGCCCGGTATAGGTTATCACCGCTTCCTTTACACCAGGATCAGTCAACGGGTCAACCTGTCCCTTGATGAAATCTCCTTTACATCCGGACCAGAAAAGGATGGCAAGAAACACTACTGGTAAGCTAACTTTCATCTGCACAGGATTGATCTCCGGAAATTTGCTTTTTCTGCAAGTTCTCAAAGCGATCTATATTACCACTATCAACTTCTCCGCTCTTAAATCATTATAACGCTGAGTCGGGTCAGGGCAATTAAATAAGAACCGCTGGAAAAAACCATGACCTGAGGCAATCCACCATGTGATTCATATCAACAGGAAACGGACCAGGATGGCATTTTTTAAAGGGATTAATAGCCAAATTGGGAGAGTGATAAGGGCTTAACCGGGTATCAGATATAACCAACGATTTAAAGATTTAAAAGTAAATTCTGTAAACTATCAGGGGTTGAAATACCGCAATTTCCAACGATCAATAATACCGGGATTCTCAAGGCATTCTTTATATCGCATAATTATGAAAAACAATGAAAAACATTAAATGGACAGATACGGAACTGGTGGTAAGTAATGGAAATTAACCCGGATGACTTTTCTATTTTTTTATAATTTGTGATTTTCTATCCGACAACAATATTCTGGTAATGTCTGCTTCCCATCGCCTGGCAGTGATCATGTTTACCGACATCGTTGGCTATACATCACTGATGGGTAAAAACGAATCAAAGGCATTGGACATACTGGATAGGAACCGGAAGTTGCACCAGTCACTTCTTGAAGAGTTTGGAGGAAAGTGGCTCAAAGAAATGGGAGATGGCATTCTCACTGCATTTGACAGCAGTACAGATGCTCTGAGGTGTGCCGCCGCCCTGATCAAATCCTCCCGTTCTCTTCAGATTTCATTACGTATCGGAATCCATTTGGGCGAGGTCGTTTTCAACAATGGCGATGTCTTTGGTGATGGAGTCAATATCGCTTCCCGAGTGCAATCGATAGCTCTGCCGGATACTGTTTTCTTTACCGATAAAGTCTGTGACGATATCCGTAATAAACCGGAATTCCGGGCGGTCAATATGGGAAATTACCAATTGAAAAATGTGGAGAGAGCGTTGACTATTTATGCCCTGGATGCTCCTGGTTTGCCAGCAACAAGACATGGTAACCGATCTGACCATTTTGCCGGAACGAAGCGCAGGATCAAGGCATCTCAACTTCTGATGATTGCCTCTGCGATTTTGTTGCTGAGTTACCTGGGTGGTCTCTTGCTGCAGGGCAACTCCGGTGTAGTGACAGAAATCCCGACTGGAAATCATTCAGACGAATTGATCACCATAGCCGCTTTACCATTTTCCAATATTTCTGCGGAAGACGATGTCGATTTTCTCGGATTTGCATTGGTTGATGAGGTCATCAATGCCTTGTCTTATCTTCACCATATTGTGGTCAGACCTTCCACATCCATCCGGAAGTATGGTCAGGATGTTGTCGATCTTGAACAGATCGCCAGAACTTTGCAGGTTGAATTTGTTCTGATGGGTCATTACCTGAAGAACAGAGATTCTTTACGCCTCAATCTTGAACTCATTAGTATCAAAGACAACCGGATTCTCTGGCGTGGATCATTGCAAGAGCCATTTGTTGATCTTTTTAAATTGCAGGACCGGGTTGTTCAAAAAGTCATCGATGGCCTCAAAGTCGAATTCTCCGGAGAGGAAAGAGCCCGAATGACTAAAGATATCCCTGAAGATGCGGAGGCTTATGAATTTTATCTGAAAGGTTTGGCCTATCCGAGAAACATGACTGGTAATCAAAAGGCCATCGAAATGTTTGAGAAAGCTATTGAACTCGATTCTGCTTATGCTCCGGCTTACAGTGAGTTGGGCAACCGGCTGTATCAAATGGCCCGGTACACTATGCTCGGAAATGAGCAACAGCAGATTGAGAACATGATTTCAATCTTAAACCAGGCCCTGGCTATCAATGAAGAACATTTACCCACACTGGGCCTCCTATCAAATATTTATACCGAACTCAATCAACTGGATAAAGCCCTGGAAGTGAGTCAAATGATGGTAAATATTAACCCCAATAATGCCTTGGGGCACTTTTCGATCGGCTATGTTTACCGTTATGTAGGTCTGATCGATGAGGCAGTCGAAGAAATGGAGCGCGCGGTTCGTATAGATCCTCATGATCCTCAGTTTCGTTCCATCGGAATAACCTATAATCTGGCCGGCCAGTATCAGAAAGCCATCGATGCCCTGAACTATGAGGACGGAAGTGGCTTCTGTGAAGCCTGGAAAGGGCTGACTTATATCAGGATGGGCAAGTATGATGAGGCCCAACAGGAATTGAGGAAAAGCCTGGCCCTGGATTCTGAAAGTATCCTGGGCACGTGGTCAAAACTGATGTTGGCTTACCTGGATATTCAAGAGATTAACCTTGATCAACTCCGGGGGATCCAACAGACTATCGAGGATCCGGAGAGCATACACAATTGGGGACTGATCAGTTTAATCCATGACGACACCTCGGGTTTTTTGCAGATGTTTGACAAAGCGGTCGAAAAGGGTTATTACCCCTACCCTGCTTTCAGGCAGGACCCTTTGCTGGAAAAAGTCAATAAAAATCCTTCGTTTCGGCGCATTTTAGAAAAAGCAAGAATGAAGTATGAAGCTTTTAGAAGCAGACATTATACGCAGTGACCACCAAATTACCGAAAATCAGCATAATGAAGCCATGGTCTCTCCGTTTGTAACAACAAAGAAACCATGGCCAGGAATGTGGATTTCGAAATAACCTAGAAATAGATTCGAAAACCAATCCCTCCGCCCATATCAAAATCAGTCGATTTCAACAGCGCTAAACGGGGCGTTGCCTGAAGAAATAGTTCAAACTTCTGAATCATAAGATCAAGACCCAGAGAGCCACTGACCCCCAGTTCTACCTCATCGTTAATTTCACTTCTTTCCCGTATACCAATAAATGCTCCGGGTCCATAAAAGAAATGCACCGTGTTTTGATCATTCAGATGGACATCATAAATACTGTGAATATTCAAAAAGAAAAAATCATCCCAGTCCCAGGCGGCCAGGAGATCAAACGATGCGACAGGACGGTAGATTTTTAAAGTCAGACCAGTCGGTTGTCCAAACTGAACACCAATCCCCACATCACCGTATTCTCGTTGGGCACTTATGGTGTTTAAGCTCATGCCCGATATAACTACGAGTGCAGTCAGCATTATTTTCTTGATACTTTTCATGCGTTGATTCATTTTATTTTTAGAATTATCTGATTATTTTCCCTTAACCAAGAATATCCCGGTTGACCTTAGACAATTTGCTCAAATTCAATTTTTACATGGCAGGACAATTAATAAGTGCCTGATCATGATTCTTATAAGAAATTAAAAGGTCACCATATCCGGATACCATCTGCTGGTATTTAAGATCGGAAAATAATCCCCCTGTTAGTATTCAGCCCTGACATAAATATGTGTATTATGGCATAAAATTTATACTGGCAATTTCTGGCGCCATGTCATTTAATATTTAATATTCAGTTTTACGCAGATAAGTATTCAGCTTTCATCAAAATGGTCTAACTTTAGGGCACCTCTAAAAACCCCATTCAATTGGCAATCGCTTATCTATGATAA
>CAYRYD010000097.1:0-6950 GCA_964428345.1 uncultured Saprospiraceae bacterium | reverse complement strand
ACAAGATGGTTTAAACGATCCTTCCACACTTCTATTGGCTGAGTCCCTGGCAAAAGCGTTGTTCGGAGATAACGACCCCATGCACAAGACCATAAGGGTTGACAGTCGTTTCGACATGGCGGTCGGTGGCGTATATGAAGATTTACCCCACAATACCAAATTTCATGAAACAAAATTATTACTACCCTGGGACAACGAGGCGAACTGGCTCAAAGAGGCGATGACTGAATGGATGAATCATTGCGGGGAGTTATATGTGCAACTCCATGAGCATGCCGATATGACCCAAACCAGTGCGCGAATAAACAAAGTTCCTACACCTTATTTCGAGAATTGGAAAGAAGAAGCGCTGCTTCACCCAATAGATAAATTACATCTCTACAATCAATTTGAATATGGAGCGGTAGCCGGCGGCCGGATTCAGTTTGTGTGGTTGTTTGGCATCATTGGCGTATTTGTTTTATTGCTGGCCTGTATCAATTTTATGAATCTATCGACTGCTCATAGTGAAAACCGGGCACGGGAGGTGGGTATCCGTAAAACGATTGGTTCCCTTCGTTCCCAGTTAGTAACTCAGTTTCTCAGTGAATCCATGGTGATGGTCACGGTAGCTTTTGTGTTTTCCCTCCTTCTGCTACTGATCGCTATGCCGTCTTTCAATCTGATGGCTGATAAACAGCTGTCCATCCCATGGGATAGTTGCGTCTACTGGCTGCTATGTTTAGGATTTATCACGTTCACCGGAATACTTGCCGGCAGTTATCCTGCTTTTTATCTATCATCTTTTAAAGCTGAGACGGCGCTTAAGGGTATCTTTAAGGCCGGTAGGTTTGCTTTTCTTCCCCGAAAGATCCTGGTGGTGGTTCAATTTACCGTTTCCGTTACCCTGATAATAGGTACGCTTTTCGTTTTCAAACAAATCCAGTTTGCAAAAAACCGGTTTTCCGGTTATGATCGGGACGGACTCATTTCTATTCCATTGAGCACGCCCGAACTGTCAAAAAACTATGAGGTATTAAGAACAGAACTGCTGCAAACACAAGTAGTAAAGAGCATGGCTCAATCGTCCTACTCCCCTACTTATTTTGGAAATAGCAATCAGGTGGACTGGAAAGGTAAGGATCCAGCTCTGGTAGCGATGTTCCGTGATGTGTACATATCCAGAGATTTCGGCAGTACCATTGGCTGGACCATCCAAGCTGGGAGGGACCTGCGTCATGAATTACCCGGTGATACGACTTCCGCCATTATCAATGAATCTGCGATGCAAATGATGGGCTTCGAAGATCCCATCGGTGAAGTGATTCAACACTTCGGCGATTCATACACGATTGTCGGTGTAGTGAATGACATGCTGACCCAATCTCCCTACGAAGCTCCTATGCCGTCGATTTTTGTCCCTCGGGGTTGGAAAAGTGTCATTCTGATTCGGATCAACAAAGAGGTTCCAACCAGTGATGCGCTAGCGACGATTGAATCAGTTTTTCACAAACACAATCCGGTGGCACCCTTTGAGTTCAGCTTTGTTGATGACGATTATGCACAAAAATTTTCGAGTGAGGTTCGAATTGGCAAACTTGCTGCGTTCTTTTCCATCCTGGCGATTTTTATTTCGCTTCTAGGACTTTTTGGACTCTCCTCGTTTGTAGCAGAACAGCGCAAAAGGGAAATCGGTATCCGCAAGGTACTTGGAGCGTCTGTTACCAATATGTGGCGGATGCTATCCAGGGACTTTGTCCTGCTGGTATTTATTTCGAGCTTCATCGCCATCCCTATTTCTTATCTCTTTATGAAAAATTGGCTAATGCAGTACGAATACCGAACCCTACTTTCCTGGACTATTTTTGCGTTGGCCATTGGAGGAGCACTGATGGTGACTTTGATAACGGTTAGTTATCAGGCTTTCAAAGCAGCGCTTGCCAATCCTATAAAAAGTTTGAGATCGGAGTAAGAAATTGGAAGTAGCGTTTGGATAAATAATATTCAATCAAAATATCAATTATTGAATGAACCCAGAAAATAGTACACCACCTCAATTTCCCCTCCGTCTTTTCCGGTGGTTTTGCAGGCCGGAACTGGTGGAAGATATCGAAGGAGATCTTGTGGAAAAATTCCATCGAAATGTGGAGGAAACAGGAATGAAAAAAGCAAAAAACGCTTTCACCTGGCAAGTCATCCTGTTGCTGCCTATGCTTATCCCATTGAACAGATTACCATTGATGGAGATCTCACCGACTGGCCATCCCATCTCACCCAATACCCGCTGACACACTATCAATATGGTGCCAGGCCAGACCATGACCAGGATAACAGTGCCTATTTTATGACCGGTTACAATAGCAGCCAGCAAGCCCTGTATTTTGCTGTATCACTGGTTGATGACGATTATATTCAATCCCCGCAGGATCCAGCCTGGAATCTTCATGACCTTCAGGTCTTATACCTCGATGTCAAGCACATCGCGGAGGGTTCGGGTGTCATTGCCTTTGCGCATTGTGAATATGTCCGGGAAATTGTGGAACAGGATGACCTTAGCTGGTATCCGGAGGTAGCGGAAGCCAGCTGGGACCAGGTTGATGTACAGATCGCAAGGAAGGGAAACCGCACCTCCTATGAATGGAAAATCTCACTGGGGCCGGCTGTTACTCCAGGTAGTATCCTGGGATTTGATTATGTAATCTTTGACAAGGACCAAAACCGCGATAGCCGCCAGATTGCCTGGGGTGAGATCGATGGCACCCGGCATTTCAATAACCAGATTCTTGGAGACCTGGTGCTGGTCGACCCGGATCAACCGCTGGCCAGGATGGAAGGACAAGTTCAGTGGAAAAATGAAATGAAGTTGAAAATGCCTGACCGGATACGGTTCATTTCGGAAACCAACCCCCAACAATGGGTGAAGGCAGGTATCGACTCCCTGGGCACTTATGAAATACAACTACCCGGAGGAATTTATCAGGTATCCATTCCGCAAAAACTAGTGACCGATGATGAGGAAATTTTCAAGGTGGGGGGAGAAGAAACCTCCCGGATCGAAATAGTGGCCGGAAACCGTAAAACCTTCACCCATACGGTAGTGAAATATCCCAAACCAGACTTGCTTCCTCAAAAAGGAATCCTTCATGATTTCGATGATGAAAAAGCCGGATTTCTGGATCAGTTTATCGATGAATACCGGGAGTATTTCGGCATACCCGGTGTCTCACTGGCCCTGATTAAGAATGGGAAGGTAGTGTACCACCAAACCTATGGATGGCAAAATAACATCACCAAAGAGCCGGTAACGGAAAATTCCCTTTTTGAAGCGGCATCTATCACCAAACCGGTTTTTGCCTTCATTGTGTTGCGGCTGGTCGAAAAAGGCATTATTGATCTGGATAAGCCGCCGCATGAATATTTGCCTTTTGACGAATTGGAACGAAGTCCCGACTATAAACTGATGACCGGCAGGCATGTTTTAATTCACCAGTCCGGACTACCAAACTGGGGCAGGAACTTAAGAATACTCCCGGTACAAAATACGGTTACTCCGGTGAAGGATTTGAATATCTGAAAAGGGTAGTCATGAAAATCACCGGGAAAGATATGAATACCATTATCCGGGAAGAATTAACGACACCCCTTTATTTATATAATTTTCATTTTTCGGACCATCCGCAATTGAGAAAAATGGCCACAGACGGCCATTTTGATGGCATGCCCACCATCCAATATTGGGCTCCTGAACCCGGAATGGCCTGGAGCATGTTTACAGAAGCCAATGCATTCTCACGATTTGCACTAACCATTTTACACCGGGAAGGGCTGCAGAAAACTACCTATGATAAAATGCTGCAGATTTATAGCGAATTTCCCTTGGAAGAAGGTGAATCCAGGCCAGAATTTGCCGAAGGAATGGGTCTGGGAATTGCTATCCGGGATACTCCTTATGGGATAGCCTTTTCGCACGGAGGTAACAACGGAGACTTTAAATGTTATTTCGAAGTTTTCGACAAATTGAAAATGGGTTACATCATTTTTACCAATTCAAACCGGGGAGATCTGCTGCACAGCGATCTCGCGGCATTACTGGTGGAAGGCAAGAAGGATAATGGTCAATAGTTTAACCTGGTTTAGGTCCACCCCCTACCCCCGCCGTCGGGGAATAGCCTATTCAGTATTATTTCGATTTGATTAAGCAATATTTAGATCGTATTGAAGGTAAAGTCTCCAGCGGGGGATAGCTTCATAATTATTATTTCTCCGCTTTAAAGTAGGTTCCCGACCCAAGGATTTCTGCATCGGAACCCCAGGCGGGATACAGTGCATTGCGCTGAATCTGCTGCCAATTGTCATGATCGTCGAGATCATCCAGAAACCAGTTTAGCCGGAGACTTTTCCAGTCACCACCCTGTGCCCGGTTGAGATACTCCAATGGTATGGCCAGCTCAAAGGCATAACCGGCGGAGGTGGCTTTACAGAGGTATTTCCAGTCGGCTGGTATCCGTTCCGCCTGTTGTATCATTGACGGCGTTTTGGTGGTAGCCGGAGTGATCCGGATAGAATACGAATCCACCGGCGACTTTGATGATTTAACAGCTGGTCCGAACGCCAGCTGCAGGCGCAGGTTATCCTGCCGGGTAATGGAATTGTCAGGATGCAGCACCAGGGTGTCATCGTCGATTGTAGCGGCTATATATAAGTGAGAGGCGTCATAAGCCAGCTGATACCGGAGCTGATTGTCCGATGTAGTCGTGAGGGTGCCGCTCCACTGGTTCCATTCGTTAACCATGCCATCGACCGACACTTTCATCGGTGTTCGTTTGATATAGGACTTGCTTAAGGGTTTCACGTTAATTGGCACCGGTATCTCCAGGGTACTTCCATCCGGCAACTCTGCAGAAACGATGAATCTGACGGGAGTGGGTCTGAGTTCTTCCAATGATTTTTCCTGTTTCCTCAGACTAAAATGACCGGTGATCCATTCTACCGAATTTGGATTCAGTTCCACCTGATGGGTATCGACCCTTACCCAAACATCCCAGCCAAAACCTTCCTCTATTTGGATATTCAGTGGAACATCCAGGTGGTTGCTCAGTTTGATCTTAAATGTGGGATCAACCTCTGCCCCGTCTCCGGTAAAAACCGGCTCAAACTGGACCACCTGACTCGTCATCAACTGGTCGATGAAGGATTCGGTATTTTCCGTTGATACGTTTTCATCCCAGATACCCTTGAGCCAGAGATTAGCTACTACTGGTCCTGCCTGGGTCATGGTCACCCATACCACATGATCAAACTCACCAAAGTCCTTCCCCCGCAGACGACTGCCTCCTCCGGTGGTTGCCAGCATGAAATACTTTCCATTGTTTCGGTCCCGCTTCACATAGTGGTGATAATGACCGGCAAATACAGTGTGCGGACGATCTTCAAGCAGGGCTTCGACCTGCGACCAGTATTGGGGATCATCCTGAATCCAGAGCGGTTGATGGAGAAAAAGGAAGGTGTATTTAACTTCCTGATTGGCCAGAAGGGTTTCTTTAATGTATTCAAACTGGGGTTCGGAAATGGTGCCCCTACCGGCTCCCCGGAGCTGATCCTCAGAATTGAGACAGAGAAACAACACATCCTTGTAAATAAAATGGTAATAAGTTTTTCCAAACCGCTTTAGATATTCCCTTTCCTGGACAGCATTGGTGAGATCGTGATTGCCCGGCACATAAAAAAATGGCATTTGTAAGCTGTCAATGAACCCGGTGAATTCATCCCATTCGGCCTTAAGAATGGAGGTGTCTTCAGTATACCCTTCGATCAGATCGCCCACACTCATGACAAACTCGGGTTGCAGCAGATTGATCTTACGAACCGCTTCTTCAAAGACACCCGGACGGTGTCCGCCAGTCCGGTCAGTGACTACGATAAACTGGAACTGATCGGTGTTATTGTTTACATCCAGACCGGACCAGGGATTGACCCCTTCACCGATATTGACACGGATCCGGTCATTCTGCGACCATAGTATGCCGGAGATCAGCCAGCATCCTATCACGACTATGTTTCTTAGTTGCATTGGTACTTTTTTGACAAGAAAAACATCTAATGTTACCTGACTGTTAATATCCCTTGATTTTTTGAATTCTCCTAATGTTAGTTCATTCAACCTGGAAATCCTGGTGAAACCCGATCTCCTTTGATCCAGGATCCGGAAAAGAGTATAACCAGCCCCAAGCTATCCAAGATCATCTGTGGGTTTACTATCTTCGGTGGCAAAACAAGATTTTCCAAATAGTAACCTGTGTTATCAGGTCGGAATGAGCGACGATATCACGGTCTGAAAACAATCCATAAAACCATGACAGATTTCCCAAAAATACTGAGAAGCAAAGTCAAGATCCGATTCCAGGATTGCGATCCCTTCAATCATCTGAACAACGGTCGATATCTCGATTACTTCCTTAATGCCCGGGAAGAGCAGTTGCTCGATAGTTATCAGCTGGATATCTATAAAGTGGCCAGGGAAACGGGCGCTGCCTGGGTCTCGAGCAGCAATCAGATTGCCTATATCCGTCCGGTTATCACCATGGAGGAAGTCCTGATTGAAACTCAGATCATTCAGTTTTCCCAAAAACATCTGGTCGTGGAAGCCCGGATGCTGGGTCCGGAAAAACAAGACATCAAGGCATTTTGCTGGATGGGTTTTGTGCACTTTGATCTGACCAAGGGAAGTCCGAGCCTGCACAGCGAACAATTTATGAATCTTTTCCGGCAGGTGCATCAACCCGTCGCGGAAAGTACTTTTACGGAGCGGGAATGGTTTTTTCGCCAGCAAGCGAAATCACAGC
Organism: uncultured Saprospiraceae bacterium; assembly: GCA_964428345.1. Taxonomy (GTDB): domain Bacteria; phylum Bacteroidota; class Bacteroidia; order Chitinophagales; family Saprospiraceae; genus JABDMH01. Next base: position 129 of record CAYRYD010000097.1, on the reverse strand, counting down.
GGGATTCCGAATAAATTCCAGGTGTTGGGTCTTAGGTTTATAAGACAATGGTCATAAGTGCCCGATCTAAGGACAATTGATTATTGATTATTGATTATTGATTATTGATTATTGATTATTGATTATTGA
>CAYRYD010000096.1:0-8361 GCA_964428345.1 uncultured Saprospiraceae bacterium | reverse complement strand
CATCAAAACATGCTAAGTCGGAAACACCAACCAGGAAAAGTAATCTTATCATGAGCTTATCATCGATCAATCTTACAGATGAGACCTGGATACCAGGTAAGAGTTGAAAACCACTTCATTTTGCTTGAAGTCACTGGATGCCTCCTCCCATTGTGAGCCTCTTAATCCAATGTCCTGAAATACGTGATATGTTTAGAAAAACCGGATTTTACAATCCGTCATATAAAACGGGTCTTCATGCAATCATTGTAGTGTCATATGAAATAATAATCGTGCCTCTCCAGCCGGCTGCAAATTAACCTCTTCAATCCGGCGCATACCCAATTTTTGCAATAATTTTTGGGAAGCCAGATTATCCGGGTTAGTGATACCGTAGATTTCCTGCAAGTGAAAATCAGTCAGGGCTGCCTCCTTCAGCCTGGATGCCGCTTCGTAAGCATAACCCTGGCCTTCAAATGCCGGTAGCAATGCAAATCCGAGATCGATGCCCGGCACCCCTTCCCGGTCATAAAGTCCGCAGCATCCGAGTGGCACCTGATCTGTTTTCCGTACTAACGTATAGTTGCCAAATCCCAGTCTTTTATATTGGTCGCCAATGTGGTTACGAATATATGCTCTCGCAGACTTTAATGACCGGATATCCCGGTCACCAATATACCGCAACCATTTTGGTGTATTAAATAATTCGAGAATTAAGGTGGCATCCAGGCCTGTTGTCGGCCTGATAATCATTCTGGCGGTCTCAAAGGATCGGTACCTGCTCATAATCCATTTATTTATTCGAAAATTCTGTTGCCTGTGAAACTTACCATTTTATCTCTGTGAAATTTCAATGTTTTATTTCAATACTCAGATCCTTACTTGGTTTTCCAGGACAAGACCTTTTTCGAAAGCCGACAGATTTTCGAGGGTTGTCCTGGTAATCTCCTCCAATGCTTCGCGGGTAAAGAATCCCTGATGAGCGGTGATCAGTACATTGGGAAAAGTCAATAACCGTGAAATCAAATCATCCTGGATGATGCTCTCTGAAAGGTCGCGAAAAAACAGATGTTCTTCCTGTTCGTAAACATCAATACCCAGATATCCAAGCTGGCCTTTCTTAAGGGCCCGGATCGTAGCCCGGGTATGGATGAGGGCGCCCCGGCTGGTATTGATCAGCATCACTCCCTTTTTCATCCGGTTAAATTGCTTCCGGCCGATCAGATGATGGGTCTCCGGTGTCAGCGGACAGTGCAGGGAAACGATATCGGAATCTTTCAGTAGTTCGTCGAAACTGGTGTATTGGATACCGGCATCGGCCAGTTCCGGCGAGATCCGCTGATCGTATGCCAGTACCCGGCAGCCAAATCCCTGTATGATCCGGCAAAAGATGGATCCGATCTGGCCGGTACCGATGACGCCAACGGTTTTACCGTACAAATCAAAGCCGGTCAACCTCTCCACTGAAAAGTTGTTTTCCCTGATCCGGTTGTAAGCTTTATGCGTCTTTCGGTTCAGGGTCATGATCAAAGCCACGGCATGCTCAGCTACCGCGTGCGGGGAATAGGATGGTACCCGCACCACCGGTATGCCATGCTCCGCTGCCGCCTCCAGATCGACATTATTAAACCCGGCACAGCGCAGGGCGATCAGACGGACCCCGAATTGTTTAAGCTGGCCAATGGTCTGCCGGTCCACCCGGTCATTTACAAAGACACAAACGGCGTCAAAATCCCGGGTCAGGTTGCAGGTATCGGTATTCAGGGGAGCTTCAAACCAGGTCAACTGATGCTGACCCGGATCATTAAACCTTTCAAAATATTCGCGATCAAAGGCTTTTGTACTGAAAACGGCAACTTTCATGATACGGCTTTTGACCGCGAAAATACTTTTATCCTTGTGGACGTAGTTGTAAGGCACCGGCTACCTCAATCTATGATTTTCTTGACCTTTAAATCGAACCGCAACCGGCATCTCAGGGATATTCCTGAAACAGACTTTTCAGTCTCATTTTCAGCACCCCAAATACCGCTTCGTGAATGATACCCGAAGACAGTTTCGAAGTCCCCTCAACCCGGTCTACAAAAGTGATGGGTACTTCCTTGATCCGGAAGTCGCGCAGGTATGCCGAAAATTTCATTTCAATCTGAAAGGCATAGCCCACAAAACGAATGCGGTCCAGGGGAATGGCAGCCAGCACTTTTCTGCGATAACCGATAAAGCCGGCCGTTGGATCCCTCACCGGCATCCAGGTTATACAACGAGTGTACAATGATGCTCCGTACGAAAGCATGATGCGGTCCCAGGGCCAGTTTTTCACCTTACCTCCCTTGCAATAACGGGATCCAACCACCAGATCATAACCCTCCTCATGCAGCGCATGATGCAACCGCATCAGATCTTCCGGATTATGCGAAAAATCGGCATCCATTTCAAAAAGGTAATCGTATCCATGCTCCAGACCCCATTTAAAGCCGGCAATGTATGCCGTGCCCAAACCCTGTTTGCCGGTGCGTTGCATCAGGTGCAGCCGTTCCGGATTTTGCTTCTGAAGGTTCATGACAATGTCGGCGGTACCATCCGGTGAACCGTCATCGACGATCAGAATATGAAAAGGAACTTCAAGGGCAAAGACCGCCGCAATGATTTTGGCAATGTTTTCCTTCTCGTTATAGGTAGGAATTATTACTAAACTTTTTGTCACCCGGTAGAATTAGACTTTTGAAATTACGGATTCATCAGGTATCTGAGGCTAAGATAAACTTACCATCGGAAACTGAGCGGGATCACATTCACGCATCATATCGTAAATTTCCTCGACCACATCTTCCGGGTTTGGTTTGGTATAGTAATCTCCATCGGACCCGTAAGGCGTACGATGAGGCTTAGCAGTCAGCGTCCGGGGAGCAATCTCCAGATAGTCAAATCCTCCCCGCTCTTCAACGACCTCGTGCATCATGTATGCGGTAGCTCCTCCCGGGACATCTTCATCCACAAAAAGGATGCGGTTGGTCTTTTTCAGCGATTTGAAGATTTCGTCAGTCAGATCGAATGGATTGAGGGTCTGTACATCAATGAGTTCCACGCTGATGGATTGACTGCTTAAGATTTCCAGGGCTTTTTCGCAGACCCGTACGCAGGCACCATAGGTAACCACCGTGATGTCAGTGCCGGGATGAAGGATTTCGGCATGTCCCAGCGGTACAGTGTATTCACCGATATTGGAAGGCAATGTTTCCTTCTGCCGGTATCCATTGAGGCATTCGACCAGGATACACGGATCAGAAGACTGAAGCATGGTTTCATACATGCCGGCGGCCTGTACCATATTGCGGGGTACCAGGATGTAAATACCCCGGAAACTATGAAGCAACATAGCCATGGGTGATCCGGTATGCCATATACCTTCCAGCCGGTGCCCCCGGGTCCGGATAATCGCGGGTGCTTTCTGGATTCCTTTGGTACGGTAACTCAGGGTAGCCAAATCGTCGGTCAACGGAGCCATCCCATAAACCAGGTAATCCAGGTATTGGATTTCGGCAATGGGACGGAAACCGCGCATAGCGAGGCCAATGGCCTGACCAACGATGGTCCATTCGCGGAGGCCGGCATCAAAAATCCTCTCCTCACCGTATTTTGCCTGCATATTCATCATGCCCTGGTTGACATCACCCAATCGACCTACATCTTCACCAAAAGCCAGTAACTTTTCGTATTTACTGAAGGCATGGTCGAAGTACCTGTTTAGTACCTCAAAAGCGTTGATGACCGGATTTTGACCATCGTAACGGGGAGGTATCACCGGTACTTTTAAAGCCGAATATTCATTCTCAGTGTATAAATGAGTGCCGTACAACTCATATTGCTGGCTGAATCTTTCCTGGATAAACGCTGCCAATTCCCCACTGTCATGACCATTCCGGGCAGCCAATTGATAATATGCCCTCCGGGCCAACGCCAGGATCTCACTCCGGTAAGGATTTACAAGCTGAATCAGCTCTTCCAGGTGAGGTTGTATCTCCGGCAGGGTTTCCCGGTCTCTTTCCAGTAATCGTCGCAGCACATCCCGATCCTGCAATACCGGCCTTATATACTCATCCCATGCCCTTTTACGGCAATCCCGGGCATACTGTTTGGCTTTATTGCGAATGTCCTGCAAAGTCTCCTGGTCGGTGATCTTATGATGGACCATCCAGGCTTCAAAAGCAATGATGCAATCCATCTCACGTTCCCATAAAATCCGGGATGCCGGCTTATATCGCTCATGGGAACCTGAAGTACTGTGCCCCATGGGCTGCGTAGCATCCTGAACATGGAACAGGGCCGGTACCAGGGTAGTGCGGATCTTGTCGATACCGGCAGCAAACATTTCACAAAGCCCCGGATAATCCCAGGCTTTGGCCACATAAATACGCATGCCGCTCCCTTCCGGATCTTCGATCAGCAATCCTTCCATCGCCCGTGAAATGCTCCCTTTGGTGGTTTGATATTCGGTCGGTACCGAAATCGCATAGCCATCGTCCCACACACAATAGGCAATCGGGATCCTTTTAACACAGGAGGCATTTACCGCTTCCCAAAAGGCGCCTTCGCTGGTGCTGCCATCACCGATGGTACAGATGACGACTTCCGACCCATTGCTGGAAAACCTCTCATGGGAAATGCCCGGTAGCGTCCGGTATTTTCTGGAAGCCACGGCCAGACCAATCGCACGACCCATCTGTCCGGCAGTGCATGAAACATCCGAAGAGCTGTTAAACTGACTGAGGTGATCGGTCCAGTTGCCTTCTTCATCCACCAGTCTGGAGGCAAAATGAGTCATCATCTGACGCCCGGATGAAAAAGGATCGTGGTATGGATCTGCATACAACTGGGCAAAATATTCTTCGACCGATGCTTCACCCAAGGCAAACAATAAGGTTTGGTCGCGGTAATAACCGGCCCTCCAGTCACCTTTGCGGATTGCCTTGGCCAGCGCCACCTGGGCCAATTCCTTGCCATCACCGGTGATTCCGAACTTACCCTTTCCGGTCAGGACTTCTTTCCTGGCCAGTATGGAGGCCTCCCGTGATACGCAACAGATGTAATAATCGTTGAGTACCTCCTTCTGAAACGAGTCTTCGCCGTTAGACGCATCCAGGCTATAGAGGGGTTGAAAAACAGTATTTTCCATCAACGATTAAAAGATTTGCCAGAAGGTAAATACCCAGCCGCGATCTGAATATTTACACCGGTGGTCAAAGATAGCATCTTTGTGCAGATTCAAAAAGAACCGGCACCCAGGTCAGATTCTTTCAAATTTCGTGCCTGCCGGGGAACATAAATTGGCGTGGTTTTCGTTTGTAAGGTGATATAAATGACGAATGCCCCTGTTTTTCAGGAGGATTTGCCCTGATTATATAGATATTATTGATAGTTTTGATAACTTAGATCTCATAAAAGGAAATGGCAATGAAAAGTATACTTTTTACCCTTGGTCTCCTGTTGACAATGGCAGGGATGATTTCAGCCCAGGAAATTCAAAAGGCAGACAAGAAAGCTGAAAAGAAAGAAATGTCGGATCCCTCACCGGCAACCTCTGGCCCAAAGATGACCTTTGAGAACATGGTCATGGACTATGGTGAAATCTCGAAAGGTACCGATCCTCTACGTAAGTTCACCTTTGTGAATGATGGTACCGAACCCCTGGTGATCAAAAGTGCCAAGGGTAGCTGCGGATGTACCGTACCCGACTATCCGAAAGAACCCATCTTGCCCGGCGAGACCGGTTCCATTGATGTACGCTATGATACCCAGCGGGTTGGACAATTTACTAAAACGGTGACCCTCACCACGAACATCAACGATGAGAAAATTGTCCTGACCATTAAGGGCAAAGTCAATCAGGAACTGCAGGAAGAAGGAGTACCCAGCAAAGAGGGTTCAATCTTCTGACAGGAAGAATGTAAAGAGACTAACTGAAATCCCGTGGAGTTATCTTCACGGGATTTTTTTGTATTCCCGGCAAGATTTTATAAAAAGCTGATGGGCTATTGGAAACAACCTGCTTTGAAGGATATGATCGAAACAATACCAGGGTCACATTGTTGATTTTCTGGATTCGGTATGGATCATATATCTTTTCAATGATTCCTGATTAATACCATGACAATAATGATGATATGATTATTTTACTTTCACCGGCAAAATCGCTCGACTTTACACCCAACACCAATGTGGCACGAACTCAGCCAAGGTTTAAGAAAGAAACCAGTGAACTGGCTGCCATCATGAAGAAAAAATCTGCCGCTGATTTGAAGAAATTAATGAGCATTAGTGATAAACTCGCTGATCTCAATACTGCCAGGTTCAAAGCTTTTCGAGAAGAACATAACAAAGAAAATTCAAAACAGGCATTGTTTGCGTTTACCGGGGATGTCTATGTCGGTCTGGATGCCGGTTCTTTCGATGAAAAAGATATTGCTTTTGCCCAGGAACACCTCCGGATGCTTTCCGGATTCTACGGATTGTTACGACCCCTGGATGTGATGCAGCCTTACCGGCTGGAGATGGGCACCAAACTGAAGACACCCCGCGGCAAGGATCTTTATGAATATTGGGGTGATTCCATTGCCCGAAAAATCAATGCTGACCTGAAGGCTACCGGCAGCCGGGCGCTGATCAACCTGGCTTCTCAGGAGTATTTCAAGGCGGTAGACCTCGACGCAGTAGATGGTGACCTTTATAATTTCCAGTTTTTAGAGCTGCGTTACGATGATTACAAATTCATCTCTTTCAATGCCAAAAAAGCCCGGGGTTCTATGGCCCGGTACATCATCAAAAATAAAATCACCAACCCGGAGAAAATCAAAGGTTTCGATCTGGAAGGATACCTGTACAATCCGGATTTGTCAAGCGGTAACGATTGGGTTTTTACCCGATAAAGTAGCATTAACCACATCCAAATGAAGAAAGTCTTTGCCATTTCAGGCAGTACCCGGAAGAATTCGGGAAACCTGACAGTGATCCATACACTGAAGAATTTGTTTTCCGCTCAAATGGACTTCTCCCTGTACGAGGCAATTGATCAGCTACCCCATTTCAATCCCGATCTGGACCGCGATGATCCTCCGGCTGTAGTTAAGGAATTCAGGCAGATGATCGAAGATGCCGATGCAGTCATCATCTGTACACCCGAATATGTCTTCAGCCTGCCCGGAAGCCTTAAGAATGCGATCGAATGGACGGTTTCGACCACCATTTTTCAGCATAAGCCCGTTGCGCTGATCGTTGCTGCTGCCTCTGGGCAGAAAGCCATGGAATCGTTGCATTTAATCCTGACTACCCTGGAAGCCAGCATTGGTGATGATTCCCGGCTGATCATTCAGGGTATTCGCGGCAAAATAGACAGGGAAGGTAACATTGTCCACCAGGAAACCATCGAACGGATTCGCCGTCTGGGTGATTCTATATTGTTACAACTAAAATCCTAAGCAACGGTATAATGGAACCATAAGATAATAGAAATCCTGATCCGAACCGCCGGGTAGTGTTTACTTTTACCTCCGTATGACAAGCAAGATTGAAGCCTTTATTTTTGATCTGGACGGGATCATTGCCGACACCACGCATTTTCATTATTTATCCTGGAAATTGCTGGCCGATTCGTTTGGTTATTCCTTCAGGGAAGTAGACAATGAGCGTTTGAAAGGAGCCAACCGGATGACTTCTTTAAATATCATTCTGGACTTGGCCGGTCTCTCCTTTCCGGAGAAAGAGAAAGAGGCATTATGTGCCAGAAAAAATGAAATATATCTGGACCTTATCAAAGAAATGAATGTCTCGGACACCTTACCAGGAGTGATCCGCTTTATTGAAATGGCTCGGAGACAAGGTCTGAAAACCGGTCTGGCATCTTCCAGTAAAAATGCGAAAGCCACGATCCGCATGTTGCACCTTGGGCATTTATTCAATGCGCAGTTGGACGGTAACGATGTCGCCAGAGGCAAGCCATTTCCGGATGTATACCATCGGATAGCCAAATTACTGGGGGTTCCACCCGCCGGATGCCTGGTCTTTGAAGACGCCGCCAATGGCATTGAAGCAGCCAGGAAGGCCGGAATGCGGGTTTTGGGTATGGGCCATCCGGACCAGATAGCAGGGGCAGATCTGATCATCGATACTTTTGAAAATCAAACCCCTTCAGGGATCCTGGACCAGCTGGCACAATGCAGGCTTGACCAGAGCCGGAAAACCGGAGAACCGGATTTGCTGACGTAAATCCGGCACAGAATCCTATTTTTGCAAACTACATTGCTTAAGTATGAATAATAAGCTACTACTACGATGGATGTTATTGGTTTTAACCAGCCTTTTCGTCATGAGTTGTAAAAATGATCCGGC
>CAYRYD010000095.1:0-8423 GCA_964428345.1 uncultured Saprospiraceae bacterium | reverse complement strand
CACTGGCACAGTTTGGACTGAAATGAGTGGCACAGTTTGGTCCGTTTTATACACCCTATCACGACCCAGGCGCAGAAACCGGACAACGTCAAGCCGGAGATGGCTCCGGATACTGCCAAACAGGAAAGTAAGGACAAAAACAAAAAGAAAACGTACAGTGATTTTGTCAATGACAGTACCAAAAGCATGGCCGGCATGCTGACGGTGCATGAAACGGACGACAAGTACTATTTTGAACTGCCCGATTCGCTGTTTGGACGGGATATCATGGCCATCACCCGGACAGCCAAAACCCCCACCGGCGCCGGATACGGTGGTGAGCAGGCAAACCGGCAGGTCATTCGCTTCGAAAAGGGACCAAAAGAGAAGATCTTTATCAGGGTCATCAACTACGTGAACGTCAGTTCGGATACTACCCAACCGATCCACACTGCCGTTATCAATTCAAATCAACATCCGATTGCAGCCGCGTTTGACATCCTGGTCACCCGGCCGGACACTTCCGTACTGATTGATGTAACCGAGTTTTTTGAAGACGTCAACCAGGCTTTTACCATTACGCCATTCTTCAAACAGCGGTTTAAATTGCAGAAACTGGAGAAAGACCGTTCTTATATCCAGAGCATTCATGCCTATCCGATCAATGTCGAAGTCCGGACGGTACAGACCTATTCGGTGGCGCCTCCCGCGCCGGCTGGAGGGTCCACGACTGACAGGCGGCCACCAGCGGTTGACCTGATAGGTGGTGTCTCGGCTGGTGTCCTGACCTTTGAGTTGAATACTTCGTTGATATTGTTGCCGGAAACTCCGATGCGATCCAGGCTGTTTGATCAGCGGGTAGGCATTTTTGCCAACAGCTATACCGTATACGACGATGACCAGCAACGCAGTGAGCAGCAGGTTTTTGCCGTTCGCTGGCGTCTGGAACCAAAAAATGAATCGGATGCCGAACGCCAGAGGCAGGGAGAACTCATTGAGCCTAGAAAACCCATCGTTTTCTATATCGATCCTGCCACACCCTATAAATGGAGAGCGTATCTTAAACAGGGAGTAGAGGACTGGCAGCCTGCCTTTGAGCAGGCCGGCTGGAAAAATGCCATCATGGCCCGTGACTGGCCGGCAGGTGACACAACTATGAGCCTGGAAGATGCCCGGTTTTCAGTGATCCGTTATTTCGCATCCGACATCATGAATGCCTACGGGCCTAATGTCCATGATCCCCGGAGCGGAGAAATTCTGGAAAGTCATATCGGTTGGTATCACGATGTCATGCGCCTGGTGAAAAACTGGTATACCACCCAGACCGGTGCGGTAGATCCCAAAGCACGGCCCAATATCCTGGATGATGCCCTGATGGGTGAGTTGGTTCGTTTTGTAGCCGCGCACGAGGTGGGTCACACGCTTGGCCTGCGGCACAACTTCGGGGCCAGTCATGCCACCCCGGTCGAAAAACTGCGGGACCAGGCCTGGCTGGCAGAAAACGGACATACTTCATCGATCATGGACTATGCCCGGTTCAACTACGTAGCACAGCCCGGCGACGGCGTAACCGACTTTATCGGAAGAGTGGGAGCATACGACCGCTGGGCCATCGAATGGAACTACAAACCGATTTATAACACAACCCATGCGAAAGAAGATCAGGTTGTCCTCAATCAGTGGTATCTTGACAAAGCAGCGGACAATCCAGCGCTCCACTTCCTCACCGAACGGAGCACCTTCGACCCGAGGGCCCAGTCGGAAGACCTGGGCGACAACTCGATGGTCGCCTCGGAATACGGCATTCAGAACCTGAAACAAATTCTGCCCAATGCCATCGAATGGACCCGGGAAGAAGCCCGGGATTACCGGCTGGCTGAAGAATTATTTGACAACGTTTTCGGTCAGTTCCGCCGGTATATAGGCCATGTCACCAAATGGGTCGGTGGCATTTTTGATACGCCCAAAAGTTCCGATCAAACGGGAGCCGTATTTGAGCCGGCACCCAGGCAAATGCAGCAAAGTGCAGTCGCTTTCTTACATAAAAATTTGTTTCAGACTCCCGACTGGATTCTCAACAACGAAGTCGTGAGCAGATTAAAACCGGAAAACGGTGTGAAACGCATCGCTGATCTGCAAAAATCAACGATCAATAGTCTCTATGATGCCAGCCGGCTCCAGCGTCTCATCGATTCCAAATCGGCATATCCGGCCGCCTATGGTCTGGAGGAATTTTTTACGGACATGCAACAGGGCATTTGGGCTGAATTGAGCCAGGGTTCAGCCACAACCGTATACCGGAGGAATCTCCAGAAAATCCACCTCGATCAACTGATCCGGTTGCTCGATGAAGGTCAGGAGTCAGAAGGCAACATATCTACCTTCTTCCGGTCCACCTCTTCGGTCAATCCGGCCCTCAGCGATATCCGGTCACTCAGCCTGGGCACACTGACCGAACTGCATCAGCAGCTGAAAAAGCAATCCAGGAAGACCAGCGATCGCCTGACCAGATATCATTATCTTGATTGTATGAAACGCATCGGGAAAGCGTTAGAGATGGACGATAAGTGAACCGGGCGATGATGGTCCGGCAGCGTGTCGAAGAAATTTCAGAATACCAAAACGCCTGGTAACGCCGGGATTGATACCACTCGCAGAGAATAGGAAGGTTGTGCCACATGGGTGAAGAAGTGCTTCGGCGATTAAAATCGCCGCTCCAGGTATCAATATTAGCAGCCCTTAACCAGAACACCACAAAACCACAATACCACAATACCAAAGAAATTGGAGGGGCGAATTTATTCGCCCGGGTACTAGACATATTTTGTGCTACGGCGATTAAAATCGCCGCTCCAGGTGTTCTTCAACCACAATGCACCACCAAAGACTAAAAATCAAAAGTCCTGTCGATGAGCTGGGGTAATTTTCATAGGAAAAACTATCGCCACTGGTGCCAAGCAGTGCTGCTACGGCGATTAAAATCGCCGCTCCAGGTGTCAATATTAGCAGCCCTTAACCAAAACACCACAAAACCACAATACCACAATACCAAAGAAATTGGAGGGGCGAATTTATTCGCCCGGGTACTAGACATATTTTGTGCTACGGCGATTAAAATCGCCGCTCCAGGTGTTCTTCAACCACAATGCACCACCAAAGACTAAAAATCAAAAGTCCTGTCGATGAGCTGGGGTAATTTTCATAGGAAAAACTATCGCCACTGGTGCCAAGCAGTGCTGCTACGGCGATTAAAATCGCCGCTCCAGGTGTCAATATTAGCAGCCCTTAACCAAAACACCACAAAACCACAATACCACAATACCAAAGAAATTGGAGGGGCGAATTTATTCGCCCGGGTACTAGACATATTTTGTGCTACGGCGATTAAAATCGCCGCTCCAGGTGTCTCAACAACTATGTCACAATACCTCATTTTATCCTGATGCGGGCTAAACTATTTCTGATCCCTTTTGTTTTTCAGATTGTTTAAATGGCTCATCAGGATGTGCAGTGATATCCTGTCGTCGAGCTGAAATTCCTTTTTCGTATCATCATTATATTCAAATAAAAAATCAAATCATGACCCAGAAGAAGATTATTACTGTATTTGGAGCCACCGGCGCCCAGGGAGGCGGACTGGCCAGAGCTATCCTGAATGACCCTGAAAGTGATTTTGCCGTACGGGCGGTTACCAGAAATCCCGATTCAGACAAGGCAAAAGCCCTTGCCAACATGGGAGCAGAGGTTATTGCCGGCAATATCGACGATGCAGAGAGTCTGAAAAAAGCGCTGGATGGAGCCTATGGAGCGTACTTTGTCACCTTTTTCTGGGATCATTTTTCGGCGGACAAAGAAAAAGAAGAGGCCAGGAAAATGTCAGAAGCAGCCAGGGAAGCAGGATTGAAACATGTCATCTGGTCGACTCTGGAAGATGTGCGCCGGTTCGTACCGCTGGAAGACCAGAGCATGCCAACGCTTCAGGGTAAGTATAAGGTACCCCACTTTGATGGTAAGGGCGAAGCCGACCAGTATTTTAATGATCTTCCAACGACTTTTCTGCTGGCATCCTATTACTGGGAAAACCTGATCTATTTTGGCATGGGGCCCAAAAAAGGACCGGACGGTAATTATGCGCTGACTTTTCCGATGGGTCAGGAAAAAATGGCAGGAATTGCTGCAGAAGACATCGGTAAATGTGCCTATGGCATTTTTAAAAGAGGCGGCGCCCTCATTGGAAAGCACATTGGAATAGCCGGTGATCAGGTCACTGTGAGGGACATGGCCGATGCCATGAGCAGAGCCCTGGGTAAGACGGTGATTTACAATGAGGTTTCACCTGCCGTTTACCGCAGTTTTGGATTCCCGGGTGCCGATGATGTGGGTAACATGTTTCAATTTTACCGGGATTTTGCCGATGTATGTAATCGTACCCGTGATGTAAAATTCTCCAAAGAGCTCAATCCTGAACTGCAGTCTTTTGAGCAATGGCTCACTAATAATGCCGGACGCATACCCCTGGATTGACCCGTTGATAAAGCTCACTAAATTTAAAGCAGTCCGGATCGTCGCAGTTCCGGACTGTTTTAAATTCTGGCTAATGCTGGCTTGATGTTAAAGATGAATCAGGTGGTCATCTGCAGTTCTTTCCGGACTATCTCCACATTCGCCTCGTGAAATTTCGTCATGACACCGGGAAACCGGTATGTGCGGAACAGCTCCTCCAAATCAAAGGGCTTGCCGGCAACTACTGAAAGTTCCAGCTTATCGAGGTAGGCTCTGGAGTCATCAATTCTTTGCAACATTTCCTCCCGGCTTTCAGCATAATCTCCGTGACCGGTAATCAAGATCCGGATGTCGTGGGAGGTGATGATCCATTCGAGCTTATCGAGTGTTTGCCGGTATTTCCCGATACTGTCATCGATGTAAGGAAATTCAATATTGCTCAGGTAATCACCGGCGATGAGGATGCCGGCAGATGGCTGGTAAGTAAGAAGTCCGTCGCTGTTGTGACCCCGGGCCTGGTAAAAGATCCATGCATCACCTGCTATTTCCAATCCTATACCCTCACCGGCGATGGCCAGGTCAATGCGGGGATACTCAACCGGATAGCTCCTGTGAATGTAATATTCATCATCAAAGGTCCGGATCTGTTGCAAAATGGACGGACTTGCGAGGTTTTCCGTAAATCTCGACGAGGCGATGGTCCGGCAATGTCTGAACTTTCCGAAGCCGATGATGTGATCGTAATCCGAATGGGTAAACAGCAGATAAGGACTCTTTCCAGGGCACCGGTCCTGAATGTATTGTTCAATGAAAGCGATCTCATTGGGAAGCCAGTTGGGATCGACCAACACAAAGTAATCCTTCCCAATGATCAGGGAAGTGGTCGTGCGAAACAGGGAACTCTCGAAAATGACCAGATCGCTGGTTTCCCGCTGAATCTTCATGTGTAAACTGCTTTCAATGGTTGGTATGTTCCAAAGTATAAACAACAGAGATGGGAAGTGGTTATCCATAGTGCTGAAAAAAAATCATGCATCAGCGGAAGAAAGGATTGAAATCATCAAGGGTCGTCCTTTTCACCAAATATTCATCCTCAAAAATTTTCAAGATTGCCGGATTATGATTACCTTAATGTCGATGGGGCGACCCCGTACCTCATATCGTTATACGATTTGTACTCCGAAAAGAAAGGAGCCATCCTTTCGAACCGTTACCAGCCAGATGTAAGATAATCATGGAATAGATTCCTCTGGTACAGACCCTGTACAAGATTTCCAAATCAATCAAGACAAAACACAATGAAACTTCCACTTATTTTCTTAACAATCTTTCTACCACTAATCAATTCAAACATGCATAGCCAGAGTTTAACATCTTCGGTATTTGCATTGACCGGAGGTTATTCTAAAACCCCAACTGGTGCCAGTTTTAGCTGGACGATTGGTGAACCCGTGGTTGATCCGATCCGGACCAACGATCTCTGGCTAACCCAGGGCTTTCAACAACCGGATTTAAGATTAGACACCCGGTTTGTCGATCCCTCATTTACCTATAAAATGGATTTATTTCCAAATCCCACCAGTTTAAATCTGACTATGCAATCGGACTATCCAGGTAAGATCCGTTTTCGCCTGACCGACATTGGAGGGAAATTACTCATGGAAGAATGGTGGACCAATAATTATCAGATTAATGTCACTGCATTAAGTCAGGGAGTGTATCCAGTATATTTATTGATCAATGACAAGTTAGTGCGGACTGAACTGCTCAGCAAACAGTAGATCCCTCATTCTTATCCATTCATTAATTCGTTCCGACTTTAATATTGAATTTAATTTTCATAATTGTACAACCTCAAAAATAAATTTAAAATGAAAACCAAGATTACCTGCTCCTTTTTAATTGCCATCAGCTTATCCGGCTATTTAACAGCTCAATTTCCAGGATTTAATTATCAGGCGGTATTAAGGGATGCCCAGGGAGTCCCAATGACGGAGACTTCATTGACATTGTTTGTCCGCCTTACAGCCGGGCCTGATGGCAACGTACTCTATGAAGAAAGCCATGATCTGATCACCAATGAATTGGGATTATTAAATACCATGATCGGTGCCGGAAATATTACATCCGGTACTTTTGCCAACATTATCGGAGTGGCTGATCTCCATGTGAAGATCGAGGCACAATTACCAGACGAACCAACCCGGATAGAAATAGGTTCCAGTGCCATCGGTGCCGTACCCTATGCATTATATGGTGAAGATGCCGATGCAGACCCTGAAAACGAAATGCAACAGTTAAGTCTCGAGGGGGATAGCCTGAAAATCAGCGGAAGCAAAGGGATCAGTCTGGAAACGGTAAAAAGCCCACTGCAGAAAATTGAGGGCGGTTATGAATTAAGCCTGATGGATGAAAGCAGGACGTTGTCGGAAACAGAGGCTGTTAGAATGACATCTCAGGGCGGACTCAACCTTAATGCCGCTAATTGGAATCAATCATTTACTCCCAACGGGAGTTCGATTGAGGATGGCACCAATCAAATCAGGGTTTGCAATGGAATACTTGGTACCCTCTTAACCAATGAAAAACTTGCGGAAATCGCACAGCATACCGGGATAGCACTCAGTACCCTGGCCATGTCCATTAGTCAAGTAACAACCGGTCCAAACCTCCTGATCGTACAATTTCAAACCTCGCCTGGTGAGGGAGCATACTATCGCGAGTATGGCAATACGGTCTATGCCACTAAACAAATTGAGGATGAATGTTCTCAGGTCTGGTCTATCGCTGGCCTGCCGCAAGCCAAGAATTTCCGGAAAGGAGATAATGTCGGGTCTGAGATATACAGCAATGACAAGTTTGCGTTAGGCTGGGCAAAGACCCAGGGAGCTGCAGGACGCAGCCAGGCCACTTTCGGTGGCACATTCTCCACAGCCAACGACGATGGACTCACCACGCTTACCGGTCGTATACCGGGGGCTGATCCGGGATCTGCCGTTCAATACCTTTTTAATGGTCAGAATCTCGGTGTTGCTTCATCAATCAACGCTGAATCAGCAGGTACCTCCACCACTTTTGGAGCCAATGGTATGAGGAACACCGTAGCCGGCACCTTTTCCGGCGACAGCAATGGAGGAGCAATTATTACTTTCGATCAAAACGGACAGACCGGAGCCTATTTATGGACTCGCAATGACGGATCGTCACAGGTAGGTGCTGATCAATTTATCATGACCACCCAGGCCCCGGGCAGAGCGAATGAAGCCGCATATTTTTCCGTTCCGGTAGGTGGTGAAGCAGCGGCCTATGACCGGGGAACAGCACAGTTGGTCAATGGTGAAGCGACGGTTTCATGTCCCGATCATTTTGGATGGATTGCTGATGATCAGTCAATGACCGTAACAATCACTCCCTTATCCGCAGATTCAAAGGGAATTGCCGTCATTGAAAAAAGTTCCACCGGTTTTAAGGTCAAGGAATTGAATGGAGGTTCCGGCAATTATAGTTTCGATTACCTGGTCATCTGTAAAAGAAAGGGATTTGAAGACTACCAGGTTGTCCGACCAAAACCGGTATTGCTCGATGACGAAAATCAGGAAGTACTAAAAAAATTACCCAAAGGTCCCCTTCAAAGTATCCTGGACCTTAATTCAAATATTGATCATTAGTCTTTTTTTCAATGAAAAAACGTTCTGGACGCTGGTGAGATCTTATTTTGTTATTTGTATATGACAAAAACTGGTTCCGACTTAGTATACGGAGCCTGGGACCCACCGGTGGCCTGAAGCGTTGTATTCTGTCCAGCGGACCTGGCTGGAAACATGAAGGGGTCTGATAGATCGCACCAGAAAGGATACAGTCGGCCCTCGTGAAACCCCTGCGGGAATGTTTCACAGGGTCGGCGGTTTTATCAAACTTTTGCCGCCAAAAGTTTGTCCCGC
>CAYRYD010000094.1:7053-8469 GCA_964428345.1 uncultured Saprospiraceae bacterium | reverse complement strand
TAGAATTGCTCTGGCGATTAGAGAACCGGTTGGAGGGGCGAATTTATTCGCCCGTGTACTAAACAGACTACTACTACGGCGATTGAAATCGCCGCTCCAGGTGCACATAATAGCAGCCCTCAACCAAAATACCATAAGACCACAAGACCACAATACCTTTTAGTCCTCTCACGGAGGCCGCGGAGATCGCACGGGTTTTGTTGCCTCTCGCGGAGATCGCGGAGTTCGCAAAGATTTATCTACTATATATAATAGAGAAAGAGGGAAGCAGTGATTTTGCGATTGATGAACCATGGAGTGGCGAATTTATTCGCCCTAGTACTGAACAGGCTACGCACTACGGCGATTGAAATCGTCGCTCCAATGGGCTGGTTACCAATGCATCGGCGATAGCCACGGCGATTGAAATGGTCGTTCCAGGTATACATAGTAGTCTCAACCAAAATACCACAAGACCAAAATACCACAATACCTGTTTTGGTCCTCTCGCAGAGGTCGCGAAGATCGCAGAGGTTTTTGTGTCCAACACGCATGTACTACGGCGATTGAAATCGCCGCTCCAAAGGGCTGAGATTTATTGCCCTGGTACTAAGCACACTACTGCTACGGCGATTTAAATCGCCGCTCCAAATAGTTACTGCCGTCAACATTGGCAGCCCATAACCAAAACACCAGAATACCAGAAGACCACAAGACCAATGAGTTTTGCCTCTTGTAGTGGTCGCGAAGATCGCAGAGGTTTTTGTGTCCAAAACGCAGGTACTACGGCGATTGAAATCGCCGCTCCAAAGGGCTGAGATTTATTGCCCTGGTACTAAGCACACTACTGCTACGGCGATTTAAATCGCCGCTCCAAATAGTTACTGCCGTCAACATTGGCAGCCCATAACCAAAACACCATAAGACCAAAAGACCATAAGACCAAACCAGAATACCAATGATAATCCATTTTTATTTGCGAAAAAATTAAGTAAAAAAATACATAATCCTTGCGCCTTTACCCGAATTATCCTAATTTGACCATTATAGAAGCCCAAAGTAATTTAATGAACAGTCTGAATTAAAATCGTTAAATATGAGTCCACCAGCACGGAGACTGGCAAAAGGAATAATTTCCTTTTGCCATAAAACAGATTCTTTTTTCGGAAGATTATTCCGTTGAAAATCAGGTGAATAGCTGGTCCTGAGCCGCATCACAACAAGCAATTGGGAAAATAAAAATACCGGAATAATTTTCACCAGAAAGGTAAACCAGGTTATAGGCCATACATTTAATGAAAGAAATACATCCTCAATAACCGTGGTTGGGAAATTAACCTGAAAATTCTTTCGAAAAAAATCGAGCCAGGAAATAGCTGAGAGTTATGACCTGGTTTTTTATTTGGGGAGATCGCAGAGTTTTGTTGCCTCTCGCGG
>CAYRYD010000094.1:0-6953 GCA_964428345.1 uncultured Saprospiraceae bacterium | reverse complement strand
CCACAGAGATCGCAGAGTTTTGTTGCCTCTCGCAGAGGACGCGGAGATCGCAGAGATTTTTTGTAGTGGTTGCTTTAATCCCTTGTTGGTGCTAAAGCCGAATGACATCATTGCTCCAATTGTACACATTGGCAGCCCATAGCCATAATACCACAAGACCAGAATATCAGAATACCAGTAAGAATTCTCGCAGAGGACGCGGAGATCGCAGAGTTCCGTTGTCTCTCGCGGCCACAGAGATCGCAGAGTTTTGTTGCCTCTCGCAGAGGACGCGGAGATCGCAGAGTTCCGTTATCTCTCGCGGCCACAGAGATCACAGAGTTTTGTTGCCTCTCGCAGAGGACGCGGAGATTGCAGAGGTTTATGAGAATCGAGATAGAGTGAAACAGTGCTCCGGTGATTGAAGAACCGGTTGGAGGGGTTGAATTTATTCGCCCATGCACTGAACAGACTACTACAACGGCGATTGAAATCGCCGCTCAGGTATACATATTAGCAGCCCTTGACCATAAGACCAATGAATTCGCAGCCCTTGACCAGAAGACCATAAGACCAGAAGACCAAAAGACCCATTCAATGCAGCCCATAACCAAAATACCAGAAGACCATAAGTCAACAAGACCATGTGAATTGCCTCTCGTAGAGGTCGCGAAGATCGCAGAGGTTTTTATGTCCAACCTGCAGGTACTACGGCGATTGAAATCGCCGCTCCAAAGGAGCTAGAAATTTATTCGCCCTGGTACTAAATATGTTTTGTGCAACGGCGATTAAAATCGCCGCTCCAAAGGGCTAGAGATTTATTCACCCGGGTACTGAAGATGCTTATGCTACGGTGATTAAAATCAGCGTTCCAGATGCACACAATGGCAGCCCTTAACCAGAAAAGCATAAGACCAAAATACCATAGGACCTGAATACCACAATACCAATGAGAATTCTTACCTCTCGTAAAGGGCGCGGAGTCTGCAGAGATTATTGTGTCCAACACGCAGGTACTACGTCGATTGAAATCGCCGCTCCAGGTGCACATATTGGCAGTCCATAGCCAAAAGACCAGAAGACCACAAGACCAAAAGACCCATTCAATGCAGCCCCTAACCAAATACCATAAGACCATAAGACCACAATACCAATGAGAATGGAGGGGCGAATTTATTCGCCCTGGTGCGAAACACACTACTGCTACAGCGATTGAAATCGCCGCTCCAAAGGGCTAGAGATTTATTCACCCGGGTACTGAACACATTTTATGCAACCGCGATTAAAATCAGCCTTCCTGGTGTACACATTAATAGCCCCTAACCAAAATACCATAAGACCATAAGACCACAATACCAATGGAGTAGCTGCCCTCAACCAAAATACCATAAGACCAAAAGACCACAATACCTTTGAATAGCCTACCTTTGTGCCAATTCTGTAACTATGACATTACTACGTTTTTTACTGGAAAGTCATCCGGAGCCGGTTGCCCGCACCATCGCTGAAAAGGTATACGAAGGTGAGCGCATCTCCAATGACGATTGCCTCTTTCTCTTTGAAAAAGGCGACCTGTCCTTTACCGGTATGCTGGCCAACCATATCCGGGAGAAAAAACACGGTCTGAAAACCTATTTTAACCGCAATTTCCACATCGAACCCACCAACATCTGTATCTACTCCTGCAAGTTTTGTTCGTATTCGCGGTTGATCAAAAAACGGGAAGAAGGGTGGGAGTATACCCACGATGAGATCATGGATATCGTGCGGAAATACGATGGACAGCCCGTGACCGAAGTGCACATCGTGGGTGGGGTGCTTCCTCAGTACGACGTGGCTTTTTATGAGCATCTGTTCCGCGCAATCAGGGACCACCGGCCGGATCTCCACATCAAAGCCCTGACACCGGTCGAATATCACTACATTTTTAAAAAGGATAAATTGTCTTACGAAGAAGGTATGCGCCGCATGAAGGAAGCCGGTCTCGGCTCTTTGCCCGGCGGTGGCGCCGAAATCTTTCATCCGGAAATCCGGGAGCAAATCGCCGGTGATAAATGTAGCGGCGAACAATGGCTGAAAATTCACGAGATCTGGCACCAGCTGGGTCGCCGGTCGAATGCGACCATGCTGTATGGCCACATTGAAAAATTCAGCCACCGGATCGACCACATGGAACAGCTGCGGCAACTGCAGGACCGGACCGGCGGGTTTCAGACCTTCATCCCACTCAAGTTTCGCAATAAAGACAACGAGATGGCCCATATCCCGGAGTCGACGGTGGTTGAAGACCTGCGCAACTACGCCATCAGCCGCATTTACCTCGATAATTTCGATCATCTGAAAGCATACTGGCCCATGATCGGCCGTAACACTGCCCAGCTGGCGCTTTCCTTTGGAGTCGACGACATCGACGGCACCATCGACGATACTACCCGGATCTATTCCATGGCGGGTGCCGAAGAGCAAAACCCCGCAATGTCTACCAGCGAATTGGTCCGGCTGATCCGGTCGGCCGGTAAGCAACCTATCGAAAGAGACACTTTGTACCGGGTGGTCAACGACTTCAGTGACACGGTGGAAGAAGATGAGTTTCGCGGTTATTTTGAGCTGCCGGTCGTAAGCTGAAATTTGGAGCCATCTTTCAAGTTGCCGATGGCTAGTAAAGACTGATCCTGCAGGCAGTGGATGCGGTAAAATGCAGGATAAATCTATCTTTGGGCACCAAACTTTAGACAGGAATTGGTGTTATATGGAAAACATGGCAGGATCAGAAATCACCCTTTCGGCCGTAGAATATCTTAATACCAAGCCTTTTCTCGAGGGTTTAAGCCGGCATACTTTCACCCGGCCCCTGAGGATCAGCCAGGATACACCGGCTCAGTGTTCACTGAAGCTCCGGGAAGGCCGGGCCGATATCGGCATCGTGCCGGTTGCCGATTTTCCCAAACTCAAAGGATTTCACCGGATCACCCGCTGGGGTATTGCCGCCCGGGGAAGCGTCGAGTCCGTGCTGATGGTGTCCAATCAGCCGGTCAATGAGCTGGACCGGATTTTTCTGGACTACCAGTCGAAGACCTCCAATCAGCTGATGCGGATCCTGGCAGAGGAGTATTTTAAATGGGAGGGTCACTATGGCGGAACCGAACCTGGGTACGAAAAGGAATTACCATCCGGCACCGGTGCGGTGATCATTGGTGACCGGGCTCTACGGTCCGGCGGTCAATATCTCTATCGTTATGATCTGGCTCAGGCCTGGCTGGAACTGACCGGTTTGCCCTTTGTCTTTGCGGTCTGGGTAGCTTCTGATCGGGTAAATACCGGGCTGGAAGACGAGCTGGAGATGGCGCTCGGTAAAGGTATGGCCTTCCGGAAGGAAATTTCCGAGAGATACCGATTTGATTTTCCAGAGATAGACGTTTACCACTATCTGACCCATCATGTGCATTATGAGATCACCAGACAGCATGAAGAAGGGATGGAGTTGTTTTTAGAAAAAATCGCGATGCTCGAGGGCATCCTGTGACAGGAATTCTATGAAAGAAAAAATAAAGACATTGGGTGCCCTTAAGGCGTCTGGTTACCGGTCAAGATCAGTGAAGGATGAACTGAGGGATAACCTGATCGAAAAGATAAAAAGCGGCGAGGAGCGGTTTCCGGGAATCATTGGTTTTGACCAGACGGTCTTACCCGATGTGGAAAGGGCCATTTTATCGAGGCACAGCATCTTGTTGCTGGGTTTGCGGGGACAGGCCAAGACTGCCATTGCCCGTCTGCTCACCGGATTGCTGGACGAATGGCTGCCGGTGATTGCCGGCAATGAACTCAACGACGATCCGCTCCATCCGATTACCCGCTACGGCCGGGATATTGTGGCGGTGAAAGGAGACGACACCCCGGTCGAATGGATGCACCGGAGTGAGCGGTATGTGGAGAAGCTGGCCACTCCCGATGTGAGTATTGCCGACCTGATCGGTGATGTGGATCCCATCAAGGCGGCGACCCTCAAATTGCCGTATTCCGACGAACGGGTGATTCATTATGGGCTGATACCGAGAGCACACCGTTCGATTTTTGTGATCAATGAGCTGCCGGATCTTCAGGCGCGGATTCAGGTATCGCTCTTTAATATTTTGCAGGAAGGCGATATTCAGATCCGGGGATTTAAGCTGCGCCTGCCGTTAGACATTCAGTTTGTCTTTACTGCAAACCCGGAAGATTATACCAACCGGGGAAGCATCATCACTCCACTCAAGGACCGGATTGAGAGCCAGGTGCTGACCCATTATCCGGAATCGATCGAAGATGCCAAACGGATCACCCGCCAGGAGGCAAGGATCGCACCGGCGCAGGAAGGCATCCGGGTGCCGGAATTGTTACATGATTTATTGGAACAAATATCTTTCGAGGCCCGGGAATCTGAACTGATTGACGAGAAGAGCGGGGTCTCTGCCCGTTTGAGCATTTCAGCCTATGAAAACCTGCTCAGTACCGCTGAAAGACGGATGTTGATCAATCAGGAAAAGCAAACCTCGGTACGTTTGTCGGATTTTATTGGCATCATACCATCGATTACCGGAAAGGTAGAGCTGGTCTATGAGGGTGAACAGGAGGGTCCGCAGGCGGTGGCTACCCGCCTGATGGGTGATGCCATCAAAGAACAGTTTCTGCAGTTCCTTCCCAACCCCGAGAAGAATCTCCGGAAAAATGAAGTCGATTTGTTTGAAGACATAAAGACCTGGTTTGCCCGGGGCAATACAGTCGAGCTATACCTGGATGAAAGGGACAAGTCCTATCGCGAAAAATTGGAACAGGTGCCCGGGTTGCGGGCCCTGGCCCGGCGGATTACCAGCGATGCTGAACAGGTGCTCAGTGCCATGGAGTTGATTCTATATGCTCTGTCTGAATTCAATGTCCTCAGCAGGGATATGGTCGACTCGAAGTTGAGCTTTGGCGATATGCTGTCCAATATGCTCGACGAGTTGGATAACTGACCAGGCACTGACCCGGGAAATTGACTATCTTTTAGGAGTCAAATGATCAGCGCTATCGAACGGATAAAAATTCAGGCACCCCATCCGGCCACGCGGAAGGTGGAGGAGGTAGCCCAGGCTCTCCTCGATGGTAAGATCGTAGCCTATCCCACGGATTCCCTTTTTGCGATCGGCTGCGACCCCTGGCAGAAAAAAGCAGTATTGGAGTTGTGCCGGATCAAGGGCATCGATCCGGCCAAGGCCAACCTATCTTATCTTTGTGCAGGTATGTCTGATGCGGCAACGCTGATCAGGCAGATCGATAAGGAAATGTTTCGTTTTATCAATCGCAATACTCCCGGCCCGGTGACCTTTATCCTGGATGCCGGTAAAGATGTACCGCATCACTTTCGCAACAAACGTAAGACGATCGGTCTGCGGATTCCGGATCACTACTTCCTTCGTGAGCTGCTGAAAGTCGTAGGACGACCCTTGCTTACCACTTCGCTGGCTGGCACGGAAGACCATGAAACCCTCTATCCGGATGAACTGGTCGAACATTTTAAATACGATCTGGATTATTGGGTTGATGATGAGCGGCCACAAGGCCCTCCGACATCGGTCATTGATTGTACCCAGTGGCCTCCGGAGATGATCCGGGATTCGGGTCATGAGGTACAATTTTAATCAGGACGTCACTGGCAGCGTATTACCATCGGAAGACCTAATGTCCTTCCCGGCTTACTGATCCCGTCAGCTGCAGGTAAACTACTCGGCTACCTTTGGGAGTCCATTCATTTACCCTGGTCCGCAAATCCCGGTATTTCAATTCGGGTTTTGCGGACCAGGATAAAGTCCGCGTGGTTGATACCAAGGCATCAGGTGTTGGCTTACTGCCGGCCGTTAAAATTTATCCACAAGAAATTTAACACCCCGTAAGGGATGATCGATGAGTGTGTAAGTCGTGAACGTAATCAGCTTCGCGGTTCAGGGTCGGCTGAAAGTACGTTTGATCCTCGAATTCAGGCCCCAGTTGTTTTGCAGACTGAGCTTGTCAAACTGCTCGACGAGAAAGGATTGAATGAGGTTTTTGGGTTCGCTGGCAGGGCCTTCACTCTTGGCCTCTGTCAACTCAGTTTTCGTTGTCATAGGATATCTGATAAAATTTGTTATAAGGTACTTGTGTAACGATGCGGTCAGGCAGAATGTTTCTTCTGGTAGTCAAGTTTTTACAGATTTTAACACATATAATGTTTTCCTATAACATTTTGTCCGATTTGAGGATCTGGCGGCGTGGGGAAACGAAGTTCTGATCTGGGCGACTTGAGAAAATAAAATTTGTATTATGGCATTTGTTTTGGATAGAAGAAAAGTAAACTGTATCTTTCACGGAATATTTTAAGGCAACTGTTTTCATAGTTTATTAATTTTTTAGGGTGTATTGAGCGTTTGAGTAACATCAAACGCTCTTTCTTTTTTTGGAGATCGCAGAGGTATCGCGCCACAAGAGCGCAATCCACCAATATGGGAATTTGGTTACCTCTCGCAGAGGACGCAAGAGATCGCAGAGGTTTATTTAGTAGAATCGAGGTTGAGTGAAAAAGTGTTCTGGCGATTGAAGAACCGGCTGGAGGGGCTAAGTTATTCGCCCAGGTACTAAACACACTACTACTACGGCGATTGAAATCGCCGCTCCATGTATACACATTAGCAGACCTCAACCAAAAGACCAAAATACCATAAGACCATAATACCAGTGCCAATGGAGGGGCGAATTTATTCGCCCGGGTACCAAACGGACTACTGCTACAGCGATTGAAATCGCCGCTCCAAAGGAGCTAGAGATTTATTCTCCCCAGTACTGAACGCACTACTGCTACGGCGATTGAAATCGCCGCTCCAGGTTTACACACTTGCAGCCCTTAACCAAAAGACCAAAATACCAAAAGACCAGAATACCAATAAGAATTCTTGCCTCTCGCAGAGGTCGCGAAGATCGCAGAG
>CAYRYD010000093.1:0-8550 GCA_964428345.1 uncultured Saprospiraceae bacterium | reverse complement strand
AGGCAGACTTTTGACCCGCTGTATCATGCCGGTATCGTACGCAAAGAAAATCCCGAGATAATCCTGTTCTCGGTGCCGGATTTTTTTGATTTCGATGGCCTGTCCATGTGAAGTTACCAACATCGGGGATGGTTTTAAAGGGTGCCAGCTTTACGAATATATTAACTTTTAGCAGGATTTGGGGCACATCAGAGCAAAATTTTAACCATCTGTTTTCAAAGATTTCAACACCTCAGGGCTGGCCCGCACGGGTTGGCAGTAACCGGCCTTAAAAGTGTTTTGAAAGGCTCTTATTTTTTCTTTTTTCTACCGCCGGACAAAACATCATGATAGGCGGTCTCGACGGCAGCGATGAGGAGTTCATCCGAAACAAGCGTGAGATCGATGGTGGTCCAACCCTGCTGACCCCACTTGTTGGGTACCGGATAGATGGCCTCTCCCCCCAACGTACAGAATTCTTCCTGCTCAGAAGGGTGTAGTTTTACATTGATACTCCGGCTTTTTTCGAGCAGGGTGGCAAAAATTCTTCGGCCGGTCACCTTAAAGGCCCTGCGGTCAAAATGGGGATTTTCTTCCGTGCCGGGAAAGGAGAGCACCAGTGCTCTGAATGCTTCAGGACTCATCGATTTTCGGAATAATGTTGACCAATAATGAAGGAAAGCGGAATACCCACGGCCACTGTTAAAATAAGCAGGCCATAGATCATTTGTTGCGGGTCGAACGGGACCGGCGGAGTCCGGCTGAGAGGTACCACCACCAGGTTCATCACCAACCAGATAAAGATTCCGTAAAGCAATCCGGTCAACCATTTGTTCTTTTTGATGCCAGGCAGCCATGGATACCATTTAAAGAACAGGATGGTCCAGATGAAGGCGATCAGGTAATGAAAAAGAAGTCCGGAAGCAGCCATGATGGTGCCGCCGTCAAATGCCTCATCACCAAAGACCGCACTGGCAATGAAATACAGCACCCGCACCGGATTATTGCCGGATTCCAGATAATATTTCAGCAGGGCCAGGACGATATCTGCGGTACCCGTAACAAGGAATGCCTTAATGACCGTTTTCATTGGATAGCGGTTTTTTCAGGGTTGCAAAACGCGCAGTTAACTTCGTCTGCACAGCTTCCAACTCTCTTCAGTTTAAATATACAAACCGGATGCTTCTTTCCATTGGATACTCGTGGGTTCTCTGGGTGTAAGGTCAACATAACTTACCAGGTCATTCCGTCAGCCTCGTAACAACACTCAGTACCGGATCACCGAGACCAATGTAGTATCTGATTGTCTCTCGACCCGGAAGATCTTATCATATTCATAACTGCCCAGGCTGTCCAGTGGCGGAGTACCATCCAGAAATTCAATCATGGGCAACAGATTGTCACCGTGCCCGCAGATCACCTGGGTCTTGCCCCGTCCGGTTCTCCTGACTTTTCGCAGCATGGGTTGCCAGTTGTGCCATTCGTAGAGCAAAACATCCACCTTTTTGGCCTCGGCCAGGGGCTTGACGGTCAGGATATTCCGGTCGAAGGAGGTGCTGTAAATCGCGGTAACCGGTTCCTTGAGGAGCATCGCTTTCAGTCTTTCTGCCCGGGCCAGACCTTCCGTAGTAAGGGCCGGATTTTCGCTGGTGTCGGCCAGATCTTTTTCGGCATGTCTGACCAGGTAAATGATGGCCGGTTCATCCGAACGGCAGGCCATCAAAGAGAAAAAAGTAAGTAAGAGGAGCATCCTGAATGCCGGCAGGTTCATGATTCGCATGATTTTGGGCAAAGATATCTTCTTCACCTCAGCTTTTCAACGATCAGGACGGCATCCGAAATGAGAGAGAGGAAGACTATGACCGGCTGACCATAGTCTTCCGGTGCCTTAGAAATTCATCTCATCGGCGCTGGGTCCGTAGCTGCCCGGAATCGGAACATTGAGCAGTCGCAGGTAGACACCCAGCTGGGCCCGGTGATGTACGATCTGACAGTAGGTCATCCGCAGGACATCGAGTTTGGAAGAGGTACTGTAGATCTCATCGCCATTCCGGAGCGTCCAGTTTTCCGACAATTGTTCCGCCCGGGCCCTGGCGAGTTCTTTCCGGGCGTCATCCAGCGTCTGCTCAAAATACTGCAGCAGATCGGATGTTTTGTTAAAGGTGGTAGGGGTATAGGGATTGTTGGCAAAATCGAGCCCGGAGGTGTTCAGGGTCATACTGACCCACCCGGGCAGCTCGGCGATGTGAT
The DNA here is from genome assembly GCA_964428345.1 of uncultured Saprospiraceae bacterium. Lineage (GTDB taxonomy): Bacteria > Bacteroidota > Bacteroidia > Chitinophagales > Saprospiraceae > JABDMH01. Next base: position 6,321 of record CAYRYD010000093.1, on the reverse strand, counting down.
TGGCCAGGCGCTGGATACTCATACTTTTCTGGTGCGGCTGCCAATCGTATTGGTCATCGGGGATGCGCTCCAGCATTTTACGGGTGGTCACGGCTTCCTGTTCCAGTTCTTTGGCGAAAATTTCTAGCATTGTCATTTGTTTTAGAATTTTATTAATGACTGCAAAGTAACCCGGTCGGGTGACAACCCTATGTCAGCAGGTTTCAGGAATTTTTCAACCGGGTCAGGATTTTTTCAGTCATCCAGATCAGGTGCTCCTTCAGAAATGCTGGCTGGATGACGGTGGCATAATCTGCAAAGGTGATGATCCAGCGGGATACCGGATAAATGGAGGAGACCATAAAAATCATTTCTACCTGATCTCCCAGATCTTTTTCCATGACCAGCCCCTGATCGTATTTCTGATCCCGGATATACCTGGTTACGGATTTATCGATATGCAATACGACCTGGATCAATTTTTCTTTCTTTTCAATCTTTTCCAGATACGATTTCAGGGAAGGATGTTGCTGTTGAAATTTTTCCCGGGTTGTTTGAATATCCGAAATGCGGTCGATCCGGAATTTGCGGTAAGCCACCCTCAGCCGGCAGTATGCAATGAGGTACCAATGGTCATAGGCGTAATAGATCCCTACTGGTTCGATCTGCCGTTCGGTGGTTTCCTCTTTACCGATCGTTGTATATTTTATATGGACCACCTTCCGGTCAGCAATACTGCTTAAAATGACCTGGAGCAGGTTGGCCTGCCTGCTTTTGAAAAGTGAAGTCCGCCGCGGGATAATGGCGATATTTTCATCGACTTCATCGAGTACTGTCTTTTCGGTGTTCCTCAGCACGGCCCGCACTTTATACATCGCCGACCGGATTTGTTCGCTATTATGCTGATCGGTGACTTTGCCGGCTATTTTTTCCGCCATCAGGAAAGCCAGGGCTTCTTCCCGGGTAAACATGACCGGAGGCAGGCGATAGCCCTCCATAATGGAATAGCCGAGACCTGCTTCACCGATGACCGGCACACCGGCTTCTTCCAGGGCCCGGATGTCGCGGTAGACGGTACGCAGACTGATCTCAAACCGGCGGGCGATTTCTGCAGCGGTAACCAGCCGTTTCGATTGCAACTGGGTCAGAATAGCGGATAGCCGGTCAATCCTGTTCATCGGTCTTTAGTAGTCAGTAGTGTCAAAAATAGAAAACTAAGGGAAGCCCGGAAAGTAATAAATGGTTCAATAAATTCCAGTGTAGACCTGGTAACAGAGATTATTCCGGATTGTTATCCGGGATTATTGACCTGTTGAAAAAAATGGAATATCCGGGTGGTCAAAAACAACATTCAGCATGTTTCATTGTTCTGTAAAAGGCACATTTACAAAATTCCGTGACTATCTTCCTGAAATACATTGGGTAATTTCCATGCTTAGCTGTTGTTAATATTGCGGTTAATGGAATTCCCATTGTTTCAGTCTGATTTGAAGTCCATTGCATGAAAAACGTACTATTGATTGAAGACGAACCCAATGTTGCTGCCTTTATCAAGAAGGGGCTGGATGAGCTGGGATATTTGGTTTGGATAGCCTATGATGGCCAGATTGGGATCGAACTGCTCCAACAGAAGCCAATCGATATCATTATACTGGATGTGATTCTTCCCGGACAGAATGGATTAAGTATCTGTAAACAACTCCGGAATTCAGGATTCAGCAATATCCCGATTTTGATGCTGACCGCCCTGGGAACTACCGACAACATTGTCAATGGTCTGAGTTCGGGAGCTGATGACTACATGGTCAAACCGTTTAAGTTTAAGGAACTGGTAGCCAGACTGGATGCATTGGCCAGGAGAAAAAATCTTCATCAACATGTAACCCAAAAGATCTGTGTCGCCGATCTGGAACTGGACCGTGATTCCAGGACGGTGAGACGATCGGGCCATGAGATCAGCCTTACCCATACCGAGTATCGATTGCTGGAGTATTTCATGAAAAACCGGAACCGGGTTTTGTCGAGAATTGATATACTCGAGAATGTCTGGGATGTAAATTTTAATATGGGGACTAATGTGGTTGACGTTTACGTAAATTATCTCCGGAAGAAGATTGACAAAGACTTTGAAACCAAATTGATCAATACGGTGATCGGCATGGGATATGTGATGAAAGATTAGGTTTCATAAATGAAAATTCGCAACAGAATTACACTGATCTTTGTATTGCTGACAGCTTTATTGATGCTGGTTAAGTTTGTTTTTATTTATTTCTTTTCCCAACGCCATACCGATAAGGAATTCTATCTGAAGCTGCGCCAGAGAGCCACTATTGCTGCGGATGCTTCTCTAAAGGAAGACGATGTCAGCTCCACCATATATAGTGAGATACTGGCCAGGCATCTGGAGACCCTGCCCCATGAAAAAGAACGGATTTATCATATAATTGAGGGAACCCGTGCCCTCGAGACGGAGCCCGATTCGATCTATCCTCCCAATTTTATTCGAAGAATATTCAAGAATAACTACGCAGAAGCAAAAATCGGTGATTTCCACTATGCCGGTATCCTGTACCATGACAATGAAGGTGATTTTATCGTCGTCATTTCTGCGGAGGATATCGATGGTGCGGACAAGATGCGGAATCTTCGCAATATTCTGATCCTTACTTTTTTCCTAAGCATTGCCATCCTTTTCATCCTGGGCAGATATTACGCCAAGCAGGTCCTGAATCCTATTGCCAGGATTATCCGCCGGGTGAACCGGATCAGGGTAACAAACCTGCACCTTCGGCTGGATCCCGGAAATGGTAAAGATGAGCTTTCGGAGCTGGCCTTTACATTTAACAATATGCTGGATCGCCTGGAGACCTCGTTCGAGATGCAGACCAATTTCATCAATAATGCTTCACATGAATTGAGAAATCCCCTGACTGCCATCCTGGGTCAGACAGAAGTTGCCCTGAGTAAAGACCGTAACCGGGATGAATACATTTCAAGCTTACAGTCTATTGAAAGGGAAGCATCCCGCCTCGATATCCTGGTGAATAGCCTGCTGAGACTGGCCCAGACTGACTACCGGCAAAAAGGACTGATGCTTGAGCCGGTCCGGATCGATGAGATGTTACTGGATATAAAGACCAGTATCGACAAACTCAACCCTGAAAACCGGGTCACCCTCGATTTTACCCGTCTCCCGGACAACCCGGATGCACTGACGGTAGAAGGAAATTACAGTTTACTCAATGTGGCTATAAATAATGTGGTTGACAATGCCTGCAAGTTTTCGGAGAACCGGGATGTTCGGGTAAAGATTGCAGCTGATGGGGTATATCTCAGCATATCGGTTACAGATATGGGTATTGGAATACTGGATGAAGAATTAAAGAATGTGTACGAACCATTCTTCCGGGGTTCCAATGCCGATAAAATGAAGGGTTTTGGCTTTGGTCTTCCCCTTGCCTACAAGATTATTAAAATGCACCGAGGCCAGGTTGAGATCAAGTCCAGGGTGGGCAGGGGTACGGAAGTAGTCATTACCCTGCCGACCGGAAAGGAATTGTTTTTCCGCTCTTCCAAACATTTCTAATCCCGTTCTAATCCCGTCCTTAGTTTCCTCTAATTGTCCGGTTCTATGTTTGCCGAAAAAACCGGATACGATGAAAAAAATCCTGATTGCAACCGACCTGTCAAAGGAGTCACTGGACTTAGTGAAAGAAGCCATTCACTTCTTTCCGGACGAAAAATTAGAAATTATCCTGGGTCTTGGTTACCGAATGCCGGCCAACCGGATTGAGCTTTGGACATTTAAGCCCCGCAGGTTTGCGGCAGGTATTATGAGCGATGATTTCCGGGAAAGGTTAGCATATCTGAGAAGAAAATTTCCTGATCGGATTAAAGCGGTCAATCTTGAATTTTTCAGTGGTGTCAATATCTTCTCATTTCGCAATTTTCTTACCATACATAACATCGATATCGCCTTGATCCCCTCCGATGGTTTTTTGAAATACCGGGATTCAAGATTTTTCAGTCTGGTCAAATTTATCAGAAAGAGTGGTCTTCCGTTTGAGGAGGTCGAGATGGTACAGGCAGAGCCATTGTCCAGGGAAGATCAGGTCAAACTACCCCTGAAGAGTACCGGATTGTTCACCCACTTCAATCACGGATAGGTCATTATCAATTCCTTTTCAAAGCCGTATAACGACATCCGGCACAATAAAACTTTTGCAAATGAGAGATTTCAATATGAAATATTTATCGACCGATCTCCGGTCTGGTCTGGTCGTTTTCCTGGTGGCACTACCTCTGTGTCTGGGGATCGCCCTTGCCAGTGGCGCACCGCTGTTTTCAGGCATTATTGCCGGAATCGTCGGTGGTATCGTTGTCGGCACACTCAGTAATTCTCAGTTAAGCGTATCCGGTCCGGCAGCCGGTCTTACGGCGATCGTGCTGACGGCGATTGCCAGTCTCGGATCATTTGAAGCCTTTCTGTTGGCTGGAGTAATCGCCGGTATGATGCAGTTGCTTCTTGGTTTTGCAAAGGCTGGCGTTATTTCAAATTATCTTCCATCCAATGTCATTGAAGGCATGCTGGCTGCCATCGGAATCATTATAATCCTCACCCAGTTACCGCATGCAATCGGTTACAATAGTAATCATTCTGGTCTCTTTTTATCGATCGCACCTGATGAGTTACCATCGGCCTTTTCCGGGATCATCGGAGTAATCAATGGAGTACATCCGGGTGCCGTCATTGTCGTATTGGTGTCGATTGCCGCCCTGATTGCTTTCGACAAGATCCCACTACTCAAACGGATCAAGGTGATTCCCGGTGCCCTGGTTGCCGTGTTGGCCGGGGTCATGATTAATGAGCTTTTCCGGACAACCGGATCGAAGCTGGTCATTGGCGAAGCTCAATTGGTCAGTCTTCCGGTCGCGGGTTCTTTCAGTGAATTCATGACCCAGTTTCGGCTGCCGGATTTTACGCAGATTGCGAATCCGGCCATCTGGGTTACTGCCCTGACGCTGGCTGCCGTGGCCAGCATCGAGACGCTTCTTTGCATTGAAGCCGCCGACAAACTCGATCCCATGAAGCGGTTTACCAACACCAATACGGAATTGAAAGCCCAGGGTGTGGGTAATATGCTGAGTTGTATGATTGGAGGTTTACCCATGACTTCGGTGATTGTCCGCACTTCAGCCAATATTAATTCGGGAGCCCGTACCAAGATTTCAGCCATAGCCCATGGTCTGTTTTTATTGACTGCTGTAGTGGCTATTCCCTTTGTTCTCAACAAGATACCTCTTGCTTCCCTGGCTGCAGTTCTGATCATGATCGGGTTTAAACTTGCCAGTCCCAGGATTTTTATTGAAATGTGGCAGAAAGGGCGCAAGTTTCAATTTATTCCATTTTTTGTGACGGTTGTAGCGGTAGTGTTTACCGACCTGTTGACCGGAGTGGGCATTGGTATGGTCATCAGTGTTTATTTTATCCTGCGCGGAAACGTCAAACTGGCCTATTTCTTCAGAAGAGATGAGCATGTTGAAGGGGAGACCATTCTAATCGAACTGGCCCAGGAGGTCTCCTTTCTGAATAAAGCGGCCATTAAGCAGACGCTGATGCATTTACCGGAAAACAGCCGTGTGGTTATCGATGCATCCCATACCGTTTATATCGATCATGACGTATTGCAACTCTTAAAAGATTTCGTAAAGGCGTCTTCAAAAGAGAAAAATATTGCGGTGGAATTGGTCGGTTTTCGACGGGAATATAATATTGATAATTCAGCTACCCATGTCACCTCGGTGATGTCGGCCCCTGTACCGGAAGTAGCCTTTGCGGTGAATGACCAGCAATTTGTCTTTCCCAATCAGGTAAGAAAGGGTATCAAAGTTCCATCGACACTATTAAAATTACAGGGTCCTGTCGAAGTATAGAATTATGGTTTTTCTTAATTATTAGGGCTTTTTTCTTACATGTCACAAAACCCTGCATTTTAGTTACGGACACCGTCCTTTTTGAATTTTATATAAAGTTCGGGCCCTTCGTTAGTTATGTCCCGGGCGGTGTCCTTTTTTCTGTTTTTTTCCTGATATTTTTTTCGCTGGCTAACCGGCTCTCAGGCAATCTCAGTCTTTGAGAAATTGACCATGTGTTTCTGTCGGGGTTGACAGGCATCAGAGGCGCGTTTAAAATTGGTATCTTACGGATAATTTTAGATTAAATTATGATGATAAGATTACCAATGGCGTTGCTGTGCGGATTGCTTTTCTTCCGATGCACGGAGACTTCCGTTTCCCTTTTTAATGGCCGGGATCTGGAGGGCTGGCATATGGATGTGC
>CAYRYD010000092.1:0-8961 GCA_964428345.1 uncultured Saprospiraceae bacterium | reverse complement strand
AATAGCTTATCATAGATAAGCGATTGCCAATTGAATGGGGTTTTTAGAGGTGCCCATTACTAAATTCTCATCCGGCAGGCTTGAATATCTGTGATCACACGTCTGAAAATCAAATATGCTTGCTCAATAGCCGGATTGATTTGGAATTTATTTGGTAAAACATTTAACTCAAGTTTCGCTAGTGAGCATAGAAGATTCAAGTTGATGCAATTGATCAAAAGCAAGTCTATCGTTTGCTGTGTGATTAATGCGTGGGAGAAAGCCCGGCAACCCTGGAACCCCCGACGTGATGGAGCCAAAAGCCCCTTTGCAAAAGAGATCAAGCTTACCCATCAGCTGCTGTACCTGCATCGCTTGGAGGTGCAATGCCTGCAAAGCCAGGGTAACGAACCTGAACCCCAGGAGCAACGACAACCTTCAGCCCTTCACGGAAGGGCTCCAGTCCGGCCCAGGCTTTGGAGGCGAGCGTCACACAGAGCATTGGAGCGACAACGGCCGGTACTGTCCGAGCCAAACTAAACGACCAAATCAAAGGTTAGGACGCCAGATATACCAGGAAGCCGAGGGAAAGCAATAACCCCAAGGCGAGTTTAGCGGCCGTCGCGGAAATGATCCAGTGTGACCGCCGAAAAGCCAGTCGGCCCCGTGAAACCCCTACGGGACTGTTTCACAGGGCCGGTGGTTTTTGTTACTTTTTGCCACCAAAAAGTAAGAAGATATATAATTATAAAATATAAACATTTAATCCAATAAAAATTTCATAACCTCCCCAACGAATAATTCAGGATTAGTGTCCATCGCAATATGTTTTTCACCGGGCAAAATAACGATCCTGCTTGCGGGCAATACCGAATGAACTAATTCAGTAGCCTCCCGGAATACAGCGGGACTGTCACCACCTAATAAAAGTAAAACCGGAACTTTCATGTCAGCAAATTTGACAGGTTGAAAAGCATAGGTCTCTTCAATCGTCAATTCCCTGGGAATAGTAGGTACGATTTGAATGCGCTTTTTATAGACCGGCAATTGACGGTATTTTTCAAGTTCCTCATCAGGCATTCTTACCACCTCTTTCAAAAATATTTCAAGTGCAGGTTCCAAATTATTGGCATCGATCAATACCTGCATTTTTTCGGGCACTCCTGGTGGAGAAATAGGTTTATCCACCGGAATCGGAGGTTCGTAAAGAATCAGCCGCCTGATCTTGTCGGTCAGAAGTGCCGACTCTAAAGTACAAATACCACCGTAAGAGTGCCCGATAACAGACACCGGTTTACCAATGGCATCAACTACGGCTGCAATATCCTCTGCTTCCCGCAGGACATTGTAATCTGGTGAATCACCGCTTCCTCCTCTGCCCCTCCTGTCCATTGCATAGACGGTAAAGTGCTTTTCAAATTGTGGAATCAGCGGTAGCCACCGGCTGTGATCCGCCGTTGTCCCATGCACCAGCAGCAGTGGTGGTCCGGAGCCGGTTTTTACAAAGTTTATCAGGGTGCCGTCCCTGGAGGATACTTTTTCCATCGGATATTCTTTATCGTTGATCGGTGATCGCGCTAATCTTTGCAATAAAATATAAGTTAGAAGCAGGATAACTAACACAGCCAGTAGATAAAAACTATTTTTTTTGTCAACCGGGAATCTTTGCATAACTCTGCGTCCTTGATAATAAAAATGATCGAACCAGGTATGGGTTAAGAACTTCCCAACAAGTTCGAACCAATAGGTAAGTTATACAAATGATATCTGAGGCGCCAGATTATGAAGCAGAAAAAAGAAAATTTACCCGAAGAATTCAAAACTTAAGTGATTCCGGAGACTCTTGAGAAGCGATCGACCTTGGTCGAAGGGATTCAGTAATACGATCTTCATCCCAACCAGATTTCTAATTGGAAGACTGGCTTTTTAGCGCAATTGAGAAAATTTCTGTCTCCAAGCAGTTCTAATCTGCCAAAGCAGATGAAGAGTAGATCGAGAAACTCTATAGTAAGATCGGTAAGTTCCAGATATAGATTTAATTTTTTCATCAAAAGGCTCTTTCTGATGGACAGACTCCAGATATGAACATATCCGGCGAATAGTGAAAAGAACTTCATGATGGTGTCCATGAGTAACTTTTATAACATCGAGATGTCGCATTCGACGTTGGATAAGAGCAATACAGCCGAGGCATACTTTGGTGCCAACCCTCTTTATTTTGAACCAACTAAGTATTCCATGCACACTGGATTAATTTCCAGGGGTACTTTTATTACCGGTATATACCTATCATTGATGACATTCAGGATTAATAAAATTCATCATGATCGTCCGTATTCTAAAATTCAGAAAACCAATTTAGTTATGAAAAATTTATTCAAATTGCTGGGGCTACTACTTATGGCCCTAATTACAAACGTCTGTAAAACCGATAAGAGCCCATCAGGTGCAGTTGCAATGGCTGAAGAGCCTGTCAAACAATGGAATCCGGAGGATACCCGAAGTATTACCGCTGTATATGCAAAGAGAGGATTAATCAAGAAGTCAGATATGGCAACTTCAGGTTATCTGCTTTTTCAACCCAGCTCCAGTACTTCAACCTATTTAGAAGGTTGGGGCCCACTTTGTTCGTTTCTGGGGGTATCTGAACCGCAGGGAGAATTACCACACCTTAATAAAAAAGAAAATTTCAGAGAGATGCTGGGTCATCTGATGAAAGGTGAGATGGTGTGATTCCAAACAAAAAATCAGTGATGGCTCTCCCGACGGTCTTCTTAGAATCTGCTCGCTAAAAAAATATAATTACCCTTGATAGGGATCAAGGGATAATGTCGGTAGTTTGCTAAAGCTTCTTGTTTTGACTGTCTGTACCTTTCTTTTTCTGATAGAATTGCTCAGATAAATAATGGACCGTTGAAGGTGCATCAAGAAGTAATGTGAGGTGGTTTCGGAAGCTGCTCTTCCTGTACCCTTAATGATAAGATAATGTCTGTGGCTTTGGGCTGACTCCTCTTCCCCGTTTCTTCGGGCTTTTTTAACTGCGTTATCCTGCAGCGACAAGTCCCTTCCCGGCCATATGTAAATACACATTGGCAGAACCCATTCACTCATTTGCTGTGAACCTCAAAGCAGATTAACCCAACCTTTGACCTGTCGAATCTGAATGAACTATAAATTCATTTCGATTCAAGTATTTATCAATTCAATTAATGATCAAAAAACCATTTGTCATGAAAACAAGTAATCTTTTTATCCTGATTCTTTCAACCCTGATATTGATCAGTTGTGCGAAGGAAGAACTAAACTACAGTGAAGGAGATCCCGCAGTTGGGTCTATTGTACCTCAATCGGTCAATTGTACACCAAAAGTAACAGACTACGACTATGTTGAGAATGTAGATATTATCGATATTGGTCTTGATTGTGTGCCGGAGTTAATTAGTGTAGACGAATTTACCATTCATCACAAAGGGCGTATCGTCCGATCTGCAGGGTGCCACATCAATAACAAAGGTTCGGAAGAAGGCCGGATGACAGGTACCGGCTATGTGACCGGAGATACTTATACCCTGTATTTCCTGGAAGAATACCATTTCAACGGTACCCGGAGTGATTTTTATGAGAAAACCACCGTATATAATATTACGTCCACCGTCATCATCACCAATGAAACAACCGGTGAATCGTACAGTGGGATTGACCTTAAAATCCATGTGACTTATAATGCCCATGGTGAGCTTACTTCCGCAAAGTTTGATGAGTTTGTATGTGATTGATGAAGTCGAAGAATTGTCCGTTTCTAACATGTCAGATCAAGGAAACCTTGAACTTTCAGGGTTTCCCCTGATCTGCCGATTTACAAATCCCCGATATGACTCCAATAATAAAACCAATGAAAGTCAATCATTCACATCCAATCCACAAGAAGGATGAAAAATCTACTGGCATTTTGACCTGGTTTGGTCAGGTGATACCCTGGCATCCGGTCTCGTATCAAATGATTTTTCTCAGTTGGATGTTACCTGAAGATGATAAAGACACCAATATCTTTTAATTCAGTTCCGGTCCTTTTTAACCAATACCATCTTTTTAAACCGATTAATTAATGGATCGATATGTCTAATCTTAATTTTTACCGAAGACAAATGCAGGCCCAATCCGGTAACCTGAATAATCCGGAGGAATTTCGCCTGTACAAAGGGCATTTGCTGTCAGGATTTAAGCTGGCAGAGCGGAATTATTACCCATCCGAATTACTCGAGCAAATGCCACCGGAGTTGACCAATACTTTCCTGGGTACCGGCAACCCCTTTCTTCTGGGATCCATGCCCGTTGGATCAACGGTGATTGATGTTGGGTCCGGGGGTGGCATGGATGCTTATCTGGCAAGCCGGATGGTGGGTCCTACGGGAAAAGTATACGGCATTGAATGTTCAAAAGAAATGCTAAACCTGTCCATCCGGATGGCTAAATTCCTCATGGCCAGGAATCTCACTTTTCTGCATGCCTTTGCAGAACATATCCCACTTCCCGACAATATAGCCGATATGGTGATCAGCAACGGGGTGATCAATGTCAACACGGAGTTTGAAAAGACCCTGCAGGAAATTTTCCGGGTACTTAGACCAGGAGGGAGGATCCAGATCGCTGATGCCATTGTAACGATATCACCTGAACGTACCTTAAGGGAATTGCATAATATCTGGTCCCAGTTTCGCGATTCGGATCCGGAAGTGATTCAATACCGGCAAAAGTTGATTGATATTGGTTTCAGTGAAATTGAATTCTCCCGTTTCTGGCCGGTAATCATGCGGGGAAGGCTGGAAGGGCAGGAAATCCACTTTGCGATGATTGGAGGACATATCAGAGCGGTAAAGCCGGTAATCTAATGCGTTGACAGGAACGAGAAATCCCGGGGCTTGTTCAGGAATCTCGTCCGGAAAGATCATTCACTCATTTTCAAGCCTCTTTTAAGCATTATCTTTGCTACTCAGAAGATACTCAATGTAAATTGAGAGGAACGAGATCATGTTTTGGGTGAAGAAGGATACTGAAAGTTGAATTGCATTTGATGGATAGGTCATTATTCCATAGAAACTACCGGTTTTGTTTAATAATATGGCTGTCGGTCATTACAGGAAGCCTTTGCCGTGCCCAGTTCACCAAGCCCATTATCATTGATGATAAACTGGGGCTTTCTTCCAATAACAGTACCTGCGTTGCCAGAGATTCCCAGGGTTTTGTCTGGATTGGAACCAGCCATGGACTCAACCGTTTTGATGGGTCTGAGATCATCTCATTTATCCGTTCGGAAAAGGATAGCAGTATCCTGAATGATGCCGTGTCAGATATCGCAATACTCGGGGACAAGGTCTGGGTAGCCGGTCCCTATGGATTGAGTTCGGTAGACCAGATTGATTTTGCCATCAGGAATTTTCCATTCGATTGCAATGGCCTGCTTAAGGAAATTCCTGCTTCAGACAGTAAGCTGCCTTATGTGCATCAGTTGCATGTGGAAGACAATCAAATCTGGATGGCAACGCGGCATTGCGGTCTCATCTCCTTTAACAGCATTGATCATTCTTTCAGGCAGTATGGGTTTGACCATCACATCAAAGACTGGGAAGACGGAGCATTTCCCCATAATATCAACAATATAATGTCCATTACTCCTGACATTGCCAATGATTCTATCTTATGGGTGGGAACGGCATCAGGCCTCATCCGCCTGAACAAATTCAGCAGGGAAGAAAAGAGGTTTTACCGGCTACTGGACGAAAAAATTGAACAGGATTACCACAATGTCTTCCGCAATTTATATATGCATCCCAATGGGTATCTCTTTTTTCGTACCTGGCGCCGGGGTTCCTTTATCTTCAATACTCATACCGGTGAGTATTTCAAATTACCGGTACATAAGGACGATGAGTCCTATTTTTCCAAAAGTCTGGCCTACCGGTTTCACTTTGCCGATTTGAAGCACGTCTGGCTGGAAGCAACCGGTTATATTTTGCTTTATTCACTGGATGACTTCCGGGTGAAAAAAGCATTTCCCATGCCTAAGGGCACGTTAGGTTTTGAAAATCTGGCATGGCTGGTTCCGACGGAAAAGACCTGGGTGACCTCGCTGAATGGGGTAATCTATTTTGATCCGCTTCAGGAACAAATGCATTCTTTCAATTATTCCCACCTGCTGGATGATGATATGTATGGATTTGCCCGGAAAGTCAGGGTGAGTCCGGATTCGGCTTCCTTATATATCTTTCCCCAGGGTGCCGATGGCATATTCGAGTATAATCTGGCTGAAAATCAATGGTCCAGAATCAGGATGCCATCCTCTATTCGCACCGAAAACAGGCAGATCATTGCTGTTGACGTTGCCGAACACCCCAACGGCCAATGGGTGGTCAGCACCGAGTTGGATCTCTTCTTTTTTGATCCGGTGCACAGGGCTATCAAAAGGATCAATTTGCCGGAATCTATGGAGCGCCCAGTTTTTCAGGATGTGGAGGTAGACAGCAGTGGTGGGATCTGGATCGGAACCTGGAATGAAGGCCTGATTTATTACGATCCGGAGCATTTCAAATCGGTTAAATATACCCAGGAAATCTTTGGCAAATCGAATTCAGAAAGAGCGATGACCCAAAAATTATTTCTGGACAGTCAGGGAAATATCTGGTTTTCGACACTGTCTGGTCATGGAACATTTAACAGAAGGGATTCAATTTTCCATATTTTTTCATACCGCAATACTCCCGATAGAACTGCACTGGAAATTGCCAACTTTGTTGAAAAGAAAGATGGAACGATTATGGCTCTTTCTTCCCGGGGAGGAATTTATCAGGGTTCAGCCAGCGAGTCCGAAATGGGACTCCGGTTATACTATCATCTGGGGTCGGATTCACTCTTTCGAAGCTATTATAATGGAATGATACTCGATCGTAATGAAAATCTTTGGGTACTTTCAGACCATTACCTCCTGCGGATCGATTCCGCTTTGAAACATTCTGTATTTAGATTTGATTATACCACCTTTGACCGGGAGTTCTTTTGTTTTGATGTTTTGCCAAACGATCAGTTTGCCATTGGTTTACGCGGTGGAACTGCAATCGTCACACCGGATAATCTGCAGGTAAACACGCAACTTCCTTTACCCTATATTACCGAGGTCAAGATCAATGACCGTGTGCTGGGAGGAAATCATATGAAGAGTAAACTTCGGCTTGATCTGAAACATCACGAAAATTACCTGTCTTTTTCTTTTTCCTCGATTGCATTTACCCATCCGCAACAAAATATATTCAGGTACCGGCTCGACGGGATTGATCCGGAGTGGATCGTCGCCGGCAAGCGGAGATTTGTCAACTATACCAATCTTCCCAGTGGGGATTACACCTTCCAGCTTCAGGCTGCGAATAATGAGGGTTTGTGGAATCCGGAAGTACTGGAAATTCCGGTGTCAATTGCCACTCCCTGGTGGGAAACATGGTGGTTCAAAACTTTGTTAATTCTTGGCCTGGCAGGCGTGGCCTATGCCGGATACAGCTATCGGATTGCCGCCATCCGGAAGGAAGCCCGGCTAAAGTCCGAATTTCAGAAAAAGCTGGCCGATGTTGAGTTGGCTGCCCTCCGGGCTCAGATGAATCCCCATTTTATCTTTAATTGCCTCAATTCAATCGAAAGTTATATCATAAAAAATGAGACATTTAAGGCTGCCGAGTACATCAATGATTTTGCCAGGTTAATGCGTTTGATTTTGCAGAACAGCCGCTCGGAATTAATCTCCCTGAGTGATGAAATCGAAGCGCTGGACCTGTATCTTCAGATGGAAAGTCTCCGCTTCGATAATCAGTTTCAATATTATATCAAAGTCGGTGAAGAGGTAAATCAGAATGAGATGGAAATCCCCCCCATGCTCATTCAGCCATTTGTTGAAAATGCTATCTGGCACGGTCTGATTCCCAAGAAAGGGTCGGGTCTACTCAATATAGAGATGAAACGCTCTAATGGAGTTCTAAAAATTGTCATAGAAGACAATGGAATCGGACGGAAAAGGGCGGAAGAATTGAATGCCTCCATGAAAAAACGGGGAAAACGATCCATGGGTATGCTCATCACCCAAAGCCGGATGGAAGTAATCAGTGAGCTATACAATACGCACGCAACCGTCGCCATCAATGATCTTACCGATGAAGATGGTAATCCGGCCGGGACCCGTGTTGATCTCGAAATACCCATTGAATAAAAATAAAGTGCTATGATTAAAGTAGTATTACTCGACGATGAAAAAAATTGCCTGGAGACCCTCCTCTGGAAACTCCAACACTTTTGTCCCGAAGTTGAGGTTTTGGCCAGTTTTGATGATCCGGTACAATGTGTGGATTTCCTTCGGGAGAATCCCATTGATTTGCTTTTTCTGGATATCGAGATGCCCAATATGAACGGCTTTGATGTTTTGGAGGCATTGGGTGGTGGAAAATTCGACGTAATTTTTACCACCGCCTACGATAATTATGGCATTCAGGCCGTAAAATTCAGCGCTCTCGATTATCTATTGAAACCCGTGAGGAATAAAGAGTTGATTGAATCCGTACAGCGCTATACCAACCGGACGGTCGCAAGGGATCCGAAAATTCAGATCGATAATCTCCTCGAGACTCTCCGGATGCACGATACTCCGGAGTCGGTTAAAATTACCCTGGTGACCAAGGAAAGCCTTGAGTTGGTCAGACCGGATGAAATCAGCCATTGCGAGTCCGACAGCAATTATACCACGGTTTTTTTGCAGGATGGTCGTAAGAAAGTCATTTCCCGGACCCTGAGAGAGTTTGAAGATATGTTAACTCCATTTAATTTTTATCGCAGTCACAACAGTTACCTGGTAAATATGAATCTGGTCCGGGAATATGTAAAAACCGATGGCGGATATCTGCTCATGAAAAATGGAGTGATCATTCCGGTTTCCAAAACCAGAAGGGAAAA
>CAYRYD010000091.1:0-10681 GCA_964428345.1 uncultured Saprospiraceae bacterium | reverse complement strand
GAACACCCCCGAGAGTGAGGATACGTTCCGCAATTTCATCGATCTTGACCAGAAGGTCATTGTAAAGCTCTTCAAACTTCAGATGCAGCTCGAAAAATTTCTTTCCCTTGATATTCCAGTGAAGACCACGGGTGTTTTGATAAAAGACCATGTAGTTGGCCAACAGTAAATTTAACTGATCTGCCAATTCTCTTGATTTCTTTTGATCCAGTCCTATTGCTTGCATTTTGTTTGGTTATTTAATGTTTTAATGAAAATATACCTTATTTAAGTTATTTAGGATCTAAACTTAGTTTTCTAACCAAGTATCATAGGCATCCCATAAAACGAACGTTAGCCATAGCAAATAGGTTTTCGACCTGACCGGATTTTTACCTCAATCACCAATTCAAGGATGGACTGATCATTCAGGTATATACCTCTGTGTCAATGGTCTCGGGAGAGGAATAATCAATGAACTTGTCAAGACCAAAATTGAATATGAGGTCTGAAGATACCTTTAGCAGTTCACTTGATGGCTGTCTTCGACCTCGCAGAGGTGGTTTCATGCCTCAATAGCATTTGGCTAGCAGACTGTGACGGCACTACCATCACCTTTGGTGATCTCCGGTGAGATAAGTGAACAATGGGACTGTTATGCTACTGGAAGAAGGTCATTATCTTTGGTCACAAGTGGTCAACCTATGTGAACTCAGAAGCAGGGAGAACCAAAGACATCAATTGAATTTTACTACCGGAAGCATCGAAACGATTAAAAAGATTGTGGAGAGTAGCCAGGGAATTACGATATTGCCTTGTTTTGCGTGACATGAGTCCCGGTCAAAAAGTCAATGTGCGCTATTTCAAGAAACCTGCACCCGTGCGGGAAATTGGTTTGGTCACTTACCGGCATTTTGTGAAGGAGGGTCTTATCCAGGCACTGAGAGATGCAATCCTGGCTGCGATTCCTTCATCGATGAAAAGCCGGAATAAAAGGAAGTCGTGAACCTTTAGAATGACAAACTTTCCGGTCACACCACCCGGAGGCTAATTTTCTGATTTGGCAATAATTAGTAACCCGTGTTCCTAACTAAAAATAAGAGTTTCCTTCTTTCATTCTTCATCAATCTGATGATAATCTGGTGTTTGTTTTCTGCCGGGTGTACGCCGGAAAAACAGAATCCGGAATCCGTGAAAAGTGGTCCAGGCTTTTTCGGTGTGGTAAAAAGTGACAGTATTCTGGATATTGGGATTGTCTTTAATATGGAGGAGTTGATCCAACACCGGGAGGACGAGGGCAAAATTCCAGCCGTATTGGATATCGGTCACCAATGGTCGTTTCCTGCACGAATATCCAGCCGGGGAATCACCCGGAAGAAAATATGCGATTTCCCACCATTGCATCTCTACCTGCCAGACAGTATTTGTCAGAAAATGGGATGGGGACCTTACCGGAAATACAAGCTGGTCACCCACTGCCATCTGGATCCCGGATCCCAGGAGATCCTATTCAGGGAATACCTGACTTATCAGTTGTATCACGATCTTACACCGATAGCCCTTCGGGTACAATTATGCCGCGTCAGGTATCAGACTGAAGCTGATACCAGCCGGTACTATGCCTTTTTACTGGAGGATGACGATGAAATGGCCAGCCGGGTTGGTGGCAACCTGATGAAGGATGACGAGGGAGAAATTACCCAGATACATAAGGCCCAGTATCAAAATCTGGTGATGTTTCAATATATGATCGGCAATACCGACTGGAATCTGGGTAAAAGACACAACATGATGTTTATAAAGATTGACAGTATTCCCCATCCGATGCCGGTGCCTTATGATTTCGATTATTCGGGATTGGTCAATGCACCTTATGCAGTACCACATCCATCCTTACCGATAAAAAGCGTTCGCGAACGGTTTTGGCAGTACCGGGGTAAGGAGTCAGATGATTTACAAGGAAGTATTGATCTTTTTCTTTCGAAAAAAGATGATTTTATTCGAATAATCACTCAATGTGATCTCATGACACAGGCATCAAAGCAAAGTGCTATTCAATATATTGAATCTTTTTATGAAGAGCTGGAGCAACCCGGAGGTTTTCAAAAGGTAATGGCAGGCCATAAAATATTGGAGGAATAAACCAGCAGGATTTCATGATAAGATACCTGATTGGAACATTATACCTTGACGATAAAGAAGAAGCAGTCTTATTTACTGGTCATCGTTTCTATACCTGACCAGTTGTCACTGACTCCTGATTCCAGATAGGATTCTGCTTTTTTCAGGAAAAATCTGGCAGTACCATCCAGCTCATTTTCCTTTAGGATGTAATTAAAAGCTTTTACGGCTGTTTTAAAATCTTTACTCAGGTAAAAGTTTATTCCATCTTTAAAAGCATCCAGGGTTGCCAGTTTTTTATTTCTGATCTCAGGGTCATCTCCATCAAAGCATTCGTAGATGCCAAGGGGTTCTTCTTTTCCTTTCATTTGTACTCTTCCTAAAAAACGTATGTTAAAATGACCGGGATCGGTAAGTTTTTTCATGGTGTCTTCACTGAACAATATCTTGCAGTCAAAATGTTTGGTCAATCCTTCAATTCTGGAAGCGGTATTGACCGTATCGGAAATGGTTGCTGCATCCATTCGTTTTCCATCACCGATAATCCCCATGATCAGGGTACCGGTATGCAGGCCCATACCGACCTCGATGGGCTTGCGTGCATTGCTGATGCGCTTCATATTGTATTCCTGCAGTTTTAACTGCATTTCAATGGACGCAAGGATAGCTTTTTGCGGGCTATCCGGAAATATGGCCATGATGCCATCACCCAGATATTGGTTTACAAATCCTTCATTGTTACCAATAATGGGTCCCATACGTTTATTGTATGCATTGACAAATCTAAAATTATCGTCGGGGCTCATGCTTTCCGCCAGGGTAGTATAAGACCGGATATCCGAGAAAAATACGGTCACTTCTTTCTGGTGGTTATCTCCCAATTGTACATCCGTAATGGTGTCCCGGCCCAGGACCCGCAGGAATTCTACGGGTACAAACCTGCCGGTCGCCAGGTTAATGCGGTGGAGATTCAAATGGGTCTTGATTCTGCTCAGCAGCTCATCTTTGGCAAACGGTTTTGTCAGATAATCATTGGCACCGACATTGAATCCTTCCACCAGATCATTGACCTGATTTTTGGCGGTTAAGAGTACGACCGGTAATTCACTGGGCAAGTAGCGGGTTCTCAATTCATTGCAGACTTCATATCCACTCATGCGGGGCATCATGATGTCAAGCAGGACCAGATCGAATTTCTTTTCAGCCTGACGTATGATATCCAGCGCTTCATGTCCGCTGGCTGCCTGCGTAACTTCATAACCGGCCAGACTTAAATGATTCTCCAGAACCTGGCGGTTTACCGGTTCGTCATCAACCACCAGGACTCTGATTTTGTCGCCGTTGATCAGCACCGGTGCTTTCTGGGCTTCCTGCCAGGCGACCTCCGATTTATGGTCATTACCATTACCATTACCATTGCTCACCTGAACGGTGTGGATCGTGGTGTCTTCTTTTTCCGGTGCCAGGGTACTGACGTCTATATCTTCCCGCTTTTCTTTGCTGAGAGGCATGGTAAAGGTAAATTTTGAACCTTTGCCTAGCTCCGACTCTACCGCAATGGTACCTCCATGCAGTTCCACCAACTGCTTTGATACAGCAAGACCCAGACCGGTTCCTCCATATTCCCGGGCAGTATCTCCATCACCCTGTTCGAAAGAACGGAATATCACCTCAAATTTATCCCGGGGTATACCAATACCCTTATCTGAAATTGTAATGGACATCCATTCACCCCGGGTCTCCGCCGAAACCTCAACGGTGCCCTTTTCCGTAAACTTGATCGCATTGCCAACCAGGTTGTGCAATATCTGTTGAACCCGGTTTTCATCGGCTGAGATGAGTGGTACATCGGGGGGAATTCGATTTTTTAATACCACCTTTTTTTCACCGATTAATGGATTGGAAAGCTGCAGGACGATTTCAACGATTGCATGTAAATCCAATGGTCTTAGCTTCAAATCGAGATCATGATTCTTGAGCTTGGAGAAATCCAGTATGTCGTTGACCAGATTAGCCAGACGTTTACCGCTGGACCGGATCATCTCCAGGTTATGGAGGGCTCTTTCCGGAAGCGGTCCGGCGGCCCCATCCCGGAGGGATTCTGCAAGACCGATGATGCCATTGAGCGGTGTCTTCAGCTCATGAGAGGTGTTGGCCAGAAACTGATCCTTGAGGCGATCGATTTGCTGCAATTGTTCATTGAGTTCTTTTTCATGGGCCAGGGCCGCCTCCTTTTCCCGGGCACGTTTCGTCAGGCGGAACTGAACTACTACACCGGCCAGGATAATCAGGATGAAACCGGCAGTGGCATACAGAAAGTTACGTACGACCTCCGCTTTTTGAATCTGCGCTTCTTTTACCTGATTTTCCTTATTCAGGATCTGTATCTGGGACTCCTTTTTTTCGAGGTCATAGGTAAACCTTAGACTGCGCAGTTGATCGGCGGTAGCCACATTGTATAAAGTGTCCTTGTAATTGCTGTATAAAGTATGATATTTGTAAGCATTCTTAAAATCCGAGAGTTTTTCATAGGTTTCGGCCAGACCTTTATAGGCTTCTTTAAGACCGTCTTTAGCCCCCAGTTCACCATAAAGATTTTCAGATTTAAGGTAATTGACCCGGGCCATATGGGTATTGCCACGGGCCATATAAGTATCGGCAAGACTTTCAATGGCATTAGCCAGTTCCAGTTTCAGGTTCTTTTCCTCAGCATAGTCGATCGCTTTTTGCTGAGCGGTGATTGCTGAATCATAATCACCTTTGAGAAGATAGGCTTTCCCTATGAGACTCAGTGTCTGCGAATAATATGCGGCATCAATAACCTCCAGAATATCCCGGGCCTTTTCAAAATATTGCAGTGAGGAATCCGCTTCCTGTTTTTCTAAAAAGATTTCTCCCAGATTCAAAGATGCTACCGCAATCCCTACCTGGTAATCAATCTCTTCGGCGATCGGGATGGAACGCTTGAGACTTTGAATAGCCTGATCAAAAGTCTGGGACTTTTTCATATAAACACTTCCCAGATTCAGAAGTGCTGTCGAAATCCGGAGTTTACTGTCGATCTGCTCTGCTGCCCGCAGTGATTCCAGAAAATACGCCAGACCCTTCACATCATCACCCTGAGCATTGTAGATTGATCCGAGGTTGTTCTGGATGTTACTGACTCCATCCAGATGATCAATGGATTGAAATAATTCCAGTGCTTCCTCATAATAATTGATGGCATTGAGATAGTCACCGGAACCTTCAGATACCAGGCCCAGCCATTTGAGAGCCAAAGCTTCCTGGCCTTTAAAACCATTTCTCCGGGCTATTTCTCTGGCTTCACTGCTGTACTTCAGGGACTCACCGGGAGTAGTTCGGGTCTTTTCACTGAGTTTGATCAATACATCCACCCTGAGGCTATCCGTTAATTCTCCCGTCAGAAGTGCCCGCAGACTATCTGTGTCCGATGTCTGCGTTATTCCAAAAACCGAACTAACCAAGATGAATACGGCGACCCTGATGCTCCTGTTTAACATATCTCACCATGCCGCGTTTTAAGCATGCTCCTATCTTTTCAGAACTTTAAAAATACGATTTTCCTGACTGCCCCGGATTTTTAACAAGTAAATACCGGATTGCATATCCTTCATGTCAATTTCGAATCGCCGACCCGGTATTTGTTCGTTGACCTGCACGTTCAGTAGTCTGCCAATGGCATCATACAATTCCAGTTTTACTTCCGAATCTCCAAAGCTGGGTAAATCTTCCGATAAGTCCAGGGTAAATTTCTGATCAAACGGATTAGGATAGACCTGGATGTCTTTGTTTTCATAATGAAGGCCGTCATTGGGTAAGCCAAAGTCAGCGCCAATCGCAGGTCCGGGGCAAGGATTGGCGTTGGATCCATTGGGCGATTTGGAAAAATTATTACATCCAGGCGTGGTAACCTGCCACTGCAGGTCTCCTCCAGTGGTTTTGACCTCCCAGCTGTGGGTGCCGGGCAGAAAAACAGTCGGTGGATTTGCAGTGTAATAGATCTGACCCTTGGTTTTGTAGTTATTGTCATTTCCAATGGGTATGTAAATGGGTACACTGTTTGGATTGGTATATTCAAACCGGAGAATGGTGGTCAGATGGTAGGTGACACCATCCACAGTGACCATTTCATCAATGGGTAGTTTGCAAAGTCCGGATGCAGAAATCTTCATATTGCATCCCACCAGCGGATTGACATACAACGTTCCGGTTTGTACAGTGACTGTGTAATTGAGATTCCCGGTCATAGTCGGAATGATATCGTAGAAACCGGGTGTACTACCGTCAAAGTCTGGAGCAGAAAGTACACTGTAGATATCAGCGTTTGAATCACCGGAAGCCAGCGTCGTGACCGATGCGGTAAAGACCGGCAAGGGATCTCCAATGTTGATGGCTTTGTCATCGATGGTCAGCGTAACCGCTCGTGGACTCACGCTCAGTGTACCAGCTGAAACGGACACATTATAGTTGGCATTTCCACTCAAAACCGGATTGATCGCATAAACACCTACGTTACCAGTATAGGCCGGGTCGGTGGTAAATCCTGAATAAACCACTTCACCAGGTAGTAATCCGGTGACCGATGCGGTATATACTGGTTCGGGATCACCATAGGTGATGTTGAAACTGGCTACCTCGATGGTCACTGCTTTTGGATTGACCGTTAGGGTACCCGGTATCACAGACACGCTATAGTTGGTGTTAGCGGTGAGTACCGGATGGACCGTGTACAAACCTGCAGCACCCGTGTAAGACGGGTCGGTGGTAAATCCCGAGTAGATCACATCACCAGGAAATACCCCGGTTTCCGTAACCATATAAGCCGGCTCGGCATCGCCATAGGTGATCACTTCATCAGCAACCGTCAGGGTTGCTGGACGGGGAGTCACGGTAAAGGTACCGATGATGGTATTGATGACCTGATAGTTATCATTATTGATGACCGGGACAATATTATACGTTCCAGCGGATCCATGATAAGGTAGACCCGTAGTCTGATGGATGAGATCAATTCGTTCCAGTACATTCTTCAGAGAGTCCAGATATTTCAATCCATCGATAGAAATCCGGAAATCGGGTAAAGAATCGCCATACACCGCGGTGGTGTCATGAGTCTGAATATTGATGGACGCCTGGGTTATATCGGCATTTCCCAGACCGTATGTCACAATAAAGTTCTTCGAATATTGATCAGACAGGAAGGTGGCCGGTGCCACAATTTGCTCACCAGCGCCAATTCCCGAAATGAAGTTGATCGGGAAAAGCGGAATGATAGAATCATAATTTTCCTGTGTTTCACTTTCCTCAAAGATGGACAGAATTTCCGTATTGTCATTATTCGATAATGATATGAAATTACGGAAGGTTGCATCATTGTAATCCTGAACAATGTCTCCATTCGACAATGAAATATTCGTTATCGCCGAAATATTGGATAATGAAATAAAGTTGGATAGCGAAATGTTGGACAAGGATATATTCGACAGCGAAATATTCGACAGGGAAATAAAATTAGATAGTGAAATATTCGATAGCGAAATATTGGACAATGAAATATTTAACTGACCTGCCAGACCTGCCGCGGCATTGGATAGCGATATGAAATTCGACAGGGAAATATTCGACAGGGAGATATTAGACAAGGAAATATTTGAATAGGTATTGCCAAAGTCCGTTCCGCCATCCCACTGGTTATTTTGTTCAATTAGTGAAATATCAAGCGGCACCGCTCCCGAATTAATCGAATTGGACAGTGAAATATTCGAGAGGGAGATGTTGGATAAAGAAATATTCGACAGAGAAATATTCTTCAGTGTTTTAAAAGATGTTATAAACGATTTTCCATTCAATAAGTTGGAGAGTGAAATATTGGACAGGGAAATATTGGACAGGGAGATAAAATTCGACAGGGAAATATTGGATAAAGAGATATTGGATAAGGAAATATCGGTCAATATCAATAAGTCATTTGCCTGTGATGCCTTATAATCCAGTAAAATTCCATTTCTCAGGTTTGCAAGATTGGTCGCATTGATGTTGGCTGGTTGCTGCGGAGTACCAAATTCCAGCCTGTAATCGATCAGATCCCGAACCGGACTTCCATAGGGTACTGTAAAATCCTGTGGGATGATCTTGAGCTCCATGGGAGCAACGTATATATTTCCAGGAACAAAATTGAATTGATACAATTCGGTCAGTTCCGGTGGAAGATTTTCCTCTGGGATGGTGAGATAGGGGGTGACCGATGGAAATGATTCTGCATCGGTCAGTGCCGTGGCATTGGTAAAGTAAGCTACATAAGGTTCCAGCACACTCATCTCATTGGCGCTTAGGGCCGGTGAAGTGCGGAAGGTAAAATATGGCAGTTCTTCTCCGTACCGCTTAGAGGTATCGTTGACAATGATATCGACGGTGGTAATCACCGGGTCGGAAAAGTAAGCCGTGTCGGCCCCGCCATCGCCATCGGCCATGGCATTGTTCAAAACCCAGATTGCCGGGTTACCACCAGAGAAGGGAGGAATTATCACCGTGATGGTTGAATCGGTGACTTCGGTTGGGATCAGTTGCTGATCCCGGAAATACACTTCAGTGGTTCCTTCCACAAAGAATTCACCTTCGATCACCAGGGTGCCGCCCTGTTCCGGAGTGCCGGTGAAACCGGTAAGATCCAACTGGGTAATGGATGGACTTGGGTTGGCGTAGCCAAGCAGCGTGTTATAGGCAGACAGAAAACCGGCACCCATGACATTGGGTGGTTCAGCATAGCCCATAGCCCTGGTTTTCATGGCCGTGACCACATTGTAGGTTAAAGAATACTGGTCTTGGGCATCGAGAAGGAGAGCTGCGACGGCGGCTGCGTGAGGTGCCGAAGACGAAGTGCCAAAAAAGTTGGGTAAAATGTCAGTATCTCCGGGATAATCACCGCCCCCGAGATCGAAGGAAATATTTCCTCCATTGACTGCTGTAAAGTCAGGTTTCCCTATAGCGGCATCATCGGCCCTTGAGGAGAATGCCTGCGTCTGCAAAGTGCCACCAAAGGTTGGGGTATTATCATATCGTACGGCTCCAACAGTGACAGCAGCAGGAGAAGTGGCGTGACCGGTAATCGTTCCTTTGCCATAGTTGGATTTATCCACCAGATCGAATCCCTGATTTTTTTCTCCGGCTTTATACACAATGTATTTAAGCCTGGGACTTCCGGTTCCGGCTTTTCGTCTGATCACAATATTGGTGGAGGTGTTGTTTACCACATAAAAGGGTAATACTTCCACCGGATCATCGCCGAGATTATTACGACTAAAATTGTAGATGGACCTCCCCTGATCATCGGCCAGGAATATATCAAAATCATTCTGGGCACCACCGGGTCCGTCACTGGTTAATGAATAAAAATTATCATCCCATTGCAAGATGATCAGGTAAGTACCCGTGCCAAGATTAACCTTTTGCAGGGTATTTCCACCACCATGGTTATGAAAACCACCCAGGTCGTTATAGACAGCAGACCAGGCCCGGTCGGCAAAATTACCGGCGGAAGTAAAATAATATGCCCCGTCTGAAACAACCTGCTCAATCGCCTTACCAACCACGCCGACACCAAAAAACGGTTGACCCGGGTGGGTAATATCATCAGTAATAACCTGACAATTATGGTCGGACGCCAGTTTGAGGATGGCCTCAGCCATATTGCCGGGACCCTCGAATCCGGTATGAAAATAGAGATCGGATCCCGGGGCGACACTATGCACGATCTGAGCCATGGCCCGGCCTTCATCTATGCCAATGCCAATTTCCGGTGAGAGATCATTCACTACCGTTACATTACTGGGTAAATACCCATCCTGAATATCAATGGATGGACTTCCCGGTCCTCCACTATCATAACTATCAGACAGTATACCGATGTTTACACCAGCGCCGGTCAGATTGTAACCGGCCCGGGCAAAAAAGGACTCCTGGGCAAAATCACCCTGATTGGGTAGGGAACTGCCGGTCACTGAGACAGTACCGCCGGAGGATGGAGATCCACTGCCCTGTTCCTCAATATTGCGGATTGGTCCTCCCTGGGTGGGAAAAGTCTGGGTGACCGAGTTGATATACTGTTTATGGGCTGGAGTGCTATCCAGGTCAATCAAATCCGCAATCGGGAAGAAAAGGGTAATCACATTGGATTGAATGGTTGACACATACCCGTCGTATATGACAGGGCCGTAACTGTACTTACTAAGCACCTGACTAAAGGTCCCATCGTGATCTTTGAAATTGATATCGATCACAACTTTGCCGGTTGTATTGAGAATGAAGAGATCGTTCTTCAACGAATCGTTGACCTGTCCATCTGCCAGGGAGATCAAACCCGGACTGACAATGTCACCCAGCGTTTCTTCGTGACCAGGAAGAATATCCGGATTGGGAGTGGCACAGGGTTCTCTGAGGCAATCACAATTTATAGTCACCGCATCACAATCCGCTGATCCGGGAAGCGTACCTGTTATGTTTCCGCTGACACAATAGGCAATTTCTGTACTCCAACTGCCGAAATGTACGATATTACCGTTAT
>CAYRYD010000090.1:0-10909 GCA_964428345.1 uncultured Saprospiraceae bacterium | reverse complement strand
CCGGAGATCGGTGGCTGCCGGTGCTGCCTGATGGGTTACCGGCAGCCTGACCGTAAAACGGCTGCCGCGATCAGGATGGCTATCTACTTCAATGTTCCCCTGCATCAATCGTATGAATTCTTTCACCAGGGCCAGCCCAATGCCGGTTCCCTCTCCCCTGCGGGTACTTCCCTGCTCTACCTGGTAAAAGCGGTCAAAAATAATATCGATCTTTTCAGGTGGGATACCCATGCCGGTATCAATAATCTCGATTATAAACCAGTCTCCTTCCTCCACCCTGGTCTTTAAAACCACCTTCCCCTTTGGGGTGTACTTAATAGCATTCGACAATAAATTGGAAACCACACCTACGACTTTCTCCGGATCAAAATCCATAGAAAAAAAGTCCACATCATGTTCGATGAGAAATGCGACATCTTTTGATCTCGCCATAAACTGAAAAGATTCGGCCAGATAATTCAGGAAAGCAATAATTTCTGAGTGCACAGGTCTCAGTTCCATTTTACCGGCTTCAATCTTCTGCAGGTCCAGCATCTGATTCACCATATTCAATAATTTCCGGGAGTGGTCTTCGATCAGAAGAGTACCTTTCGCCATCCACTCTTTTGGCTGACTACGCACCAATTCTGCCATCCCCGAAATGACGGTCAGGGGAGTGCGAAATTCATGGGTTATATTGGTATAGAGGTTGGTTTTCAGGGTGTCCAGTTCTTTCAACCTGCCTGTCTCACGCTCCTGCAACTGCAGTGCAGCCTGCAATGCCCATCGCCGTTTCTGATAGTAATAGAAGGCAAAAAGCATGGTAACCACCAGAACCATATAGAGCAGATAAGCCCACCAGGTTGCCCACCACGGAGGGATGACCATCAACCCCAGCGCAGTAAAGGTGTCGTTCCAGACGCCGTCGGCATTGGTAGATTTAACTTTAAAGGTGTAATCTCCCGGATCAAGGTTCGTGTAAGTAACACTCCGTTTATTCTGGACGTACTGCCAATCTGCATCAAAACCTTCCAGTTGATAGGCATACTGGATATTTTCCGGACCGGTAAAATCCAGCGCAGCATATTCGAAGGTTATGACCCGCTGGTCAAAGGGAAGGTTGATCTCACGGATACCCGAAATATGTTGATCAAGATAAAACTGCCCATCATTGCTGGTTTTATCCGGACCAATCGGTACCGGTTCGTTAAAAAGCTGAAATCCGGTCAAATGCAAGGGTGGCTTATAATCACTGATGGTGATGCTATCCGGATGAAAAATATCGATGCCCTGCCTTCCTCCGAAAAACAATTCACCGGTATAGGGACTTTTTCCATAAAGAAATCCATCATATCCCCGGTTGCCCAATCCATCGTCATAGGTGAAATGATCGATCTGCCGGGTATAGGGATTCAACCGGGTTATCCCATCAAAACTCAGCAGCCAGAGATTGCCCTGCCGATCGGGGACGAGGCTGAAAATATTGTTATTGAGAAGACCTTCCCTGACGGTGATATGCTGAAATTGCTCGCTGACCGGATCCAGCCGATTCAGACCACCACCGTACGAACCACTCCAGATGTACCCCAGGGTGTCCTCGTAAATACAAAAGGCGGTGCTTTCACTCATGCTGAAAGGATCATCCTCTACGTGTCGGTATACCCTGAAAGAATCCAACTGGGGAAAATATTTTAAAAGACCAGTTCTGGTACCGATCCATATATGTCCAGCGCGGTCCTCGTACAAGCTACGGCAACTGTTGTTGTCAGAATAAATGGCGGTTGACGGAAAAGTATAGGAGATCACCCTCCCCTCCAAAAAATCAATCTTAAAAACGCCGCTTGCCCAGGTAGCGACCCAGAGATAACCATGGCTGTCTCTCAGAATATCCCGCACGGCAAATTGCTGTAATAATTCAAATCCCGTCAGTCCCTCTCCAAAATCAATAAATTTCCGCTGGCTTTTATCAAATAAAAACAATCCTCTTCCGGTACCGATCCACAAATTCGTTCCCTCTTCCAAATAGGTCGTAGCTCCCTGGTACCAGTTGGTAGAACGAAAAGAGGGCTTATAGGGGAATCTTTCGGTTTTTCCGGTTCGGTATTCCAGTAAATGAAGTCCATCAGAACGCGGGAATAACAAATATCCTGGCCAAATCTCATATAATTCATAGAGCAACTGTACACCCTTGATCGGTTCAAAAAGATCAACATGTACAAAATGAAAATATCGCTTTGACAGGTCACAATGGTAGGGGCGACCCGATACATTTCCGATCCACAGTTGATCCTGGTTATTCAGATAAATACTGGTCGACCGATTTTTTGCCAGATTGTCCGGATCTTCCAGATCAACAGGTTGTCGGGTATATTCTCCCGTTGACAAATCAACATGGACTATCCCGTTTCCGGCAACAATCAATTGGTCTCCCCGGAGTACAACCGAAGGATTAAGAAAATCATTGCTGTTTAATTCCTCTATGGAAATAAACCGGATCATTTTGTGCGATTCAGGTTGATACTGACCTATACCTGCTGTCCCCACCAGCCAGAGGCTCCCATCATTGTCTGGCAGGATTCTTTTTATTTCACCAATATGAGTTATCAGATTTTCCGGTGTTATGTCATCGATCTGGTTCGAAATACCCTCCCGTCTAAGTAGCTGTTGTCCGATGGTCATCCACAAATCACCCCGGTCATCAACGGCAAGATCCCGCACAAACGATCCTTCACCAACCGGAGTACTTAAGATCTCTTCAAATTTCAAATCGGCCGCACTGACCTGATATATCTTCTGATTAGTGGAAATCCAAAGTCGTCCCCTGGTATCACCCACTATCTTATTAATGATTGTGCGCTCGATCAGATATTCCTGACCGGTAAAACTTCTAAATTCGCCGGAACGAACGTCCAGAAAATGCAGACCCAATTGAGTGCCAAGCCAAAGGTTTCCATTGCGGTCTTCAAATATGCTGCGCACCCGGTTGTCTCCCAGACCTGAAGTGTCACCGGGATTTCGAAAGTAATGAGTGATTGTATATCCGTCATATTGATAAAGGCCTCCATAGGTACCCATCCACATAAAGCCCCGGCTATCCTGAAATATGCAATCCACCAGTGGAAAGGGTGGGGCATCCCGGATCTCGACAGGAGTAAAACGCAATTTAGGCGGTTGTGCCTGAACTACGGCCGTCAGCAGCATCAGGGAAAAGAGGCAGCCTACCAAAATGTAAAATCCAGGGGTCCATTTTGCAAGCATGGGGTGAAGCATTGCATCATCCCTTAAATTAGTGAATCAAAATGGTTATCTCAACTCTACAAATTAATTACTTACTGATTGTCAGTAATTCCCGATTATTATTCCAGCCTTTATTCAAAAGGAATACTCCAGAAAATATTTTCAGTCTATTCCAGGAGGACCCCTGAAAAGAAGCACCGGCCTTTACTACCGTACCGATACCAATGGCTTGGATTGAACGGATTCCATTCTGCAGTTACCAAAAAAGAATTGCAGCAAACGTGGAATACCGGCATACTGGCAGGAATTAAACCCAAACTCTTCCTTAATTTGGTCAAAAATCCAGCACACCATGCACCGGGTACGATGGTATCACATACTGCTTTTACTTGCGGTGACCAAGATCATCCTGCACTTTGCTACCAATACGCTTTGGTCATTGCATCGCGATGCCCTCCTCTATCTGGCCCTCGGACGGCATCTGGACTGGGGTTACGCCTCCGTACCTCCCTCTATCGCCTTCTTCGGTTGGTTGAGTGACCGCGTTCTGGGGGGATCGGTATTTGCGATCCGGCTGATCCCTACCCTGGTCTCTACCCTTACGGTCATCTTAACCGGGATGATGGCCCGGGAAATGACGGATCAGGAAAACGGCGGCCGGGGCAATATTGCAGCATTACTGGTTGGCATCTCCGGACTAACCTGTGGGGCCTACTTACGGCCGGGCATGCTGTTTCAACCGGTTGTTTTTGATATTTTCTACTGGACCCTATCTTCCTGGCTATTGCTTAAATACATCAATACCGAGCACAAAAAATGGCTCATCTGGTTGGGGGCAGCGCTGGGACTGGGACTGCTCAATAAATACTCCGTTGTATTTTTGATGGTTGGCCTGATCCCCTGGCTGTTATTTTCCCGGCATCGAAATTTGCTGGCAGGAAAAACCTTTTATCAGATGGCCGGCATTGCCCTGTTGATTTTTTCACCCAACCTGATCTGGCAGTTCCGGCATCAGTTTCCGGTGGTCCGGCATATGCAGGAACTGGCGGCTACCCAGTTTGTTCACGTTACTCTGGAGGATTTTTTGGTGGACCAGCTTTTTTTCTTTCTGCCGGCCGTACCGCTCTGGATGTTGGGCTTATTTTATCTGCTGTTTCACCGGGAGGGAATGAAATGGAGAGGATTTGCCTGGATGTATCTTGTCGTCATTTTACTAATGATTGTCTTAAATGGAAAAAGTTACTACACCATCGGTGCTTACCCGGTATTGATTGCTACCGGAGCTGCTTATCTCGAAAACCGCACCCGGCAAAAAATCTGGATACCGGCACTATTGGCCGGAGTGATGTTGCTGGTCGCCCTGCCTCGATTCCCGTTTATACTGCCGGTATTCAACCCGGAAAAAGCGGCAGCTTATTTTGAAAAAAGATTGGATTCTCCCTTGACGGAGAGCGCCCTTCGGTGGGAAGACGGTCGTATCCATTCCCTGCCCCAGGATTTTGCCGACATGCTGGGATGGAAGGAAGTTGCAGCAATGACAGCTAAGGCCTGGCAAATGGTAGAAAATAAAAATACCGCTGCCATTTATGCAGAAAACTATGGCCTGGCCGGAGCGATCGAACATTTCGGAAAACCTTATCATCTACCGGAAGTCCTCAGTTTTAGCGATAATTACCGCTATTGGCTTCCCGATTCGCTGTCCCGGGATTTTCAAACCCTAATTTATGTCAACGATGAACTGGGTGATGACATGCCCGGATATTTTGAAAAAATCGAGCAGGTCGGCCAGCTCGATATGCCTTTGTCCCGTCAACATGGCACCTTGATTTTCATCTGCCGGAATCCAACCGATGCATTCTTTGACCGGATGGGCAAGGCAATCTCCAATGCAAAAAATGAAGTACCGATTAATTGATTTTTTTACAGAATGCTATAATAAGGTTGTCCAATTCCGGACTCTCGAATGAATATCAATGCTCCCAACAAACTGTGTAACGACTTACAAACGATTTTTGCTATAAGATCTCGTTGTGGATTACCTCCAAGGGGTCATAACCCCTTGGACCGTATCGCAGCGTTCTCATTTTTATACACGACTTTTCCCGGTATTTACTGTGGATCAAACATATTAATCCCTGGGTTTTACTGATCCGATATTTCACTATCCCACCAATTATTGCCAGGATCAAAATCTTTCGATAAAAAATCCAGTCTTTGTTTTTCAAGCCCGGGCCAAAACTCAGTGGTGATTTTATGCAGATACTCTTTCTCTCTGAGCACATCGTATTCCGGATCCATTTCCGGATATCTGGCCCCCAGGCTATTCAGATATTCAAATAGTTGATCACTGAGTTTTCCGGTTAATTCAGGATGATTTTTCGAGAGGTCATTTTTTTCTTGCGGATCGGTTTCCAAATTAAAAAGTTCATTGCGGTCATCTTCATAGTAATGTATCAATTTCCAGGCGCCTGCCCGGATTATTGATGAGGGTTCGCCACCCTGGTTGCCGTAGTGCGGATAGTGCCAGTACAATGGTCGCTCCGGAAGGGACTCTCCCTTCAGTAAGGGCAGGAGGCTGACACCATCCTGATGTTCTTCCGGTCTGAGATCCAGTCCGGCCAGATCCAGGATCGTCGGATAAAAATCGGTTCCGGTCACCGGTACATCGATCTTCTTACCGGCTACTTCCAGCCAGGGGACTTTGATGAAATAGGGTTCCCGGATCCCTCCTTCATATTGAGACCCTTTCCCGGCCCGTAATGGCAGATTGGAGGTAGCATAGGCGTCACCGGTCGCCACCCCTCCGTTGTCGGAAGTGAAAATAACCACAGTATTTTCCGCAAGACCAAGTCTCTCCAGTTCATCCAGTACCATACCTACCGCATCGTCCATGGTTTCTACTAGTCCGGCATAGACCGGATTGTCCTGTACCTGCCGGATAGGCAAGTACCGGCCCATTTCAAAACCACGGTCGGCTATACCCATGGCTTCGGCTTTATCCCGGTATTTGGACCATTTATCGCGTGAGGTCTGGATTGGGCCATGCACCGCATAGAAAGACAGGAAAGCAAAAAAGGAGGTATCCCGGTTCTCCCGCATAAAGTCGACGGTTTCCCGGGCGAGACGCATTGACAAATTTTCGCCGGGAAGCCGGTTATCCAGATTCGGATTTTCCCAGGGTGAAAAATAGCCTCCCCTCGGGCTGCCGGATTCCCAACCTCCCTTGTTCACATCAAATCCATGGTCGGTTGGCCACGACCCTTCCGCGCCGAGGTGCCATTTGCCGGCAAAAAAAGTGGTATAACCAGCCCCCCTCAGCACCTCCGGCAACGTCTGGTATTCGTGTGGTAAATTCCGGATGTATTCTGCAGGTAATAACTTGCTTTGTCTTCCCACCGACCTCCATTCCTCCTTTGTTTTGGCTCCGATCCAGTCGGTAATACCATGTCTGGCCGGCGACTTACCCGACAATATGCTGGCCCGTGATGGACTGCATACCTGGCAGGCGGCATATCCATTGGTAAAGACAACGCCCTCTCGGGCAAGACGGTCTATATTGGGCGTTTCGTAGTACCGGCTGCCCATGCAGCTCAGATCATGGTAACCCAGATCATCCGCCAGAATGAACAAAACATTGGGTTTTGCCTGTTCATAAGAGGAAACGCATGCACAGCAGGCTGTGATCACCAGGACTAACATCCAAAAGATATTACATTGATCGGTCCGGATCTCAGGAACAGTCATGCTATCGAATTAATGCATGGATTAAATATATGTAATAAACCAATGACCTAATAGCGTGTTGCAAAAGCACAGGTATATACACAAATTCGTTGAATGTTCCGGTCTTATCTGCGAAGTCAGATGAATTATGGATGTAAAATCCTATTATGCAGCGCTATCACAAAAAATGGAAAATGTCCCAGGAAATTTATAGAGATGGTCCCTACATTCTAGGAAATACCGTTCGCTACCTGCTTGCAGATGGTGAAATTTCCGATCGTAAGCTGGACCGGGACACTCCTTTGAGTGTCTATGTTCCTAACGGGGACCACGATCAATTTTCACTTTTCCTGAAATCTTCCATCGAACCTGTCCCGGATATTTTTGATGAACCTGACCGGTTGATAGCCATCTCGGATATTGAAGGAAATTTTGACGGTCTGATCAGTTTTTTAAGGAATAACCATGTAATCGATGCTAATTTTGACTGGAATTTCGGTAATGGTCATTTTCTGATCAACGGAGATCTGGTAGACCGGGGAGCATTTCCGATGGCCATACTGTGGTTGATATATAAGCTCGAAAAACAGGCGGAGGAAGCAGGAGGCCGGGTCCATGTGGTCCTGGGAAATCATGACCTGATGAATATTCAGGGCTGGTTTGACTATGCCCATACTGACTTTCAAAAGGCGGTGCGAGCGGTAACCGGTATGCCTGAAACGGATCATGCTTTTCGCTTCCTGTATTCAGATCGCCATGAAATAGGCCGGTGGCTGCGGTCAAAGCCCGCTGTACTAAAAATTGGGAACCTACTTTTTGTGCATGCCGGCCTTTCTCACGAATTATTACCTTTTCGTTTAACCATTCCCGTTATCAATCAGATTGTCCGGCAGAACCTGGACCGGGATTTTTACTTCAGCAGTACCCGTGATCCGGTCACCAATACAGTGATGGGAAAAAAGGGTCCAATCTGGTATCGCAACCTGGTCAGGGAACACGACGGGCTTCCCAAAGCCAGCCAACAACAACTGGATCAGGTACTCGATTATTATCAGGCTGATAAAATGATCATTGGTCACACGGTAGTACCGGATATCTCTACGGACTACCTGGGTAAATTAATTAAACTAGATATTCTGCACGGTCAGACAAAAAACAGCGGCATGACAAAAGGAATTCTGGTAGAAAATAAAAAGATCTACAAAATTGATGACCTTGGGAGGACGATGGAGTTGTGCATTAATGAGTGATGAGTGATGGGTTGGTTGGAACTGCCCATAAAATCCTTGAGAAATGACTGGAAGAGTCAATATCCTGAGGAAGAAAAATTGGTGAGTTATAAATTATCAGTAAATAATTGTGTCTTAACTCACTTATAATTTATAACCCACCGCTCATCATAAAAAATCCTATTCAACCTCAATAATCACTTCCACTTCAATAGCGATATTATTGGGTAAAGAGCCCATCCCAACGGCTGAGCGGGCATGTTTTCCCCGGTCACCAAAGACCTCAACCATCAGATCGGAATATCCGTTGACGACCTTGGGTTGATCGCGAAAATCAGGAGTGGCATTGACCATGCCCAATACTTTGACCACCCTTTTTACTTTATTGAGATTACCCAGTTCGGCTTTGAGAGCAGCCAGCGACTGGACAGCAGTGAGGCGGGCTGCCGCATAACCTTCTTCGATGGTCAGGTCAGCACCAACCTTGCCTTCAATGTAGGAGCCGTCTTCCTTCTGAGGGCCTTTACCGGAAATAAAGACCAGATTGCCGGTACGGACTGTATTCACATAGTTGGCTACCGGAGCGGAAACCGCCGGTAAGGATATGCCAAGTTCTTTCAACCTGGCTTCCGGATCATAACTGCCATTCTGGGCTTTCATAACTTCCATACTTTCTGTTTTCGGAGCATTGCCGCAGGAAATCAGCAGCAATGCCAGCATACCTGAAAAAATATATTTCATTAATTTTTGTTTTTATTCTTTACTAATTATTCATCAATCTGCTTTCAACAGGCTCAGCCATTTTCATCCTATGTTTTGACATCACAGGATAAGACTCATCAATGTCAGCCTGAGCCTGCCAAAGCCCTACGCTTTCACCGACAAAATCTCTTTAATTCTGGAGGCTACTATGCGTTCTTCACCGGGATTCATCATCCATGTAGTTATTCCAAGGGACTCTTTATCGCCGACCGTCTGAATGGACGGATGCCCCAAACGCAACTTTTCCCGTACTTCATTTCCATCCATCTTGATCTTGTTCATGTCCCATTTAACCTTAAGCGAGGGTACGTGATTGGCAATTTCAGGGACGTGCATTTCCGGCATCACCCCATCTACCGTGGCAACCACGTCGTGGATATGCTGCACCTGCCCCTGCCATAATCTCCAGTCTGCTTCGTGATCTCTGGATAAAAAGTTTTCCAAAGCTGCAAGCATACCCAGGGTTTCTTCCTTATTGACTTTCATACCTCTGCCGACCGTATCACCTCTGGGAGCTGCATTCTGACGTGCCCCGGCAATCAAATCTTTCCTGCCCAGCAGCAATCCGGCGCTCTGTGGTCCCCGCAATCCCTTGCCTCCTGAAAAACAGACCAGATCGAAACCCATTTTCGTATATCGGAACAAGTTCTCCTTCGGGGGTACATCGGCGGCGCAGTCGATCATCGTAGGTATACCATGCTTCTTACCGATACTGACAAACTCCTCATACTTTACCTGTCCGTCAGGATTTGCATAATTGAGAAACCACAGCATGGCAGTCTGATCATTGATGGCAGACTCCAGTTCGGCAGCTGTTTCCACCAATATCAACTTCACCCCACAATTTTTAAGGGCATGAGCATAACCGATATGATGCGATTTCTGTAAAATCACTTCACTTTTCATCCCGGTCAGGTCGGTCGGAACCATGGAGGCTTTTTTGGCATCAGTGCCGGTCAGCACTCCGGCCAGTCCCAGCGTGATGGCCGAAAAACAACCCGCGGTCACTGTGGCCGCTTCACATTCCAATAGTTCGGCAATTCGTTCTCCTACCTTATCCTGTAAATCATCGATGTTGACGTATTGCCTGGAGGCGTAATTGATGGCATCCATGACATCGTCTCTCATCAGGCAACCGGACATAAATGTATAGGTGCCGGCAGCGTTGATAAAAGTCCGCACTCCCAATTCCTTAAAGTAGTCCCGGTAGGGTTTACCCCCCAAAGCAGCTTCATATGTCTTCTGACCGAAAAGCTGCTGTCCCCCGATAAATCCACCCACCAGCGGAAGTGTCGAGAGGCTTCTTAATAAATCACGTCTGTTTATCATGTTTGTAACTTGAATATTTCATTAAACTAATTTAAAAATGCACTTAATCATCATTTGGTAATCCGAAAACCGGGGTGCCCTTGGAATTCCACGAAAACCTTCCTGCACCGAAGCGTCATCCTGAGCCTGTCGAAGGATCAGTCAAGAGCCGCGATGCAATCCATTTCCACCAGGGAATTTCCCGGAACGCCACCATAGGTAGCCACCGTTGTACGCACCGGAGGATTCGGTCCAAAACGACCCCGAAATACTTTATTCATTCCCTGGTAGTCTGCGAGATCGGCCAGATATACATTGACCTTCAAGACTTTTTCCATGGACGATCCATGTTTTTCCAATTCCTTCTTTAACTCATTAAGCACATGATCGGTATGTGAGGTGATATCTCCTTCGAAATGAGCACCCTTTCCGGCAATATAAATGGTATTGCCATGTTTTACAGCGCCTGAAAACAACGGAACTTCCTGATCCATGACAATGTCACCTACCACCTCTTTACTGGTGGCTGGTTTGCTGGCTGCAGATACAACACCGGCCCCGAACACGGCAGCCAGTGACATTCCGATTTTCTTAAAAACTGACCTTCTGTTTTCCATATTATTGATTATTGATTATTGATTATTGATTATTGATTATTGATTATTGATTAT
>CAYRYD010000089.1:0-12415 GCA_964428345.1 uncultured Saprospiraceae bacterium | reverse complement strand
AATATTTAGAGAACCGACTACACGACATCGCA
Organism: uncultured Saprospiraceae bacterium; assembly: GCA_964428345.1. Classification (GTDB taxonomy): domain Bacteria; phylum Bacteroidota; class Bacteroidia; order Chitinophagales; family Saprospiraceae; genus JABDMH01. The sequence continues at coordinate 12,383 of CAYRYD010000089.1, read as the reverse complement.
AAATCAGCAAATCGATACAAGGTAGACAATTCGATCATTCCGACTCAATCCTCTATTTCTGAACCTGACAGAGCAGAAATGGAAGAATTTATTGAGTATATCAAAATGCTCGTAAACACCTTAGGTCATAAGGTATTTGACGAGAAAAGAGAATTTAAAGCAAAACAGAAACAAGAGACTTTTTTTATAAAAGCAGCCAGAGGTGCTGACGGTCAGGGCGAACCGACTTCAGACGGCTTTGTGGTTTTCAAAGGTTCAAAAGCAGCAGGTTCGACAGTTACATCAATGACTCCAAACTTTGTAACATTAAGACAGAAACTCATTGACGAAGGAGTGCTTTTAAACAAAGGAGCGTATCTTGAATTTCCAGAAGACTATATTTTCAGTAGTCCTTCGACAGCAGCATCGATAGTTTTGGGACGTAATGCAAACGGACTGACTGAATGGAAAGAGAAAGATGTTAGGACTCTTAAAGAGTTTGAATCGAATGAAAAAAACACGAAGGCATAAGTGCGGTCTGCCCCAATTGGTAGTGAAGTCTAAAATTGAAACAACGTGTTACTATCAGACTTTTGTGCTGTGTAAACGTGAAGAACTCCAAAATCGCAAACAACGGCAGCTTACTAACCGTTCGCCAAATGTAAAAAAATTCTTCACCTAGTGATGGAAGATATAAATTTCCCGATAACAGAATTAACAGACGACTTATTTGAGTCAGAGAAAGTATTTCATGCTGAATACGGCTGGGACGGGATACATAGAATCAAACAAAAAGATTTACATACTCAAGACGAAAGAATCTTAATCGACTCAGACGGCTATCTTTTAAAAGTGGTAGAAGGAGAAGTAATAAAGAGATCGGGGATACTTTCTTCATTCTTTGGACCACGGACACTGACTGTGAAATTTCACCTCAAGAAAACAGGAGAACAATTGACTTTGGACGAATTCAAACAAATCATTCTGCGTAGAAAACATGAACTTTTTCATATTACACATAATAAACTATTGACTGTAGGCGAGTTTGTAAAAAGAGTGAATAACGCATCAACATTCAAAGAATTGATCGAAATAGCGTCATTTGAACAGGATGCCCTTTCTGGCTAACTGTCAATACAGGACATTGACACCTTTCTCACTTTGATATCGCACAACGAAATCCCACCAACAAAATGGAAACCAAAACACCCGAAAAATTGACTTTTGGAGGCAACTATCTTGAAGTGAACGGACTGAACATGTATTTTGAAATCTACGGACAAGGCAAACCGCTGGTTTTAGTTCACGGTGGTGGTTCTACCATTCAGTCCAACTTTGCAAAAATAATTCCGCTGCTTGCGAAAAACAGAAAAGTGATCGCTGTTGAATTGCAGGCCCATGGACGCACGGGCGATCGAAACACCGACTTGTCATTTGAACAAGATGCAGACGACATTGCAACCCTGATCAAAAAATTGAACGTTGATCAAGCCGATTTTTTGGGGTTCAGTAATGGCGGAACCACAACCCTGCAAATTGCCATCCGCCACCCGGCAATCGTTGACAAGATCATTCTTGGTTCAACACTGGCCAAACGAAACGGTGTGCCTGACTGGTTCTGGGATTTTATGAAACAGGCGAAACTGGAAAATATGCCCGAGCAACTAAAGACAGCCTACAGACAAGTAGCCCCCGACCCGGACGGTCTGCAAATCATGCACGACAAAGATGCAAGGCGCATGGTCAATTTTCGAGATATTTCAGACGAGCAAATCAAGTCCATAAAAGCCCCGGCCTTGATCATCATTGGCGACAAAGACATTATTACCCCCGAACATGCCATCGAATTGCACCGGCAAATTGCCAACTCCGATCTGGCAATCATTCCGGGCGTACACGGAGAATATATCGGCGAAATAACGACCATAAAACCCGGCTTTAAGGAAAGCGATCTTGTCACACCGATAATCGAAAAGTTCCTTAACAAAAAGGTTGACTAAACAACTAATCACCTGAGTGGTGGCATTAGCCGGACAGAGATTCACACCCTGTCTGGCAGGTTCTGTTTTTCCGGCCATTTCTGCTTAATTTGCGGACTATGATACTCATCCTGATTTGTCTGCTACCCGTACTTTTCAGCTGGTGGTCAACCCCGGAAAATCCAGACACCATCCCGCCTTCAGGATTAAGGATTACCAGACAGGTAGTCAACGAAGATTTCGGCGGCGTAGGCTTTCATGTTTTTTACCACGTGCACAACGCGCCCCGCTGGCATTACGATCAGGTATTTGCCAAGAGATGGCGCGAACTCAACCCCTCGTTCGTGCGCATCAACGACGATCCCGGATGGACGACCGGAAAGCTCGACAGCGTGGCCTCCTACCTCGAGATCATGAAAAGCACCGGTACCGAGATGTATTTTACCTCCTGGGGTACCCAGGCTATCCGCGATTACAGCGATGAGCGGGATTATGTGCGAAAGGAGGTCGACAACCTCGAGTACCTGAAACGGATCAAGGGTTTTGACCGGATTAACTATTACTGCATGGCCAACGAACTGAGCCTCGATCACTGGGCTTCGATGGTCGACGATCTGGAATATTTCAAACGCATCCACAGCCTGTTTTATGAGGAAATTGAGCGCCGCAACCTGGATATCCGGCTATTAAGCACCGATGCCTCACCCTTCCGGTACTGGCATACCATCGAATGGGCGGCTGAAAACATGGATGAGATTACCGGGGTATACGGAGGGCATCACTACATCAATGAGTACGACATTTTTGACCCCTCCTTCTACCGTTTTTTCCTGGACAAAATGCTCTGGGGGTCCGGACTGGCCAAAAGCAGGGGAAAGCGTTTTATCGTTGGTGAATTCGGATCCAAGCAAAACAGCAATGATATCGATGGTGTACGGCACGATGCCATGCTATACAACAATACACCGCTGGAAAGTTACGCCGCCATCCAGTCAGCCGAGGCCATCCTGGCCATGATCAACGGCGGTATTTACGGCAGCAATTACTGGACCTTCAGCGACTTCCCTTCCGCCTACCGCAACAACTACATCAATAAATGGGGATTGTTCCGGTGGGAGGTCGACAATTTCACCACCAAACCGGGTTACTACTGTATCGGCCTCCTGTGCAAATTTTTCCGGGGTCCGTCGACCGCTTACCAGATCCAGTCGGCAGATACCCTCCTGCGGGCGGTAGCTCTCCGGAATCAGAATCGAGAAGTTTCCATAGCCGTGATCAACCGCCATCCGGACTCCCGGGCAATCGCCTGGTCGACCGGTGAGCTGACTCCCGGTAAACCCTTTCGCAAATACTTGTTTGATCCCGCAGATCCTCCCTTCAACTATTTTGGCGATCTGCAGGAACCCAGTGCCGAAATCGAAGTGACCAATGGCAGTTTCACCGATACCGTACCTTCGATGGGTCTGGTGGTCTACACCACCCTTTATGATACAGTTCCTCCGGCACCGGTAAAGGGACTCAGGGTCGAAGCCCGGAAAATCGACAACCGCGACCGCAATGTGCTCACCTGGCAGCCCAGTCCGGAAGCCGACTTTTGCTACTACCGGATCTACCGCGGCGAACACCCCGGATTTGAGCTTAGTCCCGAACGCCAGCACGCAGTCACCATCGCCACGGAATACATCGACCAGGCCGTGCATAACCTGCCGCCAAAATACTACCGGGTGGTTGCGGTAGACCATTCGGGGAATGCCAGCGACGGGAAATGATAACGAGACAATCGATTTATTAGATGTCAGGGCTACACCCTCTTTCCAAAACTAAACCATTGTGCTACGAACCTTCATGTCCTTCCCGCCATCGGACGTGGTACGATTAACTGATTACCGGCTGATACCGTATTTTTGCCGGCATGAACGCCATCGTCTACTGGTTATCGCTGCCCTTTATCTATGCTATCTCCCTCCTGCCCTTCCGGGGCCTCTACCTGGTGTCGGATCTTTTGTATCTGATCATCTATAAACTGATGGGGTACCGCACGGCCGTGGTGGACACCAATTTAAAAAAATCGTTTCCTGAAAAACCGGAGGCAGAAAGACGAGCCATCCGGGATGATTTTTACCATTTTTTTTGTGATCTGATCCTCGAGACCGTCAAAACGCTGACGATCCGGCCATCTGCCCTCCAAAAAAGAGTGCTTTTCGGCGACATGTCTGCCTTCCGGCACTATTACGAACGAAAACAGAGCGTCATTATCGTGACCGGTCATCTGGGTAACTGGGAGCTGGCGGGAGCCGGATTCAGCCAGCTTCCCTGGCACCGGCTCTATGTGATCTACCACCCGATGTCCAATCCCTATTTTGACCGCCTGGTCTACCATATGCGCACCCGGCTGGGCAACAAACTCTATCCGATGAAAGATACGTTCCGGGGCATGATGCAAAACCGCGGTGAACTGACCGCAACGGCTTTTATCGCCGACCAGACTCCGTCGTCACCGGCGACCGCATACTGGACCACCTTTCTCAATCAGGATACCCCGGTCTTCACCGGCCCTGCCAAAATCTCCAAAAAACTGAATTATCCGGTTATCTACGTTTCTCTGAGGCGGCCAAAACGCGGATACTATGAGATGACCAGCGAGATTCTCGCAGACAACCCCGGTGTCCTGACCGAAGATGAGATTTCTGAGCTACACACCCGTAGGCTGGAAAACGATATCCGGGCCCAACCGGCCCATTGGTTATGGACACACCGGCGATGGAAGCATCAAAGACCAGAATAATACCTAGTTTAGCGGCCATGTTGAAAGAAAAGGCCCTGATCCTGGCTACGAAAAGGTATGCTATTGAAGACCGGAAGAAAAGCTGGTATCATCTCATCAGTACCCTGATCCTGTTTTTAGCCGCCTATGCTGGTGCCATCGTCAATGTCCACCTGATCCCCCAACTGATCTGTAGCATATTTGCCGGTTTGGTGTCGGCAAGACTGTTTATCATTTATCACGACTATCTCCATAAATCCATTTTACAGCAGTCACTTTTCGCCAAAATACTCTTCACAATTTTTGGGCTCTTTATGCTGGCCCCGACGAGTATCTGGAAGCGGTCGCACGATCATCACCATGCCCATAATTCAAAACTATATACGAGCAGTATCGGATCTTTTCCACTGGTTACCAAAAAAGAATTTCTCGCTGCCAGTAAAACAGAGCAGAACATTTATCTTTTTATCCGGCACCCGCTCACCATTGCTTTTGGTTACCTCTTTGTTTTCCTTTGGGGAATGTGCCTGAGAACGCTGATCAAGAGTGGAACGAAGCACTTCGATTGCCTGGTGGCCATTGTTTTTCATGTCAGCCTGGGAACGGCCATATGGATGTTTTTTGGTCCGGTCAGTCTTTTCCTGGGTTTTCTGTTACCGCTGATGTTTAGCCATGCACTGGGCGCCTATCTGTTTTACGCCCAGCATAATTTTCCGTCGGCAGTGTACAGACGCAAGGAAGATTGGTCTTATACCGATGCCGCATTGCTCTCCTCCAGTTATATGAAAATGAATAGGTTTATGCAGTGGTGCACCGGAAATATCGGTTTTCATCACATCCACCACCTGAATGCCCGAATTCCCTTCTATAACCTTCCTACGGCTTATGCTGAAATACCGGAATTGCAAAAGGTGGGTGTGACCGGTTTATCACCGGGTGATATTTACCGATGTCTCCGGTTAAAGGTGTGGGATCCTGAGCAAAATAAAATGATCGGATTAGCGGAAGTGTTCAGGGAAGAACATTCAGAAGTCCGGGCGCAGGTGTTTTCGAAGAAAGCTTCCTGAAATCGGATTGGCTGAAAAATTCGTTAACTTCAGATCCTAATCATCTATTCGTGTTCTATGAAATGTGCCCATCTGTTGTTAGCCTGCCTGCTGTTATCCATTTCCTGTACCAACAATAACCCGGACTCCGTAGGGACCACCGTCATCACCAAATGGAAAGACGATAAAAAGTCGGCGGCTTCCATCACCTACGACGATGGCACGATCCATCAGTTTACCGTTGCCAGACCCATCATGAACGACCTGGGCATGAAGGGAACCTTCTATATCATTACCGGCAAGATCAAGGGCTCGGCTCACGGTAAGTTTATTGGAAGACCGGTCCGGGAAATCATTGCAGAAACCGCTTCGGCCAAAACCAATGCGGAAAATTTCTTTGAGCGGGCTTCCGCCATCGGATTTACCGGCAGCCGGGAGGCCCTGGGCTACCATACCAATGCCGGTTCCCTTTTTGAATCCGGAAAAATCGAAGAAGCCTATGCCCTGATCGATGAGGGTTATGCAAAATTGCGCAAGGGCGAATTGCTGGTCTCGGATGAAATCATCTATCACGAAAACAGAGTGGATACCACCATCTGGGATGATTACCGGGCTTATGCCGCAGAGGGTCATGAAATTGCCAGTCATACGGTCACCCATCCACGGCTGGCGGTCCTGGATGAAGTCAACATGCTCTATGAGCTCGAACAGAGCAAGGCCGATATCGTTAAATTTCTCGGTGAGGAATACACCTTCTCGGCCGAATGTCCTTATGGCACCGAAGACGAGCGGGTCATGGAATACGCCCATAAGATTTATCCGGCTTTAAGAAACCGGATGCCCGAAACCTGGCTGGAGGAACTGAACCGCTCCAGCAAACAACAACCCGGGATGTCCGATAAGGAGTATGTGCAGTGGCAACGGGGTCCGCTGACCAACATAACCATGGAAACCATGAAAAGCTGGGTGGACACCTGTCTGGCCCATGACAATATCTGGCTGGTGCTGGTTTTTCACGGGGTAGATGGTATCGGATGGGAGCCCCGCACCGGTGCCGAGCTCAAAGAATACTTTACCTACATGAAAGAACGCGAATCGGACCTTTGGGTAGCCACCTTTGCCGAGGTCACCAAATATCTGCGTGAACGGAAAAACACTGCGGTAACGAGCGAGATGGATGGCAATGAGATCGAAATCAATCTTACCTCCGGTCTGGATCCCATTGTCTATAATGTACCGGTCACCCTGAAAACCTATATCCCCAATCGCTGGAATACTGTGTCCGTGAAGCAACAGGATGGGCAGACCATTCCATCAGAAATAATGGAGGATGCCGGAGGTAAGTATGTTTTGTATTCGGTTGTCCCGCATTCCGGAAATATTACGGTTGACGCCGGATGATTCAAATTTAATCTTTGATTCATCGTGAATTTACCCACACTTAATGATGAGGTCTTACCTTTGCCCCAGGGTGAACAGGATATGAGATACCTGTTCATGCACAGGATGAGACCCGCAGATGGGTCTTTTTATTTTTAATGACCCCCACTGTCATATCCGGATCCGGCAATTTTCTGCACTCCGGGTTTCTAGCCTGTTCCATCAGATACCAGGATGATTTCCTTATTTTGCCGGTCAAATTAAGATGCATGTCTGCCAAAAGACTTTTTCTGCTGGATGGCAATGCCCTGGTATACCGGGCGCATTTCGCCTTTATCGGCCGCCCGCTGATCAACTCCAGAGGGATGAACACTTCTGCCGTCACTGGTTTTGTCCGGTCACTCTGGGATATCCTGGTCAACCGCAAACCCACCCATATTGCCGTTTCTTTTGACGTGAGCGGCGATACTTTCCGGCATGAATGGTATCCGGAATACAAAGCCCACCGCGAAGCCCAACCGGAAGACATCACCATTGCCATGCCCTACATTATGAAAATTATCAAGGGCTTTAATATCCCGATCGTCACCCTGGAAGGCTACGAGGCTGATGATCTGATCGGCACCATCTCAAAACAGGCCGAAAGTGAGGGGTTTACGGTGTATATGGTGACCCCCGATAAAGATTTTGCCCAACTGGTTTCCGATCATATTTTTCTGTTTAAACCTTCCAGACAGGGCAATGGAGTAGAGATTCTCGGTCAAAAAGAAATCCTGGATCAATGGGATATCCAACGCATCGATCAGGTAATCGATATGCTGGGTTTGCAGGGAGACAGCGTTGACAATATACCGGGTATACCGGGCATCGGGCCAAAAACCGCTGCCAAACTCCTGGCGCAGTATGACTCGGTAGAGGGACTGATCGAACATGCCGCAGAACTGACCGGCAAGACCCGTGAACAGGTGGAGACTTATGCCGATCAGGCCCTGCTCAGTAAAAAACTGGCCACCATCAATATCCATGCTCCGGTGCAGTTTGACGAGAAAGATTACCGGTTAAGTCCGTTTGATCGCGATGCGCTGGCCGAGGTTTTCAAGGAACTGGAATTTCGCACATTGGCTCAGAGCATTCTCGGAGAAAGCCTGCCGACGGCCCCGGGAGCTCAAACCGACCTCTTTGGTAATCCGGTTGAGACTTCTGAGAAAAAAGAGAAGCCACCCGTTTCCGCTCCGGCGATTGCCGATCGCAATATCAAAAATACTACGCACACCTACCATCTGATCGATACGGCGGAAAAAAGAGCAGACCTGATTAAAAAACTGGAAAAACAAAAAGAAATCTGTTTTGATACCGAGACCACCGCCATCGATGCCAATGAAGCGGAATTAATCGGGCTTTCCTTTTCCGATAAACCAAATTCAGGTTACTGGGTCCCGCTGCCCGATACGTTTGAGGAAGCCCGGAAAGTCCTTTCGGAATTCAAGCACCTATTTGAAAATCCGGAAATTACCAAAATAGGACAGAATCTTAAATACGATGCCTTAATTCTGAAATGGTATGATATCGATCTTTCGGGAGATTTTAAAGACACGATGATTGCCCATTACCTGCTTGAGCCGGAGATGAATCATTCGATGAATTACCTCTCTGAAACTTATTTAAACTACGAACCAGTTAAAATAGAAACCCTGATCGGCAAAAAAGGTATCAGCCAGCTGACCATGCGCCAGGCGGACCAGGAAAAAGTAAGAGACTATGCCGCCGAGGATGCCGATGTCACTTTTCAGTTGCAAAAGATCTTATTTGATGAACTGGAAAAAGAAAATTTATTAAAAATTTACAACAATATCGAGGAACCATTGATCAAGGTATTGATCGATCTCGAATATGCCGGGGTCAATATCGATAAAGATTATCTCCAAAAATATTCGGTCGAGTTGCAGGAGCAGATACTGAATCAGGAAAGTAAAATTTACAAACTCGCCGGCACACATTTTAACATTGCCTCGCCAAAACAGGTAGGAGAAATATTATTCGACCGCTTAAGGATTCCGTATCGCTGGCGGCGTACTGCTACCGGTCAGTATTCGACCGATGAGGATAAGATGACCGAACTGGCCGAACAATACGAAATAGTGGCGGAAATCATGCAGCACCGGATGTTTTCCAAATTAAAATCGACCTATGTTGACGCCCTGCCTTTAATGATAAACCGTAAAACCGGACGCATTCACAGTTCGTTTAACCAGGCTTTGGCAGCAACCGGCAGGTTGAGCTCGAATAATCCCAATCTGCAAAATATCCCGATTCGCACTCCGGAGGGGCGCCGCATCCGGAAAGCGTTTATTCCCCGTGATGAAGATCATGTGCTTTTATCGGCCGATTATTCGCAAATTGAGTTACGTCTGATTGCTGAGATCAGTCAGGATGAAGCGATGCTCGATGCTTTTAGTAAAGATCTGGACATTCACCGGGCAACAGCCGCCAAGGTATACGGCGTCGAATACGATCAGGTGACAGACGACCAGCGCCGAAATGCCAAGACAGTTAATTTCAGCATTACCTATGGCGCCGGATCTACCAATCTGTCCAGGCAATTAAATATAAAACGGACAGAAGCCAAAGATTTAATCGAACAATATTTTAAGCAGTACTCAGGACTTAAAAATTACATGGACCGTACGGTCGAATTCGCCCGCGAAAACGGTTATGTAGAGACATTATTGGGAAGACGACGAAAACTACGCGACATCAATTCAAAAAATGGCATGGCCCGCAGCGGAGCCGAACGTATTGCCATCAACACCCCGATACAGGGTACGGCCGCCGATATGATTAAACTGGCGATGATTAAGATTCATGAAGTCATGGTCAGGGAAGGGCTGCAATCCAAAATGATCCTGCAGGTTCATGACGAACTGGTTTTTGATATTCTGAAACCGGAACTGAATCAGATGAAAAAAATCATTGAAGAAAATATGAAAAATGCAATCCCTCACCTGAAAGTACCGATTGTGGTTGGTATGGGCATCGGAGAAAACTGGCTGGAAGCCCATTGATCGAAAATTTCTCCGATGGTTTTCATCTGCTGATCAAATTAAAAATGGTACCTAACGTATCGTTGGATTATTTTCGAAAATTTGGCTTCTGCATATTTTATGCTGACACTCAGTAACAGATATCAATAGAGCATCAATTTTCTGGTAGAGGTACTACCTGAGGAATCCGTAAATTGTACTAGAATCAAACCACGATCATAATCCTGTACCTGTAATTCGACCGGTTCGGTATTTTTTGGGGAAATCGACCTGGAAAATAAAATTTTACCATCAAGACCAATCAGATTGAGCGTTCCTGGATTTTTTGACAGAGGTGTATAAACAATAATTTTATCGATAGCCGGATTGGGTGAAACCGTAAGATCTTCCACTTCACTGATTTCTGCATCGAGTGTAAAGGAATGCATAAAAATACCCTGACGGTCAATCATTTTCAACCGGTAAAGGTAATGTCCGGGCTGGTTGACCTCATCTGAAAATTGATAATAACCCGGTGTTCCTCCGTTGTGCTGAACCGGTACAATACCGATCTGATTGAACGGTTCATTCTCAAAGCTCCGTTCAATTTCAAAATGGGAAGCATCGCCTTCAAATCCGGTTTCCCATTCCAACAATATGGTTCGCTGGTGTTTTTCAATTCGCACGATCAATTGCCCGACCGGAAAAACACCCGATTCAACGATCCGGTAGATGATCCCCGTATAATTGGCAGCGTAGATTCTCCCCCATTCATCTTTGCCAAAGGTTGTAATGTTGTTGGCGCGAATGGTTTGAGAAATGGAAACTTCCCGCGAAGGGGTCACTTCCAAAATTCTGATTTCATCACGTATGTAGTCTGCAAAAATGTAACTGCCTTCAAAAAGGTCGTAATATTCACCGCGCATCACGTATCCACCAGTTACGGATAAGCCCGGACCGGGACCATACCAATAGACCGGTTCGGTAAAGTCCAGTCCGCTACACCGATCATTCCCGCAACCCGGACAGGCGATATCACCTTCCCGGCAGTCCCAGCCATAATTCAGTCCGGGCACATTGAATTCAGCCGGTATAAAATTGATTTCTTCCCGCGCACTCTGACCCACATCGCCGATCCAGAGATCGTAGTTGTCGTCAAAACTAAACCGCCAGGGGTTGCGCAATCCCCAGGCCCAGATCTCCCTGACGGTATCTCCTGTGGCGGTGGCAAAAGGATTGTCTGCCGGAATGATATAGGGAAGCTGATCGACATTGATACGCAGCATTTTTCCCAGAGGAAGGGTGAGATTCTGACTGCGCTCGCCGGGGTCATTGGCCGATCCTCCATCACCCACTCCGATATAGAGGTTGCCATGCGGTCCAAAGGCCAGATCTCCACCGTTATGGTTTGCCTGGGGCTGATCGACGGTCAGGACTTCTGCCCCGGATCCCGGATCAGCCAAATCGGGATCTTCGCTCACCGCATAGCGTTCCAAAACAGACTGACGTCCCTTGTCTGTCTTGCGGGTATAATACACAAAGAAATAGCCATTGACGGCATATTGTGGATGAAACACCAATCCCAAAAGACCTTCTTCACCACCGGTGTGATCGACTTTGTCTGAAATATCCAAAAACGGCTGACCGAGAAGTCCTCCATCCGGCATGATGATCCGCACCCGGCCGGTTCTTTCTACAATAAACAAACGGTGAGAACCATCACCGGCATTGGCAATATCGACTGGTTGCGACAGTCCGGAAGTCACCGGTTCCAGTAACAACTGGGCGAAACACTGACCACCTGCCAGAAAAAACCCCAGAAAGAAAGCGAACGCGTAATAATTCATTGTATCTCGATTACTGGAGGTAGTGTGCGGATCAGAATGCATCGATGGATTCCATGGCAGATTCTTCATGACAAACCCTGTGTCTTCTCAACAACCGGAATTCCTGAAATACCCGAACGGTAGTAAATAGAAAACGGAAAAGCAATTGGCCAGATTGTTCTGACCGGAAGTCGTGACCTTTTAGGATACGGTCCAAGGGGTCATGACCCCTTGGAGCCGTTTCTCCGGAACAAACAGTTCAACGTTTAAACAGCTAAACAATTAAACACCTTCAAGAACCCCTAAATCCCCTAAAAGGGGACTTCTCAGTGTACTGACAAAACCCTCTTTCAAAGCGATGTAAGAGTAAAATCATGAAATACTTGGTT
>CAYRYD010000088.1:7141-12706 GCA_964428345.1 uncultured Saprospiraceae bacterium | reverse complement strand
TTAATATATGATATTTCTTTAATATGTTCCCTTCATAACCTCCCGAACTATTGATAAATATAGCAATATGTTTTATAAAACATATCGTTATGCCCGAAAAGGAAATTTCTTTTTACATCATCATCCTTATGATATTTGAGAGTCTTAATGGATAGTAATATCAGGTGATGGTGAAAGCCGGGGAAGATTGGTGATTTCATCCGGGATTTTTGGTATTCCGGAGATACCTTCTTTGTAAGCTTAATTTATCAGGAAATGACCTTCTGCTTTTATAAGCGTTCCTGATAAAACAGCCGTGAAAATTAATGGAATCGATTGATTGAAATGATCAGTCTTGTGGAAACGGGTAAAACTTACCACTTCAGCCTTTTCACTTTTTCGCTTAGAAAGTCCTCCATATCTTTTTCCAGAAAATGGTATTGCTCAATGAGCTGTTTACCCTTCGCGGTAACCTCGGTTCCACCACCTTTAACGCCCCCCAGTTTGGTAATGACCATCGGAGAATCAGCTATTTCATTCATGTTTTGTACCAGCTGCCAGGCCTTTCTGTAAGACATTTTCATTGCTTCTGCCGCTTTGGCGATCGATCCGTGCTCTATGATCTTTTCCAGCAACTCAACGGGGCCAACCCCGAGAAATGGTATATCACCGGCAAAAACCCAAACCCGAAAGCGTAAATTTATATCCTTAGGCATGGTAGTCTTTCTAATACTTATGCACCTGATACTATCAAATCAATTATTGACCTTCATAAAATGTATGATAAATAAAAGAAAATTCGACCACAATTAGGCCATTGAATAGCCATAAACATGGAAATTGCTCCACAGCGGCCAAAAGCCTGAAAAGACCAATAATAAAGTCGGCGGTAATCTGAGGGAAAAAGGTTCATCCAGTCCGATCGGGTGGTCCACAAGTATTTCACGAGATCGCACAACGATTTGCCCCTGCTTCCAGATGAACTGGGTTGATATCTGACATGTCTCCGGATATGTTTTTCCCGACTATTTTCAGAGAGTTTTCCGGAGGGCTGAGGATTCGTTTCAGAAGAGATTGCATAAATACTTCCTCTTCATGATTTAAAAGGGATACATTCAATAAAATCTCCTCAAGACTGGCTTGAATTGTTTTTTGGTCGAAAGCTACAATGACAATGAAACTGCTTTTATATTCACTACGACTCCTGCCGGTATCCGCAATGACGTCGCGATCGTGAATGATGCTTCAGGTGGTACTATCTCTACTGGCGGATGGTTAAATCGGGATTTTAATACCTTCTGGGATGCTGAAGTGCATATCAATGAGCAAGGCTGGTTCTCCGAGATCCGGATTCCCTTTAAGAGTCTGCGCTTTCAGGAACAAGACGGGAGGGTCATAATGGGCTTAAGTGTCCAGCGCAAGATAGCCAGAAAAGTGGAACGTCTGGTATTTCCAGCCGTGCCCCCAAAAACAGACTGGGCGTTCTTTCGCCCTTCACTGGCACAAAAAATCCTGCTTCGCGGCATCAAACCTACGCGAACGGTGTACGTATCACCCTACATATTGGGAGGTATCGAACACTCAAACAAGCTGAACATAGCTCGAAACCAATATGAAAAAAGAAATGAGATCCAGAGAGAAATTGGTGGAGAGGTCAAATTTTCAGTTACCAATAATCTTACCCTGGACCTCACCGTAAACACAGATTTTGCCCAGGCAGAGGCTGACGATCAACTCGTTAACCTCACCCGATTTTCCTTATTCTTTCCCGAAAAACGGCAGTTCTTCCAGGAACGTGCGGGAATCTTTGATTTCCGGACCGGTGGCCAGAGTACTCACCGAGAGTATTCAACTACTCAATTCCGGTTTCCACAAATTACCCTACAGACGTAGGAAATAGGTTATACCGTGGTATGTATGCTGCATGGATATTGGCCTTCTTTTGGTTAAAGGTGGTCGGGTCGCCAACAACCTGACAGATGACCGGTTGACAGACTTTGGCGGTGGAGCAGCTCCCCAGGATTGTCGGTGCAGGTATCATAAACATAAATTCCAACTTGAGTTGGATTAAGTCTATTGCAGGATGCATGAACGAAAACAATTGGTGAAAAACGTACATTTGAAAGCTGAAGATGTTAATTCTATAAACAAAAATATGATGAACCCACTTTTATGATTGAACAGCTACCGCAAATGAAGTGGAAATTTCTTAACAAGGAACTAAAAAGAAGATGAAGTGTTTGAGAATTCTATTGCTCTTTGTAATGGTGGCTTTTGCCTGTTCCCGGCCAAGGTTTCATAAAGCTTTTTATGAGGATTTCAGTGAATCTGCCAGTAAGTATTTCCATTATGGATCTACCGGGAAACAAGCTGATTTTTCCTGGAGAGTGGGTGAGGCTTCCCCTTCGGAAACCGGCACCGATATATTATCATTTAAAATTAACCCGGAGCAGGAAGCCGGAGCGGGTAAGGGACCGGAAATAATTTCCAATAATTTTACCCATTTTGGCACCTATGCTACCCGGATAAAAGTGCCGGATGTACGGGAAGTCCAGCCAGATGTGGGTGCGGTGGTAGGTTACTTTACCTATCATATGGATACGGTTCCTGGCTTGAGTGAGATCGATTTTGAATGGTTGTTAGCCGATCCCCGTATCATTTATGTCGGCACATGGACCGGTCCAAGAGGAAACCTGAAAAGAATCGGTCGTACCCTCAATCTTGCAACAGGTACCATCATCAACACCTCCTACCGGGAGCAGGGAACAGGGATCAGAAAAGTATTAACCGGAGAGCAAAATCAACCGGAAAATATCCCGGCCATCCCCGGTTTTGACGCTTCTGCACAGTTTCACACCTATGGTTTCGACTGGCATCCCGACCAAATACGCTGGTGGATGCTTCATCCGGAGACCGCAGATACGGTAGTATTATGGCATTATCAGGGATCTGAAATTGGCATACCTCAGACGCCTTCTTATTACCGGATGAATTTCTGGCATACCAATAATTGGTCAGTGGAAGGAAATCCCAACTCCCTGGAAAGACCAAAGCAACCGTATGAATTGGAGGTGGACTGGATGACTTATAGCCCATCTGGCAGTAGACGATGAATGCCGGAAGTTTACCGTGCAAGAATAGTGTTTGATGATCCTGTAATGGTAATCAGATGGGAATGACCATTCTAATCTCAATCTTACTTAAGGTAGAAAGGATGAAAGCTGACCCGATAAAACAATTTTCACAAGGTAAATAGGAGATACAGGGAGTTTGTTAATATTTTTCTATCTGAATTTTTTGCATTAATCACTTTCCGATACAGAAATTCTTAAAAATATGTTCCAGCAAATCATCCGTCGAAATTTCGCCGGTAATCTCGCCGAGATGATAAATGGCCTGGCGCATATCCATCGCGATAAAGTCGCTGGTGATTTGCTGCTCAAATCCGGTGAGTACTTTCGCGAGGGCGGTATCGGTTTTTTGCAGGGCGTCGATGTGGCGGGCATTGGTTACAATCACCGATTCGGCGCTGAGTTGCGAACCGGCAATTAAACCGTAGAGGTGATCTTTTAAATATTCGATATTCATGTCATTTTTTGCGCTCACCGGGATAAACTGATCGTGCCGCAACCAGGGTGAGACAAATTCTTCGGCTTTGGCATACGGATTCAGATCCATTTTATTGGCGATGACCACCAACCGGATATCTTTATTTTCTAATTTTTTGAGGTCCTGGGCTACCTCAGCGGCGCTGGTCAGGGCCACATCAAACACGTACAACAGCAGAGAGGCCTGCCCGATTTTTTCCATGGTCTTCCGTACTCCGATCTCTTCGATCTGATCCCGGGCCTCCCGGATGCCGGCGGTGTCGATCAGCCGGAAATCAATGCCCTGAATGTTTAACACCTCTTCGACCGTGTCGCGGGTGGTGCCGGCAATTTCGCTGACGATCGCTCTTTCTTCTTTCAGAAGACGATTCAGCAAGGTGGATTTTCCGGCATTAGGCCGGCCTGCGATGACGGCAACTACCCCATTTTTGATGGCATTGCCCAGCCGGAACGATTCGATCAGCTGATGGATTGTTTTTTGGGTGTTTTTTACCAATTTGATTAATTCACTACGGTCGGCAAACTCGACGTCTTCTTCCGCAAAATCGAGTTCCAGTTCCAGCATTCCGGCAAAATGGATCAGCTGCCGGCGCAGATCCTGAATTTTATCCGAATATCCGCCCCGCATTTGTTGCAGGGCAACCCGGTGGGATGCTGCCGATTGCGAGGCTATGAGATCTCCCACCGCTTCAGCTTGCGACAAATCCATCTTGCCGTTGAGAAATGCGCGCAGGGTAAATTCACCGGGTTGGGCCACGGAAGCTCCCTTTTGAAGACACCTTTCAATCACTTTCTGCAGGATGTATGGAGATCCGTGACAGCTGATCTCGATCACATCCTCACCGGTATAGGAGTGCGGACCTTTGAAAAGGAAAACCAATACTTCATCAATAACCTGTCCTCCGGCATCGGTGATCGTACCAAAGTGAATGCTGTGACTCCGGGCCTCCTTCAGGTTTGCTCCCACAAAGATGTCATCCACGATGGGAAAAGCGACCGGGCCCGAAAGGCGGATCACTCCCAGGGCCCCGGTTCCTGGTGGAGTCGCCAAAGCTACAATCGTGGAATTCTGGTGAACAGTCATGGCCGCAAGGTACGAAGAAAGGCGGGCAGAGGTCGCAGAGTAGCGCTAAAAGGATCTGCCTCTCGCAAAGTCCGCAAAAGTTCGCTGAGATTCTCACAACAGTGAGTTTGGCTCCCGGATCCTGAGAAGGCTAGCTTGACGCTGTCATCTTGAAATCTGGTCATCGGAGTTTTGTCTGGCGTGCTCGTCTGGCTCCCGGATCCGTCGGAACTGGGATCCGGGAGCTCCACAACACTGTCGCGACAGACGCGAAGAGGGAACCAGAGAAACCATTTGAAAAAAAGAGCAAAGTTCGGACGTAGAGATCCTGGAGCCGGGGTTTTCTGATACGATACCTGGCTCCAGGATCCATCGGTGCTTTAACTAATCGCAGTTGAGTATGACCTGAGGTATGTTTATCAAGTCTGGTGTACCTCTGGGCTCCCGCATCCTCTCCCTCCGCGGTACTCCGCAGCCTCTGCGAGAAGCACAAATTGTCTGGAAAGTATACATGCGATACCCGGCTCCAGGATCCAATGAAGCTTTAATTAATCGCGGTCGGGTATGTCCAGGGTCCGTCTTTCAATTTTGAGTTCCTTTGGGCTCCCGGATCCTCTCCCTCCGCGGTACTCCGCGGCCTCTGCGAGAGGCACAAATTGTCTGGAAAGTAGGATGCAATAGCCGGCTCCAGGATCCAACGAAGCTTTAATTAATCGCGGTCGGGTATGTCCAGGGTCCGTCTTTCAATTTTGAGTTCCTTTGGGCTCCCGGATCCTCTCCCTCCGCGGTACTCCGCGGCCTCTGCGAGAGGCACAAATTGTCTGGAAAGTAGGATGCAATAGCCGGCTCCAGGATCCAACGAAGCTTTAATTAATCGCGGTCGGGTATGTCCAGGGTCCGTCTTTCAATTTTGAG
>CAYRYD010000088.1:0-7041 GCA_964428345.1 uncultured Saprospiraceae bacterium | reverse complement strand
CGGTTTTTCAGGTCTGGCGTGCCGTTTGGCTCCCGCATCCTCTCCCTCCGCGGTATTCCGCGGCCTCTGCGAG
The DNA here is from genome assembly GCA_964428345.1 of uncultured Saprospiraceae bacterium. Lineage (GTDB taxonomy): Bacteria > Bacteroidota > Bacteroidia > Chitinophagales > Saprospiraceae > JABDMH01. The sequence goes on along the minus strand of CAYRYD010000088.1, from coordinate 6,968 downwards.
AGGCACAAATTGTCTGGAAAGTAGGATGCAATATCCGGCTCCAGGATCCAACGAAGCTTTATTTAATCGCGGTCGGGTATGTTCAGGGTCCGTTTTTCAATCCTGCAGTTCCGTTGGGCTCCCGGATCCGTCAACCCTAAAGACCAAAGACCAACTCCCAAAGACATCTCCGCGGCCCCAAATAATTATCTTTAACCCTCATGTCTACCACACAAACCGAAATCAGGCCAGTCTCTTTAAGCCAGGCAGCTATCCCGGTGCTAGGGTTACTCGGCACGATTGTCTATGGGCTGATCGTCCGGCCCCGGATGCTGGGACTCGAAGCCCTTCCCCTCGAAATGATCTTTATCATCGCGGCGATCATTGCGATCGGACACCTGACCTTACTGGGATTCAGCTGGCGGGAAATTCAGGAATCGATTGTCAACAAGCTGGCCAGGGCCTTACCTACCATCCTCATCCTTTTTGCCATCGGACTGATCATCGGCTCATGGATCATCAGCGGGACCATCCCCATGCTCGTATTCTATGGCATTAAATTCATCAACCCGGATTACCTGTATGTGCTGGCATTTCTCGTTCCTGCCGTTTTTTCGTCGTTTACCGGAACTTCGTGGGGTTCGGTGGGCACGATTGGCATTGTCATCATCGGGGTCGCCATATCGCTCAATGCCCGGCTGGATATCACGGCCGGTGCCATCATTGCCGGAGCATTTTTTGGAGATAAGTTATCACCCTTGTCAGACACCACCAATATTGCGGCCCTGGCGGCAGAGGTCGAGCTCTACGACCACATTCACAGCATGCTGTTTACCACGGTACCCTCAGCGATCCTGGCCCTGATCTCTTTTTTAATCCTGGGGTTTGTCTACCCGGTGAGCGATGCCGTTCCGAATTTTACCCTGGTCGATCAGACCCTTACTGCCATCGATGCGATGTTTGAATTTAATTTCTGGCTGCTCCTGCCGCCGTTGTTTGTGTTGTATGCTTCGGTCAAACGGAAGGCAACCATACCTACATTGATTATCGCCTCGGTACTGGGTGTTATACTCGCGATTTTCTTTCAGCATTTCTCCTTCACCGAGATCATGCAAACCCTCTATAAGGGATTTTCCCATACGATGTACGGGCATCCGGAAACGATCCCTGACAATGTAAAACAACTGTTTGATCGCGGCGGACTCTACGAATTAAATGATCCCATCATCATCTCGATCATGGTGTTTATCTTTATCGGCGCCATTGACAAAATCCAGGCGATGCCGGTCATCGTCGACCGGGTGTTTACCTTTGCCCGGAAAAAATCGACGGTGATTTTATCCTCTTTATTTTCCAGTGCACTGACCAATGCGATGACCTCCAACCAGTTTGCCACCAGCTTTGTGGTAGGCGATGCCTTTAAATCCAAATACGACCAATTCGGAATCAACCGGAAAGTGCTGTCGCGATCCATCGAAGATTATGGCACCATGGTCGAAAGCCTGATACCCTGGACGACCACCACCATTTTTATGACTGCTACCCTGCAGGTCCCTTATGCTGAATACTGGCACTGGCAACTTTTATCCCTCTTTAATTTAATCATCGCTCCTGTACTTGCCATCACCGGGATCGGATGTTTTTATGTCCGCAGAGATCTTACAACAACTGAAAAGTCTAACTGACCAAGGGAGAAAAATTGCCTCTCGCAAAGGCCGCAAAGTGCGCAGAGCAGCCGGATCTGGATCCGGGAACTTCTGACCAGCAATCAGCCAGGCACAAGGCTGGGACGCATGACAACCCCCTGGAAACCAGGTTAGAGATACAGTCGAGATCCTGGAGCCCTTATGAAGGGCTTCTGTCTCCGGATCATTAGAAAGGCAGCGGTGTTTTTAGGACCCGGAGAGATCTTCCAACAACTGATAACGCTACACGCTGACCAAAAAGCAATTCTCCTCTCGCAAGGACCGCAAAGTGCGCAGAGATTTTTCAGCGTCTGAACATGCTACACGCTATCAAAAAAAGTTCAACTGCATTCTTCGTTGAGACATATCGTGTCATTCTTCCCAAACCCTCCGCGGCCTCTACGAGATGCTATATTGTATGGAAAAGTGCGATGCGACACCAGGCTCCGGGATCCACCGGAGTGTAAGTGGAACGTTATTAGGAGGGTCTGCTCTTCGTCCTTCTTTTTCAACTCTGGGGTGCCGTTTGGCTCCCGGATCCGTCAGAGCCAAAGACCAAAAGACCAACTACCAATTCAACTCCCAAAACCAAACCGAATTCCGGCAGTATAACTGCGTCCCGGCATCCGGTATCTTTCCAGTTCTTCGTACTGGCTGTTGGTAAAATTATCGATGCTGAGATAACCCGAAAACGACGGAGAAAACTGATAAGATGCCCTTGCGTTAAAGAGAAAATACGCATCGGGTTCACTGCCGGGATAAATAAAAACTTCTTCAACCGCACTCCGGTACCGGCCCGAGACATGGAGTGATGCCGATTTATAGTTAACCCCCAGAGAGGCATTTACAGAGTGTCTGATTTTATAGGCAAGGTGATCGTTAAAACGCACCTCCGACACATCGCGGGCATCCAGCCATGTATAACCAAGAGACGCCGAAAGAAATCCAGATATGCGGTAGTGGAGGTTGACTTCCAGTCCCTGCATCAGAGCCTGGTTTAGATTGATCACCCGGTAGACCAGCGCCCCATTGGGATCGGGCAGCTGCTGGTAGGAAATCAGATCCTTGTAGCGGTTGTGAAACAAAGCCAGGTCGAGGGAAGTATATCTTCCGATTTTGGCGATAGTACCAATTTCGAAAGAGGCGGTCAGCTTTTCGGCTCTTAGATCCGGGTTGGGTTCGAAGCGCAAGCCTCCTCCCTGCTCGAATTTGATAAAGCGTTCGGCCATCGACGGATTGCGGAAAGCGCGGGCGAAAAGAGCCCGAACGGAAAACCGGTCATTGACTTGATAAACGGCTGCTATTTTCGGACTGAAATTGGATTCACTGAAAGCGGTATTTAAATAAAAATAATCATATCGCAAACCGATGGTACTGATGATCTTCCCGCCGATTGGAATTTCATCCTGCACATAAATACCCGCAATCAGCGAACGGTGAATTCCGTACAAGACAGTATCCGGTTTACCATTGACAAAATCACTTTTCAGATCGGCACCGGCGATCAGATAGTGATTCGGAGTATGAAAATCGACCTGAAAGGCTCCGCCAATCCGATCGGTCAATACCGACTCCTCATCGACCGTCTGACGACCAAAATTAACATTGGTGTCTGTTTTATTCCCAGGGTCGTCATTAAAGGAGAAAAAAGAAAAATTGCGGTAATAATACAAACGGCTATGGTATTTTAAATGGCCACTGGGCAACGATTGAAAATTCAAATCGGCACTGTATTCTTTTTTATCCTGAAAATCATCCAGCCGGTGCGGGGCTACTGTAAAAGCCAGTCGCGAATTTAGCCAGGTAGCCGGAGCATCGTTTTTTATCTGATTAAAATTGCCGGAAAATGTCCATTGGTCACGGAGGTTTGGCTGATATACCAGTTTTCCAAAAAGATGATTCAGCTCGAATGCCGATTTTTGACGGTGGCCGTCGTTGGTCTTTCTGCCCGCATCAATCAGGTATTTCCATTTTCCGCGGGTACCCCCATGACTGAGTTCCGCGGTATAAAAATGACCAATCACATCGTATTCGGATGTAACGGGAGGTCGATGGTAAAATCCGTAGTTGACATGACCGGTAGTAACTGGTTTGTCTCCAGGATATTTCGTGATGACATTAATGACTCCTCCCATGGCACTCGAACCGAAAAGCGATGAATAGGCCCCTTTGACTACTTCGATCCGGTCAACCGACTGTAGGGGCACCAGATTCCATAAAGCCCCACCAGACTCAGGGCTAATCGAAGGCCGGCCATCAATCAGCAACAGAACCCGGTTTCCGATACCACCACCAGCCACCTCGGAAGATCCCCGAATAGATAGAGCCTGAACGTTGGCACCACTGGAACGGGTCACCTGGATACCGGTCAGACCATCAAAAGCCTGGTCGAAGGTCTGGAGATTCTGACTTTCAATTTCCCTGGCTGAGACTATCGCTACGGAAGCAGGCGCCAAAGCGACTGACTGAAGACGTCTGCTGGCGGTGATCACGACTTCACTGGCATCGAAGCTAGCCAGCTCCAACTGAAAATTCAATTCCAGGCGGGTACCAGGTTTGATCCATACCGAGTCACGCCGAAACATCGAATAACCCAAAGAAGAAATTTCCAGTGAATAGAGTCCTTCCGGCACTTGTGAAAGCTCGTATCGGCCATCATCACCCGATACCGAACCGGAATTAATCGGATCCAGTCTTACATGTACGAGCGCCAGGGGTAATCCGGATTCTGAATCGGTAATCAGGCCAAAAAGGCTACCGTAGTCAGGACTGAGCCGTTCCTGGGCAAAACTCAACGGAGTCTTACCATGAACGATTAAAAACAGGCTGAAAAGAAATACCTGAACCCTCATATGTCAGGTAACATTTTATTTGGTCTATCGCATATACCAGAGCGGAATAATGCCAAAATCTGCGACAAAATCGATGGTCAGCTCGTCACCGGCTTCCACCGTAAAGCTGGTAGGTGCCGGATCGTCAAAAAGGGTGATCACATTGGGACCGGCTTGTATCTTAATCACAATACCATGGCTAACCGTTGCGGGATTCCCCCAATGTACCCCTAAGGTTGCTGTCTTCAGGCTGGGGTCGACCACCAGGTTGTGCCGGAATCCCAAAGCCAGTGCCGAATAGGTGCCGGGATCAACCTCGAGCTTATACTGGGCGACATTGGCTCCGGCCTGGTAGTTAAAAATGATCGGATTCTGTGCGTTGGCTGGTGCCCCAATGGCAAAAGTACCGCCGGGTACACCCGGACCAAAAGTACCATCCGGTACCGCTCCCCATCCGGCAGGCGGGTTCAGGGAAAATTCCGGGAAAATGGTCAGCTGCACTTCGCCGCTGTCCTTGTACTGAGTCCAGATATCGGTATTCAATAGTGTAATATCACCTTTGATGATCGCCGTGGTTGGTGGATCATCATCGTCCTTGTCGCAGGAACTGAAAGTAGCAAGGAGGAATATCCCTCCCAACAGAAAAAGTAACTTTTGGTAAGGAAATCTGTTCATCATAATCCTAATGTTTCTCTAAGGAATTGCAAACCTATCATACAAACGGCCGAAAAACGCGCAGCGGTGAACCTTATGGTGAGATATGACAGGAATTTGACGAAGTCTTGTGTAAGATCCCGAATTTAACCACGCTGTATCATGCATGAATTAACAATGTACTGAGATCACTGATCTGCTGAACATCAGTGCAGGTACCGTCAACACCCACCGGCAAAAAAATCTGTTAAACTGGAAGGAAAAAACACCATTGAAGAGATGGAGACCTAAGATTTGGATTGATTAAAAAACCACGACCCTTGTTTTTTCCGACATCATTTGTCACAAATATGGATCTCCGTTTATGCAGCATTCAGCGCTTGCTTCCCTGCACCATGATCCCCAGACCCCCATCAATCCGGATCGCCTGTCCGGTAAAAAAGGGAGCCTTGTCACCGGCCAGAAACGCAATCAATTCGCCTACCTCAGATGGTTGTCCGATGCGTTTCACCAAATGCATATCAATGCACTCCTGATAGACTTCCTCCGGATCAGGTGACAATGCAAAAGATTCCCGTAACATCGGTGTGTCAATGGTACCAGGACATACGGCTACGCACCGGATCTGAGGGGCATAATCCACTGCAATGCTGCGGGTCAGTCCGAGCATGGCTGTTTTGGCGGTCGTGTAGGGCGCTACATTCCGTTGACTGAGGAACCCCTGGACACTGCTCACGTTAATGATGATCCCCGATCCATTTTTCTGCATGACCGGAATCACATGTTTGGCACAAAGAAAGGCGCTTTTAAGATTGACATTCATCACCAGATCCCATTCCTCCTCACTGGTTTCGGTAATCGTCGAATAGCGTTGGATTCCGGCATTATTGACCAATACATCGATCGCTCCGTAGCGTTGCCGGATTTTATTTACGGCTCCTTCCACTTCACTTTCCTTTGAGACATCACAGTGCACAAAAAGGGCACTTTCACCTAATTCGGCGGCTTTCTGCTCACCGGACCCATCGCGGTCAAGCATGGCAATCTGAAAGCCATCGCGGTAGAGAGTCTGACAGGAGGCCCAGCCAATGCCTTTGGCCCCGCCGGTTATTATCGCTGTTTTTTTCATTGGTTGGTCGTTAGTCTTTGGTTATTGGTCTTTGGGGGTTGGTCTAGAGGTACCCTAAAGCATGTCGTCTGACAAAGCAGAAATGGGCTTTAATTCAATCTTCCGAAACTCCACTTCCGAACCCTCGGCCTGCACGGCTATCTGACCCCTGTTGGCTGTACAATCGAATCCATAATTGACCAAATCCCCGTTAACCCAGACCTTGATTTCATTCCCCACGCATTCAATGTGCATATGATTCCAATCGCCTACCGGTTTTTCGGAACCATCCGTTAAATTAAGGATCCGGCGTTTTTTACCCTCGGTCACTCCCCATTCTGCCTCCGGGCCCCTTCGGGCTAGCATATCGGGAACTTGAATGTCTTCGCCGATACACCAGAAATCACCGGCATTTTCGTGCATCATCTGGACTTCCATTGATTTGGGAAACATCTTGTAGAGCACCCGGGGAGTGGATGCGTGTACCAGAATTCCGCAATTACCGGGCTCACCGGCAAAGCGATACTCGACATCCAGCTGATAATTCTGGTAAACGGCACCGGTAATCAAATGTCCACCGGGAGTACCCAGACTCACCAGCATGCCATCCCGGACGATAAATGGGTCACGGGCCAGTTGATTGGTGTCTTTTTCGGGCACATCCATATGCCAGCCCTCCAGATCCCGGCCATTAAAAAGGGAAACGGAAGT
>CAYRYD010000087.1:7776-12854 GCA_964428345.1 uncultured Saprospiraceae bacterium | reverse complement strand
TCCATTATGAGGGGTCTTTCGTATTATGGTTGAATTGATCCTCCAATATGCACGAGTGGTTTCTCCAGCACACTGTAAAGTCCCCTTTTAGGGGATTTAGGGGTCTGGAGCGTGTTTAACTGTTGAATCATTTAATTGTTTAACTGGGTCCATTATGAGGGGTCTTTCGTATTATGGTTGAATTGATCCTCCAATATGCACGAGTGGTTTCTCCAGCACACTGTAAAGTCCCCTTTTAGGGGATTTAGGGGTCTGGAGCGTGTTTAACTGTTGAATCATTTAATTGTTTAACTGGGTCCATTATGAGGGGTCTTTCGTATTATGGTTGAATTGATCCTCCAATATGCACGAGTGGTTTCTCCAGCACACTGTAAAGTCCCCTTTTAGGGGATTTAGGGGTCTGGAGCGTGTTTAACTGTTTAATCATTTAATTGTTTAACTGGGTCCATTATGAGTTGAATTGATCCTCCAATATGCACGAGCGGCTTCTCCAGCACACTGTAAAGTCCCCTTCCAGGGGATTTAGGGGTCTGAAGTGTGTTTAATTGTTGAATCGTTTAATCGTTTAACTGGGGTCGTAACCCTGAGCTTGGTACAAGTCACCCTGAGCCTGCCGAAACCACTGATAGGTATGCTCCAGTCCTTCCCTGATGTCGACAGCGGGTTGATATTGCAGCAGCGTTCTGGCTTTGGTAATGTCTGCCAGGCTGTGCCGCACATCGCCGGGACGGCTTGCACCGTAATGGGGTTGCAGGTCCGAGCCGGTAATCTCCTGTACATAGCGCCACAACTCGTTTAGGGTGGTTTGCTCGCCACAGGCCACATTGTATACCTGGTTGACCGCTGCAGGATCGGCGGTAAACAACGCCAGCTTGTTGGCCAGGACCGCATTGCTGACGTAGGTAAAATCCCGGCTTTGCTCTCCGTCACCATGAATAGTAGGTGGCTGATTGTTATGCGCGGCCTCAAAAAACAACGGTATCACCGCCGCATAGGCGCCGTTGGGATCCTGCCGGGGACCAAACACATTGAAATAGCGGAGACCGACAAACTCAATATCGTACAGCTGTCCGTAAACCCGGGCGTACAGCTCGTTGACCAGCTTGGTGACCGCATACGGTGAAATCGGAGTACCGATGTTTTCCTCCCGCTTGGGAAGTTCCTTGCTGTCTCCATAAGTCGACGAACTGGCGGCATACACCACCCTCCGGATACCCGACTCCTTGGCGGCATTAAAAATGTTGAGGGTGCCGGTGATGTTGACATTGTTGGTGGTGACCGGGTACTTGATGCTGCGGGGTACCGATCCCAGGGCAGCCTGATGGCAGACCAGGTCGATGTCGCGGCAAACATCCAGGCAGGTCGTGTATTCGCGGATGTCTCCCCATTCAAATTCAAATTTTGGGTGCCCCATAAACGGCTCGATGTTTTTCCGGGTACCGGTCGAAAGATTGTCCAGCACACGCACCAGCTCCACCCGGTCATCCCGGAGCAGGTCTTCGACGATGTTGCTGCCGATAAACCCCGCTCCTCCCGTGACCAATATCTTCTTCTTATCAGATTTCATTCTGTAGTTCGATCGTAGTTATATTCTTTCGACAAGCTCCCTTCGACAGGCTCAGGGTGACTGACATCAACCGGTTATCAATAAATCATTGTCCGCCAATACTTGCTGAAGGTCCTGCAGGCCGATCACTTCCAGGTTTTCCCTGATAAAATAACGGTCGGCCGAGGGTGTTACTACATAGTTATGAGGGCTATTAAGATCCCTGATGGCCTCAGTGGTGGCCTTTGTTATTTTGGGACTATTTGAATATTTGATTTCAAAAGTCATGACAGGTTGACTGCCCCTGACAAGTAGCAGATCGGTCTCAGCACCAGCTGCTGTTTTATAGAAATACTTTCCTAATGCCGGTTTTGTCATGGAAAAAATCTGCTGAATCACATGACCTTCCCAGCTGAATCCCTTTCGATAATCACCTTCAATCGAGTCCAGTGTTTCGTGACCGGATAAATAATTGGCAATGCCAGCATCACGGATATAAATCCTGGGACTCTTGATCAAACGCTTTGTACTATTGGTCGACCATGGTTGCAAAATTCGGATAAGATAGGCCCTTTCCAGAAAATGAAGATACTTCTTGATAGTCGGTACACTGACCTGGGCAGCCTTGGCCAAATCCGTATAGTTCACCAGCTGACCATTGACTGATGAGATCAAACGAAGTAGCAGTTCCATTTCATGAGGCAATATGTTCAAAAGACGAATGCTAAGTTCTCGTTGAATATGTGACCTGACCAGATTACCAAGCCAGGAAAAGCTGTCTTCGGGATTCTCCGCCAACAAATACGACATGGGATATCCCCCGAATAACCAAAGTTTATAGTATTCTTCGAGCCCGACTTCCTGGATACAGAGAGGATGAAGTTCATGATACGATACCCTTCCGGCAAGGGATTCCGTGGACATACTGATAATATCATCTGATGAAGAACCTAACAATACAAACCTTCCCGGACGGCGATCCTGATCAATCTCACTACGCAGGATGGGAAACAATTGCGGCATTCTCTGTACCTCATCAATAACCAATATATAGTCACGGTTTGTCGAAAAATAGAGTTCAGGGTCAGTCAGTTTATTCAAATCTGATGGCCTTTCGAGATCCAGATACTTGCTCTTTTCATCATCCAACGCCAACTGATGCCGAGCCAGGGTCGTTTTTCCAACCTGCCTTGGACCCAAAATGACTACTCCGGGGTACATAGTCAGATCAGCCTTTATCTTATCTGCCAATAGACGACGTATCAAAATTCACCAATATTCTAGCTAAAATAGCATAGCTGTTAGTATTTTGCAAGAATAATTACTGATTCGCCTTGTGGTCTATGGTTCGACCATCCTTTTGACAGCAGCCTTTTGGCATAAATACTGGCAGGCTGGTTAAAAATCCTGTATCCTGTAATACGTCCTTTCCGCATGCTCACAAAGCGGAATGAATCTTTGATAAAATTCCCTCCAGTCCGGCTGGTTGGTCAGCCGGCAGACGGAAGGCTCGGCTTCGGTAAATGTCTCGTAGGTCAACTCGAGCACCAGGGTATAGGCTGGTCCGGAGACATCGGTCAACAGACGGGCCTGTACCTTGTCATCGCGCTGATGAACCTTCCGCAGATATTCTTTCCACATCGGTACCGCGTCTTTACTCGCCCCAAACTTCAAATGAAAGACATTGCGTTCCAGGTACATATTGGTGAGGTTTTTTGAGTGATTTTCCTGAGCGGTGAGGTGCATTTGGACCGTCCACAGGCACAGGACAAATATGATCGATCGCCATTTCATGATTTTTGGTTTTTGAAGGAATTAGTAAAATAGCGATTTTCGATGGCAAAATCCAGCATTAAATTCTGCCATACCAGGAATAACATGCAGGTTTCTTAAAATTGGAGAGGCTGTCTAAAACCCACACAGATAGTTCTCTTTTTTGTTCTGTACTTTTGGCTTGATCCCCCGATGCTACGATCGGGGCAAGCCCGATGCTACGATCGGGACAGGCAAAAGTACCAAAAGATCCCGGCACATTTAGCCGGGCAGGCAAGGCTGTAAGGCTAACCCTAAAACCGGCGGAGAAAACCTAAATTCTAAAAACTCGCCCTGGTGGCTCGTTCTTTGGTCTTGATGGCAGTAGTATCAGGAAATTTGCCTTTAATCATTAGTTCAGGCTCATACAGTTTAGAATTTTAACGGTTTTCCCCACCGGTTTCTTAACGGCTTATCCTTAAGGCCGATCTGAGACCTTTTACAAAGGTCTTTGGTAGGTCGTTGCGCTTGTTCTTCGGAGTGTTGATGCTCCAGGCCTGGTTTTCTTCCCAAAAAAGATTTGAACTGGATTTGCTCCTTCCTTTATAACCACCCTCATTCTTCCGATACATCCTTGCGTCGCAGTTTCTTAACTGCTCACCAAGCACTTTGCTTGTTGAGCTGAACGAATCACAAGCCGAAGGGATGGGCGGCCAGGGGCAGGGCAGCCAGCGGATGGTAGTCGCCGGTCAGACCTACCGATACCGCCTTCCGGATGTCGTGGACAATCTGGATAGCCGTGCGGTTTTCTTCCAGTCCAAAGCCTTTGCCTTCCAGGATAGCCTGGTAACTGCGGGTGTGCAGTTCGGTAAACCCGCCGCTGAATTCAAATTCGTCACCCTCGATCTGAATGGAGCGGTACGTACGCAATCCGCGGGCTTTTACCGCTTCGGGCAGGCAATCGTAGTTGATGCTTAAAAACCAGCGTACCCGGGCCTTCTTCAGCCTGAGATACCCGGCGGCGCGGTCGTGAGTGTGGATGTGCACCACATTTTCCTCCACCGGCCCAAAAACCCAGGTGAGCATGTCGTAAAAGTGGACTCCAATGTTGGTAGCAATCCCTCCCGACTTACTGACATCTCCCTTCCAGCTCGCATAATACCACTTGCCCCGGGAGGTCAGATAGGTCAGGTCTACATCGTACACCTTCTCCGGTCCGGAAGCATCGACTTTCTCCTTCAGGGCAATCACACTCTCGTGCAGCCGCAATTGCAAAATGGAATAAACCCTTCTGCCGGTTTCCCGTTCGATTTCCTGGAGTCCGTCGATATTCCATGGATTGAGCACCACCGGCTTTTCGCAAATGACATCTGCACCATAACGCAGACCAAAACGGATATGCGCATCGTGGAGATAATTGGGAGAACAAATGGACATATAATCCACTTTTTTACCCGCTCTCTTTAATTTTTCAAGGTGACGGTCAAAGCGTTCGAATTCGGTAAAAAAATCAGCATCCGGAAAATAACTGTCAATGATACCTACCGAGTCATTTTTATCAAAAGCCGCAACCAGCGTATTACCTGTAGCTTTGATCGCCTCCATATGCCGGGGAGCGATGTATCCGGCAGCGCCGATCAGGGAGAAGTTTTTGGTGTTGTGGTTCAATGGTGTTTAATGTTTAATCGTTTAATTGTTTAACCGGGGCGGCAAAATGGTATTGGTGTTATGGTGCTGTGGTATTTTGGTGTTGTGGTATTTTGGTCGTTCAATGTTTAAT
>CAYRYD010000087.1:4609-7676 GCA_964428345.1 uncultured Saprospiraceae bacterium | reverse complement strand
CTTTCAGGGGATTTAGGGGTCTTGTGGTTGTTTAATGTTTAATCGTTTGATTGTTGGTATTCTGGTTTTCTGGTATTCTGGCACCGTCACCCTGAGCCTGTCGAAGGGTGGTTTTCTGGTATTCTGGCACCGTCACCCTGAGCCTGTCGAAGGGCAAATTTAATTCCGGGAGGAGGCATTGGCTCTGATTTTTTCAGGACTGTTTTGCTCCGGCGTATTTGCGATACCATTCCACAAATTTCCGGATGCCGGTAGCGATATCGGTTTTGGGACGGTAGCCAAAATCCCGTTCCAGGACAGATACATCGGCGTAGGTATCGACCACATCGCCCGGTTGCATTGGTAAATATTCCTTGATGGCTTTTTTGCCGAGAGCATCTTCCATGGTATGGATAAAATCCATGAGTTGCACCGGCCGGTTATTTCCAATATTGTAAATTTTATAGGGTGCGGGTGAAGATGCCGGATCGGGATGATCGCCATCCCAGCCTGGATTGGGCTGAGGTGGTTTTTTACTCACCTGCCAGATGCCTTCCACAATATCATCGATATAGGTAAAATCCCGGCTCAATTTTCCTTCGTTAAAAACTTTAATGGACTGACCGTTATCGATCGCGCTGGCAAATAGATGGGTGGCCATGTCCGGCCGGCCCCAGGGGCCGTAGACCGTAAAAAACCGCAGACCGGTCGTGGGTAATCGAAAAAGATGGCTATAGGTATGGGCCATCAGCTCGTTGCTCTTCTTGGTGGCTGCATACAGGCTCACCGGATGATCGACATTGTGGCTGGTGGCCAGCGGCATTTTGGTATTCAATCCATAAACACTGGAGCTGCTCGCAAAAATCAGATGTTTCACCTCATGATGCCTGCAGGCTTCGAGAATATTCAAAAAAGCGACAATATTGCTTTCAATATAAGCATCGGGATTTTTCAGACTGTAACGTACTCCCGGCTGGGCAGCCAGATGAATCACCAGGTCAAAGTGCTCGCTGGCAAATAATTCCTGGACCTCTTTTTTATCCTCCAGTTTCGCCCGGATAAAACGGTAGCCCGGATATTTCTTGCTGGTCAGCATGGTACGCCATTCGCTGAAAGTGGTCTGGATCCCCGCTTCCGCCAGCCGGTCCAGTTTTAACTGCGGATTATAGTAATCATTGATCGAATCGATACCGACCACTTCATAACCCTCAGCCAGAAACCGGCTGGCAACATGAAAACCGATAAATCCGGCGGTGCCGGTGACCAAAAGTTTGTTTAATTGTTTAATTGTTTAATTGTTTAATTGTTTAATTGTGGGGAGGACTTAGCGTTGTGATCGAACCAGGGCGCTCGATTTATTCGCGATTTCATCAATTTTTAAACGAAAATCCTGATAAGTAGTTTCATCAATTAATTCCAATTTCCTTATCAAAATCAAATAATTTAGAAGCTCCATTAAGCTTCCATAGGATATCTCATAAAATCGGATTTTATCTTTATTGCTAAATCTTACAGATCCTTCTGCTAAATTAGCTGAAACAGAAGCCGCAGACCTCCTGATTTGTGATATTAGTCCAAATTTTTCATCATTTGGAAATGACCCAGTTAATCTATAAATTGAAACGCATAGTTCAATAGCTTTTTGCCACACATCTAATTTTTCAAAAGCATACTGGAACATTTATTCAATTGTTTAATCGTTCAATTGTTTAATCGTTTAATCGTTCAATCGTTGATAACCTCAGGTTCCATTATTCGAAACATCAATTTTACGTATTTCCCTTTGGTATGTATCCAGTTCAACAGTTTAACAGTTTAACAATTCAACATCAGATAATCATCCCTGCCGCTACCGTATTGTTGGTTCCCTCATCGATCAGGATGATACTGCCGGTAATGCGGTTATTTTTATAGGGATCGGTAAACAGTGGTTTGGTGGACCGCAGGAGTACCCGGCCCATGTCGTTCATATGGAGCTCGGTATCTTCGAGATTGCGATGCAGGGTATTGATATCCAGTTTATAGCGGATCTCGCTGACAATGCAGCGGGCTTCCTGGGTAGTGTGCCGGATCGTGTACTTGCCACGGGGCTGCAAAGGTTTACTGTGATCAAACCAGCAAAGCATGACTTCGAGATCCTGGGTGATTGAGGGTTGATTATTGACGCGTACGATCATATCGCCCCGGCTGATGTCGATGTCGTCTTCGAGGAGTACGGTTACCGACATCGGCGGAAAGGCTTCTTCCAGCGGTCCGTCGAAGGAATCGATCCTGGAAATTTTTGAAGTAAAACCCGAGGGCAGCGCGACCACCTCATCACCTACCTTGAGAATACCGCCCGCCACCCGGCCGGCATAGCCACGGTAATCATGAAACTGATCATTATAAGGGCGGATCACGTGCTGTACCGGAAACCGGCAGTCGATGAAGTTATGGTCGCTGGCGATATGCACATTTTCCAGATAATACATCAGGGTCGGACCCTGGTACCATTCCATGTTTTCACTGCGGTCTACCACATTATCTCCCTTGAGGGCCGAGATCGGGATAAAATGAAAATCGACGATATCCAGTTTGGCGGCAAAGGCCTCAAAATCTTCATGGATCTCGTTGAAGACATCTTCGCTATAATCGACCAGGTCCATTTTATTGACGCAGACCACCACGTGCGGTATCTGGAGCAGGGACGCGATAATGGCATGGCGGCGGGTTTGTTCCATCACTCCCTGCCGGGCATCGATCAGTAAAAGGGCGACATTGGCGGTTGATGCACCGGTGACCATGTTCCTGGTATACTGGATATGTCCCGGAGTATCGGCAATGATAAACTTGCGTTTTGGGGTCGAAAAATAGCGGTATGCCACATCTATGGTGATACCCTGCTCCCGCTCCGCCTTAAGGCCATCGGTGAGCAAGGCGAGATTGACCCCTTCCTCACCCCGTCGGGCGCTGATGCGTTCGATGTCGTCGTACTGATCCTGAAAAATACTTTTACTGTCGTACAGCAATCGTCCGATCAGGGTAGATTTACCATCATCGACCGATCCGGCCGTGGTGAAACGAAGTAATTCGGTAGTCGTTGTTTTTG
>CAYRYD010000087.1:0-4509 GCA_964428345.1 uncultured Saprospiraceae bacterium | reverse complement strand
GTCACACCGTAAAGTCCCCTCTCAGGGGATTTAGGGGTCCTCCTTTTGATCCCTCCATTGTCATCGACCGATCCGGCCGTGGTGAAACGAAGTAATTCGGTAGTCGTTGTTTTAGTTGGAGACATATTGTTTTGGTATTTTGGTATTTTGGTGTTTTGGTATTTTGGTGTTATGGTAGAATAACCACAATACCAAAAAACCACATGACCATAATACCATCAAAAATATCCCGTCTTTTTCCGGTCTTCCATGGAGGTTTCGCTGCGCTTGTCGTCGGCCCGTCCTCCCCGCTCGGTGAGGCGGGTGGTGGCTACCTCGGCAATAATCTCTTCGATGGTCGAAGCAGCGGATCGCCAGACACCGGTACAGGTCATATCGCCAATGGTACGGCAACGTACGATCTCTTCAAAAACCAATTCCGATGGTTTTTTCTGCATATAATCGTTATCGGCCAGCAAGACACCGTCGCGTTCAAACACTTTTCTCCGGTGCGAGAAATACAGCCCGGGAAGGGGTACTTTTTCGCTGGCCAGGTACTGCCAGACATCCAGCTCGGTCCAGTTGGATATGGGAAACACCCGGAAATGTTCTCCCAGATGTTTGCGTCCGTTAAAGAGATTCCAGAGTTCCGGACGTTGATTCTTGGGATCCCACTGGCCAAATTCATCCCGGTGGGAAAAGAACCGCTCCTTGGCACGCGCTTTCTCTTCATCACGCCGGCCACCTCCCAGAGCTGCATCGTATTTACCTTTTTCCAGTTCGTCGAGGAGGGTAAACGTTTGCAAAGCGTTGCGGCTGGCATTGATGCCGCGCTCTTCGCTCACATAGCCCTTGTCAATCGCTTCCTGAACATAGCCAACCACCATCTTCAACCCATACTTCTCCACCAGCGCATCCCGGTATTCAAGGGTCTCGGGAAAATTATGCCCGGTGTCGACATGCAGCAAGGGAAAGGGAACCCGGGCCGGATAAAACGCCTTGACCGCCAGGTAAGTCATTAAGATGGAATCCTTGCCCCCGGAAAACAAAATCACCGGGTTTTCAAACTGCGAGGCCACTTCCCGCAATACATAGATGGACTCAGATTCTAACTCTTTTAAGTGATTAATGTGATAATTCATGGTGTACTTGTTTCCATAGGTATAGGGTAGTAAACCACGGAGGCTATCCGTAAGTTTTAATCTTTGCCATAGTAAATTCCAATATCTCTTCGAGGGATTGTTCCGCTGTCTGATGCTCTGTCTTTATCTGCAAGTCCGGTTCGAGCGGAGCCTCATAGGGACTATCGATCCCGGTAAAACCGGTAATCTCACCCTTCCGGGCCTTTTTATAGAGTCCTTTCACATCCCTTTTTTCACAAATTTCGAGGGGGGTGTCGATGAATATTTCATAAAAATCGTCCTCTCCGATGATCGTCCGGGCCATATCGCGGATGGCCCTGGTTGGTGAGATAAAGGAACAGATGACAACCAGACCACTGTTTATGTATAATTTGGCTACTTCGGCAATCCGGCGGATATTTTCCTGCCGGTCTTCGAGGGAAAATCCCAGGTTACTGTTAATTCCATTGCGGATATTATCTCCATCCAGCACCTGGGCAACATAGCCGCGGGAGAACAGGGCGTGTTCCAGCGCTACGGCCAGGGTACTCTTGCCGGAACCTGACAACCCGGTAAACCACAAGACCATGCTTTTCTGATGCAGGGCTTTTTCGCGTTCGGCCCGGCTGAGCATTTTATCGTAAATCGGATGAATATCGAAAAACAAGTGATTATTGATTATTGATTATTGATTATTGATTATTGATTATTGATTATTGATTATTGATTTGTAGAAATATTTACTATTTCGTTTCCAATAAAATACTGCACATTTTCACGCTTTTTCTATTGCCTAAAAACATCCTGCCTCTCAACCCTCCATAATTTATAATTAATAAGAAAATATTCATTTTTTAGATTCCAATAACAATACCGCTCATTTTCACGCTTTTTTCTATTACCCAAATCATCCTGCCTCTCAACCCTCCATAATTTATAATTAATAATTAATAATTTCCACCCCTGATTATTGATTATTGATTATTGATTTGTAGAAATATTTACTATTTCGTTTCCAATAAAATACTGCACATTTTCACGCTTTTTTCTATTGCCTAAAAACATCCTCCCTCTCAGCCCTCTACAATTTATAATTAATAATTCTTCGAATTTTTCGATTGTTCATTAAGATAACGGATGTATCCATTCAAAGAATATAATGCCTCATCAATTAGGGTCAAACCAACTTCTACATCCTCCATCTGTACCAACTTCTCGTCAACACTGGTAATCAGGTCATCTTTTAACTCAAATAATGACCCCCTCGTAATACGGCAGAATTGAGCATTTTCCTTAAAGTGAAATCGACCGAACCCTTCTGCAATATTCCTGGTAGCTGACCTCGAAGCCCTTCGAAGATTCTGAATCAGATCGAAATCAGTCTTAGGCACTTTAGCCGAGATAAAATCAGCAATCCATATTCTCACTTGTCTGCACTTCTTCCAGCAATCCAATTCCTCAAATGTTTTGAAATTACTCATTCGAACTATGGTAACTTCTGATGATCATTGATTATTGATTTGTAGAAAATATTTGAGTATTCGATTCCAACAAAATACTTTTCATTTCACGGATTCTGTATCCTACCTTAGGATACCCCTTCTCACTCAGCCCTCTATAATTAATAATTAATAATTCCCTCACCTGCTACCAATCAGCCTGCGGATGCTACCCCGGGGCACCAATTGCCAGGCGCGTTCATGCAGGTAAAAGATCAAAATTTTCCCGACAAACTCAATGGCGCCGATTTTAAGGGCATCGCCGATCTGTCCGGTGATGAAATACGCGATGGATACGGTGGTAGCGGTGGCAATGATCCGCCAGGTTATTCCTTTTAAGAAACTGCGAAGGTGTGATTCCTTGAGGTCATGATCAGCCATCTGAAATGCTTCATTGGATGACCTCACGACCGATGCTGTTGTAATAAAATCCGGTTTCACGCATGGGCCATAGATCATAGAGGTTACGTCCGTCAAAAATGACCGGGGACTTCATTAATTTTTTCATTTGATCAAAATCGGGAGTGCGGAATACACTCCACTCGGTAACGATGCACAGGGCATCGGCCTGGTCCAGCACATCGTATTGGTCTTCGCCGAAGAGTATTTGCCCGTCAAACAGAGACCGGGCGTTTTCCATGGCTTCCGGGTCAAAGGCACTGACCTGGGCATTCATCTCCATCAGTTCCCGAATGATGGTGAGGGCGGGCGCTTCGCGGATATCATCGGTATTGGGTTTGAATGCAATACCCCAGATAGCGATTTTCCGGCCTTTCAGGTTATTCCCAAAATAGGCCCTGATTTTTTCAACAATTCTCTTTTTCTGAATTTCGTTGACGCTCATGACGGCATCCAGAATCTTGAAATCATAGGATGCCTGCCGGGCAGTCCGGGAGAGCGCCTGTACATCTTTCGGAAAACAACTACCTCCGTAGCCAACGCCGGGAAACAGAAATCGTTTACCGATCCGGGCATCGCTTCCCATACCTTTCCGGACAAAATCAACGTTGGCACCTACCTCTTCACATAAATTGGCAATTTCATTCATAAAACTGATCCGGGTTGCCAGGTAGGCATTAGCGGCATACTTGGTCATTTCGGCAGATCGCTGATCCATAAAGATGATCGGATTTCCCTGGCGAACGAACGGACCGTACAGCATTTGCATTTTTTCCCGGGCCCGCTGGGAGGTGGTCCCTACAACCACCCGGTCGGGCTTGAGAAAATCATCGATGGCCGCTCCTTCCCGTAAAAATTCGGGATTAGCCACCACATCATAGAGTTCAGGTGGCAGGTTCTTTGCCAGAATTGCCTCAACCTTTTCGGCGGTACCCACCGGCACCGTACTTTTATCTACTACGACGGTATACTTTTCGATGATGTTGCTAAGGTCTTCTGCAACCTTTAAAACAAAAGAAAGATCGGCTGAACCATCGGCTCCGGGAGGAGTCGGTAGTGCCAGAAAAACGATATCAGACCCCTTCACCGCTGAAACCAGATCGGTGGTAAATTTTAACCGGCCCTGACGGCTGTTTCTTTCAAACAAAACCTCCAAGCCTGGTTCGTAGATCGGCACATAACCATTCTGCATCCGCTCCACCTTGCGCGCATCAATATCAACACAGGTTACTTTATTACCGGTTTCTGCAAAACAAGTGCCTGAAACAAGCCCAACATATCCGGTTCCGATTACTGAAATGTTCATTTAAAATTGTTGAATTGTTGTAAGAAATATTGATTTTTCCATTGCAATACCAATACTGTTCATTTTACGCCTTTCATTTCTCATCCCAAGATGTCTCCTTAGCTCAGCCCTCTATAATTCATAATTAATAATTAGTAATTCCACTCCCCAGATTATTGATTATTGATTATTGATTATTGATTATTGATTTGTAAGAAATATTCAT
>CAYRYD010000086.1:139-13025 GCA_964428345.1 uncultured Saprospiraceae bacterium | reverse complement strand
TCAATAATCAATAATCAATAATCAATTGATTCGTTTTCAGGTTAGAAATTATTACTATTGTGTTCTCAATCAGCAATCAGCAATCTACAATCAAAAATCAAAGAGGTGCGGGTACTGATAATCAGTGACTACCGGGATACGCAGTCAGTAAGACCGGAAGCTGAATTAATGATCGGTTTGAAAAAACAGGGCGTCGATCTCCGGGTGATTACCTATCCGGGTACTGTGTATGAGAAGAAATTTCGGGAGACCGGAATTCCGGTCGAACTGAATCATCCGGATCGAAAATATGACCGGAATTTCATAAAATATCTGAAGGAAACTATCGTCAGGGATAAGATTGATATACTTTATTTATTTAACAGTAAGGCGATCATCAATGGCATTATTGCAGCGATCGGACTTCCGGTTAAAGTTGTTTTATACCGGGGGTATACCGGTCATATTCATTGGTATGATCCAACGGCCTACTTTAAATATCTGCATCCCAGGGTAGACCGGGTGGTGTGTCTGGCTGATTCCGTCAAAGACCTGCTTTATAATCAGAAATTTTTTAAGAAAGAGAAAGCGGTTACCATTAATAAAGGGCATGATCCCGCCTGGTACCGGGATATCGCTCCGTTGGATCTACAGGAATTCGGGATTCCACCCGATGCCTTTGTCGTTGCCTGCATGGCTAATGCCCGGCCGTTTAAAGGAATTAGATATTTGTTGAAAGCTACCTGGCAGATGGAACGGATGTCCGCACTCCACTTGTTGCTGATCGGACGCGATATGAGTAAAGGACACCTGGATCGATTGATCGAAGAAAGCCCGATGTCTGGTCGCATCCATGTAACAGGCTGGAGAAAGGATGCCTTGAATATCCTTGCTTCCTGTCAGTCTTTTGTACTGCCTTCCATTGGAGGAGAGGCAACGACCAAGTCGGTCATCGAGGCCATGAGTATGGGATTGGCTCCGGTGATCACCGATATACCGGGCAATAAGGATCTGGTCATCCACCAGGAATGCGGCCTTGTTGTGCCGTCGAAAGATCCGGGAGCGCTGGCCGATGCTGTTTTCTTTTATTATACCCATCCGCAGCTTTCGCAGGATCACGGCAGAGCGGCCAAAGTGCATATTGAGAAGAATTTTCACATTGAAAGGACCATCCGGGAAACGAAAATGCTCTTTGAGTCGCTGGTTTGAGTGTCGGATTTGCCACCTTAATTTAGTGACTGGCCTTGTAGCGCACCAGATGGAACAGCAGAGAAATAAGAAGGGCTGTCTCTCCGATGGTGAAACAGCCCTTCTTAAATTCGGATCAGTTACCGGGTAAATAGAATTTCCCGGTATTTGGTCAGTGGCCAAAGTTCGTCATCGACCATTAATTCCAGTTTATCACAGTGATACCTGATTTGATCAAAATAGGGCCTGACCTTATGGCAGTAGGCATCGGCTTTTTTATCCGCATCCTGGATGGCATTGGCTTTCTTCCGCTCTTCTGTCATGGCATCGACCTTAGATTTGATCTCCGCAATATGGGTGGAGATCTGGGTGATCAGATCCATTTGCTCGGCAGCCAGTTTGGTGAAATTTCTTGCGAAAATCTCTTTCAGTCCGCGCACGTTTTCAATTAAAGTATTCTGGTATCTCACGGCAGTAGGTATGACGTGATTGCGGGCGATATCACCTAAAACGCGTCCTTCGATCTGGATCCTTTTGGTATATTCCTCAATCTCGATTTCATGCCGGGCCTTTAATTCTACGGCACTCAGAATCCCCATTTCTTCAAAAAGACTGATCGCCCCCGATGATACTTTAACCTTCAGCGCTTCTGGTGTGGTCTTATTGTTGGATAATTTACGTTTTTTCGCTTCTTTTTGCCAGCTTTCACTGTAGCCGTCGCCTTCAAAACGTATTGCCTTGCACGATTTAATGTATTCCCGCAAAATCGTCAAAATAGCGTCTTCCTTCTTTAATTTTTGATCTTTGATCAGACCTTCGACACTTTCCCTGAAATCCTTCAGTTGCTTGGCGACAATGGTATTTAATACCGTCATAGGATTGGCGCAGTTGGCTGAACTACCCACCGCCCGGAATTCAAATTTATTACCGGTAAATGCAAATGGCGAAGTGCGGTTCCGGTCGGTATTGTCCAGCAAAATTTCTGGAATTTTTCCGACTACATTCAGGGTGTCGCTTATTTTTTTGCCCGAATCAGCTTTACTGCCTTCGACCTCATCCAAAACGGCTGAAAGTTGTTCTCCGATAAAGACAGAAATAATCGCCGGCGGTGCCTCATTGGCTCCCAGCCGGTGGTCATTGGCGGCCGAAGCAATCGATGCCCTCAATAATTCCTCATACCGGTGTACCGCTTTGATGGTGGTCACAAAAAAGGTCAGGAACTGAAGGTTGCTTTTAGGCGAATTTCCCGGCGCCAGCAAATTAACCCCGGTATCAGTAGCCATCGACCAGTTATTGTGTTTGCCCGAACCGTTGATACCGGCAAAGGGTTTTTCATGCAACAAAACCTTCAGATCGTGAGCGGAGGCCACTTTGCCCATGATGTCCATCAAAAGGGAATTGTGATCAACGGCAAGATTGACTTCTTCAAAGATCGGTGCCAGCTCGAATTGATTGGGCGCTACTTCATTGTGGCGGGTCTTGGCGGGAATTCCGAGTTTCATGCACTCGATTTCGAGGTCCCGCATGAAAGCCATGGCCCGGTTGGGTATCGATCCAAAATAGTGGTCTTCGAGTTGCTGACCCTTGGCCGATGAGTGTCCCAGCAGGGTCCGTCCGGCCAGCACAATATCGGGCCTGGAATTAGCCAATGAACGGTCAACCAGGAAATATTCCTGTTCCCAGCCCAACGTCGCAATGACCTTCTCGACGTCCTTATCAAAATACTGGGCCACTGAAGTCGCTTCCTGATCTACCGCCTGGAGGGCACGTAATAAAGGTGTTTTATAGTCCAACGCCTCTCCGGTATATGATACAAATACCGTGGGGATGCATAGGGTCGTACCATATACAAAGGCTGGCGAAGTGGGATCCCATGCGGTATAACCTCTTGCCTCGAAGGTGTTTCGGATACCACCCGACGGGAAACTGGAGGCATCCGGTTCCTGTTGAGTCAACTGACCACCGCCAAATTTTTCAATCGCGCCTCCTTCTTCCGGTTCGAAAAATGCGTCGTGTTTTTCAGCCGTACCTCCGGTCAGGGGCTGAAACCAGTGTGTATAATGGGTTGCCCCTTTTGAAAGAGCCCAGTCTTTCATGCCGGCAGCGACCTGATCGGCAATTTTTCGATCGATCTTGGTTCCATGCTCGATCGCATCAAGCACACTCTTGTATGCCTCCTTGGTAAGAAATTGCCGCATTTTGCCCTTGTTGAAGATGTTGGCTCCGAAAATTTCCGAGCGCTGCCCTTCTTCTCTGACTGCGACTGGTCTTCTGTTCATGGCCTCTGACAGGGCCTTAAAGCGTAGTGTAGACATAGATAGAAAAATGATTTTATGAAGCGGTGCAAGTTACGAAAAAGACCTGTAGCAAAGGATTTATTTTATTAGTCTATGAAATGAAAACCCCATAAAGTTATTCTGTAAGAAAAAAATTACCCCTTTTTTTGAATATTCGGCAAGAATTGACTTTGTTTACTTGAAATATTTGAAAAGCGATCAAGTTTAAATTGATCCGGCAAAGGATTTCCTTTCAAAAGATGTTTGGTGATCAGTTCTCCCAATGCTGGTCCCATCTTGAAACCATGTCCTGAGCTCCCGGTCATCAATAGTACATTTTCATACTCCGGATGATGGTCGATCACGAAATGCCCGTCCAGGCTGTTGTCATACTGACAGATTTCAGTGTAACACAGGGGCGCCTTTTCAAGCAACGGGAATCTCTTACCGGTAAATGAACGTGCATGCCGGAGCCGTTCGGGATCGGGAAGCCGGTCATCCTGATCCGGATCAAAGAGATCGCGACGGTCATCATAAGCTATCTTGAATCCTTTACCCAGATGAGCCGGCATGCCATAATACAATGGACCCGACGGATCGTACTCCAACCAGACCGGCAGGTGACTGGAATCAAAAAGGCGGAGTCTGTCGGGTGGAACGGTAAAGTGGTAGACATCCTGGCGCGATACATAAGTACAGTGATCCAGCCATTGGGGAAACAATTTCCTCGTCCAGGGACCACAGGCAAAGACGTAGCGGTCGGCTTCCAGTCTTTTGCCATTGACCTGCAGTAAAAATCCCGGGTTCCGGGCTACGGTAGCATAACCCTGATGATACAGCCCGCCAGCCTGACGGAATCTGCTTGCCATCAGTTCGCAACATTTGCTGGATGAAAGAATACCTGCCTTATCTTCAAAAAAGACACGACTGATACCATGAAAAGATATTTGCTGGTACGCCCGGGTGGCATCATGGAGATCAATTTCTTCCAACTCAAATCCAAGTTCCCCAATCTTTGTCTTCGAATCGAGGGCGTATGAAGCGTCATCCTCGTTAAACAGCCAGATCAGCCCGGTTTCTTCGTAATATCCTCCGTGCTGATTTTCAAAGATTTCAGACCAGAGCTCAAATGATCGGGCGGTCAAAGTAATATAGATTTCGTCCGGACCATAAACCAACCGGATGATCCGGGAGGCACCACCCGATCCGGAACGGACATTTCCCGGTCCTCCCATATCGATCAAGTGGACATCAGCACCTTGTTTTCGAAGATAATAAGCTGTGCTGGTTCCCCAGATTCCCGCTCCGATAACTGCGATTTTCATTGTATTTAGATTGGAAGAAAGAGCGATGTCTTAAAAGTACTAATAATATGTTTGCTTATTATGGGAAAAATTGAGTCCTGGATAACGCTTAATGATAGGCCCAATCCGTGTCAACGAAGGGCTCCTTCGCCGTGCTGAACAATTGAACAGTATCACTGTTTCGAAAAGAGTAAAGTCATCAGATGCCTGAACTTCCCGAAGTCAACACCGTCAAAAAAGCATTCGAAGCTACCGTCCTCCATCTGCCAATAACCGGCGTCGAAGTCCATGATGCTAAAATTATCCGCAATGTGAGTCCGGAAGAATTTGAAAGGACTTTGATCGGCAGAACGTTTGTAGACACCTATCGACAGGGTAAGTACTTCTTTGCTATCCTGGACAACGGTATCAATATCCTGTTTCATCTCGGTATGACCGGTGATCTGGAATATTATTTCAACCCGGAAGACCAGCCAAAATACGAGCGTTTCCGGATCCGGTTTGCCAATCAGCTCATCCTTGGATATGCTGATTTGCGAAAGTTTTCGCATATCCTGGTGCTTGAAGACCGGGAACAATATTTGCGGCAGATCAGGCTGGGTACCGATGCCCTGGCGATAACGTTCAGTGATTTTCAGACGCTCTGTGAAGGACGGCAAACTCCCGTCAAGATCCTGTTGATGGATCAGCGGCGGATAGCGGGAATAGGCAATTTGTATGCCGATGAAATTTGTTATCAGGCCCGGATTCACCCTGCATCCCATGCTGGTGCATTGTCGCGAGATCAGTTGAAGCGAATTCATCATTTCATGCAGGAAATTCTCCGGAAGGCCTGCGAGAAAGATGCGTACCACAAGGTCTATCCGGAAGACTGGTTTTGGAAATGGCGCAATGAAAAAGCCGGGGATACTGAAGGTAAGGGTGTTGTCAGAAAAATAAAACTTGGAGGACGGACCACTTATTTTGTGGAGGGGTACCAGCCATTGATCAGCGGAAACCATAAATCGAAATAACGGCAAGCGGCAGTTGCAGGAAGAACTTAGCGTCAGACCCTTGGCCAAAAATGCTATTTTCGTCCATGATTATCACATCGATTCTCTGCTTGTCATGATCGCAAGTTTATGGAATGATTGAATTAGGATATCGATGAAGGACAAACATCATTTTTTATGCTAGATTCCGTTTTTATTATTTCCTTACCGCTGGCAGATCCGGTCTTGAAATTTTTGTTAATTCTATGCATTATTTTATTTGTACCGATCCTGACAGAAAAGATAAAAATACCCCAATTACTCGGTCTCATTATTGCCGGAGCGGTAATTGGTCCCTATGGTATAAATCTGATTGTCAGGGATAGTAGTATCATTCTGTCAGGTACAGCAGGTTTGTTATATATCATGTTTTTGGCCGGGCTGGAAATCGACATGAATGATTTCAAGAAGAATGTCTGGAAAAGTACCGTATTGGGTCTTTACGGTTTTTTTATCCCGATGATCCTGGGCACGATCGTTGTTTTGTATGTACTTGGATTTTCCATGATGACTGCAATTTTGTTGGCCAGTATGTTTGCTTCGCATACCCTGATTACCTATCCCATTGTAAGTAAGATGGGAATTACAAGGAATATAGCAGTGAATATATCGGTGGGGAGTACTCTGATAACCAATGTGCTCGCCCTGCTGGTACTCGCTGTCATTGTTGGCATGACTTCAGGTGATATAAGTCAGAGCTTCTGGATCAGACTGGTCATCTCCTTCTTAATCTTTTTTCTGATCATCATGTTTGTTTTTCCGGTAATCGCCAGGTGGTTTTTCAAGCAATTTAGCGACAATGTTTCTCAATATATTTTTGTACTTACTATGGTATTCCTGGGAGCGGTGTTGTCGCAGGTGGCCGGTATCGAAGCGATCATTGGCGCCTTCCTCGCGGGGCTGGCTTTGAACCGTTTGATTCCCCGTACTTCACCTTTGATGAATCGGATTGACTTTGTCGGGAACGCCATCTTTATACCGTTTTTTCTGATTGGTGTCGGTATGCTGATCGACTACCGGGCTTTTTTCAGCAGTTATGAAACGATTAAGGTGGCTGTGGTTATATCGGTCATAGCTACAGTGAGCAAATTTATTGCTGCCTGGCTCACTCAGAAAACGTTTAAATTCAGTGTGGATGAACGGAGACTAATATTTGGAATGACCAATGCCCAGGCAGCAGCAACGCTGGCTGCGGTCCTGGTAGGTTATAATATAATTATCGGTACTGATAGTGATGGCTCACCCGTGAGGTTGTTAAATGACGCTATCTTAAATGGCACTATTATCATGATTTTAGTAACGTGTACGATCGCATCATTTGCCACGGAAAGAGGTGCCAAGAACGTTGCATTGCAAAGCAAAACCAGTGATGACAAGATAGTTAATCTCGAGAAAATATTAATTCTCGTAAATAATCCAAGGACCATTGAGGAGCTGCTTAACCTGAGCATGATCATTAAGAATAAAGGAAACCTTCGAAACCTCTTTGCGCTGAATGTGGTCAATCCCGAGTCATCCGATACTGATACCGAAAGAAATGCCAAGAAAATTCTCGAACAGGCAGAAATTCTTGCTTCGGCAGGAGATGTCGAGTTGACTGGTCTTTTACGGTATGATTCCGATATATTAAGCGGGGTTTCCAATGTCATCAAAGAGCAGAATATCACTGATCTTTTACTGGGGCTTCACGAAAAAAAGGGGATCACCGATACATTCCTGGGACTGCTGACAGAGGGAATCCTGAACCGGAGCAATATTACCACTTTCGTCTATAAGCCGGTGCAGCCGATCTCAACGATCAAAAGACATATCGTCGTTGTTCCGGAACATGCGGAATATGAGACCGGATTTTCATTCTGGCTTGCCAAGATTTGGAATATTGGTTTTAACACGGGAGCCAGAGTGGTTTTTTACTCTTCCGAACCAACGCTGGATATTATCAGGAAAATCAATGAACAACATCCGATTGAAGCTGAATTCAGATTATTTGACGATTGGAATGATTTTCTGATTTTATCCAAAGATGTGAGCATCGATGATAATCTGATTATTGTGATGAGCAGAAAGCATGCTCCTTCTTATCATCATTCGATGAGTATGGTGTCTGTTTATCTTCGTAAGTACTTTGATGGCAACAATTTTATCCTGGTCTATCCGATGCAGGAAACAAGGACCAACAGGGATAAAATCGATCTAACGAACCCGTCCCTGATTAAAACCATTGAGGGTATCGATGTGATGGGAAAAACCATAGCCGGTATCTTTAAGAAGAAGTACCCGGTAGAGAGATCGTCTGAGATCGGTTGACGTATTGTATGGATGATTGGGTGGTAAGAGATAGAACAATTCTCAAGAAATTCCTGATCGACGAACCTGAATGTCCTTCCACCAACAATTTTCTTTGAACATGATGACCGTATGTGCTGTTCCAACTGCAGATAGATTCGAGTTTAAGCAACCCTGATGAGAAATAGTGACTAAAATGGGCGTACAATTAAGAAAAGTAGTTCAGTTTACGAATGATTATGAAACCCGGGAGGCCATCATTTTACGGGATCATCTGGCTATGGAGAGGACCAGGCTGGCTAATGAACGAACCCTGCTGGCCTATGTCCGGACGGCTTTATACCTCTTGTTGGGTGGGCTTGCATTGATTGGATTGGAGGACTTTAAAAATCTCCGGTATCTGGGACACCTGGCACTGGTGTTGAGCGGGATTCTCCTGATGATCGGGTTACTGCGTTTTTGGCAGTTAAAAAGGCATTTGAAAAGATTCTATAGACAACAGGATCTGCGTTCCTCTGATAATACAACGAATTCCCGGGGGTGACCAAAAGAATCTTTGGAAATTAATCCGGAGCTCGGAATTCCAGGGGAAATGAAGCCTCCCTGGCAGAATACTCTATGGCCTTTTTAACTTCTGAAGGATGATTTTTTCAAAAAACCGACCCTGAACTTTTAAATCATGGGATTTTGGGTAAATTTATCCGATCATGGGTTTGCTTACCAACTTTTGTATTGATCAGAGGACAATGACCATTGCCGTGGTATTGACCCTGTCGTTGCAAATCTTGGGGTGCAAGCCAAAATCAGATCAGACGGATACGAGGGTCGCCGAAGAGCTCTATGTTGCCACGGATTTTACCGCTGAGGGTTTGTTTACCAGTGGTATCGAGGGACCCGCATATGTGGATGGGACGATCTACGCCGTAAACTTCAATACCGAGGGTACCATCGGAGCCGTCGATCAGGAAGGCCGTTGTTATTTGTTTGTAAAACTTCCGGAAGGAAGCATTGGCAATGGCATTCGGTGCAATGACCTGGGTGATCTGTTTGTTGCCGACTATACGGGTCACAACGTACTCAAGATTGACCGTACTACCGGTAATATTGAAGTCTATGCTCACAGTGATGCGATGAATCAGCCCAATGACCTTGCCATCCGGAGTGATGGAACCCTTTTTGCCAGCGATCCCAACTGGAAGGAAGGTACCGGTCAACTGTGGCGAATCAACACCGATGGTAGTGTACACCTCCTGGAAAAGGATATGGGAACTACCAATGGCATCGAGGTCAGTTCCAATGAGAAACATCTTTACGTCAATGAAAGCGTGCAGCGCACTGTATGGCGCTATGACCTTTCAGACAGTGGCAATATATCCAATAAAACACTCCTGCATCAATTTCCGGATTTCGGAATGGATGGTATGCGCTGTGACAATCAGGGCAATCTGTTTATTACCCGCCACGGAAAGGGCACTATCGCGATATTAAACCCCACCGGCGAGTTGATCCGGGAGGTGATCCTCCAGGGCAAGAAGCCTTCCAACATTACTTTTGGTGGTAAAGACGGCAGAACATGTTATGTGACACTGCAGGACCGCGGAGCCTTTGAGCAATTTCGCTCAGAACACCCCGGCCGGTCTTTTCACCTGAGAATGAGAAATTAATATTTTAAATTTTTTATAAATGAGATTGCGATACTTGTTGACTTGGTTTCTGGTCATGCCATTGATTATGGGTGCACAGGAGGTGGATTTAATTATTAAGGGGGGTCATGTCATTGATCCGAAGAACGGGATCGACGGGATTATGGACGTGTCGATCGATGATGGAAAAGTGTTGGCGGTGGCTGCAGACCTGGGAACGGACGCCTTCCGGGTGATCGATGCGAAGGGTTTGTATGTGGTACCAGGATTGATTGATATTCACGGGCATCACTTTCACGGTACTGTACCCGACAATTACCTGGCCAATAGCTTTACGGCCTTACCTCCGGACGGATTTACTTTCCGGGTGGGTGTCACCACAGCGGTGGATGTTGGTGGAGCAGGCTGGAGGAACTTCAGGACATTCAAGTCCCAGACCATTGATCATTCGAAAACCAGGGTACTTTCCTTTTTAAACATCGTAGGTTCGGGGATGGCCGGTGGAGCGGTCGAACAGAATCTTGCCGATATGGATGCCAAGCTGACGGCCATGGAAGCCCAGGCACATCCCGAGTATATTGTCGGCATCAAGGTAGCGCACTACAGTGGTCCGGAATGGACTCCGGTCGAACAGGCGGTAAAAGCTGGTGAAATGGCTGGTATTCCGGTGATGGTGGATTTTGGTGGCAATGATCCCCCACTTTCCATTCAGACCCTGTTTTTTGACAAACTACGGCCGGGGGATATCTTTACCCACTGCTATGCCATGGTTGGTAAACGCGAACCTATTGTAGATGTCACCACCCGTAAAGTCAGGCCATTCGTTTTTGAGGCCCAGAAGCGGGGTATCATCATGGATGTCGGTCATGGAGGTGGAAGTTTTTTCTGGGATCAGGCGATCCCGGCGGTTCAGCAGGGGCTCAAACCCAATACCATCAGCACTGATTTACATACGGGAAGTATGAACGGAGGCATGAAGGATATACTCAATGTGATGTCCAAATGCCTTTATCTCGGTTTGACCATGGAGGAAGTGATTGCCGCCAGCACCTGGAAGCCGGCTCAGGTTATAAACCGTCCGGAACTCGGCCATCTGACTCCTGGTGCAGAAGCCGATGTGGCAATACTCAAACTGGAGAACGGGGATTTTGGATTTGTGGATGTGAGAGGCTGGAAGGTAAAGGGAAATCAGAAGCTGGTGTGTGAACTGACCCTGAGAGCAGGAACGGTAGTCTGGGATCTTAATGGTATCAGCCGTCCGGTATGGGAGAATTAATCAGGCAATGACGACCAGACGGATGTCAAATCTGGAAAAGTAAAGATCCGGGGGTGGTGGTCAAACGACCCATTTATGCTCAGGATTTTTCATTGGTTACCGGATTTCAAAGGAATTTTACATGATTTGAAAAGTAATATCAAATTGGAAAGAATCTACAGAATATCGGGATGGGTCAGCCTGGCTGCCCTGTTGGTGACAGCGGTCATGTTTTTTACCGGTGATAAAGGGAAACTGGGAATTCCCATATTTACCTTCCTATTGTTTCTGGCCATTGCTTTGCGTCAGCATCCTTTTCTGAAAGGATTTTCGTACAGCATCATCATCTTTGGAGCGGTGGTCCTCTCAATGTTTCATCCCGGGCCATTCCAGCAGATTGGCACTTTTCGAATGTCGAACCTGATCGTGCCCCTGCTCCAGCTGATCATGTTTGGCATGGGAACGGCTATGAGCATTCAGGACTTTATCGGGGTGATCAAAATGCCCAAAAGTGTGGGTATCGGTATTCTATGCCAATTTACCATCATGCCCATTGTGGGTTTCACCCTGGCAAGTGTGTTTGGTTTTCCACCCGAAATTGCAGCCGGAGTCATTCTGATCGGTTCATCACCAAGTGGTCTGGCTTCCAATGTTATGTCGTATCTGGCCAAAGCCAATGTGGCATTGTCGGTGACACTGACTGCGGTGGCGACACTCATCGCACCCATCATGACACCTTTGCTCATGAAGTGGCTGGCCGCCCAGTATGTGCCGATCGAATTCTGGTCGATGATGTGGAGTATTATAAAAATTGTCATTATTCCGATCATCGGCGGACTGATATTCAATTATTTTTTTCACGGAAAGGTGAAATGGCTGGATGATGCCATGCCTTTATTGTCGATGACTGGTATTGCAGTGATCATTACCATCATCACGGCGGCAGGCCGTGAAAGCCTTCTGACCATTGGTCTGGCATTGATTGTCGCTGCCATTTTACATAATGGCCTGGGTTATTTGTTGGGTTACTATGCAGCCCGGTTGTTCCGGTTACCGGAAAGAGACTGCCGCACGGTTGCCCTCGAAGTGGGCATGCAGAATGGTGGCCTGGCTTCCGGCATTGCGCTGGAAATGGGAAAAGTAGCTACCGTGGGTTTGGCGCCGGCCGTATTCGGACCCTGGATGAATATTTCAGGTGGTTCGCTGGCGACCTGGTGGCGTGAACGGCCCACCGGAGAAGAGGAGCAGGAAGAGGAGCCTGATGAGCATATTATGGGTACGTGACAGTTTACAGTTTACAGTTTAGAGTGGAAGTTTATCAATAATTACTAGTCGGAGATGAGAAGATTTGTAGAATTATTAATTATTAATTGTAGTGGTGCAAAGTAGGTGTACTTGAGTTAAAAAGGAAATCGGTAAAATGCATAGAGTTGGTATTGATATCGAAAAAAAAAATAAATATTTCTACAAATCAATAATCGTTGAAGGAAAATTATTAATTATTAATTATTAATTATAGAGTACTGAGTGATATGGATATTTTTAGATCCGAAAAGGAAGACGAAAAATGAATAGTGCTTTTTTGGACTCGAAACAATGAATATTTTCTGCAAATCAATAATCAATAATCAGGGGTGGAAATTATTAATTATTAATTATGAATTATGAAGGGCTGAGTGAGAAGGGGTATTTTGAGGTAGGATAAAAAATTCGCAACATAAAAAGTATTGTTATTGGAATCGAAATAATGAATATTTTCTACAAATCAATAATCAATAATCAGGGGTGGAAATTATTAATTATAAATTATGAATTATGAATTATGAAGGGCTGAGTGAGAAGGGGTATATTGAGGTAGGATAAAAAATCCGCAACATAAAAAGTATTGTTATTGGAATCGAAATAATGAATATTTTCTACAAAT
>CAYRYD010000085.1:0-13256 GCA_964428345.1 uncultured Saprospiraceae bacterium | reverse complement strand
TCACTTAGCTCCGGCTAGGCTCCTTCGCGATGCCTCGTCTCGCTTGGTTCTTTTTGAATTTCCCTAATTTCAGAGGTATTTAGAGGTGCCCTAAAGCCAATCATCTCGTTGAAGGAGATTTTCTCATCAGCGAAATCTGGGCAATTGTTGGAGTCATTACCGGTTGAAGCCTCGATGTTTTTATTTCCCGTTTGAGAAAAAAACTGAGGGCACTGGACTCCGTCCAGATCACAAATGTTAGGGGCAAAGGCTACTTACTGGAGGTTTAACCTTTTACCGGCAAATCATAAATCCGTTGTCCGGTGATCCGGTAAATGGCGTTGGTAATGGCAGCCGGAACCGGAATCACCGCCACTTCCCCTCCGCCCAGTGCAGGTTCTTCCGGCCGGTCGATCAGCACTACTTCCACAGCGGGGATATCCCGGAAACGGAACACCGGATAGCTCAGCCAATCATCCGATACAATATGCTGCTGATCGAACAGGACTTCCTCCATAAGGGTCCAACTGGCGGCCTGGAGCATGGCACCTTCCACCTGTTTGGTTAGTCCTTCGGGATTCATGATCTCACCCGCATCGACCACCGCCCACATTTTCTGCAGACTGATTTCTCCATCCGGGTCCATACCGGTATGTACGGCAACCGCGCAGTAGGCATCGTTATTCTTGTAGCGGGCAAAAGCACAACCCAGACCCTCGTTGGCAGCCGGCCGAATCATCCGGGTCAGTTCTTTCAACCTGCTGATCACCTCTATGGCCCGCTGATCAGCCAGGTTTTTGATCCGGAAATCCAGGGGATCCATTCTAAGATGTTCACTCATTTGATCCATGATGGATTCAATGGCAAAAATATTGGCGTAGGCTCCCAGACTCCGCAGTGAAGATACCCTCAACGGACCTTCATAGAAGTGAGCTACGATTTGCTTATTGGCGACGCTGTAGTAAGGATCTGCGTTACGGTGACCACCCCCCAGATAACCCCGGTTTTGCAGATTGGTGGCAGTTTCCAGATGCCGGGCAGGCAAGAGGGTACCGGCATCGGCATTGGGCCGGGTACTGTGTGAATCGGTCCATACTTCCGCATTCCAGTATATGATCGCACCTTCTGACGAAAGCCCGGCTTGAATGTCCATCCGCATGGCACATCCCAGGGCTTCCCACTGATTTTCCTGCTGACGGCTCCATTGTACCCGGATGTATCTTCCAGGTAGCGCTTTGGCTATAATGGCGGCATCAGCGGCTGCGTCGTCTGATGAATTGTGACCAAAACAGCCGGCACCCGGTACGCCGGTGACCCGGATATCTTCTTCTTTCATATTTAACATGGAAGCCAGGGCCGCTCTAAAGGGGAATACCCCCTGGCTATGGGTCCAGACCTCGAGTTGGCCTTCCTGATAACGGGCAATGCCACATGCCGGCTGCATCGAAGCGTGCATGATGTACGGTTTGAAATACGATCCGGTGAACGTTTTAAGGGACTGTCGAACGACATCCGAATCACCAACTTCTATCACAGGCTCATGACCGGTAACCATGTCAGCCAGATTTTCCTTCAGCGTGGCCTGACCTGGAAGATTTTGCGGTATCGACCATTCCGTATGCCGTGAAACCAGCTTCACACTCTGGATGACCTCGTATTCATCAGGTCCAACCACGGCAATAAACTGTCCATCGGTCACCAGTTGCAGCCCTCCGGCCAAACCTTTATTAATGGCATCGCGGTCCAAACTGAGCAATTTTGCCGCATAGGCTGGTGGCCTCAATACCCGGGCATGCAACATGCCGGGGAACCGCAGATCCGTAATAAAAAATGGATTGCCGCTGACAATCCCCGGAAGATCGGCACTGGGCACCGGCTTACCGACATAACGGTATTGATCTTTGGGTTTCAGTTTGACCGGAAGGGTGACTTCCTTCTGCCACCGCTTTCCTTCAAGTAGTTCCGACACTGCAAACGAAATACGGCCCCGCCGATCTTTCACCCGACCATTGTCCAGTATCAGATCATCGATGGAATGACCGGTCTTTTCGGAAGCCAACCGATAGAGCTCTTCCCTGGCAGCTGCGGCAGCATGACGCACTGCCATGGCGCTGGCCTTGACCGAACCGCTTCCGGCAGTATAACCTTCATTGGGGGTGCGTCCGGTATCTGCCATGACCACTTCTACCTGGACCAGTTCGCAATGGAGTTCTTCAGCGGCTACCTGACGGATCACCGTCGTAATTCCCTGTCCCAATTCGATCTTACCGGTAAAAACCCGTATCCGGTTGTCGGCGAGAACTTCCAGCCAGGAATCGATGCCCGGATACCGGCTTAAACTGCCCGGCAATTCAGGGTCCTGGTCAAAACCAAACCCAGAACCGGGTATTAAAGGCCTCAGATTGAATCCAATCACCAGACAACCGGCCTGCCTGATAAATCTCCGGCGGGACAGATCTTCACCATTTTGCTGAAAAGCCATGCGTCGTTTTAATCATCCCTCTCAGGGATAACTAAATTAGTCTTTTCAGCAGGATATCAAAACTAATAACACCAGCCGTAAATGAGACTCCCCGATGCTGAATCATACATCGACGGTGCTCAGCCTCAGGTATCCGGTAGAAAAGCACCCAGATTATCGGATGTCATTCCTGCCTTAGTGCCTCCACCGGATTGCGAACTGCGGCTTTCACGGCATGGAAACCGGTGGTCAGCACCGTGATCAGGATGACAATCAGTAAAGCCATAGCAAAGAGCCAGTAGTTGAGATTCGCATGGTAGGAAAAAGTAGCCAGCCACTTGTTCATAAAATACCAGGCGGCGATAAAAGCCGGTATACTGGCCAGGGCCACCAACAAAACGAAGTTACGGGTCAGCAATACCACAATATTGGAAGTTTCTGCGCCCAGTATTTTCCGGACACCAATTTCTTTGGTACGCTGTTCGGCGGTAAACGAAGCAAGTCCCAACAATCCAAGACATGCAATTAAAATCATCAGTACACTGAATAAGGTAAAAATACGGGCTCTTACCTGATCGGCATGATACAATTCCATAAAGGCCGAATCAACAAATTCATATTCGAAAGGTGCCCCGGGAAAAATACCGGTCCATGCTCTTTCGACATGGGCAATGAGTGCCGATAATTCTGATGAAGACTGCGGATTCATTCGCACATGTACCCTTCCGTTATCAAAACGGGGTACAAAGACCAGGGGTGAAATCGGCTCGTAAAGGGATTGCTGGTGAAAATCTTTAACGACCCCAATCACCCGGGCAAAAGGCAGGGTGTCGTTGCCCTGAAACTGAATGCGTTTACCAATTGGATCATCCCAGGCCATTCGTTTGACCATCGACTCATTGACAATAGCCGCCAGCGTACTATCGGTGCCAAAGTCACGACTAAAATTGCGTCCGGCAACGAAGGGAATATCCATCGTTTCAAAAAATTCGAAATCGACGGCATAATTATCGACGCCATAATCATCAATCACCCCGGCTGAGTTTTCCACACTCATGACATTTTTACCAAAGCCATTGCCTGGTGTTGTGGATGCAGAGGCGACTCCGGTAATTTTTGGATTTTGCAAGAGCTCCTGACGCAATACCTGATATTTATCACGATCTTCCCGGCTCTGAAGGCTGAAAGTCAATAAATGCTCTTTATCAAACCCCAACTCTTTATTTCGTAAATAATTCATCTGGTCATAAATAATGCCGGTACCGATAATCATAAATAACGTAATGGCAAACTGCACGGTGACCAGCACTCTTCGCAACTGCGGATTTCCGGTACCTTTGGCCAGTTTGCCTTTGAGTACAGTAATCGGACGAAAACCGGATAAATAAAAGGCGGGATAACTACCTCCCAAAATACCGGTCACCAGTAAAATGAGGACGGCACCCATTACTATGCCGGGTGAAAAAAGAAGCGACCGGGACAGATCCAGATCAAAAGCCTGATTAAAAACCGGCAATAAAAGAAAGACCAGCGCAAAACTAAAGACCAGGGCAAAAAGGGAAAATATCAGCGATTCTGATAAAAACTGGCCGACCAGTTGCCTTCTTTCCGACCCCAGGACTTTCCGGATACCCACTTCCATCGCTCTCCTGGTAGCCCTGGCGGTTGCGAGATTCATATAATTGATGCAGGCAATCAGCAGCATAAACAAGGCAACTGCCCCAAAAATATAAATGAACCCCATCTCTCCCACCGGTTCGGGCTCTCCTTCAAAATCGGATTTCAGATGGATGTCGGTCAAACCGATCAATTCGTATTTGATTTTGATATCAAACTGATCAAAAATAACGGCAACATAATTCCTGATGATTTCACTCAATTTCTCCTGAAAAGCCATAGGATCGGTTCCTTCCTTCAACAGGACATACGTATATATGCCAAACCCTCCCCAGGAATTGGGACCCGGATTCATCAGCCCCTCCACCCCGCTGGTAGAAACCATAACAGCCGGTCTGAGATGCGAGTATCTCGGAAAATCCCGGTAGACTCCTGTGACCCTGTAGTCTTCCTGACCCGGAGATTTAAGAATCTCTCCGATCGGGTTCTGCGTACCAAAAATTCGGTCTGCTACGCTTTTGGATAAAACAATGGAGTTGGGTTCAAATAAAACCCGGGAAGCATCACCTTCCAGAAAATCAAAGGTAAACACTTCGGTAACCGTGGAATCGACCAGATAAACATCCTCTTCAAAGAACATTTTTTCACCGTGCTGCAGTTGAGTCCGGCCGTTGGGAATGAACCGGGTAAATTGTTCCACTTCGGGAAAATCCGTTTTCAGTTGCCTGCCCAGCGGAGTCTGGGTCACTGCCCAGCGAAAAGCATCGTCGGGCTCAGTGATGTCGGACGAAACGCGGTAAATTCGATCACGCTTTTCGTGAAACCGGTCAAACCGAAGCTCGGTCGAGATATAGAGCAGGATAAACAGGGTAGCCGCTACCCCAACAGTGAGTCCCAGGATATTAAGCAGGGCATATCCGGGTTGGCGACGAAACCCACGGATGGCCATCCGCCAGTAATTTTTCAGCATCACACAATTCTTTGAAATGGCTAAATCAGAATCTTCTCGTCGAGGTAGTACCCATAAAAATAACCAGAAAAACGAAGTTTTTCGTAGATAGACCCTGAAACTTAGAAGAAGAAGGTGGCGGCATCGATCAAAGACGACAGGAATCGGATGAAACTCAATGCAACCCCAATGGAAGAATAATCCTTAATTTAGTAATCACCAAATTCGACCAAATGCAAAATGGGTCAATAATCGGGTGTTTAGCTCTTCTGTTTATGTCCGGACTGACAGCGAAATCACAGACCCGTTTTACGCTGGATTCGATTTGCCGGTTCGATTACCTGAGTGGAGATACGGTACCTTCCCTGAAGACGATTTTTACCTATGATCCGGAAGGAAAAGAAATTGAAAAGACGGAACAAAGCTGGTCATTGGCCGGAAGTCAGTGGGAATTCCAGTCGCGCATTACCCAATCATACCAGGGTTCACTGCCTGATACGATAACTAACTGGGTCTATTCCGGACAGTTATGGCAACCGAGTATGCGAATGATCAACCGTTATGGTCCCGGAAAGGAACCGGAAGAAACCGTAAGCCAGGATTGGGATGACAACCCTGGCGAATGGGTAAACCAGACCCAAACCCGGCGGGGTGGTCTGCAATCAGGCAAGACCTACCGGTTGCAGTCAAAGTGGGATTCGTCTTTAATGAACTGGGTCATTGTAGATTCGACGGTTTCCGTGCATGATGAATCTGATCAGGCCCGGAGTGACACCAACTACCAGTGGTTTGGATTTGCCCGCATTTACCTCTATTCATCGCTGGTCGAGTACAGGTACGACTCCTCTCAAAATCTGGTCAGCCAGACCCGGTATCGTTATGACCTGAGCAGTCTGGAATTCCTGCCCCGCAGCCGGGATACATTTGCTTACGATCCGCAGCGTTTTCCAATCCTCTCAAGGTTTGACACGTGGGACGTACAAACGCAATCCTGGGCTCCTTCCCTTAGCATTGACCGTACTCCAAACGACGATGGTTATTTGTCGGAAAGCCGGATTTCATTCCACGATTTTATTTCCAACGAGTTGATCCCCACATCCAGACTGGAATATACCTATACGGATGGGTCCGGTCGAGGACTTGCCGACAGCCTGATATTATCGGTCAAAAACTTTACCTATGCCGGAGCCATAGAAGTCCCGGACTGGAAAACGCACTACTATTATTCAATGGTCAATCTGACACCATCCAGGGATTTAATTCATGTCGAATCGCTGTTGATTTATCCCAATCCGGCGAGTGAAGATGTCTTTGTGAAGGGTGAGCTATCGAATGTATATTCTTTTCAGTGGATCTCCGCCGAAGGGAAAATTCTTTCGACCGGAGAGCTCTCCGGGAAACGAATACAGATTCCGGATGTAAATGGTACTCAGTACGTTTATCTGCTGCTGAGTGATAGGCAGGGAAAGCCACGGCAGATGACAAAAATTCTGGTGACTGGTCAATAGATCGGATCCAGGAGCCAGGCATGCCCGATGGATTCGGGAGTCAGACAGTACCGACGGATCCGGGAGCCAAACGGAACCCCAGGCATGAAATCCAGACGACCAGACGGTACCCGAAACGATCAGCTAAAGCTCCAATGGATCCTGGAGCCAGGTCCCATGTAAGGCTCCAGGATCTCTGCGTCCCGTCTCTGCTCTTTTTCTCAAATGGTTTCTCAGGTTCCTTCTTCGTGTCGGTCAGCACTCTGCTGTGGAGCTCCCGGATCCAAGAATCCACTTTTTTGCTCCGCCCTGCAACCTTTCCCCACTTCCATCCGTCCTTTCTATATCTCACATGTAGTTTTTATAAATTATAACTACATTTAAGGTAAATATACATTATGAGCAAGCATCATCTGGGAGAATTTGAAGAAGTGGTCATGCTGACGGTAGCCATTCTATACGGAAAAGCGTACGGCATTGCCATTCTGGACGAAATCGAAAAACGATTGGATCGCAAAGTCAGTATCGGGGCGCTCCAAACCGTACTGCGAAGGTTGGAAAAGAAAGGCTTTCTCATATCGGAATTTGGCGAGGCAACACCTGAACGGGGAGGTAAACGAAAACGCTACTTTATGGTCACCAAATATGGACAGAAAGTCCTTCAGGAAACGCGGGATATGCGGCAGGACCTTTGGAATGCCATACCGAGAATAGCATTGGATTACAAATATTAATAGGTATGAAAAGTCCTCTCCCTTTTATGAATCTACGTGGCTGTAGATTATGATTCTCTGATCTTCCCTTAACCGGGAGGATCGGAGATTTTATCTAAAATAATCTTGTCGGTGACAAATCGATCCAAAAATATTAAACCTCCCTGCTGGGCAATCGTTTTTTTTCGCTGGTTTTGTCGACCGGAAATAATGGAAGATATCGAAGGAGATCTATTGGAGAGGTTCAAGAATGATATTGAAAAAACAGGCATCAAGAAAGCAAAATGGAAATTTACAATCCAGGTTCTGTCATTATTTAGATCCGGAATTATTCGAACGACCAAATTCAATGTTCTGCAAAACACCACCATCATGCTAAGACATAATTTTATCATTTCCATCCGGACTATCCGTAAGAATGTGGGTTTTTCGATGATCAATATTCTTGGCCTTACTCTTGGTATTCTTGCAGCCCTGTATATTACGATATGGGTTAGGGATGAAATGAGCTTCGACCGCTTTCACCTGAATAATGAAAACCTATACCAGGTACTGCGCAATGTGCAGATCGGCAATGATCACTATGTGCAGAATTCCATTACCTATCCGCTTGTGGATGTCCTGGATCAAAAGTACCCGGAAATCGAAGCCCTTGCCATAACCAGTTCCCCGCAAATCAGGGTGCTAAAACACGACCACCAAAAATTAAGGACACGGGGCTACTATGCCAACCAAAAATTCTTTGAAATATTCTCCTGGGGATTGATATCAGGAAATCCAGATAATATTTTGGATAATCCTAACTCTATTGTGATCTCATCGGATTTGGCAGAAAAATTCTTTGGTGAAAATTGGCAGAGCACCTCCGTTATTGGAAAAACCATCACGATAAATAATCAGAGTGATTTCAACATTTCCGGAGTATATGAAAAAATTCCCCATAATTCAAGTCTACAATTTGATTTTGTGACTCCGATCAAGGAATATATTGAATCCAACGAAGGGAATTACTCATGGTCCAATAGCAATTTCTATTTGTACCTGCGCACTTTCGACGATGTTGATCCATTGGATCTGAGCCATAAGATCAGGCATATCCAGAATGAACATATTGAAGGTTTTCGCAGCGATCTTTTTCTATCTCCTTACACGGCCCAACACCTTAAGGCTTCATTTAATGAAGGGGTGCTAATGGATAACCATATAGGATACTATATCCGTATTTTCTCGATCGTGGCTTTTCTTTTAATTCTGATTGCTTCCGTAAACTTTATCAATCTTACTATTGCCCGGTCTATGAAAAGATCAACGGAGATTGGAGTACGTAAAGCGATAGGAGCAGGAAAATATTCCCTAATCAACCAGTTTATTGCTGAATCCGCTTCCCTCGTATTTATCGCCTTCCTGCTATCGATTGTCGTTTTGATCCTGACTTTGCCAGTTTTCAATGAGTTGATGAATAAAGAAATACAGCTATCCGATCTTGATGGGACAAATGTGTTACTATTTACCGGTATTTTCCTATTGACTGCGATCACCGGTGGTCTTTATCCGGCTGTTCTTCTTTCGTCTACCAGTATTTTAAAGGCAATGAAAGGAATATTCCGGATTAACAAATCCACCTTGTTATTGCGTAGAGCCATGGTCGTTTTCCAGTTATCGATTTCCATGCTGTTGATTACTGGCAGTATTACCGTATTCCGGCAGATGAAATACATTCAGACAAAAAACCTGGGTTTAAACCGGGAAAATGTGATTTACCTGGAAATGGAACATAAGATCCGTGATAACTATGATCGCATGAAACAGGAATTACTTAAGCTCCCATCGATAAAATCAGTATCAGCCGGTAGCTCAACTCCGCTGGAGATATCCAGTGGTACACACAACTACAGATGGCGTGGGTCAGATGAAAATGAAAAGCAGGAAATTCATGTACTCACGGTCAACTATGACTTTGCCGAAGCTCTCGGATTGGAATTGATTGATGGCCGTGATTTTGATCCGGATTTTGGGTCTGATAATCGGAATTACCTCATTAATCAAAAAATGCAGCAAAGAATGGGTTTTGATGATCCCTTGGGTGAAAGTATGAGTGTCGGGGGGGCTGAGACCGGAGAGATAATTGGTGTGGTAAAGGATTTTCATTTGTCCTCTTTTTATAATGAAATTGAACCCGCTGTCATCAGGCTGTCACCTAAATATACCCACTTACTTTTTGTCCGCACCCAACCCGGGATGGTAATCGATGCTGTTGAGGAGATAAAAAATGTATATGAAGACTTCGATCCGGTTTATCCCTACGAATATTATTTTCTGGATGAAGAATTCAAGCGGACTTATGATAGTGAAATAAGAGCTGGAAAATTGTCCTTGTTCTTCACTATTCTGGCCGTTACAATCGCTGCTTTAGGGTTGCTGGGGCTTTCGTCATTACTTGGTCATCAGCGCTTAAAAGAGATCAGTATTCGTAAGGTTCTGGGAGCTCACCCCGGTGGTCTGGTGATCTTATTATCCAGTGAATTTATACTATTGATATGCGTAGCCATTGGTTTGTCTTTCCTTCCTGCTTACCTGGCAACACAAAATTGGCTCAATCAGTTTGCGTACCGCACCAAGATCGGACTAGACATATTTTTACTGGCAGGTGCCGGTACTATGTGTATTGCGCTTTTAATAGCGGGGTTGTATGCATTCAGGGTTTCGATGGTAAACCCGGTTGAAACCCTGAGA
Organism: uncultured Saprospiraceae bacterium; assembly: GCA_964428345.1. Lineage (GTDB taxonomy): Bacteria > Bacteroidota > Bacteroidia > Chitinophagales > Saprospiraceae > JABDMH01. The sequence goes on along the minus strand of CAYRYD010000085.1, from coordinate 3,317 downwards.
ACAGAATAAAAGGTGCAGCAAACATAAATCGACCTAAAATACCATGGATGTAAAACCCCCTCAATATCCCCTCAGCTTCTTCCGCTGGTTTTGCCGTCCGGAAATAATGGAAGATATCGAGGGCGATTTATTGGAGAAATTCAATATCAATGCACAAGAATTGGGTATCAGGAAGGCTCGCTGGAAATTTAATCAACAGATCCTTTCACTTTTTCGTCCGGGAATAATCCGCTCATTGAGCATTCCTAATTATGAAAATCATTTTATCATGTTCAGGCACAATCTTTTAGTCGCCTGGCGAAATTCCAAAAAGGATAAAAGTACATTCATCATTAATTTGACCGGACTTTCAGCCGGCCTGGCCTGTGCTCTACTGATTTTTTTGTGGGTAAATGATGAACTGATGATCGATCGCTTCTTTGAGCAAGGTGACAGTATCTTCCAGGTCATGGAAAATGTTCAACAAGATCACGGAGTCATAACCCGACAGACAACTGCCGGTCCAACAGCCAATGCTCTAAAGGAAGAGATACCCGAAGTAGAAATGGCTGTCACCACAACCCATAACCGTATCGGTACTTATACCCTCTCTGACCAGAACCGTAACTTAAAAGCACGCGGACTTTATGCCAGTGCCGATTTTTTCAAGTTATTCTCTTATGAAATGCTGGAAGGCAAAAAAGATCAGGTGTTGAGCGATAAAAAATCCATCGTCATCTCTGAAAGCATTGCGCGGGCATTGTTTGGAACGACGGAGAATGCATTGGGAAAAATCATTGAATGGCAGCATGAAAAACAATATCAGGTTTCCGGAATTTTCCGGGATCTAACGAGTTTATCATCTGTTCAGTTTGATTTTGTCCTGACCTTTGAAGGATTCTTAGATGATAACCAGTGGGCAACCACCTGGTTTAATACAGCTCCCCAGACTTTCGTTCTATTAAAGGAGGGGACCGATATACAACAGCTTAATGCCCGGCTGGTAAATTTTGTCATCGAAAAAACCAATGGAGCTGCCGGTCATCGAAAACCATTTGTGACCCGGTATTCGGATGCATACCTCTACAGTCACTATGAAAATGGCCGGCAATCAGGAGGAAGGATTGAATATGTGAAGCTATTCTCCATTATTGCCATTTTTATTTTATTGATAGCCTGTATCAATTTCATGAATTTATCGACCGCCAGGGCGTCACAGAGGACCAAAGAAATCGGAATCAAGAAAACTTTGGGAGCACACCGCTTCACATTAATCGGTCAATATCTAAGTGAATCAATACTGATGGCGTTCCTTTCTCTGGTGGTTGCCATAGGATTGGTATTTTTACTCTTACCCCGCTTCAATGATATGACGGGTAAGTCCTTACAGATTGATTTTAACCCCCGATTGGTACTGACTTTGCTGACAATTATCTTCCTGGTAGGAATCACTGCCGGTAGTTATCCTGCTCTTTATCTGTCGGGATTCAAACCGGTGAGAGTCCTGAAGGGTAAACTTCAACACTTCATGGGTGAGACCTGGGCCAGAAAAGGCCTGGTCGTTTTTCAGTTCACCCTGTCCACCATCCTGATCTCCGCCGTTTGGGTAGTCTACCGGCAAATGGCATATACCCAGACGAAAAATCTTGGTTATGAAAAAGATCACATCGTCATGCTGGATCGCGAAGGAAAAATCAGAGAAAGTCAGAAGACCTTCCTTACTGCCTTACAGAACATACCTGGAGTGCTGGATGCTTCGGCTATCGGACATAATATGACCGGGCATAATGGTGGCACTTATGGAATAGAATGGCCGGGCAAAAATCCGGAAGATCGCACCGAATTCGAAAATGTACCGGTCGATTTTGGTATGATCGATCTATTGGGAATCGACATGGTGGAAGGGAGAGCTTTTTCGGAAAAATTCAAATCAGATACGGGGAAAATCATCTTTAATCAGGCGGCCATTGAGTACATGGACATTTCCGATCCGATTGGTAAGAAAGTGAAACTCTGGGGCAGGGAGATGGAAATTGCCGGAGTCACCAGCAATTTTCATTTTGAGTCATTGCACGAACAGATCAAACCCTTATTTATGTGGCTGTCACCGGAAAATGCAGGTAATATTATGATCAAAATTGCCGCTGGACAGGAGAAAGAAACCATCGCTAAAATCCAGCAATTCTATCAGGAATTTAATCCCGGATTTCCATTTAATTACAAATTCCTTGATGAACAATATCAAACTCTTTATCTGGCAGAACAAAAGGTTTCTGTTTTATCGAAATACTTTGCCGGGCTGGCGATTCTGATTTCCTGCCTTGGTCTCCTTGGTCTGTCTGTATTTACGGCAGAAAGACGCCAGAAAGAAATTGGTATTCGCAAAGTGCTGGGTTCCGGAGAATTAAATATCGTTTTTCTCTTGTCCGGAGATTTTACCAGGATGGTATTGATCGCTATATTCATTGCTCTGCCGGTCAGTTATTACCTCACTATGAAATGGCTCGATAGTTACGCATTTCGGGTTGGATTATCCTGGTGGAATTTCCTTGGTGCCGGAGTCTTAGCCTTACTGATTGCCTGGTTCACGATCAGCGCACAGACATTCAAGGCAGCACGCATCAATCCCATTGAATGTCTGCGAAATGAATAATCAAGAAATCCAGCCCCCGCAGTGGTTACTCCGCTTTTTCCGGTGGTTCTGCAGGCCGGAACTGGTGGAAGATATCGAAGGGGATCTTGTGGAAAAATTCCATCGAAATGTGGAGGAAACAGGAATAAAAAAAGCAAAAAACACTTTCACCTGGCAAGTCATCTTATTACTCAGACCTGGATTAATCAGAATCCAATCTAATTCTTTCGAAAATCAACAGCTCATGCTAAGACAAAATCTAAAAATCAGTTGGCGTACCTTAAAGAGAAATCAGGGATTTGCATGGATCAACGTCGGTGGTTTAACCATTGGAATGACGGTGGCCATGCTGATCGGATTGTGGATTTGGGATGAACTTTCATTTAACAAATCCTTTATAAATCATGAACGTTTAGCTCAGGTCATGCTGCATCAATCGGTTGGCGAAAGATCATTTACCGGCAGCACCGTGATGATGCCGCTTGGTGAGGCATTACGCTCCGAATATGCCAATGATTTTAAACATGTGGCACTGGCATCCAAAAACGCCAATCATGTGCTGAGCCATAGTGCAAAAAAATTATCCAGTAAAGGGATGTGGGTACAGGCGGATTTTCCGGAAATGTTCTCCTTAAGAATGTTAGATGGGAAACAAGATGGTTTAAACGATCCTTCCACACTTCTATTGGCTGAGTCCCTGGCAAAA
>CAYRYD010000084.1:0-14405 GCA_964428345.1 uncultured Saprospiraceae bacterium | reverse complement strand
TCTCGCTTGGTTCTTTTTAAATTTGCCTAATTTCAGAGGTATTTAGAGGTGCCCTTTATTTATCTGAAGATTTTAACTCCCCTAAAAATTCAACATCATTTGATTTTTGAAAAACGATCTCTTCACAGCCATTGAAACGTGCATAAGACCGGAAGGCAGTCAGATATTTATCCGCAGAAATTTTTCGATAATATTGATTTTCAAAATGTAGATTTTTGATGATCAGACGACCGTCTTTCCGGTCAGCCTTTGCATCGATTCTTCCAATAAACCGGTCACCGTAAAGCAGAGGCAAACAAAAATAACCGTATTTGCGATCCTTCTCCGGGACATAGCATTCAATTTGATAATCGTATCCAAAAAAATTAACCAACCGGTTTCGCTGGATCGTCAGATTATCGAAAGGGGAAAGAATATATACCCGGGGTGAAATCCGGACTGTCTCCTGAGCCAACGATTTTTTGGCGAAAAATTGGAGGTGTTCCAAACCTGCCACCTGAACTTGCAGCAACTCCCCGCTTTCAACTTTTTGCCGCAATATTTTTCTGACCACCGGCCGGATATTCTTTCGTAAATAGCTGATCTCACTTTCAGTGGCCAGGCCTAAAGACTGCATTGAACGGTTGATCAGATATTCGGCATATTCTTCCGGAGCAGGTTCCCGGGTGTTTACGTGTCCGGGTATCACATTCTCCGGCAGGTCGTATATTTTTTGAAAGCCTTTCCTGCCGATAGTCACCAGGCTACCCTGTAAGAACAATCGTTCCAGGGCCAGCTTGGCAGGCTTCCAGTCCCACCAACCTTCACCCTTCCTAGCCGGGTCACCTTCAAAATCCCGGGCCATCAGGGGTCCTTCCTCCCTGATCCGGTCGCATACCCTCTGCATCAGTTGTTTGTCGGATTTCGGCCAGCGATCCCGGTGCTCACCAAAAAAACGCTTGATGGGCAAGGTAAAACGATAATCTTCCATGGGTAGATATGCCGCGGCATGGGCCCAATATTCCAGCACTTTTCGCTCTGCCAGCAGTTTATCCAACCAATCATTCCGGTAACCGGCTACCCTGGTAGCCAGCACATGATGATGCGCCCGTTCCACCACAGAAATGGTATCGATCTGAACATAACCCAGATGATCAATCGTCCGGTAAACCGCATTTTTTCCTTTGCCAAAAGAGTGTTGTTTGCCAAGACCTGTTGCCGATACGATCAGACGCCGCGCTTCTTTCGCAGAAATTTTCATTGCGGAATCAGATAAATACGTTTCCCGGCTACTGATTCAATTCTGTCCCTTGAAAAAAAGAGGGGGAAATATCCATCGTTCGCCCATAATTCAAATAAATCCCGGTAATGTCGATCATCCGGATTTCCCGACTGACCCGGTGCATTGATGGCCCAGGTGCGGTCCCAGTCTTCCGTGTCGCTGATGATCTTGAATGTCGCACCTGAAGTCTGATTGAGATTGTTGCCAGTATTCCCTACCGTTGCACCACTTCCACCTCTGGGGTGGGGACCAACATCAAGCTTTTCAGTCAAATCTCCCCCGGACAATCCGCTGAGGGCATGGGTGAGTTTTACATGTTTGTATCGTTCCTGGCCATATTGCCAGCCTTTGACGTCCGGTCCGAATTTAATTTCCAGTTTTCCGACAGCCTCTTCCAGGCAAGATAAAATCAGCTGGTCTCTGGCTTTCAGCGGATCCGGACCAAAGTCACCGTCTGGAAACGACACAAAATCAATGAGTTTCTTGTATTGAAGCGAACCGACAAATTTTCGGGCCTCCTCCGGTACTTTGAGTTTCCAAATCTCTGATTTGAGTCTGGATTCCCATTCATGGTAGATAGTGGCCTCCACCGATTCAACCTCCATTTTGAAATTCCAGGCAAGAAGCAGCTCCCGGGCCTTTTCCGCCAATGAAACCTGGCTTTGCAAAGGCTTAAGAAACGGAACGAGATTCCGGGCCGGGATCGAAAGGTGATCGTTCTGTATTTCCGCCATGTCCTGCATGGTCATCTTGCGGTTGTTTCCAAAAAGTTCGGCAATACGGTCTCCCCTTACGGGATCAGACCATTTGTACCCGATGGCTTCCGGATAGGGATAGTCCAGCCGGGTCAGATTTTCATTAGCCGTAATGATCAGACCTGAGGCCGGATTATGCAAATGTGGTTTTTTCTTAATCTCCAGGTAACCATCCCATTCGTAAGATCCATCACCAGGAACCGGCACCAGGCCACTATGCCGGCTGCGAATGGGAGCAATACCCACCGCCTGCCATCCGATATTGCCCGCCGGATCAGCCCATACCATATTCTCACCGGGAATATGACTGTAGTTGCAAGCGTCCCGGAAGGACTCAAAATCAATGCTTTGATTCATCCGGAGACTGGCCAGGTACGGCGAACCTCCTGGTTCCAGCCAACCACATTCTACCGCATAGCCAATATTGACCGAAGAGTCCTGATATACAACCGGGCCATGGATGCTGTACTTAAGTTGAACCACTTCGGTTGCAGCATCTTTTATGAGTATTGAATCTTCGATCACTTTCATCTTATGCCATGCATCCTGATACCAATACTGATCCGGATCATCCGGATGAAGTCGGTATACAAAGAGATCTTCGGCATCGGTTGCAAAAACGGTGAGGCCCCAGGCACCGTACTCGTTATGACCGATGGAGATGCCAGGGATTTCGGGTTCGCCACCACCAATGACATTCCATCCCGGGCCAACCAAATGGCTGAGGTATCGCAGCGATGGAACCGCCAGCGAGCGGTGCGGGTCGTTAGCCATGACCGGATATCCGCTTTGAGTATGATCGCCACTCACCACCCAATTGTTGCTTCCGAGATTGGCTGTCTCTTCCCATAAATCAGATCGCCGGTAAGTATCCAGGCCGGGTTCCAGGGGATTTCCGCCCTCTTTGCTCCCTAAATCTCCGGAAGAAAAACGCACCGGTCTCCGGTAAGCTTTATACAACCCGAGGATGTCGTGGAACAAATGCGCCCCGTCAATGCGGTCATCCAGCTTAAGAGCAGGATCGAAAGGATGAAACCAGAGAATCTCCCTGACTTTTTCCTCACCCAACAGGTGTACCATCCGGCCGATATCCAACTCATCTTCGATGTTTCCTAACAGACCCTGGTGGCGGGAAATCACTACTTCCGGTGTCCATCTCCCAGGCTTGATCTTTAGTAGTTTAAACTCAACTGGCAATTGATCAGGATATTGGTTGATCCAATCGATGTAGGCATTGACTCCCTGTACAAAGGAATTGATAATCACCTTACCCCGGGGATGATAGTGATTCATTTCATCATCCATATTCTCCCGAAACATAAAAAGGCGGGTACCAATATCTCTTTTCAATTCTTTCCTGCCCAAAATTTCCGCAACCGTACCCGTAGCCTGCCGTCGCCAGATTTCAAACTGAAAAAGCCGGTCCCGCGCTGCGTTAAAACCCTGGGCAAAAAACAGATCCGTTTCAGATTTGGCATAAATATGAGGCACTCCCCAGGTATCGATAATGACCTCCACTGAATCGCTTACCCCGGTCACCCAGGTTTGGGCCCAAAAAGAAAAATGCCATACTGAGAACCACATCCAAATCAGCCACTTTTTGTAATATATCACTTTCATATGGCCTATAATTTAATGAACATTTAGGAAATACCCATGGGGAGTGGATTTCGGATTTCTGATCTCGGATTTCTGATTTCGGATTTGGTATCTGCTGCTATGCAAATAGCTATCCTTGGGATGTCACTACCAGAACGACAGATAACTATTATTCTCTTAAATTTTGCTCAAACAATCTGAAGATCCGCCGATACTCATCGATCCAGCTACTGGATTCAACAAATCCGTGATCTTCCATCGGAAATACCGCCAGCTCCCAATTTTCCTTTCCCAGTTCGATAAATCGTTGGGTCATTCGCACGACATCTTGAAAATGGACGTTGCGATCGACCATTCCATGCAGCATGACCAGCTCTCCCTGCAAGCCCTCAGCATGGTAAATGGGAGAGCTGCGGTAGTAGGCGATGCTGTCTTCAACCGGTGTATTCAGGATATTGGATGTATAACCGTGATTGTAATGCGCCCAGTCTGTCACACTGCGAAGGGCAGCTCCGCATTGGAATGTGCCCGGGCTGGTACAAAGGGCCATAAGGGTGATGAATCCGCCATAGGATCCACCATAGATACCAATCCTCCCCTCATCGATCCCTTTTTCCCGGACCAGATACTGCGCTCCATCAATTTGATCATCGAGATCTTTGCCACCCATAAACCGGTAAATTGCCGTACGCCAATCCCGCCCGTATCCGGCACTCCCCCGATAATCGATATCAAGAACAGTATAGCCGTGATCTGCTAAAAAATTATGAAACATAAATTCGCGAAAATAACTGCTCCAGTATTTATGGACATTATGCAAATATCCGGCACCGTGAACAAAAATGACGGCAGCTCCGTTTTTTTTATCTTCGTCCGGCTCATATATCCGTGCCGGCACCATCACACCATCCCTGGCCTTAAAGTGAATTATGTCAGGATCCCTCCAGGAATATTTCTTAAAAGATTCTGTGGTGCTCTCTGTTATATGATGTAGTTCAGCTCCCGGTTTATTCTCCATCCAGTATAACTCATCAGGCTGATTACTGTATGAATAAAGGATGGCCAGTTTCTTCTCGTCCGGTGATACCACAACCTGATGGTCGCCTGGACGGACCGTTATTCTGGTCCATCGCCCACCCGACACAGATAAATGATAAAAATGATTTTCAAAGGGATTCTCTCTACTAGCATGGACAAAAAATGTCTCTTTATCCAGTGATAAATCGGCGTCTAAAATTTCAAAATTCCCTTCCGTCAATGGCAGAATCTTTCCATCTCTGAACCGGTAAGTATAAATATGGGAGTAACCCGTTATTTCCGACTGAAACCACAAGGTGCCATCATCAATAAAGCCAATATTTCCACTGCTAAAATTATAACCATTAATACCAGGTCCTCCAATCCAGGCTTCATCCCGTTGACGGTCAATTAGCTTTAAACTCGCATTTTCCGGGTTTAATTCCATGATCCACCGGTCTTTGTTATCCTGCGACCGGACGACCACCACCGCACGGTTTCCAGTCTCATTATAGACGGGTGGATGGATAATCACCTCCCGCGGTTTCTCAAAAGTATCCACCCAGATTTCCCCTCCCTGGTGATAATCTTTCATGAATTCCGGTTTGTCGTAGATACCTGTAATTTGCCTGGGATCGATAGTCAGCAGGGTATCCCTAACCCGGTCATAAATCATGGTTTGATAAGTTGGTTGTATCCCTCCCACTTTTGACCGGGCCGGTAAGTTTTTTGTATAACCACTTTCAGTTACATAATCTGGCACATTGGTAGGATCGGAAGGACCTGGTTTTTCACGCAGGCCGGTAATAAACCTCAGATCAGGACTGAATGATAATGCTACCAGATTGTCTTTGTCGAGAAAGATTTCCTTTGGTCGTTTGGGAGTGAGCTTTTCTGACCGTACTTTCCGGATCTCCTGCTCATTGTGCCGTTTTCTGAGAATTTCAAAATATTCAAGCTGGTCTCTTTTCAGCCAGGACTCTTTCTCGGTTAATTTATCCTCCGGCTTTTCAGGTCCCGTGATAAACTGGGTGAGCTGTTCGATGTTACCCTCCAAAATGGACCAACTGTAAAGATTGTTATTCCGTTCAAAAATAATTTTCCGGTCATCACCGGAAAATCCCCGGGGAATTTCCCGGTCCAAGGTGTTTGTGATCTGCCGGACCTGACCACCCGGTAATTCCTGAAGAAAAAGATCACCGTTTTTCCCAAACAATTTAAGATTCCGGTTTTTGCTGTAAATACCGGAAGCGGGTACCAGTTGTAATACTTCTTCATCGGTCAATGCCTCGGCATGATCTGAACTCAGGCGATAATGGTAATTTTCATTGCCTGGCAGAGTATCCCGGTTCCACTGAAAATAAATAATGTTCCCGTCGGATGACCAATAAGCCCCTTCCGGCAGATGACCGATAAAATCCGCTCCCTGCATGATTTCCTCTAACCGTAACGGTGACTGAGCCTGCAATTCAACAAGCATCAGCATCTGTAAAATCAAATACAAATATCTCATATACTCTTGTTAGGACATTATTATCTCATGCTTTATTCTTGTGTATCGGGGTGATGTTAAAATTCGACCATAAAACCACCAAAATAATGCCGTCCCGGTGCGGGTTCATAATACCGGCCACCAAAAGCATTGATTCTCAGATTGTCATAATATTCAACATCGGTCAAATTACGGATACCGGCATGTACCTTCAGTCTGGTTTTACCAAATTCAAAATTCCAGCCACCTCTAAAGTGAATCAGTTCGTAACCTTCTGCAGAATCGGTATTTTGATCATTAGCATACATTTCACCGGTGGCGGAAAAATCCAACGCTGCAAAGGCACCTTTTTGTCTGTCGTAAATAAACCCAAGATTTCCAAAATGTTTCGGGATACCGCTGATAAAATTTCCACCAAGGTCCTGTCCGTTCAGTTCATATTCGGAAAACTGAAAATCGGAATAAGTATAAGTTGCCAGCATCCTTAAATCCCCGGACAATTTTCCATTCACGGCCAATTCGATACCATTGCGATTCGATTTTCCGGCGTTGCGGTAAAAGGTACGGCCCGGAAAATTTTCCAGTTCATAGGGTAACAATTCATTCTTGAGATCGATGTGAAATCCGGTCACCTGAAATAACCAACCTCCGAATATGCTCTTATAGCCCAGTTCAAAATGATTGGCGATCTGGGGATCCAAATCCTCATTAAAACCTCCCGAACCATCAGGCCTGTTTGACAATTCAGAGAGGGCCGGTGTCTCAAAACTATGTCCGAGCATGGCAAACAGATATTGTTGCGATGCAAATTCATAGTTAATTCCGAGTGAGGGGCTAAAATGTTGCCAGTTAATTTCGCCACTTTGATCCCCATCCGAAAGGAATTGGTCTTTTGCTTCTACCTTCAATAGATCCAGGCGGGTGTTTACATCAATATTTAAACGCTGGTCAATTTTGAAATTCTGCAATACATAAATTCCTGCCATTCCAAAGATCTCATCCTGGTCAAAAACCAGATCGGTCACCTCACCGTTCTGATTGTTATTTCTCGTCCGGGCATCGGTCTGATTTTCAGTTTCCGCACCAACCAGTAACCGGTATTTGTCTTTCTCCAAGGTATATTGGGCATTCAAACCGGCAAAATTTCGCTTGAAATGTACTGCACCTCCGGCATTGAAGGGCAGAAGATTTTCAAAATCCCGGTAGATATAATAAGTTTTAGCCTCCAGGAGCTGATTGGAAGCCAATTGGTGCTTAAAACGCAGACCGCCCGTAAACTGCCTTATGGCTTCGCCAGCTTTGAAAGTGAGGTTCTGGGTCCTCGCCTGTCGGCGGTCGTTCATGACATCCTCCAGCGATATACCACCGGGATCGTCGGCCCGGGGGCTATCGGTATACTGACCTAAAAACTGCCATTCAGACTTTGCTGTCCGGTAGGTAACCCGGCTGTTCAGATTGAAACTGCGGGTGCCATTGTGTTCCCGGTATCCGTCCATGGAAAGCCGGTCGGCTCCCAACTCCAAGGTCCAGCCATTGATTACCTTGGCGAGATTGACATTGGTCCTTAGAAAACCATAGGAGCCGGCCATCGTCTTAATTCTGACCAGGTCCTTGTATGGCACCGGAGTCGACAGATTGATCGAACCTCCTGACGCATTACCATAGAGCCCTCCTACCCCGCCGGTCATCACTTCAACACTTGACAGACTTTGCACATCCAGTTGATCCAACTGGGTCTGACCGTCGGGAGTAGTGGCCGGAATTCCGTCCAGGATGACTTTAATGCCCCGCACTCCAAAAGCGGCACGGGAACCAAACCCCCGGATGGCAATACGGATATCCTGATTAAAATTCAACGCATTGAGGGCAAATACTCCGGGCACGTATCGCAGGGCTTCGTCCAGGGCAATACCCTGATTATTCTGATTGGTAACGGAAAGTTGCTGGTAATAGACCGTCCGGGAAGATTCCATCAGACCGGAGGGAAGCCGCGAAGAAACGACCGTGATTTCCTCCAAAGCACGCTCCAGGAGCGTATCTGCCGGTTGTTGGGCTAATAGCGAAGTGATGACCAGAAGGCATATTAGGGTATTTGAAATCTTGATGTACTTCATTAAAAGAGATAAAACAGGAATTAAAATGGAGCCCTAATTTAGACCCTTTTCAGATAAAAACCGGATAAATCACCTTGTTCCTGAGTCCCGAGAACAGTTTTTCAACTTCCTTCAGCTGCGAAAACGGCAGAAATTGACAGGAAAATCGTTCATTTGAATGAGATTTTTACGCGGACCGAATCCCGGATCATGGCTAAAAGGACACGAATACTCCTCTTCCTTCATCTCCTGCTTACCGGAATGGTCCAGGGAAGCCACGATGGATATGGCGATGTGATAGCCTATCTCAGGGAAAAAGCTGTATCGCTCGGAATTTCAACGGAAGATCTTCAGGAACTGACCGTCAGTTCAGCGCATTTTGATCGGTCTGCCGGATTACATCACATCTATATTCAGCAGTTCTATCAGGGAGTAGCAGTGGAAGGTGCACTGGCCAATCTGGTCAGAGAGCAAGGTGGCAGGATCCGGTTGATCAATCACAACCTGCTTGCCGGATTATCGCAGATTCCGGTTCAGATACCGGTTTTGTCTGCCGAAGACATCGACCGGTTGGTCTCACCAATGACGAAACTGCCGGTGCTGATCAGGGGGTTGTTGTGGACAAAATCCGGCGATCAATGGCATCTGGCTTTCGATGTCCGGTTGGAGCAACCCGAACATTTCTGGCGACTCTGGGTCAGCGCAACGGATGGCAGTGTTCTGAAACGACAAGATTTAATTTTCCATTGCCGGTTTGACGCAACTGCAACGACGAATTGTGTTTCGGTTCAGGACAATTCGGGCTTGGTGGCACCCCATTTTACCGCTGACGAAAGTTACCTGGTATACCCCCATCCGGTTGAAAGTCCTGCACACGGGGACCGGCAACTGGTGCTGGCGCCTGCCGATCCGGTCGCCTCACCAATGGGCTGGCATGATATTGACGGACTGGCCGGTCCGGAATTCACTGACACCCGCGGGAACAACACTTTCACCCAACACGATCTGATGGGAAATGATCTCACCATTTCGCGTCCGGAGAATAGTAACTTGTCATTCAGTTACCCGCTCGATTTCGAAAAAGTCCCGCAGGACAACCTGGATGCTTCGGTAACCAACCTATTTTATTGGAACAATCTCAATCACGATATTTTTTACCACTATGGATTTGATGAGGGTGCCGGCAATTTTCAGGTCAACAACTACAGCCGGGGTGGGCTGGGAGGTGATCAGGTATATGCAGACGCCCAGGATGGCAGTGACCGGAACAATGCCCGGTTTATCGTGATGGAAGATGGTATTCCGGCCCGTATGCAAATGTATCTCTGGAATACCGGTCTTTATGATGCGCTCATTGAATTAAGTCTGGCTGATGGTTCCCTTCTGACAATCAATGCAGTGGAATCTGGTTTCAGCCGCAATAACAAGTTGATTTCGACAGAGGTGGATTCCCTCGAAATCGTCCGTCTTCTTGATACTGAGGGTAATATCAGTCTGGCATGTCTGGATCAACCCATTGCCAATGCTTCTGAAATCGACGGAAAGATTGTCCTTATTGAACGGGGGAGCTGCTTTTTCATCGAAAAGGTGAAGCGACTCGAACTCCTGGGAGCCCGGGGTGTCATCATCTGTAATAACGTGCCGGGAGAACCCATCATCATGGGCGGTGAAGATCAAACGATCACCATACCGGCGGTCATGATCAGTAGGGACCAATGTGCGATTTTGGAAAACCTGATCAAAGACGGAAACTTGTTTGTGGATATCCGTCCCCAGACTGAGCCCGGAGCTCTTGATTCAGCGCTGGACAATCTGATCATCACCCATGAATATGGCCACGGAATTTCTTCCCGGTTGGTGGGCGGTGCCAACACCATCGGATGTCTGGATAATGCCGAACAGATGGGCGAAGGATGGAGCGATTATTTTGGACTAATGCTCACCACCAATTGGAAGTCCGCCCGGCCGGAGGATCCGCGGGGTATTGGTACTTTTGTTTCCAACCAAAATCCTTCCGGCCGTGGGATCCGGAACTATCCCTACAGCACCAACCGGATGGTCAATCCTTTGACCTACGACGATCTGAGCTCGTCACCGCTTACCCATGCCATAGGAACGATCTGGTGTACCATGCTCTGGGACATGACCTGGGAAATTATAAACGCCGGTTCTCACTACGATGTATATGTCGAAGGAAGCGGTAACCAAATCGCCCTCAGGCTGGTGGTCGAAAGCTTGAAATTAATGAGATGTTATCCCGGGTTTGTCGATGGCAGGGATGCCATCCTGCAGGCTGACAGCCTCCTCTACCATGGCAGGCACCATTTTGCGATCTGGAAAGCCTTTGCCGGTCGTGGCCTGGGCTATTCCGCCGATCAGGGCAATAGTTTCAGTACGTTTGATGGACGAAGTGGTTATGATCTCCCGGATCATTTCAAGACGGCTATATCGGATTTTTCCGCCACCGAACAGGGAAAACACATTGACTTGGATTTTTCGACCCTGCAGGAGTACGATAACCTCTGGTTTTCCTTGCAACGAAGTACCGACGGGGTCCATTACAGCACCATCCAGGAATACGAAGGCAGAAATCTGGAGCCGGAGAGCCGCCATTTTCATCACGAAGATCACGATGTGCACGGGGGTCAGCTTTATCATTACCGGCTTCTCAATACGGATGTTTCCGGAGCTGAAAACCTTCTGGGCCAGGATTCGGCCATTTTAATTCCGGTGACCGATCTGGTCATTTTCCCCAATCCCACCGATGGTATTACCTCCATCAAAATAAACCGGTCCTTTCAGGGTCCGGTGCAGCTCAACCTGTACTCGGTGACGGGACAGATCATCTGGGAAAACCGGTTGGAAGCATCGGATCTTTACATTCGTCATTTTCTGGATTTTTCGACCCTGACATCCGGTGTTTACTTCCTGGATTGCCAGGTGGATGACCACCATTTTCGCCGTAAAGTGATGATTCACTAATAAAAGGCACCGGCATCTTTCCCGGAAGAATGTTAATTTGCCGTATGAAATATTTCTTACTAATCTTGTTTGGAGGATTTTACAACCTGGTCAGTGGTCAGATCTCATCGCAGGTCACCGCATCAAAAAGTACGGCACAATACTTACCTTCCATAATACCCATAACGGCTTATCCTGTTTTGCAGATCCGTCCGATCAATAGTCAAAAAAGTCAATCCGTTTTGTTGAGTCGACCCAACCAGCTCAATACCAACATGGATCATTCGCCTTTTTTCTGCCGGATTGAAGAAGCTATTGCCAGGAGCAGTAAAATCAACCTGAAATTCAGGCTGGGTTCAGTGCAGTATGTCGACGCTCTGGAAGGCAAAGGTTATTTTGAAGCACTTTCCTACTCCAAGGCGACCAATTTTCAGATGACCCGGAAAAATTAAGTTTTCATCGAAATCGTCCCGGAACAACTGCAACAATTCAGTTAGGGGTATCCTTTAATCAATGCGATCGATGGGGCGTAATTCCAGGCCACCTCCGTAACGGGTGTGGGGGTGAGTCCGGGCAATCTCCTGTGCTTCTTCAGAATCCCGGGCATAAAAAACAAAATAGCCGGTCAGTTTGCTGTTATTATTCTGCACCGATGGTTTCCCCAGCCAATATTCCTCATCATCATTAAGTTTTTCAGCATAAAGCAATTTTTGCTGATTACCCAGATTTTCCGCCCAAGCGGAATATTCACTGACCAGGGTATTTCCATCTTCAACGGTAAATTCTTCATTTTCATAGAGAAAAAGGGCATACTTGTTCATTTGGTCTGTTTTATTTGAATTTAAAATATCTTTGTTTCCAAGAAAATAACCGGTCATTAAAATCGCAACCGATGCAGCAGCCTGCCAAATTAATTTTTTCATGATGATGGTGTTTTTCTGAACTTCAATCAATTTCCTTGTCTGCAGCACATCCGCTATCTTCTCACCGAGCAGGGAGGTGTCGAATTCCTCTTTCGAGAGCACTGAAAATGCGCTCTTCTCATCTGGAGTTAATTTTTCGTCCATCATCCTACTTTATATTCATTCAATAAACTCCGCATTGCTCTCCGGGCATGAAAGAGCTGACTTATGCTGGTACCGGATGAATACTTAACAACTCAGCGATCTCGTGGTGTTTAAAACCTTCAAGATCGTGCAGGATCAAAATTTGCCGGTATCCTTCCGGTAATTGCAGGATCGCATTCTGAAGGTCGACTGATAGTTCGCCGGACAAATGGCTTCCTCCGGCTTGAACACTGTCCAACGTTTACCAGTTTTTTCTTCTTTTAAGAAAATCCCGGTACTTATTCATTAGTATACCGGTCAGCCAGGTTTTGAAGGAGGACATCCCGGCAAAATGATCAAGGTTTTCAATAGCAGCAATCCAGGTGTCCTGCATCAGATCTTCCGCCAGATCCCGGTCACCCCGGACCAGATACACGGCCACCCGCATCAGAGACCCTGAGTACCGGTCAAATAAAGTCAGGAAATTCTGTCTGGTCCTGTTTTTGAGAAATGCCTCGATCAGGAGATTTTCGTTCAAGTAATCGTCCTTAATGATATGAGTAGCCAAAATCCCAAAAAAGGTTGTATCCCTGAAAAATATTGCGGCGATTACCTGAAATTAAAAATAAACCCTTTCCTAGCCTTTCGGGACCGCATCCACTGAAGGAATGCAATTTGTCGTTTTCACCGAGGTATCTTATTTTCGGTCCTTAATCCAAAAATATGAAAAAGAAAACAGGCATCCATAACCACCCCAGCCGGAGAAAATTTATCAAAGAAGCCAGTCTGGCAGCCACCTCCTTTATGATTGTTCCCCGGCATGTACTGGGAGGTCCGGATTTTATTGCTCCCAGTGACAAACTGAATATTGCCGGTATTGGCGTCGGGGGTAAGGGTACCAGCGACCTTTCCAGCTTTGCAAAGAGTCCCAACGTCAATATTGTCGCTTTGTGCGATGTCGACGATCGCGAAGCGGTAAAATCGAGGGAAAGTTTTCCCAAAGCGCCTTACTATCACGACTTCCGGGTTATGCTGGAAAAGGAAGACAAAAACATCGATGCCGTGTCGGTATCAACCCCTGATCATATGCATGCGGTTGCCGCCTATGCCGCAATGGAACGAGGCAAGCATGTCTATGTGCAGAAGCCTCTGACACACGATATTTATGAAGCCCGGGTGCTGACTCAGGCAGCAAAAAAGTTTAAAGTGGTTACCCAAATGGGCAATCAGGGGGGTAGTGGCGATGGTGTACGCCGAATGAAAGAAATGGTCGATGCCGGACTAGTGGGCGATGTACATACGGTAAGCTGCTGGACCAATCGTCCGATCTGGCCCCAGGCACTGGCTACGCCCAAAGAGAAGCAACCTGTTCCTTCCGAAGTCCAGTGGGATCTCTGGCTGGGTACCGCTCCCTACCGGGAATACCATTCTGCCTATATGCCCTGGAACTGGCGCGGCTGGTCGGATTTCGGTACGGGTGCTTTGGGAGATATGGCCTGTCACATCATGGATCCCGTATACCGGATCCTGCCGATCCTATACCCCAGTGAGGTTGAATGCAGTGTTGCCGGGCTGTACCTCGACAAATTCAAGGAACTGGAATATCCGGACAGTTTCCCAGGCTCCAGTATCATTCACCTCAAATACCCCCGTACCGACGGAAAAGGAGACATCAAAGTGACCTGGATGGACGGCGGTTTGCTCCCTGCCAGGCCGGAAGGACTACTACCGGATGAAGAACTGGGCAACTGGGATGGAGGCGTCATCTTCGAAGGAACGAAAGGTACCATCATGGCTGACTGCTATGGCGACAATCCGCGATTGATACCCACATCCAGAATGAATGAAGAGAAAATGCCTAAAGAAAGCATTGCCCGGGTGCCGGAGGGCCATTATCTGCAGTGGGTCAATGCCTGTATTGCCGGTTATGGTAATACAGAGACCAGTTCCAGCTTTGACTTTGCCGGTCCTTTTACCGAAAGCCTGCTGATTGGAAACCTGGCCATCCAAAGTTTCAATATCAAGAATCCCGAGATCAAGGACGATAATTTCTGGTCAGGAGCCAGGCGATATCTGGGCCGGAAGACACTACTATGGGATGCTGAAAATATGCGGATCACCAATTTTGAACCCGCCAATCAATTCGTTCGCCGAAAATACCGGGCCGGATATAGCCTGGGA
>CAYRYD010000083.1:0-15846 GCA_964428345.1 uncultured Saprospiraceae bacterium | reverse complement strand
TTATTGATTATTGATTTGTAGAAAATATTTGAGTATTCGATTCCAATAAAAATACTTTTCATGTCACGAATTTTATTTCCTACCTCAAAATACCCCTTCTCACTCAGTCCTCCATAATTCATAATTCATAATTAATAATTAATTCATTTTGCGTCTCCCCTTTCGGATCTAAAAATATACATATCACTCAGCGCCCTATAATTAATAATTAAATAATTTTACTCCCTGATTATTGATTCTTTTCCCTCCGCTTGTCAATTTATAATTCAGAATTAATATCCCCTGCCATGAAAATCAACTCTCCAACCCGGGTGCCCGGGCAAAGATTTTCATCGCTTCCATTTTCCAGGGTGCTTCGTTTTCCGGCTGTCCGGTAAGGGTAATCCGGATAAACCGGCCGGGAGCGGGTAGGAAACTGATTGTAACATTAGGGTCATCGCATTGTCCTGATGCGATTCCGTTCCATTCCGTACCATTTTCCGAAACCTCCACCTTGTACGATGCCGGACAGGTGGAGACCGGGGGCGGTGCATCGGGGCCGAATCCTCTGCGTTGACGCGGAGAGCGAAACCGGATTTCGGAAAAATGTACCGGTTGGGGCAATTCAATCTGGAACCACATGCCCGCCGATTGATTTTCGCCGGATGTCCATCCCTCAAAATCTAAAGCCCCCTTCGGTTCTCCGGTTCCTCCGATCCGGGCCATACCGGTGTGACTCGCGGTCACTTTCCAGTCTTCGGAAGGAATCAGCTGCCGGGTGGCCGTGGCCAGTAGTTCCTGAAATTCATAGGGTTTCTGACCCTCGGTTTCCTTTCGCACCTTTGCCACGAAATCGGGCGAAACCGGACCAGCCTCATTGCCGAGGTTTGTACGCAGATAGGAGGCTACCGAAGCTATCCATTCATCCGTTTCCTGGGCCATTGGGGTCATAAAAGCTCCCGAGTAAGTCTTGTCTTCTATCGGCCCAATCATGCCCCGTAAAATGACTTTGACCAGATAGTCCGGGTGATCGACCACCCGGGTCGCGTTGGCCAGGGGAGGCGCCATCAGACCGTCACCAACCGGTATTCCGCCGCTGTTAGCCCCGTGGCATGTAGAGCAGAGTTCCTGGTAGATGGTCAGTCCATTACTGATCAGGGCCTCCTCCGATGCAGAATATTCCGGACGCGAAGCAAAATAACCAGGTCTATCGGTCGGATTTAATATCTGAGTACCAACCACCTGAACCCCCCTTTGTGGGTAGTTTTTCAAGGTAGTTCGAATAGCCGACTCTGACCCGGGTATTTCGAGGATATTTCCGGTCATCATCGCCTGGATGACTACTTCATAGTCCGGATCTCTCATCAATCGGAGATAATCGGCAGCAAGGCTCTCATCTCCTGCTTTATAGAGGGTTTCACTCGCACGGATGGCCATCTTCCGGATAGCCGGGTCAGGATCCTTAAACAGTTCCCTGACCATTTGGTTGCTGAGCAGATTCAGCCCTTCCAGTGTCCAGAGTGCGTGGTACCGTGCATAGAGATTATCGGTATTTTTGACCAATTCTACCAGCCGGCTTTCCACACTTTTATCCTGCCGGAGCACCAGTTCCTGTTGTGCCATGTCCCGCCACCATCCATTGGGGTGTTGCAGATCTTCTACCAATTGGGCTGGTGTTTTTCCGTACATATGAGGCTGGGCAGTATCACGCTCGATGCCATCGTAGGTTATCCGCCAGATCCGCCCCATACGGATGACTTTATCCAGCTGATATTGATCAATCTTGGTACGGAGATAGCTGCCTTTTTGCACCCATTGTCCCTCCTGGATGATACCATGATACATGTCCGCAATGTACATGGTACCATCCGGTGCAGTTGCCATATCGACCGGACGAAACAGGGGATCGGTCGATTTCAGAAATTCCGTCTTGAAATCCTGATAGTAATTATGCAATTGCGTAATGCCTTCGGTAACCACCGGATTGACCTGGCGAACGATTCTGGCCACCGGCTCGCCATAAAAATACTGACCAATCAGTGCTGCCGGCAACCGGTGTCCGCGATAGATGTCATTTCCGGCAGAGCCCGTCACTTCATTGAGTGACCCATCGGGACGTCTGACCGCTTGCATGCCGGGTTGAAAGTCCTCCAGATGGATGGGAGCTCCCCAGGGTATCTTAAATCCTTCCGCAAGCTGATCTTCTACATTGAAATTGCCATAATAAATGGGAAATTGAAAATACGAAGGCAGTCCTGAAGCTCCTCCCTGAAACCAGATCTTACCCTCATTATCCTGAGTCACACCCCACTGAGCCCGGTTATAACCGGTATTTTCCCGGAGGATACCCTGCGGGGTCCAGCGGATACGAAAGGCATTGTAGGTGCTGTACATCCAGTTGTCCATGCCATAAAAAAGAAATGACTGCTGATGCTCTACGTTGCCCGATCTTCCAAAGTCTCCCGTGAAAAATTCTTTCTGATCGGCCTTGCCATCACCATCGGTATCGGTATATAAATAGACATTGTCCTGATTGGATTCCATGCTCAATACGCTGTTTTTACCCCATGGCATGACAAACCGGGGAAAAATCAAACTATCGACAAATACCCCTCCGGTTTCATAGATCCCATCATTGTCTGTATCCTCCCAGCGGCTGATCACACTGGTCGGTTCCAATTCGCCATCGGCATCCGCGGTCAGCATATAGGTGCGCAGTTCCAGGACCAGGAGCCGTCCGTCAGCATCAAAGTTGATGGCAGCCGGCTGTTCAATCTGTGGCTCTGTCAGCACTGGTTCGATCCGGTATCCCGGAGGTAACTGAAAACTCGCCATTTGATCCCGGACGGATTTTGGTTTTACCGGTGCCTTGGGCTCGAGGTCTATCCCTTTCCAGATGGGTGATTCTAAATCCGCATCGTCGGGTAAGGTAACCACCGGATATTTATCGGACGGTTGTTGAGTGCCACATCCTGCAACGGCAATGACGACGGCAATGAAAAATACTAAGCGTTTCATCATGAATTTTCAGAGATTTCAGTCAATAAGTGCACCCCTTACCGGCGTCTCCGGCTTTGGACTTGTTGACCAGCAGATGGCAACACAATTTAGAGATTAATCCGGGCAATATGGAATGCCTTTAAAATTTCCCTTGGGAAAGATCAATATCTCATCGCACAAAGGAATTTGCCATGCCACCATCGACATTGATCATATTACCAGTACTTTTTTGGAGAATAGCGGTCAGGGCAAAAACCGCATTGGCAATATCTTCAGGCAAAATGATCTCATTCATCAGGTTGCGTTTTGCGTAATAGGCGGGCAGTTCTTCGATGGTAATGCCGTAGGCTTTCGCCCGTCCTTCTGCCCAGGCACCTTCCCAGATTTTACTGCCCACAATCACCCCATCCGGATTCACTGTATTGACCCGGATCTTTTCCGGGCCGAGTTCGGCCGCCAAAAGCCGGGTCATATGCTGCTGAGCGGCTTTGGCAGTTCCATAGCCGACGTTGTTGGGACCGGCAACAAGCCCGTTTTTACTGGCAATACTGATCAAATCCCCTCCCAGTTTTTGTTTGCGCAGAATCTCAACGGTGGCCTTGGACAGAAGAAACTGCCCCTTGACCAACACATTCTGAAGGATATCCCAGTCCTCAAGACCAGTATCCTCCAGGGCTTTGGAGATGGCAAGACCGGCGCTGTGTACCACAATATCAAGCCCACCGAAAGACAATGCGGTGATGTCCAGTGCCTTATGGATCGACATAGGGTCGGTTACATCACAGACACTGTAAATGGCAATATCTTTCTTATAGCCCGAAAGTGCATCCTGGAGCCGGTCTTCGGAAATGTCGGTAAAAACAACATTGGCTCCTTCATGGGCGAGTTTATCGGCGATCGCTTTACCGATGCCCCCTCCTGCTCCGGTGACCAGGGCGATCTTCCGCGATAGCGGTTTTTCTTTCGGCATTCGCTGGAGCTTGGCTTCCTCCAGTAACCAATATTCAATGTCGAAAGCCTCCTGCCTGGGCAAGGCCGTATACTCACTAATGGCTTCCGAACCCCGCATCACGTTGATCGCATTCATGTAAAATTCGCTGGCGACCCGGGCAGTCTGTTTGTCCCTGGCAAAGGTAAACATGCCGAGACCGGGGCAAAGAATGACCACCGGATTCGGATCGCGCATGGCCGGACTGGATTCTCTTCTGCATGCATGGTAGTAATCCCGGTATTCGGAACGGTATTGTTCAAAATCGGGATTCAGCTTGTCACGGAGATTGCGGGCATCACCCAGGCTCGCAAAATCCAACCTGATAACCAGTGGCTTGATCTTGGTTCGCAGGAAATGATCCGGACAGGAAGTGCCCAGAGGTGCCAGCCGGTCGAGATCTTCCGAATTGACAAACTGCAGAACCCGCGGATCATCGCTATAGTGTCCGATCATGCGCTGCTCGCCCGAACAAAGTCCTCTCAACACCGGAGCTACCTGAGCTGCCACCTTACTCCGCTGGTCCGAAGACAGGCTACTCGTTTTTTCTCCTCCAAAAACCGGCCGGGATCTACCTTCATGAGCACTGATGAATTCCGAAGCCATTTCAATGACCTCCAGACTGTTCATATAACAATCGTAAGAAGTCTCTCCCCAGGTAAAGAGACCATGACCACCGAGGATAATACCCCGGATGCCCGGATTTTCCCGGTAACATTTCTCCAATTGCAATCCCAGATCGAATCCGGGGCGTTGCCAGGGAATCCAGCCCATCGTATCTCCCCAGATCTCGCTGGTGATGAAACGGCTGTCTTTGGCCGCAGCGACGGCAATCACCGCGTCCGGATGCAAGTGGTCTATATGTTTTACTGGCAGGAAGCCATGCAGTGCGGTATCGATCGATGGAGCTCGGCTGTCCAGATCAAAGAGACAGCGGAAGTACAGGTCCACCATTTCATCTTCAAACTCCAGACCCCGGTAAATCTTTTTCAGGTCCCGCATGCGGTCCATATAAAGACCAGCAATCCCCTGCCGGGTAAGCGTGCCCAGATCTCCTCCGGAACCTTTTATCCACATGACTTCAACTGCTTCACCAGTCAGGGGATCTTTTTCGGTGGTCTTACAGGAGGTATTTCCACCGCCATAATTGGTGATTCGTAAATCCCTTCCCAAAATGTTGCTGCGGTAAAGAAAAAGGCCGATTTCATCACCTTCAAGGCTTTTGGCTGATTCCTTATCCCACAGATAATCGACATGTTGAAATGTCTTAATGCCCATAATTCGGATTTTTATACCAGGTAATTCTTACCTCCATCACAATCTCTATTTCACACGTTGTCTGTTTGCTGTCAATGGGTACACTTTTCATGGGTGTTTTGTGGTGGTGATTCTGCCCGGATCCCTGGTCCACTTTCATTTATCCGGCTGATTATTTTCCTGCCATGGCAGTTGAAAGTGGTATTTACCGGACGGAATCTCAATCAATAAACGGTCATCCTTCAAGCCGTGATTTTGGATTTCCTGGATGGCATTCAGTGCACGGTTACTTTCCAAAACCTGGTCTTCGGAACCGACCGGCAGATAAACCATAGCGGAAGTATTGGGGGGAATGATGGCATCGATTTCCAGCTTATCGCCATGGATCTTCCAGCCGGTCGCAATGGATCCGTATACTGAATGATATTCTACGCCAGCGTGCGTAAAATCCCCACCGATATGTGGCTTAATGCTGATCTTTTTAAAGCCCACGGAATGCTCTTCATTGTCCAGTCCAACCAGGACCCGGTACATCCAGTCACCAATGGCTCCGTAGGCATAGTGATTAAACGAATTCATCCCCGGTGTCTGAAAAGTACCGTCCGGTTTGATACCATCCCAGCGCTCCCAGATCGTGGTGGCGCCCATGGTAACCGGGTAAAGCCAGCTTGGATAGGTTTTCTGCAATAAAAGGCGAAAAGCCGTTTCCGTATGGCCAAACCGGCTCAAAACATGACACAGATAAGGTGTTCCCAGGAATCCGGTCGTCAGGTGATCGTCATAACTCCGGATATTTTCCGCCAACCGGTCAGCCGCCTGCTGACGCATGGATTCGGGTAACATATCAAAATTGAGGGCCAGTACATAGGCGGTCTGGGTACCGGATACCAATCTGCCGGAGGGAGTGACATATTCTCTCAGGAAAGCAGCTTTGATGTTATCCAGCAATTCGGTATACAATTTCACATCTTCGTTCTTTCCCAATATGCTGGCAGTATTGATGAGTATCTGGGTAGAGTGGGCATAGAAGCATTGGGCAATCAGGTATTTATCGGTAACTGCCGACCGACCGTCGGTATCGTCAAATGGCCGGTAAAACAGCCAGTCTCCAAAATGAAATCCCTTGTTCCAAAGGTGATCGGTACTGTTGTTGGTCATATAACGCACCCATGATCGCATACTTTCATATTGATCTGCCAGTATTTGCCGGTCACCGTACACCAGGTACATATTCCAGGGAATAATGGTTGCCGCATCAGCCCAGCCGGCAGAGGCTCCGGCATTGGAGCCCAATACATTGGGTACGACGAAGGGTACACTACCATTAGATAGCTGATCGGCAGCGACATCCTTCATCCATTTGGCGAAAAAATTATGAACATCAAAATTAAAGGCCGCGGTACGGGAAAATGCCTGGGCGTCTCCGGTCCATCCAAGGCGTTCGTCTCGCTGCGGACAATCGGTTGGGACGTCCAGAAAGTTACCTTTTTGTCCCCACTGGATATTCTGCTGCAATTGATTGATCAGCTCGTTGGAAGACGTAAAGGTGCCGGTCTTGCGCATATCCGAATAAACTGCCACCGCCGTGAAGTCGTGCGGATTAATCTCCCCCGGACAAGTATCCACCCGGACATAACGGAATCCCTGCCAGGTGAAATGGGGTTCGAATACCTCTTCACCTTCCCCTTTCAGGATATAGCGCATCTGTTGTTTTGCAGTCCGCAGACTTTCGGTGTAAAAATTGCCATCCTTATCCAGCACTTCGGAATGGGAAAGAACAATCTGGTCTCCCATTTTTCCGGCAGTCCGTACGATTACCCAGCCTACCAGGTTTTGACCGAAATCGAGAATTTTCTCTCCCTTGGGAGAAGTAAGCACTTTTACGACTTCAAAAGTCTCCTGTTTTCTTACCGGTTCGTTGTAGGTGCCGATCAGGTCATCGAGGAGATCGTAGACTTCGCGGACAGGTCTCCATTCACTGTCATTAAACCCGGGCATATTCCATCCGGTTTGAAACTTCCGGGCATCAATCGTCTCACCATGGTAGATCTCGGTATACACAACGGCACTGAAATCACTTTTCCAGCTTTCATCGGTGATAAAAATCTCCCGTGTTCCGTCACTGTACTCGACCATCAGTTGAGCCAGAAGACCTAATTTCTGACCATAGATGTCCCGGTGCCCTTCCCAGGCCAGATTGCTCCGGTACCAACCGTTGCCCACTTCCACTCCCATGGCATTCGCACCGTTTTGCATCAATCCGCTCACATCATAGACCTGGTACTGAATCCGCTTGTCATAACTGGTCCATCCCGGTGTTAAGTAAGCATCACCGACCCGCTGACCATTCAGATAGGCTTCATAGATTCCGTGGGCGGTGATATAAAGCATGGCTGAATGCACGGGCCTGGTCACCGTAAAATCTTTCCGGAACATGTGGGCCGGGCGGTTACTGGGCTCCCCTCCCGTCATTTCAATCCATTTGGCCTTCCATTCACCGGATTGAAAAAACCCAGTGTGAAAAAAAGCATCCTTGCTCCACTCGCTGGGATGACCTTTACCATCCCAAACCCTCACCTGCCAGCGATAATGCCGGTTTGATTGCAGCTCCGGTCCTCCATAATGCACAAAGACCGACTGGTCGCTTTCCATTTTACCGGAATTCCACCAAAGGTCCTTGCCGATATACATCCGGATTTCGTAAGCCGACTGAACCACACCGCGATCTTCACTGGCCAATTGCCAGCTTAACCGCGGAGACCGGATATCCAGACCCAGGGGATATTCGCGGTTTTCGGTCAGCAGATGAGTAACTGTAACCTGTGCCTCAGCCCGGAAAGAAACCAATAGCAACAGAACCAGGAACCGACTCAGTAAAAATTTCATTGATATTGTTTTTTGTAAAATGAAGCCTCTTTCCAACTGATTCAGATCCAAATATCCGGAAATCTTTTCTTTCAACTGGTATGACCTGTACTTGACAATGGTCAGTTTTTTCGGCTCCACTGTTGATATTCATTCTCAACATCCCCGGCAGTTACAAATGGTTTGTATATCACTCTTGCCCGGTAGGAATATATCGTCCCGGGGAAAGGATTGGGAATGAGAAATTGAAAATCCCATGCGGGATTTCCCGGACCTCCCCCGGTCGGTGACTGCGAAAATCGAATGACCTGATCGGTTTTAAAAAAATAGGCGAAAACCATTTCCCCAAAGCGTCCGTAGTAAAACGGGGCCGAAAAACGGTAGGAAGAGAAATGACTGGCTAACGGGGCATTGAAATTCTCCGCAAAATAAAAATAGCTATTTTCCAGGATATGCCGGTGGGTACTGGCATCTCCATGTTTTGAAGAATAAGCGTCGATCCACTGGATTGTTGGATCCTCACCGGACGTTCCTTTAAAGTAAATTTTTGGATCGGCCGGTTGATGGATATAGCTGGCCCAGAATAATCCGGCATAACCATGCCGGAAAAAATCCGGATTATGCACTACACAGGAAAACTGCACATCAATGTAGTGCGGTTCTGTCAAGGTAAATTCTGTCAGTGATTCTATTCCAGAAATGGGCGTTGGTGACTGATAAAGGAGAACGGTTCGGTCATCCTTGCGATAAAGTTGCATGGGATGCAGACGGGGTTCAAACAACTGATCGAGACTGTCTCCGCCAAAAATGTGTTCGAGATTGAATCCGGCAAAAGAAGGGACAAAAATACTATTATCCTCCTTCCGGTGTCTGAGACTTGCGATACCGTTATAACCCTTTCTGTGTCCCGGTTCCAACTCCTCATTGTCGACATACTCAACAATCAGTTCCCCGTGTTCGATCCGGATATTTCCAATTTCCTGATAACCCGACGGCAGGAGACTCTGTCCCGGAAGACAGAACCCTGGGATAAAGAAGATCAGTGCGATATACCAGCGGTCAACTTTCCCAAAGACAGGGGATAATATCCGGTTAACGGGTCGTCTCATCAGAATAGTCTCTGGTAAATATCTCATCCACCGGTTCCCATAGTTCGATCTTATTACCTTCCGGATCCATGATGTGTACAAATTTACCGTATTCATAAGACTCGATCTCATCCAGGATCGTCACCCCCTCTTGCCTCAATAATTCGACCAATTTTTCAATATTCTGAACCCGGTAATTGATCATAAATTCCTTCTCCGAAGGCTCAAGATAATGGGTGTCAGACGAGAAGGTGCTCCATTGCAGGTAGCCTTTCTTTTCCGGATTCTCGGAATACCGGAATTCAAACAATGAGCCGTACTCATTGGTGACCAGTCCGAGATGATCCCGATACCAGTTTCTGAGACCCACAGGGTCCTGACATTTAAAAAAAATTCCTCCTATTCCGGTGACCCGTTTCATAATAAAAAAATCTTGGTTAGAAGATCGTCATTGTCAGTCACGGGATTCACCATAAAGTTCTCTAAACGCCGGATAATATTTATCATCCTCCACCCAGCGGGGACGCTGCCCTTTGTCAGCCACCAGCCGGGCGGCTAAGGCATAAGCCTGACAGAATCTATGAACGTAATTGAGATCCATGGTTTCAACCTCATCGCTGGGGCGGTGATAATGTTTCAGAATGTCATCGTCAAATTTACGAAACCCCGGACTGAAAGTAGGGGCAGGTATGCCCACGGCTGCAAAAGAAACATTATCGGAACGGTCAAACAGATTTTGTTCGGGAGCCGGATCGGCGAAGGGATCCAGTCCAAATGCCCGGCAGGCTGTTTCGATCTCGTGCGCTGCCCCCACCCGGTGGAATCCCATTATTGCGACGATGCTAGAATCGCTGTTCCCGGCACCATCCGTGTTGAGGTTGAAGACCGTCTGTTCGAGGGGTACCAGGGGATGGTTTACATAATACTTACTTCCGATCAGTCCGATTTCCTCGGCGGTGAGGGCCAGTAGGAGGACTGATCTTTTTGGAGGATGGGCAGCCAGAGTCTTCGCTGCCGTAAGTAATGCGGTAACCCCCATTGCGTTGTCCCGGGCGCCATTGTAGATCGAGTCGGTTTGATTATCCGGTCTTTCTTTGGAGGATGCAATACCCACATGATCAAAATGGGCGGAGAGTATGACGTATTCGTTTTTTAACGTTGGGTCGGTGCCGGTAATTATTCCGGCTACATTGGGTGAAGGTTTGTCAATCACCCTGGTGCCATCTGTATCCAGGTTGAATGCCAATTCTTCACCTCCTTTCAACTGCTCCAGCCAGCCGGCCTCCGGTGCGTTGATCACCAATCCGGTAAATTCCGGACTTTCGCCGGGTTCAAGGATCACCATGGATGAGGAAGAACCAAAATATCGCCGGATGAGATGCCATGGATGTCTGCCCCGATAGATCTCGATGAGGCCCAAAGCACCCATTGCCTGTAATTTTGCTTTCTTTTGGGCAGATAAGGAAAAAGCTGCCTGCGGGTCGGTGACGTCTTCACTGCCGAGCATGCCAATGACCATTTTACCTTTCACTTTTTCTGTCACTTCTCCGGGTGTTGCATAGGGCAGATAGGTAAGTTTTCCCTGAACCACCCCCCCGGGTGCCATCCGGATCAGGAGATCGTCGTCGATGGTGAGTGTTTGATTCCCGATGGTCAGCACACCTCGTCCAGGCGGGGTTACTTCGGCAAAGGGTATCACCTGATAATAACCGGCACCATCCTGAGCGACCGGATGTACTCCGAAAGCCCTGAATTGTTCAGCGATATACCGGGCAGCTACCCAGTTACCCTGTTCTCCCGTTTTTCGACCCTGAAGCTCATCCGATGCTAAAAAACGCAGGTGCGCCTCCACCTGATTCCTGGTAATCTGACGCTCATATTCCTGCGCTTTCAGGGTCGGGTTGCCCAAACCAGCAAGAAACAAGATTAAAATCAACCAAAAAAAACGAATCGCTCTCATTCCGGATGCTATTGAAAAAGTGAAATACAAAAATAGGGATTAAACCGGGGTTTGCTCACTCAATCTGACGAACCTGACAAATCCATCGATGACACTCACTCGGGTATGTGACGGATCCCACCGTTAAATGGAAGATGCGGGCTGTCAAAAGTATTTGCTTATTTTTCCGTCAAATTGAAATGGTCAATGAAAGAACTGCCTCTGCATTGGAAGATATTGATTGGAATGTTTCTGGGAATTGTAATGGGTATTGTGGCCAGTATGGCAGGTGCTCATCAACTGGTGATCGATTGGATCAAACCCTTTGGCACTATCTTTATCAATCTGCTGAAGCTGATCGCCATTCCCCTGATTATTGCCTCCCTGGTAAAAGGAGTTAGTGACCTTAAAGACATCAGCAAGTTGTCCAGGATGGGGGGCAGGACCGTGATCATTTATCTGTTTACTACCATGTTGGCTGTAAGTCTTGGTCTGGTTCTGGTCAACATCGTACGGCCGGGGACTTCGATCAATGAGCAAACGCGCCAGGATCTTATGGAAGGGTACGCTACTGAGGCATCTGGTAAGATTGCCCTGGCAGAAGCTCAAAAGGAGAGCGGCCCACTCCAGGCTTTGGTCGACCTGGTGCCCGATAATATTTTTGGTGCGATGAGCAGCAATGGCAATATGCTGCAGGTTATTTTCTTCGTGATTTTATTTGGGATTGGTCTGATCCTGATTGATCCGAAAAAGGCCAAACCGGTCACTGATTTTGTAGACGGTCTGAATGAAGTCATATTAAAAATGATTGACATGATCATGCTGACTGCTCCCTTTGGTGTTTTTGCCTTGTTAGCCGCACTGATCGTCGAATCACCCACCTGGGACCTCTTTAAGGCGCTGATGTGGTATTCGATCACGGTATTGAGCGGACTGGCAATACTCATCCTGGTTGTCTACCCAACCCTGGCCAGATTTTTTGGTGGCTATGGTTACCGGCGTTTTTTTGCCGGCATCAGTCCGGCCCAACTGGTTGCCTTCAGTACCAGTTCGAGTGCTGCCACTCTGCCGGTCACCATGGAGCGGGTGCAGGAACATATGGGAGTAGATGAAGAAGTTGGCAGTTTTGTCCTGCCTATCGGAGCAACCATCAATATGGATGGTACCGCACTGTACCAGGGTGTCGCAGCCATTTTTATTGCCCAGACTTTCGGTCTGGAATTATCGCTGGGAGCCCAGTTGGGCATTGTCCTGACCGCTACTCTGGCTTCCATCGGATCGGCCGCCGTACCCAGTGCCGGCATGATCATGCTGGTTATCGTGCTGGGAGCAGCCGGGATACCGGAAGCCGGGCTGGCGCTGATATTTGCGGTAGACCGGCCATTGGATATGGTGCGCACGATCGCCAATGTGACCAGCGATGCCACGGTCAGCATTATAGTGGCCAAAAGTCTGGGATTACTTGGCGAACCACATGTTAAGGATCTGGATGACTACTACCACAAGGGACAGGAGAATCCGGAAAGCTGATTCCACAGAGAGGGTCTGTTGGGCTGACAAAATGGAATTAATCCGGTTTTTGCATATTTGCAGGTAAAAGAAGCATCTCTATGAGTGAACAGATATTGGGCATTGGTTCAAGGGTTAATCACCCGGCCTATGGCGATGGTGTCGTGATCCGGATTCACAAGGCGGCTTATGAGGTCTGCTTTATCAGATTTGGCATTAAGACGGTAGGAAAGACTTATAATCAATGGGAACTCATTGAAGCGATTCCCGCCGAAGAATCCGTTACTTTCACCGAAGCGGAGAAGGCACTGATCAAGATATTGAACACTTATTCGGATATTTCCCAGATTGTCGACCTGGGTGACCGCTGGATAGACGGGATGATGATCCTCCAACCGGGCGAACAGGGACTAAAATCGAAGGAAATTCCGATTGAATCTTTTTTCCATAAAATCGTGATGGTCCGTGATCGACTTAGGGTGATGGAGCAACGGATCAACAGCAGCAATCTCACCGACGAGGAAAAAGTCAATTTGCAACAATACATCACGCGGATCTACGGAAGTCTGACAACGTTTAATGTGCTGTTTAAATATAAGGAGGACTATTTTGTCGGAGAAAAAAGCGATTAAATGACCACCTGGTGAATGCATCCTTCCACTATTATGGATTTTTCCTGATTGCATTCGGCATTTGCATTTCGGGTTGCCTGGATTTTGGAGAAACATATACCAGGCTTCCTCCTGGTCCCTGGCGGGGAGTTTTAAAGCTGGATCCGGAGTTATCCCGTCAGCAGACCGCTCCGCATGAGACCAGAGCCCGGGATGATGTATCTTTTGAGGAAGTGACCGAAGGCGACCTTCCCTTTACTTTTGAAGTGATTTACCGGGACCGTGAAAACCTGTACCTGGAAATTCACAACGGAAATGGGAAAATCATTCTCGATCAGATTACCTTTCTGAAAGACCGGGCAACCAACAAGGATACGGTGATCGTCGCATTTCCACCGTATGATTCCTATTTTAAACTGATTTTTGAAGATAACATCCTGGAAGGCACCTGGAATGTGCCTAGCCTGGGTAATTATGAAGTCCATTTTATTGCCCGGCATGGTCAGAACTACCGGTTTACCACCCTGAAGAAACCACCGGTTGCCGATCTTTCCGGCAAATGGCAGATCACTTTCGGGCCGGAGGATTCGATACCGGAACCAGGTGTGGGTTATCTGGAGCAGAAGGGCAATCATCTCACTGGTACCTTTGTATCCAAATCCGGTGACTTTGGCTTTCTGGAAGGTACCGTGCAGGCCAACAAAATGTATCTCTCCGGTTTTGACGGATCGCATATGTATCTGTTGGAAGCACTAATCCGGGATGACGGTTCACTCAGCGGCATATTTCGCGATGGCATCCATACGATGAAGAGCTGGAGCGGAGTGCGAAACGATAATTTTAACCTGCCGGATCCGGGTTCGATCGTCACTACGACCAACGAAACGCTGACCTTCAGTTTTCCCAATGACCAGGGTGAACTGATCAGTCTTGATGATCCGGAATTTACCGGTAAACCGAAAGTAATTCAGTTAATGGGTACCTGGTGCTCCAATTGTCTGGATGAGACCCGCTTTCTTCATGACTATTTTGAAAAGTACAATCCCGAAGTGGCTTTGATCGCTTTGGCCTTCGAAAGGTATCAGGATCCTGACAGGGCGATGAAAGCAATTGCCCGATACCGTGAAGCATTGGATATCCATTACCCAATCCTCTATGCCGGGCATGTTCAGCAAAAGGAGGCTTCCCGGAAACTACCGGTACTCAGTGATATTTCGGTTTTTCCAACCCTGATTTTTCTTGATCCAGCCAACCGTGTGAAGCAGATCTTTACTGGTTTTCGCGGACCGGCAGTTCCGGAATATTCCCAATTTGAAAGCCGGTTTGAAGAAATGCTGAAGAGGCTTGAAATTCACTAAATTTACCGCAATCTACGGGTATTTAAACCGGATTTAAGCTAACTTACCATGCAAAATTGGATTAAAATGGGGCAGCCTTCAGGTATTCGGTTGAAATGGATCTGGTGTTCTCTCCTCGTTTTTACGGTTGTTGTTTCTGCAGACAGCCAGACCGAGGTCAACTATGATGAGGCTAATGTACCTGCCTATGAACTTCCCGATCCATTGGTCAATCTCCAGACCAATGATCGGATCACTACGGTGGAAGAATGGGAAGCCCGGAAACGAAATACCCTGTTGCAGCAATTGGAAAAGGAAATGTATGGTGTGTTTCCCGGAGAAGATCTTAGCATCAGTTTTATTGTAAACAGCAGTCAGCCGGTGTTTGAGAATACGGCAATCCGGAAGGAAATCACCATTAATATCCGGAATACAACCGGTGAAAAAGATATTTCGCTCCTGCTCTATCTTCCCGCTTCAAACGAACCGGTGCCGGTATTCTTAGGACTCAATTTCTATGGTAATCACACTATCATCGATGATCCGGCGATTCGCATTCATCGCAGCTGGGTGCCCAACAATGAGCGTTTTGGGATTACCAACAACCGGGCCAGCGAAAAAAACCGGGGGGTCAGGAATCACCGGTGGCCGGTCGAATATCTGATCGCACAGGGTTATGGACTGGCCACCATGTATTACGGAGAGATTGATCCCGATTATGATGATGATTTTGAAAATGGCATTCATGAACTGGTTGCTGGTCAAGCTGATAAATCGGAATTGTCGTCGTTATCGGCCTGGGCCTGGGCTCTTAGTCAGGCCCTGACCTACCTGCAGCAGGATCCTGACGTCAGGGGCGATCAGGTAGCGGTGATCGGCCATTCCAGACTAGGCAAAGCTGCCTTATGGGCCGGCGCAAAAGACACCCGGTTTGCCATGGTGGTATCCAATGATTCGGGTTGCGGAGGAGCCGCATTATCCCGAAGGCGCTATGGGGAGACAGTAAACCGGATCAATCATGCATTTCCCCACTGGTTTTGCGACGCATTCAATCAATACAACAATCAGGAGGATTTGCTGCCATTTGACCAGCATACCTTACTCAGCCTGATGGCGCCCCGGCCCCTCTATGTGGCCAGTGCCGAAGAGGATCGATGGGCTGACCCCAACGGTGAATTTCTAAGCGCCAGGCATGCCTCTGCCGTTTACGACCTGTACGGACTACCCGCCCTGAGCAACCATGACATGCCGGAGGTGGACAAGCCGGACAACA
>CAYRYD010000082.1:0-16388 GCA_964428345.1 uncultured Saprospiraceae bacterium | reverse complement strand
CGAATTTACCCCTGGTTTATGGTTACAGAAATATGCACTCGATCGGACGCTTACCGTGCTTCTCCCCCCTTACCCCCCCAGGGGGGACAACGTACGAGTGACTCGCAGTAGAAATCCATGGATGGCCTGCATCCAGAGGTGACGGTATCCTCCTTGGGGTGGCAGGGGGTTATCCCCCTTGAGGGGGCCAGGGGGTGGAACACGCGTTCTGTGAATACCAATAACTACCCGTGTTTCTCCCCCCTTACCCCCCCAGGGGGGACATCGTACGAGTGACTTGCAGTAGATTCCCTGAACAGTCAGATTCCGGGGGTGACAGTATCCCCCTTGAGGGGGCAGGGGGTGGATGGTTGTTTAACTGTGGAATCGTTTCGTTTATGTTCAACAATCTGGAATTAACAACTAACTTAAAGACTCAGTGGAAAATTCGGGAACTCTCTCCTTGATTTCGGTAATTATTCGACGAAGTTTCTCTCTGTATCCAAAATAACTATCCTTATCCTTCAAGAAATCCTCATCAGAAGTATAAAGATATTTACCTCCGGAAACATATTCATACCGGACCTCAGATAAGTCATCAGGTATTACCGGTTTGAATTCGTTGGAGAAAAAGGTAATCCAACCGATGGGATATTTGATATTTAGTTGATTGTAGAATTTTATTGTAGGAGCATCAGAAATTTTAACCGTTCCATAAAAAGGTTTGGTTAATAAAACTATTTTTTCAAAAACCAATTTATACCACTCAAATTCATATTGAATTTCTCTTTCAAAATTATATAAAGATATGCCATCATTCATATATCCCATACCTAAATTAAAGGCAAACCGTTTTTTTGATTCTGATAAAAACTTTGCATTAAAACTAAACCCATCATTCTCTCTCTTATAATCAATTGTTGGTCTACCATTCTTTTCATACTTAGTAATTTCATCCCAATAAGTATCTAAAATCGCTTGAGCAATTTCGTCCTCTATGTTCTGCTTTCTCATATCCAATTGAAGATCTCGAGTACCATTAAAATGGATTGGACAATTAAATATGACATCAATTTGACTTAATCCAAGTAAAACATCATGTACACAAATCCCTACGTCACGAATTGAGGGAGATTGACTTCTAAAAGAATAACTATGAATAGATAAAATACTTTTTGCTTTCATTGTCACAAAGGTTTGTAAGCAACATTAATTGAACTGAAATTTACACCTTGAAATTGGGGCAAACTAAGATAATCTCCATGCCCATTGAAAATTTGTTCTATACCCATTGCCCCGGTTGATGTTGAAATCTCCCATCTTATTGATTGACCTTGAGCAGCATTTAACTGACCTTTTGCTTGCTCCAAAAGACTGATAATCCTAGAATCATTTTTTACAATCAAATCTACTTGTCCAAAATCATCTTCTATCAAATCAAAAATACTTTGTCCATATCCAAATTTCCGGTCAATCAATGTACCATCCTCAGACACATTGTCAAAACTCCTGCCCCCGATTTCAAAACTCAGGTTCGCATCGCCGCTGGCATCAGCCTGATAGAGTTTCGCAGGGATCAGATAGCCACCTGACGAACCAACCTGGGATTCCGGAAACTTCTTATGGGTAATCCTCAACCCCGGAATATTGGCATCCGAAGCTCTCTTGACTGCATCTAAAACATTCTGCGGAAAATCCCATTGCTGACCCTTTACCCCTGCTGAGTTAAGAATTTCTGCCAGCCCCGTTTCATCCAACCCCAATTGGTTATTGTGAAGCAATTCATCAAACTTTTGCAATACCTCGACATCGGAGCTCATGGTCTGTACTCCGGCATCAGGTGACCCCAACATCACCTCCCACGCCCTCACTACCTCCTCCCTCTCCCGTACCAGATCCCGGAAAGGCTTGTTTTCCAGCAGGTCGCGGACGAAACGGTCCTTCACGTCTGAAGGCAGCTCCAAATTAAAGATTTTCAGAAAATATCCGCTTTCGAACAGATCCGCCCGGACCAGCGGATCATCCAGAGCTTTTACCAGGTCGCTGGCCAGCCCATCATCGGAGATCTTAAGCAAACCTTTCAGGTAGGACGCCGGGACTGGATCAGGCCGGAGGAAGTCCAGCATCGTCCACAGGACCCGGCCATCTGGGAGGTAGCCGGCCGCCTGGACACCGGGTGACGCATCGCCCAGCAGCCGCAAAAATCCCTCTACCAGCCGGACGGAGGGAATACTTTTCAACCGCTCCCAACCTGCCCTGCTGATCTCCAACGCTCCCTGCACTGCCAGTGCCGATACCGCTCCCTGCGCACAATGGGACACGTCAAAGCTTTCCCGGATCCTTCCCTCTTCCAGCGCACCATCCAGAAAGCAACTTACTGCCGCCGCAATGGCCGCCTCTTCCAGCCGGCTTTCCAGCATCAGGGTGGCTTCCGCTCCCGAAGCCAGACAGGAAACTATATCTACCCGTGAACGGGCTTCCTCCCAACTGATGGGTACGTCATCGGCAAAGTAATAGTGGATCCCCGTCTGCAGCAACATGTCCAGGGTAGCACCAACCGTAAACTTAATTGCCAGCTGGGCCGGTGTCTGGGCCAGGAGTCCCTCCAGAATGGGTATCAGTACCCCTTCGCCACCAAGGGTGGCCCCCGCAAGAACTGCCGGTGAAAAGCCAAATGCCAGCAGTGAGGCACAAAGGTTGTTGAGTTCCTCCAGCCACTCGCTGGGCGGCTGCCGGAAAAACGGAAACGACTCCAGATCTTTCAGCAGACAGGGATTGGCACAGATCACCCGCTTTAACAGGTTGTCGGTGGTCAGGTAGGGATGGTTCCGGTAGGTCTCCAGCCACTCCCGGCAATCACCCTGATAGCAACCGCAGTTGGTCCTCGGTACTTCTGCCGACTCATAGGGCTGAAACTCCCCCAGCGGCAAGGATGATGCAATTGGGGAGATCTCGCTGAATAGCGCCGGTTCATCGGCCTGCTCTTGCCAGACGATCTGTTGGCGACAATCATCCTCGCTGGACAATCCGGCAAAAACCGGCACCCCCGCTTCCTGCAAACCGGTATAATAATCCCCCGTCCTCCGGTAGACCCGGTCTGCATCCAAACCCCCGGAGGCATAACCCAGAAAGACCCGATTTTCTTTCGACCACCAACCGGCGTAGGTCTCGGTACCCAACCGGAAACCGGCCAGCGATCCCTGAGGCCAGCGACCGTCTGCTTCCGGATAAAAGGCCGCCGTGGCATCAGCCGGCAGGA
This sequence comes from uncultured Saprospiraceae bacterium, assembly GCA_964428345.1. GTDB lineage: Bacteria > Bacteroidota > Bacteroidia > Chitinophagales > Saprospiraceae > JABDMH01. The sequence goes on along the minus strand of CAYRYD010000082.1, from coordinate 13,150 downwards.
TAAACCGGTGACCGGACGGGGTCAGGGCGCCGTAACTTCCACCCGGACTTTCCGAATGGGTAAAATAGACGTAGTTAGCGTAAAGAAAGGCCTCACCCGGCACGATCTGCTCCCCTTCCTCATCCTGCTGAAACAAATACAACCGGAACTCCGGGTCGTACATCTGGGCCCAATGAATATAGGGCAAATTGGTGCCTCCACTGTAATCCATCAGCCAGTCTGTACTGCCCCGGGGCAGACCAAAACGGCTGAAGGGATGCTCCAGTCCGAATATTCCATGACCCAGTTCATGGGCCCCGGTCTGAGCCGGGGAATTTTTCTCACCGGTTTCATCCCCCGTAAAGACATAGCCAAATTGCCGGGATAACGGCATATACCCAGACAGACTTGTGCTGGATGGCACATCTGTAAAAACCAGGTAATAGGTACTGGTACTGTAGGCATCGCCCAACTCCTCCCGGAGGTATTGATTGATGGCCTGTTGCTCCCCGCTGTAGTTGGCGAAGGTGTTGTTGCCTTCCGTATCGATCGCTCCATCCGGTCCCAGCAGATCTCTCAGCAGAGGAATGACCGGGTGGATGGTTGTTCGCAGATCGACCGCTGCCGGGCCAAAGACCTCCTGCAGGGTTTGTTTGATGTCCGGAGGGACGGATGCCTCACCTAAAGGAACCACGACTACGTTGACCTCCTGACCAGGCAGGTGCATCAGCCGGAAGGTACCCAACAGTTCCTGCCGGTCCCTTTTTTTAAGGCAGGCGAGTATCGTCTCGGTGGAGCGGCTGAAAAGGCCTTTCACCTGGAGGGTCAATACCTCCCCATCGAGGGTATGTTCGATCTTCCGGCCACTTTGGGTTTTGAATACCAGGCTGTCCCGATCGATCTCTTCGCCGGTTATCCGTGCGGTCAGGACATCTTCTTCACCCAAACGAATGGCCTTATAAGGGCTATAATAGAGGGACCCTGTTGATTCAACCGGTATCGCCGGATACAGTCTCCGTTCGGCTTCACTGTCCTGGTCATCGACCACGTCAAAAGCATAACGGCCGGGTCCTGCCTCAAAGATGACGCCGCTCCGGACTAGTCCGGTGGGTGATCCGTTGGCGTCGACACCCTGTGTGTTGGCGCTGCTCGACCGACCTCCATCCGCCATCTCTCCGGCCGGCCTCCATCCGCCCGCCGCATCGATGGCGTATACCTTGCCCTGATCGTCGACGATTTCCAGATTCTGACCGTCCCAGGGAATGGTGATACTCACACTTCCATCCTCATCCTGCCCTTCGATGGTAATGCTGCCCGGCACGATCGTCAGATCCTCCAGGCTGAAATCAATGGGTACCAGCTCCGGTCCGCTTTTGAAGGCATCCGCGACAAAGTCCAGTTCGCCGAATTCCTGCAAAAAACCCGATAATACCGGCGGCACCAGGTTGACCCCCAGTCCCTGAACCTGCATGAAGCCATCGTACATGAAGTAGTCGGTGTTGACCCGGATCTGATTGAAGTCGATGTTGACCGCTACCGGATCATTCCCCGGATTGAGCAGGTTGCGCAACGGAAAATTCCATACCACGACACCGGTACCACTAAAGGTGCCGCCACCGCCATTCACCTCCCTCAATCGAACCTTAAAGTCGCCGGCAATGATCGTGTCTCCGGGCTGCAGATGGCCGATGGGTGTCGTGTTCTGATCCAGCAGTGGTCCGGTAGGCTGGCCGCATACATAAGCGATGGCGGGTAACTCGCGGCTGGCCGTCAGGTAAAATGGTGCGCTGGTCAGCCGGTCTCCACCGTTGCAGGTGACCCGGATCACTCCTTCGTACCGCAGGAGCGGGTCAAGTCCGGTCAGGGTAATTCCGGCAGTACCAGTGTGCAGCGAGTCAACCTCTTCCCCATCCAGCCGGAGGATCACGTCGTATCCGCCAACGCCCGGTACTTCGCTCCAGCTTACATTGAAATCCTCCCCTGGTCCGGCGGAAACCTGGAGTATGACCGGTGGAGTACAATTGGCCGGTAGACCGGCAGCCTTGTGGCCATATTGAAAGACTACCGGATCGGAAAAACCCTGGTTACGAAAGAATGCACTTTGATCGGGAGCGCTTGCCAGGATGAGCAGAACGTATTGCTCACCGGGCTGCAGGGTCTCAATTTCGCCGTTCACCCCGAAGATGTACTGATTCAGGGTAAGGGTGGAGGCGGGGACGTAAGCATCGAACAACGGTTGCCGGCTGAACAGGTCGTTGCCCAATCCAAACGTTCGGGCTGTCTCGTCGTATCGATAGAGATATACTTGATAATCGACCGGGAAGACCATGGTGCTGTAATTCATCAGCCAGTTGATCTCAAGAGGCTGTTGCACCAGGGTGTCAAATACATCAATCACCTCATCGGCGTAAGGATTGGTGATCAGGGGCGGATCGAGCAGATCCATGCTGGTCAGGCTGCAGACCCGGTCAGACAGAGGGGCTTCCCGGAATCGCCGGAAATCGAGGACCTCCACACACAGGGTATACAATCCTTCGGGCAGTTCTCCACCCGACCGGAGAAAATCATCCGGGTCTGGCCCTTCCAAAATCTGAAATCTCTGAGGTAGAAAATAGGATTGCAGGTCTGCCCCGGTCAGCACCGCCGGGGTATGGGCGATCAGGCTGATCGGGCCAAACAACACCTCATCGCTGGTGATCAACCGTACTCCGTTATTCTCCAGGTAAAACCGCAACCGTACGTCGGTGCTGACAGTGGCTGCATCCCGCAGGATCAGGGTCAGATTCAATCCGCTCAGGTCTGCGCTCAGTGCGTTGACATTGGCGGGTATGGTCACCGGCACACTCAGAAACGCCTCAACCGGAAACAATTGGCCAGTGGTCTTTCCAGCCAGTAAAAGCAGGATTATCAGGGGGTAGATGCGGGCTTTCACGGTTGGCGTTGAAGTATTGTTGTAATGTAAGAAAAGAATGTTGAATTTCCAAAGTGTACTACTACAATAATACTACGAAACCCATAAACCGGATCCGGGAGCTCCACTCCAGATCCACCGATTCAGCGCAAAGACAAATAAGAAAAGGACTCTCGGCAAACTCAGAGTAACGATGAAACGCAGAGATCCTGGAGCCAGTCGCAGCCAAGAAAGCCGGCTCCCGGATCCGGCAACTTTCGGATCCGGGAGCTCCACTCCAGATCCACCGATTCAGCGCAAAGACAAATAAGAAAAGGACTCTCGGCAAACTCAGAGCAACGATGAAACGCAGAGATCCTGGAGCCAGTCGCAGCCAGGAAGAGCGGCTCCAGGATCCATCGAAGCTTTGGTTCATCTTGCCGGGGTATGGTCTGGGCGTCCAAGACTTTGTCTGCGGTTCCGTTTGGCTCCCGGATCCGGCACCTGGGATCCGGGAGCTCCACACCCAGATCCACAGATTCAGCGCAACGTCAGATAAGAAAACAACGTTCGGTAAATTCAGGCAACGATCAAGCCCAGAGATCCTGGAGCCAGTCGCAGCCAGGAAAGACCGGGCTCCCGGATCCGGCAACTTTCGGATCCGGGAGCTCCCCACCAGATCCCACCGATTCAGCGCAAAGTCAGACAAGAAAACAACGTTCGGCCAATTCAGGCAACGATCAAGCGCAGAGATCCTGGAGCCAGTCCCAACCAGAAAGGCCGGCTCCCGGATCCATCGAAGCTTTGGTTCATCTTGCCGGGGTAAGGTGTGGTCGTCCGTTGACTTTGTCTGGGGTTCCGTTCCGCTCCGGGAACAGTCATCAAGTTATGCATACCAAAAAAAAGTATTTGATAAATTCTCATTTTTCATGACTCCACAACGCTGCTTTTTACTTACCTTTGAAGCAACACTCAGATCGAAATTTCCATTACTGATTTCGATGTATTCTTGCCTGAAATGATTCCCTGTTTTGGTTATTAAGTGCCGTATGCCTACCGTTGGTTTGCATTCTATCAATGATGATGGCAGTGGCATCCGGCAAAGCCTTATTAATCCGTAGTTTCCGAATTGAAGGGGGGAAGTTAAATCACTGTCCCCCTTTTTCATTTTCAGTATGTCCAGGGCTGAAAGGCCCTCCGTGAAGGGAGAGACAGACATTTAACTTTCATCATTTTTCCTCTGGTCGAACACCAATGCCGCAATAAAAGCTGTTCGAAAACTCTTCCATAAAAGAGAGCGTTTAATGCCTGCCAGAATATTGGCTTCCGGCTTGTAATTCCCGGTCTTCCTTTCAACCAGTTTTAATATATTACCACAAATTACATTTTTCCTTTTCGAAATAATAATGCAACATGTCTGACGACCACCTGAAATATCTCCTGGAAAGACCCCGTCGCCGTGATTTCATTCGTACCGGCTTATTTTCACTGGCAGCTTGGCCTCTGCTCATCAATCACCCGCTCAAGGCCCTGGTGCGCCGGAATGTTCCCCTCTCCGACTACCCTTTTCAGCTGGGCGTGGCATCCGGTGACCCATCGTCCGACGGATTTGTTCTTTGGACGCGGCTGGCTCCCAATCCACTGGAGGGGGGTGGCATGCCTGCGGCCAATGTGTCAGTGCGTTGGAAAGTCGCCCATGACGAAAATATGTCAAGGATAGCAGCTCAGGGAGATGCCGTTGCCACTCCCGAACTGGCTCACTCCATACACGTCGAGGTCGAAGGATTACAACCGGACCGGTGGTATTACTACCAGTTTCAAAGCAACAATGAAGTGAGCCCGGTCGGAAGGGCCCGCACCGCTCCTGCAAAAAATGCCATGATCGAACAATTCCGTTTCGCATTCGCTTCATGCCAGCATTTCGAATATGGGTATTTTACCGCTTATGAGCATATGGTCAGAGAACCGCTCGATCTGGTGGTTCACCTGGGTGACTATATCTATGAATATGCAGGAAGGGACGACAGGGTTCGCAAACATGTCGGTGCAGAAATCAATTCGCTGGATGATTACCGGCAGCGCTATGCTCAGTATAAAATGGATCCGGCACTACAGGCGATCCATGCGGCCTGTCCCTGGCTGGTCACCTGGGATGACCATGAGTTTGACAACAATTACGCTGACGCCATATCGGAAGAGTCCGGCATTTCCCGGGAAGCTTTTCTGAAACGCCGGGCGAATGCCTATCAGGCCTATTACGAGCATATGCCGCTGAGAAAATCGGCCATTCCCAGGGGACCGGATCTGACCCTCTACCGGAAAGTGAATTTCGGTCGTTTAGTTGAATTCGATGTACTTGATACCCGTCAGTACCGTACCGATCAGCCCTGCGGCGATAAAAATGGGCCACTGTGTGATCAGGCATTTGACCCCGACGCCACCATGTTGGGTGACAAGCAGGAAAAATGGCTTAAAAAGCAATTGAAAAGATCCGGCTCCCGCTGGAATGTTCTGGCACAACAGGTGATGATGGCCTGCATCGACCGCGATCCGGGCGAAAACCGGGCTTACTCCATGGATCAATGGCCTGGATACGATGTCAGCCGAAGAAGGTTGATGCATTTCCTTGGTCAGGAGAGGATATCCAATCCGATAGTATTGACAGGCGATATCCACTCCAATTGGGTCAATGATTTAAAAGTTGACTATGATCGGCCGGATGAAAAAACGGTAGCTACCGAATTTGTAGGCACCTCCATAACCTCAGGCGGTGATGGAAGATTAAGACCAGAAGGTTTTGACGGACTGATGCGGGACAATCCCGTTCTGAAATTTCATTCTCAGGAACGGGGCTATGTCCAATGTACCGTTACCCCTTCGGAATGGCGCAGCGATTATCAGGCTGTAGAATACGTCTCCAGGCCCGGAGCTCCCCTAATAACCCGGGGCAGCTTTATCGTTGAAAATGGAAAAAGAGGGGCAGTAAAGATTTGATGGTATGGAGGTTTTGCATTACTCTTCCGAACAGCATTTAGAGGTCGGATCATTTGTTACATCGATAGCTGACAATCCGAATAATCCTATGTCAACTTAGCGGTCAGGGAAATCGTCCGACTCACAGTGATTTTTCAATTTTGTGATCATCGACCATAACGGTGTTACGCACCAAATTGAACTGGAATCCTCCACACCCGACACGGTGAAACCGACTCAAACGGATGCCTGTAAAATGTAATTTATAAACTTCTGATTGTGTGAAAAAAAATAGGATCGCGAAATGATATCGATCCTATTTATACTGGATTTAAGTGTGATTGAGCTACCACTGTCCGTAAATATACGGATATTATCGCTTGTTCTGCAAATTTGCAACCAAAATATTTTTCAGGATACCGACTTCTCAGCCAACACCTGAAAAAACAACCGGTACATCAGCTCCTAATCATTCAAAGGAAAACCAGACCTGGAGAAGCTTAAAAGCTAAACAACAACTTGTCTACACCAATAAATCGCTGAAGACTCCTGTACTGTCTCCAAAGTGATCCACTTCAATATCCATGGCAGTCAACATGGTATGATGCAGGTTGGCCAGGGGTGTGCGGTCCGGATAACGGACGTTTTGTCCCGTATTCAGTTTGCCACCTCCGGAGCCTCCGACCACGATGGGTAGGTCGAAAGGAGAATGCCGCATCCCATCCCTCAATCCGGATCCGAAAAGTATCATGCTGTTGTCCAACAATGTGCCGTCACCCTCCCTGATGGCATCCAAACGTTCCAGAAAGTAAGCATACTGTTGCATGTGCCAGTAGCCAATCTTCTCATACATTGCCAATAATCGCGGATCTGACTTGTGGTGCGACACCGCATGATGGCTGTCGGAAACCCCATCGAGAAACGAAAAATTACGGTTGCTGGCCGAATTGCCCAGCATGAAAGTGGCAATCCTCGACGCATCGCTCCAAAAAGCCAGGACCATGATATCGATCATCAGCCGGGCCTTTTCGGTAACATCAACGCCTTCTGAATATTCTGCCCATTCGTCGATCCGGACATCCAAACGTTTCAGTTCTTCCCGTATATCCGGAGTAATCTGGGCTTCAAAATCGGCAAGACTTGCCTGGTTATCCAGTCGTTTTTCGATCGAGCGAACTGCATCGAGATACTCTCCCATTTTGTTTTTGTCCTCGATACCCATCTGCCGGTTCAGTCGCAACACATCTTCCTTGACCACATCCAGCACACTCTGCTTATAGGGATCAGGAGCCGGCTGCTTCTTACCGGGAACATAGCTGCGAAACATCCGGTCAAATGCCATACGAGGATCGATTTCCCGGGAACATGGCTGGGTGGCGCTCTGCCAGGAAATCGCACTGCCGTATAACCGGGTGATCCCGGTCGATTTACAGACACCACTGCTCATGCGGTCCAGGCCATACTGCAGGGAGGGAAACAATGATTCTTTCCCGACATGGTTGGCCATTAGCTGATCTACTGAAATACCTCCACTGTTGACGTTGGAATCTACCGTCCGGGCTACCGGCATCGAGGTTAGAAGGTTGGCTGTCTTGGTGAAATGCCCCTCAACGGTACCAACACTATTTTTATTAACCAGTCCACCTACCACCAGAATTTTATCCTTTATCGATCCCAGGGGCTGCAACAAGGGTGAAAGCTCAAAATTCCGGCCGAACTGAGCCGGGGTCCAGCGATCGGGATGCACCCCGTTGGGCATATAGAAGGCAGCAAACCTTTGTGGTGCCCTGGTATAACGGCCAACCGGATTAGCGGCCATCAACTTAGCCGGCATCAAAGATTCCATGAATGGGAGGGCTATCGTTGCTCCTATTCCCCTCAAAACATTGCGTCTGCTTATCAGATTGGATGAACTCATCACTATTACTTTTTAATATATAATTCGGTCATATCACTTCTTCGATGACGGAAAGGATAACTATTGACCAGCTTGATTACCAGTTCTTCACTGTCAAAATTAGTGGCCAACAGATGATCCGTCATTTCCCTGACCACCTGGGAGTCTGCAAAAACAATGCCCCTGCCAAGGGCGTACGAGAGCATCTTCCGCGAAAAGTTCCTGGCAAACTTTTCCTTCTCACCCACCAGATATTGTTTTAATTCAACCGGACCATTTACCCTGGCACCATTCTCAAAAACCGCTGCGGGTTCAATCTCTACGGTTCCCCCATAGTACTCACGCCACCTACCGACCGCATCAAAATTTTCCATCACAAATCCAATAGGATCCATCTTATTGTGGCAACCTGCACAAGCCGGTGATTCGCGGTGTTTCTCCATAATCGCCCGCACATCAAACTCATTGTGCCCACTGGCTGCCGCTTCCAATTCCGGAATATCCGGTGGTGCAGGTGGTGCCGGTGTACCCAAAACCTGCTCGAGTACCCATTGGCCACGAAGCACCGGACTGGTCCGGTTAGGCAGGGATGTCGCAGTGAGTACAGCACCCATTCCCAGGATACCGCCCCGTCCCTGATTGGCCACCTGTACCGGCCGGAATTGAGGTCCTTCGACGCCGGGAACACCATAATATTGGGCCAGCGATTCGTCCAGCAGGCTGTAATCGCTATTCAGAAGTTCGAGGAGATTACGTCGCTCGGTAAACACATAGTGAAAATAATCGACCACTTCACGCTTCATCGATTGCCTGAGGGCCGCCGTAAATTCCGGGTACAGGTCTTTATCGGCGGTCGGATTGATCATTGCTTCTTCGATGTTCAACCATTGTGGGGCAAAGGACTCGGAAAACCGTTTGAACTTTTCATGGCGGATCATCCGCCGGGTCTCGCGGTTTAAGACCTGGGGATCGTGCAGATTTTCATAATACGCGGTTCGCAACAGGGTATCGTCCGGTAGCGAAGACCATAGGAAATATGAGAGGCGTGTCGCCAGTTCCAGATTACTGATGGCATAGGGCTTGTGGATTGGAGCATTTACTTCCGTCCGGTACAAAAAGGCTGGTGATACCAGAATGCGCTTGAAAGTGGTCACCAAGGCGGTTTTAAATCCATCCTTTTCTTTCCAGACGTCGTTGAAATAAATGTTATTGAAAAAATCGAGTAAATCCGACTGCTCTTCCTGGGATAGAAACCGGCGATAAGACTTATTGGCAAAAGGCAGAATAATCTCACTCGCCCGCTTCGTTGGCGTTGCCCAGTTGACAGGTTGGTCAAAGACGGAAGTCCGGATCCAATTCACCAGCCGCCGGAACATGCCGGGCCGATAGAAAGCAGGCATCAGCTGCTTCCACACTGCGGGATCATTTTGCGCCAATCGCAGGATCGAATCAGCGGCCATATAGTAGCGCTCCATGATCAATGGGGTCATGAACAACGCACCTCCCTGATTATCAAAACCTTCGCCTCCTGATCCATCTTTGGGGAAAAACTGCAACGCATTAAAATCAACTCCCACCAGATCCTTTATGGTATACATATATTCCCGGTTGCTCAATCTCCGTACCACCGAAGGACCGGGATCCGGAGAACTTAAAGCCTGATTGAGAATATAATTAATGATGTTGATCAACGAGTCTTTTTCCACCTTACTCATCGGTGGCTTTGGAGGAGGAGGCATCTCATCCTGTTGGACCATTTCAACCAGGTGTTGAAACATTTCACCCCGGCTTACCACAGAAGGTACATAATAAAAGATATCCAGATCGAGACCACCCTTTTTATCGGCAGCGTTGTGGCAGGATGTGCAGTGTTTGGCAAATATGGGAAAAGAAACCCGCCGCCATCGCCGGCCCAACTCATCATTGGCTAAACTCTGGGTACTAACCAGACCCAGAAGAAAAAGCACCAGAATCCGCGGGTAAGTCAGCTGCAAGTCTTCCAAATGTCTCCTCTTATACCTCCGAAATGGAGAATCCCACAATTTTAATTCGTCAATACCAGTAAAAGTAAAAAATTATATATACACCTTATACCTTACATGAAATAAAAAGGTGTGACAACCCTGAAAATCCGAATTTATACCGACCCCGTATCAGCGGTGTCACATCTATCATATAGACCACGATACGATTGGCTCTGGTTGACAGGTCTGGCTGGTCCCGACACCACAACTCACCTGTTCACAACATCGCTCCACAGCCAGATCAGCGATTCCGGCAGAATGGTACCACCATGTTTGCCGTCATGACCACCCTCTCCCCGGATAAATCTGACTTCATAGTCCTTAAACTGTAAGGCTGACTCCATCTGAAGATTGGCCAGCCACCAATTTCCAAACTGGTTGTTCAGGTCATTGGATCCATCCTGTAAGAATACCTTGATATCCTTCTTCTCACTTTTGCGGATCATGGGTGGAAAATTGTGACCACCCCGTATGTCGGTGAAACTCCCAATATGACTCAAGACCTTATGAAACTGTTCCGGATGAAACCAGGCTACCTTAAAAGCACAAATACCCCCCGACGATATGCCACAAATCGCACGCATCCTGGGATCATCGCTCAGGTTATAGGTTTTCCTCAGTTCAGGGATCATCTCCTGAAGCAGGAAATTGCCGTACTCTTCCGACACTTCATCGTATTCGATACTCCGGTTGGTCACCCGCCACGGACTTTCAGGTGGACTGGCATCCTTATCATGTCCGGGGTTGATAAACAAGCCAATGGTAACCGGCATTTTACCCTGATGGATCAGATTGTCGAACACGATGGGTACTCTGAAATCACCATCTTTTTTCACATAGGTATGACCATCCTGAAAAACCATCAGCGCCGCCGGTCGGGAAGGATCATATTGTGCCGGTATATACACATAATAGTCCCGGACTGTATTCGGATAGATCTGACTTTCCCAGATGTACTGAAATATTTTCCCATGGGGTACATCCATCTTTTCTTCCGAATCCGGTCCAAAGGTATACGGTGTCTGTGCAGGCAGGGAGGCATGCATTAAAAACATCATTGAAAAAATGGTTGTTGGTTTCATGTAAAATTCTCTTATATCTTTTAAATGACCAAATGCTTAATGGATGACCTAAAGATATGGATTCCAGCTATCACCCAAAGTTTTAAATCCTGACCAATAATCAATAAAAAGATGCTTCCCGTACAAAGGTCTGAAATCAATTAAAGCGCTGACTTCTCAACTCTTTCTGTGTCAACTCCTGCCTGAGGAGCAGATCCGGATATTCCACCCGGGTGCCAGCAGGAATCCTGGTATAAGGCAGCGAGCTGTTGGATTTTATATGGTATTGAATGGGAATCTCCCTGAGCATTTCCGCTGGTTCGATTTCAAATAAATGAACTTCGAGAAAATTGGCATCGCTCAAGCCCAATGCCTGACCGGGGAAAACAATCTCACCCTCATGGTGGAAAATATTGACCGGATCGAGGTTTTGATACACCATCACTGATCCATCCTGATGGATGATCTCCAATGATCCCTCTCCCTTTATCCGGTCCCTCTTTTTATCTGGAAAAGGCAGGCAACTGATTACTCCTTTTCGCATCGTGAAGACGGTATCGCCTTTGTTGATAACAAATTCATCGGCACCTTCTCTGATTATTGCCGGTGGTCGGTCGGGTATCCTGACCAACCTATCGGGACCGATGGGTAACAAATAAGGATACATTGGATCGGCTCGCAGTTCCGCATCACCAATCGTCTCACTGATCGCCAACTCATAATGAAAATGATCTATCGTTGGATCAGCCACATTGAAATCCAGTAATTTCTGACTACCCGGATAAACGGTAAAATCCATGGTCTTCACAAGAGGCCGAAGATTGAGAATCCGGGAAAAATCCATCCTTAGCCGATAGGGATAATAACTCACATTATTGGCCGAAAAAGTCAGCCTGTTTACTTCCCTGTGCAAAGTAATTTCAACGGGTTCATCCATTCTGGAGTGGAAAAAGGAGTCCGTACTTTTCTCTTCAAAATCATTTTCCAGGGAGTCCCGGCTTACCAGGGGTGGTCCAATCCGGTAATAGGAGAATAAGTTATGATCGTTCGTGTATTCCATGCTCTTCCACTGGTCACCTGCCGGTCCGGGTTGCTCGCCGATCATGACCATCGCGGCCAGGATCGAAGGACTGGGATACCAGAGACCATTGCTGCTAAGCCGGTAATAACAGGTATTTTCACGCAGGGAGGATCCTGCCACAGAAATTCCGAAAGAAGTACCGAAATAAAAATTTCCCTGAAAATTTTCGTATGCAATCTTCTCACCCTGGACATAACTATAGTCAACGGTCAACTTATCCGGATTTTCCTTGCGGAATTTCTCAAATTGCCGGTAGAGATCCAGCCGGTCCTTTTTATCCAGAATCCATTCAAAGACCAGAAAAAAATCTTCTTCTACTCGAAATTGATACGGTGCCAGATCGATTTTTAACCAACCGTCAATCAGGTCAGACTGGACAACCACACTGGCATTCAGAAGATCTCTACCAGGCTCTATTCTGCCACCGGCGTTGATCGCTTCCATAAACCGCACCCGCACTTTGAAAAGAGGAAAAGTATTCCTTATAATCATGACCTGCGCACCGTGTACATAAGCCGGGTATTCAAATCTGACTTTACCTTTTTCCGATGCATTTCTGATCAGCAAAGCCATGGATGCCCCCGCGGTAATGGTATCACCGTAAAAGCAACTGCCCTCGAAAGCGGAATTACCGGCCAGCTTCAGTCTGGATTTCTTTCGCTCGGCGGTGACAACGATCTCCGACAATTTGTAAGCCGTTTCCTTTAAATAGATGGTCAGAAAATGACCTTCCGACAATGTTGAAACGGGAATACTGACTTTCTCATAACCCAATGCCGAAAACAGAATGGAATCTCTGGAATAAACCTTCGGTATTCGCATGAAAAAACTACCATCCAGATCAGAAATAGTACCGATGGAAGCGTTCACAATACCAATATTCGCATAGGATACCGGTTGCTTTCCGGGCAGGCTCAGGACTCTGCCTTCCAGATAATACTGAGCTTTGGAAGGGAGAGGAAGGAATGCCAGCATCAGGTATATCCGGAATACGGTCGTCATAACCCCATAAGTTAAGCAAATGACGGGATACACTACTTACATTGTCTGCATCTTTTACAGCTTTAATTCAACCTTCATCTGAACGCAAAAATAACATGATGCACGCTGCTCCGGCTTTCGGACCGAAGGTGAATACCATCACACCAAGATATATTATCATCAGCATCAATATATTCCTAGTACCATAATACCATAATACCATAATACCATAATACCATAATACCATAATACCATAATACCATA
>CAYRYD010000081.1:0-16717 GCA_964428345.1 uncultured Saprospiraceae bacterium | reverse complement strand
GGCGAATTTATTCGCCCGTGTACTAAACGTAATTTTGTACTCCGGCGATTAAATCGTTGCTCCAATGGACTGGAAGAAAACCCCTGGCACTTGACATATTTGTTCAACGGCAATTAAAATCGTTGCTCAGTTATGCACAATAGCAGCCCCTAACCATAAGACCAGAAGACCAGAATACCACAATACCAATGCCTATGGAGGGGCGAATTCATTCGCCCTTGTACTAAACGTAATTTTGTACTCCGGCGATTAAATCGTTGCTCAATTGCGCACCATGGCAGCCCGTAGCCAAAATACCAGAATACCAATAAGAATTCTTGCCTCTCGCAGAGGTCGCGAAGATCGCAGAGGTTTATTCTGAGAATAGAGATAGAGTGAAACAGTGCTCCGGTGATTGAAGAAGCGGTTGGAGGGGCGAATTCATTCGCCTTTGTACTAAATGTAATTTTGTACTACGGCGATTAAAATCGCCGCTCCACGTATAAATACTGACAGCCTTTAACTAAAAAACCAGAATACCAAAATACCACAATACCAATTCCTTTGGAGGGGCGAATTTATTCGCCCTTGTACTAAACACGTCGGTACTCCGGCGATTGAAATCGCCGCTCCACGTATAAATACTGACAGCCTTTAACCAAAAAACCAGAATACCAAAATACCAGAATACCAGAATACAGAATACCAATTCCTTTGGAGGGGCGAATTTATTCGCCCCTGCACCTAAGATATTCTGTACTCCGGCGATTAAAATCGCCGCTCCAACGGGCTAAAAACAAACGCCCCGTTTCCACCGGGAAACGGGCGTTGCAAGAGGTTTTTTGGCGGTGGTCTGCGGATCTAGTTTTTTCCGGATTTAGGTATGGGAATGAGCATTGGCACTTCCTGCCGGTAGGCCTGGTACTTTTCACCATGAGCTTTGATCAAATCCCGTTCCTCTAACTGGAGAGCGATCAGAATATAACCGGTGGTTGCCAGGGCAAAGAGCAGGTGACCAGCCGTCATGTGTGGTGTTGACCAGAAGGCTATCAGAAAACCAAGCATCAATGGGTGTCTCACCAATTTATACAAGCTTCTTTTCTTAAACTGGAGGTGGGTATAAGGTCTGTCAATAAACTGCAACCACACCTGCCTTAAACCGAACAGATCAAAATGATTGATCAGGAAGGTGGCCAGTAAAACGATACCCCAACCCAGAAAAGAGATGATCGTAAGGATAAGGGCTACAGTACCATTCTCTATTTCCCAGATAATACCAGTCATTGGTTGCCAGAAAAAGTACATGGAAATAAGAATGATGCAGGTTAACAATACAAAAGTACTTCGCTCAATGTCAGGTGAGACAAATTTGGTCCACCATCTTTTAAAACCGGGTCTTGCCATGACGCTGTGTTGGATTGCAAAACTGCCGAGAAATAGTAGATTGATCAACCAGGGTACCGATGAGGTGGCTGATCCAGGGCCATCGATGCTTTTCGGGACAACCATGTTTTCTACAAATCCGATGGCATAGAGGAATGTACCAAGAAAGAGGAGGTACGTGATAACTCCATACAGGAATTTTATTGTTTTCATTTGGAAAAAAGATTTTGTTTAATAAAAAGGATTAACTCATTTCGATCGTGGTAGCCTTTACTCTTAGCTAATTTCAATACACCAAATTTGATGAATTCTCAAAGGTTAGTTTTCTCTGAATGAGTAAATGGAAGCTGATAATGCGTAATTGAAGTTCTGGATGAGAATTAGGAATCTTACAATATGCTATTTAAGGTGTTTGGAGGGGCGAATTTATTCACCCTTGCAGACTAACCTATAGGGGCGGATTTATTCGCCCCGGTACTTATCGCATTGCTCTTATTCCGATGGCTTCATAATTCGGAGCGACCAAGGTCGTAAGTTGTTGATGCAGTCAGAGCATGATAAGACTGAGACAAGCATTCATCCATGAAATTGCTTAAATTGAACTTTGTGCTGAGCCCGGAAGAACCGATGGAACAAGAATAACTGAAGGGAAGCATGATACAGCGGGTTCAGTGGGATGGTATCATCTTTAACCTGGAAATCATGAAAATAGCCAGCCCGGCATTTGATCATAATGCCTTTATCCCGGCAAAATACGGCTGTGATGGTGTCAATGTCAACCCACCGCTGGAAATCTCGGAGGTCCCCGCCAATACCCAAAGCCTGGCCCTGGTCGTCGATGATCCGGATGCGCCACGGGGAACTTTCATACACTGGATCCTATGGAATATTGGCCCTGAAACACGGGAGATCGGTGAGAATAGTGTTCCGAAAGGGGCAATCCAGGGTGCCACCAGTTACGGTCAACCCGGCTACCGCGGTCCTTGTCCTCCCCCTGGTATCCACCACTACCACTTTACTTTGATTGCCCTTGATTCCAAACTGCAACTGGATGCCCGCGCAGACAAGGCCAAACTGGAAGCAGCGATGAAACCTCATGTTATTGCCCGTGCTGAATTGATTGGTTTATACAGGCGATCTTAACCAGGAGTGATATGGTCCAAGGGGTCATGACCCCTTGGAAACTCTCCCCGAATGGAGGTCAATAGGCACAGGTTTTTCAAGCATCTTAAGGGAAAACAGTCATACCAACGTCATTGTCAAAAGGCCATCAAAATCCCGGAGAGCCGCTTTCCGGTTCAAAATAACCATTGGGCCCTTGGGTATACTTATAAAATGTCGGGTTAAACAGTGATTGACTGCTGTTTATTGCTGAAAATCACAGAATCCAGAACCGAAAAGCGACGTTGATTTATCCTGAGGTGAGCGCCAGGAAGTATCGCCACAATTGATATCTTTATTTTTCACCATTAAAAATTGTGTAATCAGACTTTATGAAAAAAATCAATATTGGTTTTATTGGCGCAGGCGATATTTCGGTATTGCATGCAGAAGCTATCCGTCAG
Organism: uncultured Saprospiraceae bacterium; assembly: GCA_964428345.1. Taxonomy (GTDB): domain Bacteria; phylum Bacteroidota; class Bacteroidia; order Chitinophagales; family Saprospiraceae; genus JABDMH01. The sequence continues at coordinate 13,790 of CAYRYD010000081.1, read as the reverse complement.
ATACCGGACGCAAACCTGACCGGACTGTGGAATATCACCGACGATCTGGCCGATGAAAAATGCCGTTTGTTTAATTGTAAAAAATACGATTCGGCTGATGCTCTGACCCGGGATCCGGAGATCGATGCCGTGTATGTTTTGACCTCGCTGGAAGCCCACCATAAATATACAATGATGGCGCTCGCAGCGGGAAAACATGTCTATGTCGAAAAACCAGCCGGAGCCACCATCCTGGAAATCGAAGATATGAAGAAGGAGGCTGCCAAATCGAATGTCGTCTGCATGCCCGGACACAATTATATCTATGAGCCTGGTGTCATGCGGGCAAAAGAGCTAATTGATTCCGGCAAATTGGGCAAGCTGGTTTCGATTTATGTAATGTATAACATTCAGCATCCGGAGGAAGTCGCCGCCCGTTTTCCCGGAGTGATCCGGCAGTTGTTAATTCATCATAGCTATATTACCCTCTTTCTCGCGGGCGAGCCTGTGAAGGTCAGCGCCATGAAGTCGGTCATTCACTATGCAAAAATCACTCAGGAAGATCTCGCCATGGCCACTCTGCAATTGAACAACGGAGCCTTAGTGCATTTATGCGCCAGTTTTGCCGCCGACGACCATGCCGGCGATCCCTGGACCATGATGATCAAAGTGATCGGGACCAAAGGGGCCACCCGGTACAGCTACCGCGACTGGGTCGAGAATACACCTGCTCAGGTACACTCGCAGACCTATTCAGCATACCCCTACACCATTTTGAATGCCGACCGCTATTTTATCGAAGAGTGTATTTTGAAAAATAAACAACCTCTATCCACGCTGGACGATGCCATCATCGCCCAAAAGATCATTGAAGCCATCGAAGCATCGATAGAGCAGGAAAGGCATATTGCGCTATGAAGTGGAGCGGCGATTTTAATCGCCGAAGCACAGCGATTTCAATTGCCGTAGTACAAAAGAGCTCGGTTCGTATGCGAATAATTTCTCTAGCCCACTTGGAGCGGCTATTTCAATCGCCGTAGTACAAAAGAGCTCGGTTCGTGTGCGAATAAATTCTCTAGCCCTTTGGAGCGGCTATTTCAATCGCCGTAGTACAAAAGAGCTCGGTTGGTGTGCGAATAAATTCTCTAGCCCTTTGGAGCGGCTATTTCAATCGCCGTAGTACAAAATACCTTGGTTACAAGGGCGAATAAATTCGCCCCTCCAATCTACCCCTGCCAACGCACCCCTGTTTCTTTCCAGCTCCGGGTGGTCGCTGAATCCAGCACCGCTTCACAGACTTTTTGCGTTTCCAATGCATCCTGGAAAGTAGGAGGGCAGGGCTCACCCGTTTCCAGGCTCTGAAAGAAATCAGCAGCATGATGGACAAAAGTATGTTCATAGCCAATACATACTCCCGGTATCCACCACCTTTTAATGTAGGGCTGATCGCTGTCAGATACATGAATCGACCGCCATCCCCGCACAATCGATTCGTCGCTGTGATCAAAATACTCCAGACGGTTCTGGTCGTGCAGATCCCAGCGGATCGACGCATGCTCCCCGTTGATCTCAAAAGTATAAAGGGCCTTCTGACCGCGGGCATAGCGGGTGGCTTCAAAGAGGCCGAGGGATCCGTTTTCAAAATGCCCGTGGAAGATGCAGGCGTCATCGATGCCGACTTTTTCCACATTTCCGGAGAGCTGATGTTTTCTTTCCTTGATGAATGTCTCCGTCATCGCGGAGACATCCACAATGCCGCCGTTGAGCCACATGGCTGTATCAATGCAATGGGCCAGCAGGTCGCCGGTCACTCCCGATCCGGCGGCATTGACATCCAGCCGCCAGAGGGCTTCCCCTCCCTGGGGGAGTTCAGGATTGATCGTCCAGTCCTGAAGAAAGTTTGTCCGGTAGTGAAAGATCTTTCCCAGTTTTCCGGAATCGATGATCTGCTTGGCTAGGGTTACAGCCGGAACCCGGCGGTAATTGTACCATACGGTGTTTTTAACCCCATATTGCTCTACCGCCTCCACCATGGGCAGGGCCTCTTGCAGTGACCTGGCCAGCGGTTTTTCACAAAGGACCATCTTTCCGGCTTTGGCGGCCGCTATGGCAATTTCCGCATGAACATCATTGGGTGCGCAGATGTCGATGGCATCAATATTGTCCCTTTTTATCAGGATTTTCCAATCCGTCGCGTAACTTTCATATCCCCATTGTTTGGCAAATGCTTCCGCCTTGCCAGGAGTTCGGGAGCAGACGACCTTTAGTTCCGGCCTGTATTGCAATTCAGGGAAAAAATCTCCCAGCCGTTTGTAGGCATTGGTATGGGCCCGGGCCATAAAGCCGCTACCGATCAGGCCAATTCTCAGTTTCTTATGTTCAGACATTTTCCATTAACAAGTTTGTGTACCCTGATTGATTGAATTTATTGATGCCAGCCATGCAATTCGCGCACCTGAATCATGGTAGCCAGGACATCATTCCAGGTCTGTTGCTTCAGCATCACCTCATTGGGAAACATACAGCCATCCCAGCAAATGTGCTTAAATGCCTTGGTCAGGTTTCCCTGCTCGTCCCGCAGCCAGTGACCGGCATCGGTGGCAATATCCAGTTTGCCATTGGGATCCGTTGCCTGACAATGGCGTCCGGTCTTGTCATGCGAACCTGTGCCGTGTACGGTGCCGTCGTTTTGCGCCACATGAAAATCGATGGTCCAGGGACGGAGAGCAGCGGTCAGCTGACGGAGACCTTGGGTCAGCGTTTTCCGGTCATCCCAGCGAAAATCATCCGGTAGGATTCTTTCATCGGGTTTGTTGACTCCCAGGAGATAAAGAAGGGTATGTGCCATGTCGGCCTGAAATCCAATATTGGGCCGGTCGACGGCCTCCAGCGTCCGGATCATGGTTTTCCAGCCATGCATCCCGCCCCAGCAAATTTCTCCTTCTGCCGCCAGCCTTTCAGCGTAATCAGCTGCGATATCACAAGCTTCACGAAAGGTCTCTGCGATCAATTGAGTGTTTCCGACCGGATCTTTTGCCCAACTCCCGGGATCGACCGATGAATCGATCCGGACGATCCCGTACGGTCTGACCCCATACTCCCGCAATTTGTTGGCAATATGGCAAGCCTTCTGAACCTGAAGAACGAACTGGTTACGCTCTTGCAGGGAACCCATGGCGGAGCCCCCTCCGGTAGGCTTCCAGACCGGTGCAACGACACTGCCAATCGTCAGATTGAAAGAGGCTACTTTGTCAGCAAGTTTCCGGATGTCGTCATCACTGCTGTCGATGGAAGTATGAGGATCGGCCAAAAACAGATCAACTCCATCAAATTTCACGCCGTTGACTTCCGCAGCGGCTGTCAGTTCGAGCATTTTGTCGAGTGATATGGGTGGTTCTGAATCAGGGCCCTTGCCAACGACTCCGGGCCAGGCGGCATTATGTAGTTTCGGAAAGTTATGGTGCGGCATTATCTGGAAAATTGATCATTGCCTTAAGATAAACTTCCTTTTTGAATTTCGGTGGGGAATGAGGACGATAAATGCATCCTGCAGGCATAATCTACCGGTTAAAAGGCCGATTGAAAAATCTCACCCGGCTAAGTCAATTGTGACGAATCTCAGATGCTCGATGACACCGGATCGGAAAGTTGAGGAGAATCACCTTTGCTGTTGTTATTTGTCATCATATGATCCGGTTCATAGTACTAAAATGTATTGTCAGCGTGTCATGTCCCATTCAAGCAATCTATGGACAAAACATCGGCGCTTCATTTTCCTTAGAAAAAATCAATAATATGGAAACTCAAATTCTGAATGGCGCGAAGGTAAAGGATGCCATTTTTAATCAGATAAGTATAAAGATTTCCGCACTGAAAGTCAGGGAAAAAGAATACCTGGCATTGCATTCATCGCGTTCACAGGCCATCTGCCACTGATGAAGTACACGATTGACCTCCACATCGATGCAGCCAGAACACTAGGATTTAAAGTTACGTTGAAGACCCTGGCATCTGATAAGACGGAAATGGATATGATTCGACAGGTCAAAATGCTCAATAAGAACCCAGAGATCGATGCCATAGTGCTATTACAGCCGGTACCGAAACAGGTCAGTGCCCTGAAGATCATGCAAAGCATCGATCCCGATAAAGAGATCGAATGATTTCACCCGCTGAATGCCATCGATACGATGGTTAACGGATTGCGAAGGGTAAAGTATCCAATGTGTTTACCTAATGCACTCTTTGAGCTCTTCCATAGTTACCAGGTGGCAATGAGAAGGGGCCAGGAAGTCGTCTTTGAGGTGTCGATGTAGAGGCGGTAAAAGGTATCGCTGGCATGATCGCACCGTGTCCCGGCGGACTGATGCCCGTATTGCTGGCGGTGCTATTTCGCAATGCCATGCTTGCCTACGATTATCATGTCAAGAAATCACCGGAAATGGTCGCCGGTTAAATTGCAAAAATGGAGAGGAGTAGTGAAAGAGGTAGTTTTAATTACGGGTTGTTCTTCAGGAATTGGACATGCTCTGTCCCTTGAATTTTATCGCAGGGGATTTGAGGTGATTGCCACCGCGATTAATCGCGATTCCCTAAACCAGCTGGAGGAAGCGGGTATTACGACGCTGTCGTTAAATGTCAATGACCGGACGCAGATAGCAGAGGTTTTAGAGGCTGTAATGAGGCAAAACGGTTCGATTGATATTTTAATTAATAATGCCGGTTTTGCTCAGATGGGGCCAATCATTGAAATACCCCAGGAATTGATGCTGGCTCAGTTTCAAATAAACGTATTTTCTTCCCTCTATCTAAGCCAGCAGGTGGCTCCGATCATGAAAAAAGCAGGTAAGGGGCTTATTGTCAATATGGGCAGTATGTCCGGAGTGGCTACCTCACCTTTTTCCGGACCCTATTGCGCAAGCAAAGCTGCCTTCCACCGTTTCAGATGCACTGCGGATGGAACAGGCTCCTTTTGGCATCCGTGTCGTCACCGTCCAACCTGGTGGCATTCAATCCAATCTTGGAGAAACGGCAAAAAGGAAGACTGAAGCACTCCTGAAACCCGAGTCATGGTATTGGTCTATCCGTGATTCAATCATAGACCGTACTGGAACATCACAGATCAATGCCATGCCGGCTTACCTGTTTGCAAAGAAATTGGTGGACCGGCTTATGGTCAATAGTCCTGGAGTACTGATCAGGATAGGAAAGAGGAGTTGGTCCTTGCCATTCATGAAAAAATTCTTTCCGGTTCGGTTACTGGATCAGCTTATGAAAAACAAGTACGGTCTGAATAAGCTCAAATTGACCTCAGGTGAAAACTGATGCGCAAATGTCCTGACTTAAGAAGTCCAGGTGCGTCTAAACCAGTCTTTCCGTGTTGGCTACCAGAACCTCATCCAAATCGTATCCGTCCACAGGCACAATTTCACCTTTGGAGGCATCCCAGTCAATCCTGCGGCCCAGTTTGTAAGACAAACCGGCCATGTGAGCAGTCATGGCTTCTTCAAATCCTTCCTGAATGCCGCAGCTGACCTTTCCACCATTCCGGATGACACTGAGCCATTCCCGCATATGAAGGTGCGTCGAATCCACTCTCCGTCCATTCCGGTAGGTAAACAGCAAACCTTTATCGGCGAAATACTTGGACGTAGCCGAGGTCACGGCATCTACACCACTGGCGGCCGGATCATAAACGTACATGGGTATGTCCGGATTGACCGCTTTCTTCTCCAGCATATCTTTAAACCTGGTTGAATTCGAATCTGCATAGATGCGCAGATCATTTCCAAGTTCCATGGTCGCATCATGTCCCATCAGCGCAGTAACCCGGCTGTATTGGTTGCCGAGGGTAGCGCTATATACCAGGGTCATTCCCTTCTCTTTGCCAGCTTCCTGGCTGGGTCCGGTGGTGAAATCCGGAAACTCCATGTTGATCTGCATCACATCCGGAACATTTCTGCCGTCGCGATGGGTATAAATGCCTCCGGAGGCAATCACGCATTTGGGCATCCCCATTTTCAGTACACAGTTGATCCGGTCGTAATCATGGACCATCAAATCGCCGGAGAGGCCAGAGCCGTAGGCCCACCATTTACGCCAGCGGAAAAAATGCTCCGCATTAAACGGAATCGCCGGTGCACTACCGAGAAACTGGTTCCAATCGATGGTCTGAGGATTGGCTTTTTCATGAATGGGATACTGCCATGCTCCATTGTCGCTGTTCCGGTTGGTGCTCACCTGTACCAGGGAGACATGTCCCAGAATTTTTTTGTCAATTACATCCTGGGCGGTAACAAAACTTTGGGTTTGCCGGTGCTGATGACCTACCTGGAAGACCCGGTCGCTGTTTTTTACCGCTTCCTGCAGGGCATAAGTCTCGGCAATGTTGTGGGTCATGGGTTTTTCCAGATAGACATGTTTTCCAGCCTGTAATGCCGCAATGGCGATCGGTGCATGCCAATGATCGGCCGTAGCGATGACTACCGCATCCACATCCTTACTCGCCAGCAACTCTTCGTAGTGTTTGTAAATTTTCACCTTGACCTGATCGGTGCTGAAGGAATCGGCAGCTTCCTGGGCCCGGACTTCAAAAAGATCACATACGGCAGTGATCTGAATGTTCAGATTCTCCTGCTCAATGAATGATTGAAAGCGGGTGTCATTGGGATTTTTCTCAGCCGCCTCTTTCATATCAGCCAGCCAGCTCTTGGTCGCAAAACCCAAAGCCCGGCACAGCTGTGGACCTCTGATGCCAAAGCCGATGATACCCAGCCTGATTGGATCACCACTCATTGGGCCGGTATCCGGAGGAGGTGACGCGTTGATATTCAAGGCCTCCAGGATAGCCTCACGTTCGTGTTTTTGTTTAGCGGCCTGGGCGGAACCAGCCCAGAAAAGGGCTCCAACTACCGGAACTCCGGCCAAGCCTTTGATCATGTCCCTCCGGGACCATTTTCCGAATGTGTTGTTTTCAGCCATGATTAACTCGATGCTATAGTTTTTAAAGATGCCGGCTTTACGAATCCCTTCAATCCAAAATAATGGGCGGTAGGAATGAGGTAGATCACATATAGGGCGGCTGCCTCGATCAAATTCTTATTGATGATATAATAACTGCCCTCGGTACCGGTCTGATCCATACCCGGAAATGCCGGATGGGCGAGGTAATACAGTAAGAGAAGAACAATGCCAACCAATGATCCGAAACGCTCCAGATATCCGAGTAACAAAGTTACACCTACCACAATCAAACAAAGAATATTGACCGTATCGACGATACCGATCATGGAATCACTACCCAGCCAGGTAAACAACGGTTTACCAAATCCCTGGGCGCTCAGCATATAGGCCTTTGCGGTCCAGTGAGGACTAAATAATTTAATGACCCCTTCATAGAGGAAATGCCAGCCGATCAGCAGGCGCATCAGCACCACGGCATTCATCTGACTGTTACTAAGATTCGTACTTGCCATATTGAAAAAATTCCCTGAATTTGACGTAACTAATAGTGGGTTGTGAGGTGAATTTAGACTCGATTTTGACAGCTGCTTGTTAAATTACAAATTATTTAACAATTGAACGCTGGATTGGAAAAAAATCACCGAAAATCACCCGGAAGTGTTCATTTGTCACGGGTTTGTCTTTCTACATGAAAGGAATGGAAAATGGCAGCCGGATCTTCCAGTTAGGGCAAAATTCAGTAAGTGCCGGATTCTTTGCAGATCCTGCCGGTCGGTAAATCATTTCTACCCCAGGCAAATTGAGGAGAATCTTATGGCAACAGCCCGGCAATTGCCTTCACCTGAATCTCAATATATTTCAACTGATAGGTGCTTTGGATGAGCCGGTTTTTCGCCTGAATTTCCCGGAGTACGGCTTCCCGTACCTCAAAACTGGTATTCCTGCCCTGCCGGTATAATTCATTGGCCAGGAAAGTATTTTGTTCGGCGATCCGGATATCTTTTTCCCCCGCAATTATCAGATTCTGCAGAATCTGATAATTGGCGTACAGATCGGCGATCCTCGATTCGATCTCCCATTCCAATCTCTCTTGGTCTTTAAGGAGATTGTCCTGAATCAACCCGATATTCTGGAGTTCGTTTTTCAGGTTCCGGCCACTGAAGATATCATAAGTAAAGGTAAGCTGGCTGGTCGGGCCATAAGTCCGGTTTGAGAGCAGGAAACCCACTTCCGCTTTGGAGTAATTATAATTGTAAGCTGCATTAATGCTGAGTTTGGGGTAAAGCACACTTTTTATCGATTTGATCTGCATATTGGTGGCCAGCTGATCCATTTTGGCCAGTACTAATTCCGGGTTTCCTGTTTTCGCCTCATTCACAATCATTTGCTGGTCTGGCAACGGCTGGAGATCGAGCATGGTATCGACGCTAAAGCCGGTATTCAGGGGTTGGTTTAGTATGCGGTTGAAGTCAATGATGGCGCGGGTATATTCACCCTGCTGTCCGATCAGCAGAATGGAATCGGTATTCAGCTGACTCCTTGCCTGGAGCACTTCCGATTCGCTTCCAACTCCGATCCGCTGTTTTTGCAGGGCCAGGGTTTTAATGGCCTCGTTGAGTTCAATAGATAATTGAGTGAGTTTGATTTCCTGCTGAAGCTGACCCAATTGAAAGTAGGACGTATAAATCTGTTCTAAAAGAACCAAAACTTCAGCCCGGGTCAGTTCGGAACTGCGTCTCTCCTCCAGTTCAAGCCCTTCCTTCAGGGCGTCTCTTCTGAATCCATCAAAGATGGTCCAGTTGGCTTCCACTGCCGCCCGGGCGTTTTGACTACCGGCTCCGGATGCTGAGCGTGAATCTCCGTTGAAAAATTCCTGCTGGGTATTCGTATTGGAATAGGAGTATGTTCCAATAGTGCTGACCGTGGGGAGAAAATCAGCGTTGGCAGGCCGGTTGTTATTACGGGCAATCTGTTCGTTGGTTTTCAGTATCTGAATTTGAAAATTATTCTCCAATCCGGTCCTGATGGCTTCATCCAGCGAAAGCAAAGGCTGGCCATCGACCATCAGAAAATATCCCGTCAGGATGAAAACAATTCCGATTCGGCATATCTTGATAAAAAAAGTGGTCAGCATTCCGGGAATATTTTTTGTCCTTTAAATCAGGTTGTCAGATTTCTTCATTAGTGTACCTCCTTTAATTGATGGGGCGGCTTTCCTTCGTCTACTGTAATTTCATCAACAACGTTCTCTCCGGAAAGGTCACCATCCCCTGTGTGATCGCGGTTAAAAAAGGTAAAGATGGCTGGAATCACATACAATGTTAACAAGAGGGAGAAAATAAGACCGCCGATAATGGCGACACCCATTGGGATACGGCTGGTTGAGGCCGCCCCAAGGGCCATGGCAATCGGGAGTACGCCGAGAACCGTGGCCAGACTGGTCATCAGAATCGGCCGCATACGCAATGTTGATGCTTCAATCACAGCCTCTCTGACCGACAGTCCAGCCTGCATGCGCTGATTGGCAAATTCGACAATTAAAATTCCATTCTTAGTTACAATACCAATTAAAACAATGATACCTATCTGGCTGAAAATGTTCATAGTATGATTTGAAAGATAAAGCGCAAGTAAAGCTCCAGCCAGGGCAAGTGGGACGGTAAACATAATAACCAACGGATCAAGGAAACTCTCAAACTGGGCGGACAGGGCCAGATAGATCAGGGCCAAAGCCAGCAGGAAGGCAAAATAGAGTCCTCCCGAACTCTCCTCAAAATCTTTGGATGATCCACCCAAAGCGGTACTGAAGGTAGGATCAAGCACCTGATCGGCGATTTCCCGCATGGCCTCGATACCTTGTCCCATGGTATAACCGTCGGACAGTCCGGCAGAGATCGTTGCCGATATATAACGGTTGTAGCGATAGAGGGCAGGAGGATTCGACTCTTCACGGAGCCTGACAAGGTTGCTCATCTGAATGATCTCACCAGCGTCATTGCGTACATATAATTTGCTTAGGTCGGCCGGTTCATCCCGGTTTAACCGGCTTGCTTCACCGATTACCTCATATTGCTTGCCATTCCGGATGAAATAACCAAAACGCTGACCGCCAAAATACAACTGAAGGGTCTCAGCCACATCCCTGACGGTAACGCCCAGACTCAAGGCCCTTTCCCTGTCTATTTCGACATGCAATTCCGGTTTGTTGAATTTCAGATCAAGATCCGTAATCTGAAAGGCAGGGTGACGGTCAGCCAACTGCATGAAGGAAGGAATGACATCCTTTAATTTTTGAAAGTTTGGTGCCTGGACGATAAACTGGATTGGAAGACCCCGCAGGCTGCGGCTTACTACAATCGTTTGCTCCTGGGCAAGGAATGAACGGGCATAATTCAGTTGGCTGATCGGAGGATACAGCGATTTGACAATTTCATCCTGACTGCGTTCGCGCTGGTCGGGTTGTACCAGGCTCAGAAAGACAAAAGCTGAATTCGCTGCCGTCGAAGCGGCAAAACCCGGCGAAGTAACCGCAATATAGGCTCGTTTTTCCGGCAAGGTGTCAAGTATAGCCAATACGTCCAGCACATATTCATCCATCACCTCATAAGAGGTCCCCTCCGGTGCAGTCATGATCACCCGGAATCCGCTTTTATCTTCCATTGGAGCCAGTTCGGTTGGCAGCATCGTACCCAGATAATAAATACCGGCAAACGCGGCGATCATAATGATCCAGGCCAGCCAGCGCACCCGGATGAATCCCCGCAATGTGCGGTTGTAGCCATTCGTCAGACCGACAAAGAATGGTTCAGTAATCCGGTAGAGCAGATTGTGTCGCTCCCGTCTCTTCAGGAACCGGGACGACATCATCGGTGTCAGCGACAACGATACAATGCTGGATAAAACCACGGCTCCTGCTACCACAATACCAAACTCACGGAATAATCGTCCGGTAAGTCCCTGCAGAAAAATGATGGGTAGAAATACTGCGACCAGGGTAACTGTGGTCGCGATGATGGCGAAGTAGATCTCTCTCGAACCCTCATGTCCCGCTTTGATGGGATCCTGGCCATCTTCTACCCGCCGGTAGATATTCTCCATCATCACGATGGCGTCATCCACCACCAGACCAGTGGCCAATACAATCGCCAGCAGCGTCAGGATGTTGATCGAGAAACCAAATACATACATGATGAAAAAAGAGCCGATGAGGGAAATCGGAATTGCCAGGACAGGTATTAAGGTTGTACGCCAGTCGCGCAGAAACATGAAGATCACCAGCAATACCAGTCCAAAAGCGATTAAAATAGTATCTTCTACTTCTCTGACTGCCTGGCGGATGGAAATCGTCTGGTCAAATGCATAACCCAGAATAATGTCGGGTGGCAACTCCTGTTTGATCTGATCCACCCGTTTGTATATCTCATCCGCTATTTCTATATAATTCGATCCAGGGAGAGGGGTAACCGCGCAACCTACCATGGGCAGGATACCGCTACCCCGGAGCATGGTCCGGATGTTCTGGGGGGTATAGCTTACGGTGGCAATATCTTTCAGCAATACGGTGACACCGCCGGATTCACGCACTACCATGGCTTCAAATTCTTCCGGCGTATTTAGCCGGCCAAAAGTCCGGATGGTCAGTTCGGTCCGGAATCCTTCAATTTTTCCGGATGGTAATTCCAGGTTTTGCTGATTGAGTGCATTGCGCACATCCAGTGGAGTTAATCCATAGGCTGACAGTTTGGCCGGATCCATATTGATCCGGATCGCATACTTTTTTTCTCCCCAGATCTGGATTCTTGAAACGCCGGGAACAGTCTGAAGTCGTTCTTTAATGATGTTGGTGGCAATTTCGCTCAGCCCCAGAAGGTCGCGCTTGTCACTCTGCACGGTGAGGGCAAGCAAAACACTGGCATCGGCATCAGCCTTGGTCACCACCGGAGGTTCGGCATCGGGTGGGAGTAGCCTCTGAGCAACCGAGACTTTATCCCGTACATCGTTTGCCGCCGCTTCCAGGTCGGTACCGACTTCAAATTCTACCGTAATCGTACTCCTGCCATCCGTGCTGGTGGAAGTCAACGTCGAGATACCGGCGATGCCGTTCAGACTTTCCTCAAGCGGCTCGGTAATCTGCGATTCAATGACATTGGAATTGGCTCCGGTATAATTGGTACTCACCGTGATTACCGGTGGGTCTACACTTGGGTAGTCCCTTAAGCCGAGATAGGTGTAGCCAATAAACCCGAAAAGCATGATCGTAATCGAGATGACGGTGGCTAAAACCGGCCGGTTAATGCTGACGGATGCTAATGACATGGCTAATCGATATTGGTGGAATAATCAACAATATTGGCGACCCGGAGCGGCATGCCGGGGGCGACAGATAGAAGTCCGCTCACAATAACAGTGTCGTTTGGATTGACTCCTGACACAATTTCGATCATGATCCCTTCCCGGATGCCGGTCGTAACCAGACGTTCTTCTACTTTCCCGGATTTGGCCAGGAAAATCTTCTGGCCATCGATGACCGGAACGACTGCATCGCTGGGCAGCATGATGGCGTGTTCATTGGTTCCGGTAATGACCTCTACTTTGGCGAAATTTCCGGGTTTGAGCAGACCATTGGGATTCGGACATCGAGCCCGGACCTTAAAGGAACGGGTGCTTGGTGTAACATCGGTCGAAGTCGCATAGACGGTGGCGGTAAATGGTTGTTCAAAGCCGACAATCTCGAAACTGACTTTCTGTCGGGGTTTTATCAATTGCATGTATTTTTCCGGAACGTCAAACTCCAGCTTCAACGGATTCGTTTGCTGAAGTTCTACGATGGATTGTGACGGGCCGACATACGCTCCCAGACTGACATTACGCAAACCTACGATCCCGGAAAACGGCGCTTTCACATTCGTCTTCTCCAATTGAACTTCGGTCAGTTTGATCTCAGCTTGTATTTGTTCCCGGGAATTTTGCAAACGTTCAAATTCATCCTGTGGAATAGCATCAATCTTCCGCAATTCAGCCGCCCGTTCTTCCTCCCGGATCGCTATACTTTCCTGCACTTTAAGCTTGTTCAGCTGAGCGTTTAATTCCAGATCGTCGATCTTGGCCAACAGATCTCCCTCATTGACAAACGACGCTTCCTGAAAATGCAGGCTAACCAGCTTACCGGCCCGCTCCGGGACAACCTGGACCGACTCATTGGGTAGAAGCGAACCCGTGGCATTGATAATACTTTCCAGATGTTGCTCCCTGGCCACAAATACATCAACATCCATAGCCCGGCTGGCCGGGGTAGGAGCGACAGGAGTAGCTGGTTTGTCTTCTTCGGAAGACTGGCAACTGATCATTGCAGAGACCATTAATGTCAAAATCAACAACCCTGAAATCCTGTTAAGACTTCCTTGCCCTGCAACAGGTATTGAGTATCTGGTGCTATACATCTTTTTCATAAAATGGGCCGAACTTACAACAAAGATCGTAAGTATGCATGCCCTGTTTTGCTCAAAGTGAAAATTAGCCGCAAAGTTAGGTTTCTGAGAGAATGTATCGATACATTTTCACCGGATTATTTCTCAAGCGTGCCATGGATTGTTGCCCCCTGGCTTCAGGTCCGGGTATTAATTACACGGTTTGTGCATGCAAAACGTGCAGGAACCATCCATCTCCAACGGCTGAGTTGAGCCCCCATCAATCGTTTTTCTTACTGTGACGAACTTTTTATACCCTGATCTGGTCTAGCATACGTTTATTTTACTGAAAAATACGGTAGGCTAGGGATTGGCATTTACCTAAAGGGCACCTCTAAATACCTCTGAAATTAGGCAAATTTAAAAAGAGCCAAGCGAGAC
>CAYRYD010000080.1:0-18181 GCA_964428345.1 uncultured Saprospiraceae bacterium | reverse complement strand
TTTGGGATCCCGGTTAATTCTGAATTGAGCCAGATGCAATGCACCTGAAATTTTAAAGGCATAATATTTTCCCAGCAATGCCATGCACCGGATGTCATTCAGGAGGTCATTTAATTCCTGATTATCGGAAGCTTGCAGGGAGGCGATGACCGACATTGCTGTGTCTGTCTTTTCATGTAATAACCGGACGACCTCCGTAGGACTGATCAATGTGTCGGTCGCTGTGTCACCATGGTTTTTCAGGTAATCCGGAATCGATTGATATCCGGACCGGGGATGCGGTGGTAGATTAATAAACCGGTTTACGTCGTGAAATCCGGTTTCGTTTTGGGCAAATTCCGGCCTGCTTTTACAACCCTCAATATACCATTGAAAGTCGAGAGGTCCCCAGTGAAACCCGGTGGTGATCGGATAAATCATTGAAGCTTCCTGCCAGGCAAAAAACAATGTTGCCCCATCGATGGAGGGAAACCGGTTTTGGATCAACTGAATGAACCGTTCATTTTCCAGTTCAGGATCATAAGCCAGTCTGCCCCACAACATCCAGTGATACCAGTGTTTGGCAATTTCGATTTGCCGGGGTGACGTGGCTGCTTTCGTCAAGAATTCTCGGCCCCAGATCCATTGGTCCGAACCATAATAAATACCCTGCGAAACATTGTGGGGTATATTTTTAATAAAGGTTCGTACAAAATCGGGTGCTCCCCAGCGGAAATAGTAATTGTCGTCATTGCGCAGGGTCCAGATCGTTTTGATATCTCCGGCTTCCCTGATAAACTGCTCGTGGAAGGGTTGTGTTGTGGCACTGAATACATGCGCCTGAGCATATTTAAAACTAAAGATAAATTCGATGTTTTTCTGATCGATCAGGGGTTTGAATTTTTCGGTAATTTCCCTGGTAGCTGCAAAATGTTGGCGGTGAATAAATGTAAAATTCCGGTCGGGCATTTCCCGGGCGGCATCCAGGATTCCACGGGCATAGGTGTCAAATGCCCAGTCCTCTTTTTCCGAAAAGGTAGCTCCGTCCATGTTTTCGCCGGTGGTTAATCCAATCCCGGCCAGGAGGGGGTAGGTTTTAAAAAGGGTATAAACGCTTTTTCGAAAATAATCACGGGTCACGGCATTGTCGATATCGTCGGTTATGCCGTATTTTCCTTCTGTACCATTGGTAAAAATATTCCAGGTCACTATGTAAAACCGGATATTCCGGTCATGGGCGTATTGCATGACTTGCTTCCAGAAATCGATTTTTTCGTCCATGGTTATTTTACGGACAATTTCCGGCTGGGCAAGGAGTTCGGGTGCGTCAAGCCCGGTACCGTGGAGGTGGTAATATTCGTTCCAGCTGGCAGAAGAACGCTGCACATCATCGAGCGCTATGTCCGGATATTCCGGTACCCTGATCATGGAAGGAAACGGATGAAGACTCCAGAGTGAAATTAAATTATAGTGGTACCGGGCCAGCTGGTCAATATAGTCCTTCCAGAATTCCATCCTCCACATTTCGGGAATATTTTTCTGGGCAGCATCGCTGGCGTCGGAATAGCTCGGGGTACGCAGGTCGAGCGGAATATTAAATTTGGTGCCCCGTAATTGCATGTGGGGATTCTGGATGGTTTCCCGGACATCTTCAAGTCCATAGAGTTTGATTTGTTCGGCCAGTTCCAGACCACCGTACATTAAGCCGGCATCATCCATCCCCAAAATTTTAATGGATTTTCCATCCCTGATGATTTTAAATCCTTCCTTGTTTAAATCCGGATCAACGAAACTTAATTCAAAGCTGATATCGGCATCCTCATTTCCGGGCATCCGGATTTCTCTGGCCTGATGGCTGAGGACTGTGGCAATTTCCTCCAATGCAAAGGAGATCCCTGGATTCGTGCGATCTGCCAAAATGGTCACAGCGGATTCAGACTTGCTGCATTGCCGGAAAATACCCAATGCCAGGATCGATATCAGGAAGGAGAGGGTTCGTATAGGCATAAAATACGTGATTTGACTATGATCTTCTTTAAAAATACCATAATTCCCTTTCTCCTGATTTTCATATCAACAAAGACCATCATAGTGTTCGATGATTATTTATCAAATTCGATTTGCTAAATTCATATCCCTAACATTCTTTAAAGATGCAAATTAGTCCGGTCTTATCCTGGTTGCCGCTCGCTCGTCTCACCTTATTGAGCTTATTGTTTGCCTGTACCGGTGACCGGCCTTTGCCGGATGTTGCGGACAAGACGGGCATCCGGGTTCCCGAAGGTTATGAAGTAGAGGTAGTGGCTGGTCCGGATCTGGTTGATTATCCGATGTTTGGACGGCTGGATGAAACCGGACGCTTGTTTCTCTTTGAATCTACCGGTAATGTCTATGCAAAGACGCAGGATGCCCTCGATAACCCAAGGTTCCGGATCAATCTCCTGGAGGATCTCAATGGCGATGGCATCTATGACAAGAGTACCATTTTTGCCGACAGCATCGGCTTTCCCCAGGGCGGAGTGTTTTATAAGGGAAGTCTTTATGCGACTTCCGCACCAGACCTCTGGAAGTTGACCGATACCGACGGTGATGGAGTAGCCGATCAGAAAGAAGTACTCATGTCGGGCTGGGTGCTCAACGTCAATGCCAACAGCCTGATCGGACCTTTTATGGCACCCGATGGCTGGATGTATATGACCAGTGCGATCGAGGGTTTTGATGTGGTGACCATGGAGGGACAACCGGTCAAAGGGGAGACCGCCCGGGTCTGGCGGATGCAGCCAGGTGGTGCTAATCTCGAATGGGTGGCTGCCGGTGGCATGAACAACCCGGTAGGCCTGGCCTTTACCGATGCATCTGAACCCATCGGTACGATGACTTATTTTACCGATCCCAAAGCCGGTGAACGGGATGCGCTGATCTACTGGACCGAAGGCGGTGTTTATCCGAAGCCCAACAGCAACATCACCAGAGATGGATTGGCGCTGACCGGTGAATTACTCCCGGTGGTCAGCAAGTATTCGCGGGTAGCACCATCCGGCATTTGCAGCTACCGGAGCACGGTGTTGGGTGATGATTTTAAAGGCAACCTCTTCAGCGCCCAGTTTAATACCCACCGGATTTTGCGTCATCAACTGATCCGGGAGGGAGGATCATTCCGTACGGAAGACGAGATTTTCTTCCAGACCGATAATGAAGACTTTCACCCGACGGATGTACTGGAAGGAGGCGACGGGAGTCTTTTGGTGGTTGAGACCGGCGGCTGGTTTATCAAAGGATGTCCGCTTTCCCAGGTTTCCAAACCGGAATTGGAAGGAGCAATCTACCGGATCCGGAAGACGGATGCTCAGGCCGTTGCTGACCCCTTTGGCAATGCCATCGACTGGGGGGCTGCCGACCTGGAATCCCTGATTCGCTTTCTGGAAGATGGCCGGCCTTTTGTCAGGGATCGGGCCATGGAAATGTTGGTCGACAGGGGGCCGGATGCAGTTGCCGCCCTTTCGGAAGTCACCAGGCAATCCTCTTCAGCAGAGACGAGAACAAAGGCGGTCTTTACCTTGTACCGGATCGGAAGTGCCGGTGCCCTGACGGGGGTACGTCAGGCTTTGAGAGATTCCAGTCTGCCGGTACGGGTGTCAGCGGCCCGCGTTTTAGGTCTGGCAAAGGACCGGAATGCCGTGGAAGATCTGCTAAAAATGCTGGAGTCGGACGAGGGTGCAGCCAAAAGACAGGCGGCCACTGCGCTGGGACAGATCGGTGACAATAGGGCAATACCAGGCTTACTGGCAGCCGCAGAAAATAACCGGGACCGGTTTATTGAGCATGCCATCATTTATGCGCTGATCTCACTCAATGAGCCTACCCTGGTCGAAAAGGGGCTCAGTGATCCATCACCTTACGTCTGGAAAGCTGCCCTGATTGCCCTGGATCAAATGCCGGGATCGCCTCTCCGGGCCAGTCAGTTAACCCCGTATCTGAGTGATCCAGATTCGATCCTGCAGCATACCGCCCTGTGGATTGCCCCACACCATCCGGAGTGGTCCGGAGATATGCTGACCTTTCTAAAGCGTCGTTTTGACTCCAGCCTGACAGACCAGGACCGGAATGCCCTGCGGCAGATCCTGCCAGCTTTCGCAAATGTTACAGCGATCCAGGATTTTATGGCCAGCCAGATCTCGGAAAAAGATGTCTCCCAGAGTATTTATATGCTGGAGGTGATGGCTCTTTGCCATCCTGACCCCATTCCCACCAGTTGGATTAACTCCTGGCAGACCCAACTATCCAGTGCACAGGCTGCACCAGTGGTGAAAGCCGAAATCCTCAAACTGATCCGCCTGCATGAAGTGGATCAATTGGATCCTTTGCTTCGGAAAATTGCGGATGGTAATGAACACCCGGCGGATCTGAGGCTCAGTGCCCTGGAAGCGCTGGTGGCCCGAAATCCGGCCTGGAGTGATGCCGACTTTGAATACCTCTATGAATTGCTGGCGGGAGAAAGTGATGCCCGGTTAAAGCATACAGTGGCCCAGGTTCTGGATCAGGGTGATTTGTCCAACGAGCAGCTGTTAAAGATTGCTGCCAACCTTCTCCCGGTCGCTGATGCTTTCATCTTACCGCGACTCACGCCCCTGTTTCAGGGGGCATACAATACCGGGGTCGGGCAGTCACTGATCCGCGCGCTGTCCAATTCGCCCGGACTGGATAACTACAGTGAATCAGGTATCCGGGCTCTGTTTGAAGAATACCCGTCGGCACTGAAACCGGAGATTGATCAGTTGATCCAGAAATTGCAGGTGGCCCGGGCAGATCGCTTGCATTATCTCGAGCAACTGGAGCAACAGATCGCCGGTGGGGATATTGAGCGGGGAAGACGTATCTTTTTTGGCAAGGCTATTTGTTACACCTGTCATACGGTGGGTTCTGAGGGAGGACATCTGGGGCCGGATCTGACGTCCATCCAACGCGACCGGTCGGTGCACGATCTGCTGGAGGCCATTGTATATCCCGGAACCAGCTTTGTCCGGGAATATGAGACTTACGAGATCACCAACAGTTCGGGCACTCACCGGGGTATCATTCTGGAAGAGACTCCTGAGGCCATCCTGCTGGGAACGACTCCCGAAACCACACTAAGAATTCCGGTGGGCGAAATCACCGGCACCCGGCTATCCGATGTCTCCATGATGCCACAGGGATTGGATAAATTACTGACATCACAGGAAATGGCCGATCTGATGGCTTTTATATTAGGTCAGGATCAGGATCCGGACCTGGATGAAGCTTTGTTGCGATAATCAACACCCTTAATTATCACTTAAATGGAAAGACGTATTTTTTTGAAAAATTCGCTGACAGCCGGCATGGGTATCCTGGCCGGCACCGGCTTTTATCAACCGGAGAAGATTTCGTCGGGACCCGCCCCATTTAAAATGAAATTTTCACCGGACTTTGGTCTTTTTGCTGATATCGCCGGTCCCGATCCGGTCGATCAGATCAAGTGGGCACACGATCAGGGATTTTGGGCGTGGGAGAGTACCGGACTAAAAAACCGGCCGGTAGAAGAGCAGGAGCGGATCAGCAAAACCATTCAGTCATTGGGGATGGAGTTTGGACAATTTGTCGGTACGCTGACATTTAAGGACGTGACTTTTGCCGGAAGAGACGAGGCCCTTCGCGATGCGGTAATAAAAGATATCCGGCAATCGGTCGAAATTGCCAAGCGGATGAATACCCGCATCGTGCACAATGTTTTGGGGATGTCCGATCCAAGATTACCCTACGATTTTCAGATGGCCAATGCGATCGAATTACTGAAAAGAGTGGTGGAAATTTATGAACCGCTGGGAATTATGACGGTCATCGAACCGATGAACCATAAGATTGATCATCCGGGGATGTTTTTACATACGGTACCGCAGGCATATGCCCTGGCTAAAGCGGTAGGCAGCCCCAGCCTCAAAATTCTGTACGATATCTATCATGTGCAGATTCAGGAAGGCAATTTATTGCCCACCCTGGATTATGCGTGGGACGAGATCGGTTATTTTCAGATGGGCGATACACCCGGCCGGGATGAACCCGGTTCCGGCGAAATCAATTACCGGAAAGTCCTTCAACATATCCACGATAAAGGCTACCGGGGTTTTGTGGGTCTGGAACACGGTACCAGCCAGCCCGGCAAAGAGGGGGAACGGATCACCCTGGAAGCCTACTATGCGGTGGATCCGAAATAGCGGTAAGGTTAGGAAGAATATTATTTCCAATGTTGTTCATCGTTCGCTATAATTTAATTTAATGAAGCTCTTATCGTCATTTCCTGGATTAACGAATATAAAATAGAAAGTTGGGAGCAACTTGATAATGCTATAGGAAAAAAGGACACTCTGGAATGTATTTAAACAGTGAAAAATTTAATTTAATTGGAGTTGGCGAATAAGAAACTTGGCCCAGACTTTTAAAGAGTTAATTATTAATTAAATTAATTAATGTAAATCGGTTCTTGGAAGAGCTCGAGGCTTCATTCAATACTCTCAATAACTATTTACCTGGAAGAGCCAAGCTATTTCGATGATCTGGAAATTCAGGTTATTAAAACTCCAGCGGCAGATTAGATCCTTTTTTCTCAATAATTTTCCAATCATGCCTGTGCAGAACATTAAGGTGTTGATTTTGGAGTCACAGAAAAAAATAGAAAGGTAGTTGCAACTATTTAGGCCTTTTGCCAGTCTTCTGTCTATTGATCGGAATTTCAATCAGACCAACCTGTCATGATTCGTAACTACTTTAAAATCGCCTGGCGCAATACCTGGAAAAATAAGCTCTGGTCCTTTCTGAATATCTCCAGCCTGGCCCTGGGCCTTGGAGCCTGCCTGTTGATTTTCCTGTTTATCCGGGATGAACGCAGTTTTGACGCCTTTCATAGTGAGGCGAGCCGCATTTACCGCCTGGATGAAATCCAGAGTTTTCCGGGTACCAATACCCAGAAGGTTGCGTTGTCCATGCCGGGCATGGGTCCGGCCCTGACGCGGGACTACCCTGAGATCAGGAGTTTTACCCGTTACTGGGGAAGAAGTAAGCAGGTATACCGGAAAGATGACCAGCAGGTTCTGGTAGACCAGACCATAGCGGTCGACAGTACATTCCTCGACATTTTTGATTTTCCTTTGTTGCAGGGTGACCGGAGTACCGCCCTGGATGAACCATTTTCCATGGTGCTCACCGAATCAACTTCCCATAAATTTTTTGGCGAAATGGATCCAATCGGACAGACCTTGCGGATGGAAGATCGGGATCACAAGGTCACCGGTGTGCTGAAAGATATCCCGGAAAACTCCCACCTCCGGTTTGACGCCCTGGTATCCATCACCACGGTGACTCGGGAAAATCCGGGATTTAACCAGCAATTCGGATCCAACTTTCTGGTCACGTATCTATTGATGGATCCGAAGGCTGACATCAGTGCTCTGGAGGCTAAAATGCCGGAATTTCTGCTGCGTTGTATGCCACCGGATGCCGGAAGTACCGGAACCATCAATGATTATTATCAGCTGTTTTTTCAGAAACTGGCGGATGTCCATCTGGCATCGACCGACATTGAACACGATTATCACAATTACCGGAAATTTAATGGAAGTTATCTCGGTATTTTTACGCTGGTGGGATTTTTAATCCTGATCATCGCCTCTGTCAATTTCATGAATCTGATTACTGCCCGGGCATCACAGCGCTGGAAAGAGGTGGGTGTCCGGAAAACGATCGGGGCTCACCAGCATCAGATGTTCACCCAGTTCTCGCTTGAGTCAGCCTTTTTGGGATTGTTTTCCTTCCTGACCGGTTTTCTGCTGGCCTGGGCATGTATACCCCTGGTAAACCAGTTGCTGGACCGGAAGTTGAGCATGGGTTATTTTCTGGAGAATCCCGCCATACTGCTTGCGGTCTTTTCAGGAACGATTTTACTGAGTTTTCTCTCCGGGATTTATCCATCCTTTTACCTGTCTTCATTTAATGTAGTAAGGATACTGCGTGGTGGTTATCAGGAAAACCGGAGATCGATATTCCGTAGTTCGCTGGTGGTCCTCCAGTTTGGACTGGCCATCGGGATGATCATCTGTACCTTTATCGTCATTCAGCAATTATATTTTATCAAAAATCGGGATATCGGTCTCAATAAAGACCATATTCTCCTGGTTGATATGAACCGGGATGCCAACAAGGTTTTTGAAACGCTGAAGACGGAATTAAAATCAAGCTCCCTGGTGAAGGGAGTGACCGCCTCCGGTCAGCGGTTGGGCAATAATTTTCATCAGTGGGAATTTAAGTTACGCACCGATACCGTGCAGGGACTGACTCCCAGTAATGTCAATGTCGATTTTGACTATCTGAATGTTTATGAAATGGAACTGGTGGCCGGCCGTAATTTCTCGAAAGAGCGGCCGCTGGACAATGGTTATGCTTTCATCATCAATGAATCCCTGGCCAGGGAGATCGGAATGGATAACCCGGTCGGCGTGGCAGCGGGGCATTCCTGGTATCCGGATGATTCGCTGGGCACGATCATCGGGGTGGTCAAGGATTTTAATTTCAATTCCCTGCATTATAAGATCAATACCTTGTCCATGGTGGTGCATCCGGATTGGGGGTACGACGAGCTCTCCGTGAAGATCGATGGCCAACGGATTGACGCCGCCATTGCCGAGGTGGAACAGATTTGGAACAAACTGGTGCCAACGTGGCCATTTCAGTATTCGTTTCTCGATGAGCATTTCGAATCACTGTACCGTTCTGATCAGCAGATGGAAGCGGTAGTCACCATTATGGCGATCCTGGCGATTTTAATTGCCTGCCTGGGGCTTTTTGGCCTGGCAGCGATTACTACCGAAAAGAAAATAAAGGAAATCGGAATCAGAAAAGTATTAGGCGCCTCCATTTCGAATATTCTCTATCACCTGTCAAGAAATTTCGCTTGGCTGGTCGTGGTGGCATTTCTCGTTTTCAGCCCCGTGACCTATTGGTTGATGCAACGATGGCTGGAGAATTTTGCCGAACGCATTTCGATTCATCCCGGTGTGTTTTTGCTGGGTTTGATAATTGCCCTGACCGTTGCGCTCCTGACGATCAGTTTTCATACGTTGAGGGCAGCCCTGAATAATCCGGTGACTGCCTTGAGAGACGATTAATTTTATGAGGGTCGATTAATCGACAGCCGGGAGGAATTAATTTCGGATAAACGGCATCGCAATATCCCTCAATTCTTTTTAACCTTAGCCCTTTCTTCATTCTCCCGGATGCGGGTTTTGACGATTTTCCGGATCAGCTCAACCGGTAATGCCTGATCCGGAGCAAAATGAATTGTTGCTCCGGAGACTTTCATTCCTTTCAGTTCATCGCTCTCTTTCATTTGCTTCACCAGTGGGGGGCTCATGGTATAAAGGCTGCAATAGTCTTTGGTTACGCCAATGCCTACCAGCATCTGATGGTGTTTGAAACAACCGACCTGGTAGCTGAATAATTCTTCGGCATCCGGGACGAGCGATTTTACGATACTCCGCAGCTCTTCAAGGGTAGGGCGATATATTTCCGGCTGACGGGCGATGTAATCATCGATGGGAGTTAATCCTGGTTGATTCATTGGACAAGGATTTAAGGGATAAAACTAAAGGATGTTCGTTGGCAAATCAAGGGGGCAGACATGACATGCAGGCAAGCTGAATGCAATGATATACTTTCAAAAAAGAAGTGATTTATCCCTTTGCATGAGGCAATCATTCCTTTTCTCAATTCCTCACGACCTGATGTATTTAGAAAATGAAGCCTGGACATTTAATTTCAATTTCGATCATTGGAAAAATCCATATCAGGATGCTTCCACGTATTTCTTAAAATTATCCAGAATTGCCTGCCATCCACTTTGTTGCATTTCCCGGGAATTCATGGTCTCCGGATCAAAGACTTCCACCACCCGGGTTGTTTCTCCCAGGGGAGAGAAACGGATATGGACGTGCCTGCCATCCGACATGTCATAATCAATGGATTCAAATAGATTGACCTTCGAATAAATTCCTTCAAAATCAAAGCTGAAACTACCGTCCCTGGCGGCCATTACCGTTCTAAACCTGCCTCCGGTCTGCAAATCATTTTCGGCAACGGGGGCATGCCAGTCGTCCGAAGCATGACACCATTGGGTGATGTGTTGCGGATCGGACCAGTAATTCCAGACTTTTTGCAGGGGTGCATTAATGGTTGTTTCGACGGTGATCGGAGAAAGGGCTTCAACGTTTGCATTTTCTTTTTTCATGATTATATTTCTTTTGGTAGTTCAAAGATAACTCAGGGTTTAACCACCGGTCCATGCGAAAATCGACAATCCGGGGGGTGGTTTGCGTCAGGTGCATTTTTACCAGGATAGAGCCTGAATATAGTCTGGATGTCATTATTGTCCGGTAATCATTCCTCCTCTTTCCAGACTAGCCCTTTCCGGAAGGCATTATTCGTCTATCCGGCCGTCGCAGTTATTATCCTTTCCATCCTTTTTTTCCGAAGCTCCGGGGTGAATTCGCTTGCTGGAATCGTCGCAATCCTGCGAATTAGCTACATAGCCTTTAGGAGCGGAACAAGCCTGCACCGGTTTATTCAAATCTCCATAGCCATCGCCATCGAGGTCTGCAAAATATGTGGTTACCTGACCACCCGGGCAATCACCCGCTTTGAGGGTCTGGTCAATGACCCGGAGCAGGGATAGATCGTTAAATGCATCGTTGCCCAGTTCCCAGATCATAATCCCTCCGAAAGACTCTTTCGCCAATTGAGTCTTCTTCACCATGGTCGGAATGCCATTGTAATAGGTAGCCCCCAGCTCATCCTGATACGCGTTAGCCGGATCTTTCTCCACAATTTTCTGATAGCTGATGTATTTTACCGCGTCAAAATCATGTCCATAAAAGGGTACACCCAGGGTGAGGCGGTCTGCCGGGATTTTCCTTTCCTCTGTCCAGTACTTCAGGGCCTCTTCGGCATAGGAGTATGGTGCATGCGGTCCTGGTCTGTCCGGTCGCCAGATTCCGGTTTTGTCGTAAACCATGACGTTGATAAAATCATAAGCTTCCAGCGATTCCTGGGTCACCGCTTCGTGCAAACCTGCAACATTTAAAGCCGAAGAAATTCCTTTGCCAAGGGCATGCAATGCATCTTTTAATTCCACCACAAAAGGCGTGTACAAATCGCCGATGGTGGGCAACAGGTTCCACTCAATATCGACATCCACTCCATCGAGACTGTGCCGTTCCACAAATCCGGTGATCTTCTGAATAAAGGCGGTCCGGTTTTCCGGCTGTAAAGCGGAAAGCCAGTACCCGGCCAGCTCTTCATTAATACCACCTCCGGCGATTGATAAATAGACTTTAACTCCCGCCTGGTGGGCTTTGCCTACGACACCAGGGAGTTCCTGTTCGCCGCGGTATACCAGATTTCCTTCCCGGTCGGGATTGGCAAAAGCAAGGTCAAGATGGGTGAGCAGGTCGAGTTGGATCTGATCGATCATTTTGAGATTTCCGGTATGGAGGTAACCCACGACCTTAAAGTCGCTTTTATCATAGGCTGCAGGCGTGGTGGTCATCTTTTTAACCTGCCGGTTGCAGGAGGTCAGCATACAGAAAATCAGGAACAGGCTGCCGTAGAAAATACGTTGCTTGAAAGTCATCTTTGTAAAATTTGAAAGATTGGTATCAGTAAGATACTAAATGTAATAAAGGGCGCCTCTAAAAACCCCATTCAATTGTCAACCGTTTATCTTATGATAAACTATTCAAAAATAACCTACGCGATATTTCGTTATCCCTCAGTCACTTAGCACTGGCTAGGCTCCTTCGCGAGCTCACCCACCCACACTGTGGTTTCGTCGCTCAAAGGTCCCCCAGACCTTTGCTCCCGCCCTTGAGGCCGGGAGGTCACTCCTCAATCTCGCTTGGTTCTTTTTGAATTTGCCTAATTTCAGAGGTATTTAGAGGTGCCCTGACGGATAAAGCATTTCGAAAATAGGTGGTTTTCTTTAATTTAGGAGGATCGAAGCGAAAACAGACTCCAGGGATTCGTCCTGAAAGTCCAAAAAATATAGAAAAAAGATGAGCATAAATAACGATCGCCATAAGGCGCCTTCCCGCCGGGCTTTTCTGAAAAACACGGCATTGTCCACTACCGGATTTATGATCGTGCCCCGTCATGTATTGGGCGGCCGGGGATACGTAGCCCCCAGCGATAAGGTCAACATTGCGGCAGTTGGAGTTGGTGGCCGGGGCAAGGAGAATGTAGCCGAATTGCTGAAGCTCAATGATGTGCAGGTGACTGCCATTGCCGATCCAGCCTGGTACTGGGATCTGGCCGCTTTTTATTACCGTACAACCGCCGGACGGGGACCGGTCAGGGAGATGGTCGAAAAGCATTACGCAGCAACTACGCCTAATTACAAGGTGGCGGAATATGAAGACTTCCGGGTGATGTTGGAAAAGGAGACTGCCCTGGATGCGATCTTATGTGCCACACCTGACCATACCCACGCCTATGTGTCACTCTATGGCATGCGGGCTGGCAAACATGTCTATTGTGAAAAACCGCTGACCCATAATCTCTGGGAAGCCCGTATGGTGCAGAAGGTGGCGAAAGAAACCGGGCTGGCCACCCAAATGGGAAACCAGATGCACAGCACTCCGATGGTGCGTAATGCCGTGGAATATCTACGGGCCGGGGTGATCGGCAACATACGGGAAGTGCACTCGTGGGTACCGGCTACCCGGTGGGATAAATCGCTGACAGGAATGCCCGATGAAACCAACCCGGTGCCAGCCGGACTGAACTGGGATCTTTGGCTGGGGCCCCGGTCTTCAAGACCGTTTAATAAAGCTTATGTTCCGGTCACCTGGCGGGATTTCTGGGAATTTGGCTGTGGTGCCCTGGGTGATTTTGGCTGTCACGATATGGATGCTGCTACCTGGGGACTGAATCTGCCCGCTCCCGAAACCGTCGAAGTCCTGCCGGCAGGGTACAGCGATGCCAATATTACCCCCTATGGCGAAATCGGCTACTATCAGTTTCCGGCCCAGGGAGGGGACCCACCATTAAAACTTAACTGGTATTCAGGTGGTTTGCGTCCTGCTTTGCCCGAAATGGCCCCGGAAGGATTTACTTTCAGTCGCAGAGGTGCCATGTATGTCGGTGACAAAGGGATCATGGTCACCGGAGGCTCACCGGTACCGAAGGTCTTCCCGGATGACCTGTATGCTTCCTCTTCCAATCCGGCCACAACGCTGGCGCCCACCAACGGACATCACCGGGACTGGGTGGATGCGATCAAGGGCGGACCGGCGGCCAGTTCCAATTTTGAGTATGGAGCTCACCTGACCGAGATTACCCTGCTGGGAGTTTTGTCGTTACGGCTGGGTGGTCAAAAGATCTATTGGGATTCCAGAAATCTGAAAGCCAAAGGCCTGGATGACGCCGACCAGTACATCCGCGAACCGGAAAGAAGCGGTTGGGAAATGGGATAGGTTTTTCTAATCTGGTTTCAGGGATAGATCAGATACTGTTCCCGCATTTTCTTGTATTGGCTTAGACCGGGTTCCCAGGTTTTGCGGATATCTTCTTCACTCATTCCGGCGATAATCTGTTTTTTAAACTGATCGGTACCGGCCAGAAAGTCAATATTCCCCATTTGTTTGCTGTACGACCGGTCAAAGAATGCTTCCTTCTGAGGATACGCATGATACATTTCGATCATCCACTGAATATTGATTTGCCCTTTTTTCCGGTATCTCGTAACATCGTAGTTTCTGAGGTCGAGTCCGTAACAGGTTTCATTCATGTGGAGCGGGCTTTCTGCTTTACCGGGGATACTGACCGGAGTAAATGAGAAATTATAAAGCCCTTTTAGCGCCGGAGCTCCCAGAACTGTGAAAGGCATGTAGGTGCCACGCCCCTGGCTGACGATTGTTCCTTCGAATAAACACAGCGAAGGATAAAGCACAATCGACTGTTGGGTATTCAGGTTGGGGGAGGGGCTGACCGGCATTGTGTAATCCATATCATGCCGGTAGTTTTTGACCGGAATGACCCGGATGCGGCACTGTCGTTTTTCCGGTAGCCAGCCTTCACCATTAACCATTTGGGCAAATTCACCAATGGTCATTCCATGAGTGATGGGAATGGGAAACTTACCGATGCCTGACTTGAAATTCATATCCAGTACCGGACCATCGACAAAACCATTGGGATTGGGACGATCGAGGATAATCAATTCCTTGTCATGTTGGGCACAGGCATCCATAGCCTCCGCCAGGGTATTGATGATGGTATAAAACCGGCAGCCAACATCGGCAATGTCAAAGACAAGCACATCGATCCGGTCCATGTCTTCTTTTGCCGGCTGACGTTTTTGACCATACAGGGAGATAATGGGTATCCCGGTCTCCGGATCGGTTTCGTCGCCTACTTTGGCTCCGGCGCTGGCATTGGAGCGGAATCCGTGTTCCGGACCGAAAATCAACCGGATGTCCACCCCCAACGTCAACAGGCTGTCCACGCTGAGGGTAGGTCCGATAACGGAGGTGATATTGACGAGCATGCCTACCCTTTTATCCTGAAGGAGCGGAAGATATTGGTCTACCTGCTCGGCCCCGGTCAGGATCGGAGACTGGTCGGGTTTTAGGGAGTAACCGGTTACCTTGGGCGGTAAAGAAGTCGACCACCAGCCTAAGCTGCCGAGCAGAATAATCAATGTGGAATATAATTTCATTTATTTCATTTTATATATGTCCAGGAATTCGAGAAAGAGAGTCCGGATATTTCACTGATTAAAACGGGGAATCTATGAAAATCCAATGAGAGTAGGGGTTTTCCAAAGTTGATGGGTTCATGGAGTAGCTGGTCAATAACTGAACGAATTTTTCTGCCAGAGCCGCACTTTATAAAATTTCGATCCCGGCAGTGTATACCGGAGTCCGGTATACACTTCGACAATGGTATCGGTTTGCCAGTTTTCATAGCCATCAATATCGGCCGGATCGGTCACATAAAGACGGCCTGCCGGGTCTGAGACAGCGCTCTTGACATTTTTTTCCGGATATTTCTCTACCGGATAGGCAAAATTACCCATCGGAAGTTCCAGAACCCCTTCATGGGTGGTGATCAGCAGATTGCCATTGTAATGTGGGAACAAATCATGGCCATCCGTGTGGCATAATGGAAGCGGCCAGGTGTCCAACAGTTTAAGGTGGGGTGAGGTACCCGAAACGTATTCAAACTTTCCGAGGACCTGGCCAAGCGCCCACACACATTGACGGGTTTTATCGTATACTACTCCGTGGGCTGTTTCAAACCGGTAATCACGACTCCCGGTGAGCCGGATTTTCTCCGGTCCTTCTGGCCTGGGGTTAAAATGTACCGTCAATTGATGATCGTTGCTACTGGCCGATATCAGGTTGCCGTCGGGCAGCTTTTCGACGGAGTGGCAACTGGAATAGGTATCGGCCAGCCGTATCTTATCCTCATAATTATAGGGCACTTCATATATCGCACCATGCGTGGCGATCAATACACTGATCCGGTCGCCGTCGTCCATCCGTTTGGCGTCTGTCGGCCGGAAATCAGGATAAAAACTCCAGGTTGGTTCTTCGACCAATAAATCATCTTGTTCAGGCTGACCGGAAAAAAGAATAATCCGGTCTCCGGCCTGTGCGGCTCCCAGAAACCAGGGAAAATCTTTGGATAGGCCAGTGGAGCTCCGATTGATTACCAGCAGACCGGGTGAGGCAAAAAACGCACTGCTACCCAATAGTGCGGCTGTTTTCAGAAAATCCTGTCGGTGCATTTTTTTAGTTTGAATACGGTCAAAAGTAATGAATTGGAGAGTAGTTCTGATCACTTTAAGTGTAATCAGTCACCCTTGGATGAAGATACCGGATCTGGTCATTCACCGGATCTGGCACTGCGCGGGGCTTTCCACAGTTGAATTCCGGTCATCAAATCAATCTATATGAAAGTCAATACATAAAGTAGGGCAAGACCGCTTGCAAAGGCGATAAAATGAATGAAATTATTCCGGAGTGTTTCTTCTTTATTGATCTCCGGGATTAAGTCGGAGGCGGCGATATAAATGAAATTGCCGGCTCCAAATGCAATCAGACAATCGGTATTGATCTGCAATTGGGTGGAAGCAAAATAGGCTACAATGCCTCCGGCAAGGAAAGTGAGTCCGGAGATCAGGTTGAACAGTAAGGCCCGGCTTTTCTTCCATCCGCCTTTGACCAAAACGGCAAAATCACCCAGCTCCTGGGGGATTTCATGCATGGCAGCCGCAATCCAGGCATTGATGCCTAACCGGATATCGACCATAAAAACACTTCCCACCGCCAGTCCACCCAGAAAATTGTGTAAACCATCAGCTATGAGAATTAAATAGGTGGCCGGCTCTCTTTGATCGATGGACCTGCGATGACAGTGGTGCCAGTGCATAAATTGTTCCAGGGCGAGGAAGGTCAGAAATCCGGTGGCCAAATACAGAAACACATCCAGTGTATTGCTAACCTGCGAAATAGCAACAGGTAGCATATGAAACAGGGCACCGCCAATGAGCGAGCCGGCAGCAAAAGCTACGAGTGGCAACAGGATCTTATGGAGGGTTTCTTCCTTTAATATCAGGGTAACACTGCCTGATAGTGCTATGGCACTCATCAGCAATCCACTTCCAATGATCGGGAGGAAAACTTCCATAACTGGTTCAATCACAAAAACCTATCCTGAAAGTAAACCATTTTCGCCCGAAATCAAACCATGGAAGTCATTGCGAAAGTGGGACCCGGAAGGAGAAAATGAACCTCCGTGACCACCTGATTCATGTTTTTTCGGGTAGAGCACTCCAGTGAGCCAAGGTTTCTTTTGTACATTCGGAATCGGTAATCTAATTTCAGCGAAAGAATCTTTCACCTAATGTATCTGACCCATGAAATACATAACCCCTCTTTTTATATTGTTGATATTTTATAGTTTGTTTCCGTCTTGTACATCCCGTAGCGGGCAGACAGAAGCTATGCAAAAACAGCAGACTTTGGAATTATTAGTAGGAACCTATACCAATCAGGAAAGCAAAGGCATCTATTTACTCGATTTTGAACCGGATAGTGGAGGTCTCGGCAATCTGCGTATGGTGGTCGAAACACCCAATCCCTCTTATCTGACGATCAGCAGAAACCGGCAGTATGTCTATGCCGTCAATGAAGGGGGTGATGGTCAGGTATCTTCTTTCAAATGGAATGAAGACCGTAGCTCCCTTATTCCGGTAAGTCAGCAATCGACCCTGGGATCGTCTCCCTGCCATGTAGAACTCAATCCGGCAGAAAGCTTGCTGGCGATTGCCAACTACAGCTCGGGAAATGTCGCGGTCTTTGGCCTTGGTGAGTCCGGGATAATCAGGGACTCTCCGGTAAATTTTCAGCATGAAGGAAGCGGTCCGGTCAAACCGAATCAGAATGGTGCACGCGCTCACTGTACAAAATTTGCCGCCAATGGAAAGTTTCTCTACGCTGTAGATCTGGGTATTGATCAGATTATCAGCTACCCGGTCGGTGATGATGGCCTGGTGGGTAGTGCGGTGTCCCGCTTAAACCTGGATCCCGGAGATGGCCCCCGGCACCTGATTTTTCATCCTTCCAGGGATCTGGCATTTGTCGTCAATGAATTATCCGGTTCGGTTGTTTCCATGAAAACCGATCATACCACGGGCAGGTTGGAACGGATCGATAAAGCCAGCACGGTGCCCGATGATTTTGACGGAAAAAATTATTGCGCTGACATCCACATTACTAAAAATGGAAAATTCCTCTACGCCTCCAACCGGGGTCATCACAGCATTGCCATCTTTTCTGTGTCGGATGATGGAGCACTGAACCGGATCGGTATTGAACCGGTACGAGGTGAGTGGCCGCGAAATTTCACCTTATCTCCTGATGAGCGTTTCCTCCTGGTCGCCAATCAGAATACGGATAATATTACCGTTTTCAGCGTTGAACAGACCACCGGCCTCCTGACTTTTACCGGGCAGGAAGTGAAGCTTTCCCGGCCGGTGGCATTAAAGTTTTAGGGGTTCGACAAACTCAACTTAAAACAAGAATGTCACCCTGAGCCTGCCGAAGGGTAATGTTATGGTATTTTGGTATTGTGG
>CAYRYD010000079.1:0-18359 GCA_964428345.1 uncultured Saprospiraceae bacterium | reverse complement strand
ATAGGCCAAGTATGGATCCACCATTGTTTTCGAAGTTTCCGTTGATCACTTCAATACATGCGCTATCTAATGTAATTTTATTATTGGATGTAAAATTTCCCGAAGACCGGACATACGCATTGCTGAATTCCAAGATTCCCCTGTTTTCAAAGTTACCATCCACTATCAGCGAACCGTGGTCTACAATAAGGCTCCCTTTATTTTTATTGTTTTCCACGAGTAAATTTGCTCCATTGATGATAAGTTTGGCCTCACTACTGATGCTGATATTAGCATTTACCAATTTTATATCAGAACCAGAATAGCTGATGCTCTCCGT
The DNA here is from genome assembly GCA_964428345.1 of uncultured Saprospiraceae bacterium. Taxonomy (GTDB): domain Bacteria; phylum Bacteroidota; class Bacteroidia; order Chitinophagales; family Saprospiraceae; genus JABDMH01. The sequence continues at coordinate 18,040 of CAYRYD010000079.1, read as the reverse complement.
TATCAAAACCTTGACGCCACCAGTCAATAGATTACCAGGCGTACCCTTGCAGCCCCCACCCTGGCAGGTCCAGGCGGCAGGATCATTCCAGTCGTGACTGTTGCCGGTAGTCCTGTAGGTCTGACCGATCAGCGGGGAACTGAAAGTAAGTAGTATCGCTGAAGACAACACAACTTGGGCGATCGAACGCAATTTGTTCCGGAGGGAAAAATGCGGGAGAGGTATGGTCGTCAAGGTTGACCCGGTTGCAAGGATTTTTAACAAAAGCTTCTTCGTCGGGAGATTTCTCATGTGTTTTTCAGGATTATGGTGTTTAACTACGTATGATTTCTTTCAAATCGAACTGGGCCGTAGTTCTGGTATTGAAATTCGTCAGGAGGAAGGATGGTCGTTGTTTCACGGATGACCATTCTGGGTACTACCGATTGGGCATACAGAGATACTGTTTGCTGAGTGCGTTTTGCCATTTCTAAAATGTAAGCTTAACTTTTACTACGGATATGTTAAACCACGTGTCAAGATAGCATAAATATCTGATTATGACACATTTCTGGGAAAATAAACGACAAATTATACTCCAGACAAATTCTTTACTCAGAAGAACTGACCCGTAAAAACAATACTGTCAATTTATACTGTAATAATCTACAATATAGTTGCTGACAGCGGTCAAGATGTTACCGGGATTATGAATTTTTTTTTGGAGTGTTGTAATCGTGCATCGGAGGGGCAGGAGTCTCTACCGCCGATAGGGTACAACCCATTGAGGATCTTCAATTTTATCATAAAAGGACCTCACGTACTGGACAATATCCCGGCGATCATTTTTTGAAATCAGCTCGAATTCCTGGATATATCCGATGATGGCACTCTTCTTTTCCCTGAATCTCATCTTTACCTCGTCCAGATAACCCGCGTTTTCAGTAAAACCGAGATAGACCGGCCGGATGGTCATGTTATTTTTGACATCGGGATAGACATAGGGGGCATTGACCACCGACGCGTGATCGAAATCATAGGCAAAAGATAACCAGGGTTCACCCCGTTTTTGTCTGATAAATTTGACATTTCTCTCAACACCATAATTCATGTCCAGATTGCCGACCATATATTGAAACATCGCAATCGTTTCAAAAGTGACTGGTTCGATGCTGTCCCGGGCGGCCCCCATGCAATCACAAATTTCCCCATCCAGTCTTTTTATAAACTCATCTTCACTTTCAAGGATCACGGCTTTTTTCACCAATGACTGGTCACTATCCTTGTCGTGGTATTCGATCTCAAACAATTTTGCCCTCAAACTGATGGGGGTCAATATCTGCAGCAATTGGTAGACCATATACTCTTTGACCAAAACCTGTTCTCCCTGTTCGTCCTCCAGGCAGTGAGTCACAATTTTGTAATCATCTTGTTTTTTGAGGCCTAAGTTCTCGAGCGCTTCTTTGTCGAAATCAAACTTCAGTGGTGGAAAGGAACATATTCGACGACGGGATTTACTTCTAACCGAGACTTTCAATGGCAGTTCCAACACATCGCCAGTTTGAGAATGAATGGTAAACATTCCCTCGAACTCCTTGTCCGTCATTTTATTGAGCAGCACACTATCCAGATCAACAGTCAGACGGGTGCTTTTGATATCCATGCCGTAAATCAGATCAAACAAGGTTTCCTTCTTCTCCTGGTCACCGGTATGCTCCTGGGCGGTCAGACATACGCCAAATGTCAGGATGAACAGCATCGATGTGATAAAGCGACTTTGCGGGATCCGATTCATTTGCTTTAGATGGTATTTTATCATGTGATTATCTAAAAATACGACATTTCTCGGTGGTAGATTTTTTTTATCGGATACTTTTCTTTGGACAGGTGATCTGATCGAGGCTCCTGTTATTACACCTGTTCGTTCCTACTCGCTGCTGGACAGTGGCTCAATTTCAGTTTCCCAGGTGGCAATCATTTGAAGCAGGTCTTCCCTTTTTATCAGCGTGGAATCGGGTATGATTTGGTTATCCCTTTCCACGATATTCTCTTGCGGAGTGTTATTCAGCCGGACAGGAGGAGTTGCTGCCGCACAGATCAGCACATTGTCGCTTACTATATTTTTCCCTGCCCGGTGAAACCGAAGCGGTGATTTGGCAATATCGTATATGAGATTATGCTCAATCAATATGCCGGTACTTCCCTCATCGATGAACATCCCATTGCTTTCAGCTCTTCCTGCATTGAGACTTACCCCGTGGATATGATTGTCCCGGATAATACTACCAGGCTGCTTTCCCAGCATATAGATTCCTCCGCCGTCACTCAGCACTTTCATGATATCGTGGATGTGATTACCGGTAATGTGGTTATCCCGGCAAGGGGTTTCGTCCTCACTCCACATCCAACCGACCGAAATACCGGTATACGGCAGATCGGATAAATGGTTGTCGCGGATCGATGTTCCGGCAGTTAACCCGCACCAGATGCCCACTGCCCCGAAAAATTGTTTTCCCACCTGATTGATGGTGCAACCGGTGATTTCATTATCCTTTGCTACGTTTTCCGGTCCCGCTTTCCACCACGGTTTCCCTCCGACAGTCCGGTCCTGACCCTCACCAATCATGATTCCATTGCCGGAAATATCCGTAAAGCGGCAGGTTCTGATCCGACAATTTTGCGATGCGATACCCAACCGCACACCCGATCCTCCCAGATGCTGAAAATGACAAGATTCAAAAGCAATGTTTTCTGCCCAGGCAAGGTCTACAGCAGGCGCAACCACGGCCCATCCTCCTTCCGTTGTCCGGTCATCGAAATGGCAGGCCTGAATTCCGGCATAACGGTTACCGGGAGGCAACCAGGCACAATGTTCAAAATGGATTCCCCGGAATTCAATGTTCCGGATCCTTTCCCCTTCGCCACCCTGCAGACTTAGAAGATTGCCGGTGAGAGGAACCACAATTTCCATCTCATTGGGATTACGGTCCGGTGGCAGCCGGAGAAACAGCTCTTCCTTTTGCGTATCGAGATACCATTCGAAATCGGAGTCGAGAAAGGCCAGGTCATTTTCAAGGAAATAACGGGGGTGTTCTTCCCAATGATCAAGTTGGAAAAAATCCAGCGTCCTGGCTCCGATGGTATCAACCGCCCGCAACTGATACCGTTCATAATCGATCGATTCGATGGGTATGCGAGTGATAGACCAGTCGTGTAAGAAGACCAGCTCTACCTTTTGCTCGTTTAAGGGCCGGGGAAAATCACCCGCATAAAAGGAGAAATTGGTCCTCCGGTCTGCTCCACTCTCCTTCATCCGCAGGTATTCCTGGTCGGGAGACCGGGCCCGGATACCCCTCCGGCCGTCGATGAATAATTCCCTGAGTGGCCAGATACGTCCTTCGGGTTTCGGCACTTTGGCAGTCCATCTATTCCTACTATCTTTTAGCCAGCCTTCAATCCGGATCCCGCCCGACAAGATGGGAGCAGCGCCGGTCGCAGCCTGGTATGAAACCGTGAAGTGCTGCTGACCGGAATCTCCAGGTTTAAATTCGATCGGATGGGTTAAGCTATAGGTGCCACCGGCCAGGATCACTTTAATGTCTGATTTCTGCCCTTTTTCCAACAATCCGGCGGCGGTACTCCGGGCTTTTTCCAGGGAAGCGAATGGCTGCTTAGCGGTACCCGGATGGAGGTCATCTCCATCGGGAGCCACATAAAAGGTTGATGGTTGTCGACAGCTCGCATACGATAAAAGGATCAGGACCAAGGGCCAATACAGCCGGTTTCGGATTACTTCTGTGCCCCTATGGCTCACGGCTATTTAAATTCAAGTCGTCCAAAGAACTGGGGCAGGTGAAAATTGGGCCGGGGAAAGTCGACCGGGGCCCAGGTCAGCCAGTGCGGATGTGAAGATTCATCCGCACACTTGTAGAGGTTGGCCCGCCAGACAGTGCCGGCCACCGGAGCTTTGAAGTCGTGATATTTTTCCAGCATACTGAAGGGTATGCGGTACTCCACGGTCCAGGTGACCGGTTCCTGAATCTCAGTTTCGATCGGAGAAGGCAAACTGTGGGCTACCTGGATCTGGGCAATATCCTCATCACTGATATGTACACTTCCGGTTCGAGGTCTGGTCTGATGGTGAAAAAGCATCGTGCCAATGCAATTCATCTCAAGATTGAAGTATCCGTTGTCCGAATTGGTCTCCGGGCTAAAGAAGAATTCCACACAACTGTCCCGGAAGACCCCTTCCTGGTGTTTGGTCCGGATAGCCCGCACGTAACGGTCTTCCACGCGGAAAATCACATAAATCGCTTCGGCATCGTAGGCGATTTTGGCCTCGACCATCGGAAAATGGGATGGTTTTTCACCCATATGATGGCTTATGCGGAGGGCATCAATTGGACTCCAGACTGCTTTGTCCCAATTGGCGTCAACAGTAACCGGCGAATGGATTCTTGTTACCTGGTAGACGTTTTCCGGATTCTCTTCAGCGGACGGTACGCCAGAAAGAAGCATAATCAGTGTGATGGAACTCAATTTCATTGAATATTTTGATTTAAGAATAAGGATTTTATCCGAATATCGGGCGGTTCACCCCAAATTTAATCCGGACCGTCATTATTCGTTTGCGTTGGCAGAACTGTCTATAAACAGTGATTTATGCAGACAAGTTGAACTTTTGGGGTGGGATGTTCATGGTGCAGGAGATATATGCTACATTCGTCCCCCAAAAATTACGAGTGCGTCGTTTTAGCCGGGAAGACTGGTTGATTATCGGATCATTCCTTACCATCTATGTGGTATGGGGAACCACCTACCTGTTTGTCTCCTTTGCGGTCAGGCAACTGTCTCCGTTTTACCTCTCCGGTGTACGCTTTCTCCTGGCATCGATGATTCTGTTCCTGATTGGTTTGATCTGGGGCAGGTTGGAAAAACCCACCCGGATACAGGTGAGAAATGCCCTTGGAGTCGGGATATTTTTCCTCGGGTTTGGAGCATCGGGGGTAGCCTGGGCGCTGAAAACGGTCGATTCCGGTTTTGCTGCCTTGCTGATTTCCGCTGAGCCACTGATCGTGGTATTGATGCTTTGGGCTCTGGATCGTCACCGGCCTCCCTTGCTGTCGTTTTTAGGGATTGCCCTGGGGATGTTTGGAATTTTTATGTTGGTCAGTCAGCAATCAATCTTGGTGAGTGCCCACCATTGGCTGGGTATTCTGGCCATTATCGGTTCGATGGTCTGCTGGGGTGCCGGATCCATTTTTATCAGTCGTTCTGATCTTCCGAACAGTCCTTTTGTGAATAATACGTTACAGATGATTTCCGGATGCCTGATTGCTTTTGTGATCAGTCTGATGATCGAACCGTCTTCAGCTGCGTTTTTGTCCTGGAGCGCCATGACGGTCGTCTCGGTGCTTTTCCTGGTGATTTTTGGCAGTGCGCTCGCCTTTTCCGCCTTCAATTATCTCCTGACGAGAGTATCACCCGAAAAAGTGGCCACCGGAACCTATGTCAATCCATTGGTCGCCTTGTTGTTGGGTTGGCTTTTTAATGGTGAGCTGATCACCGCCCAGTCGATGATTGCCGCCGTGATCATGTTGACCGGAGTGTACTTCATCAATGTTGCCCGAAGTCCGGGAACGGCGCTGAAGAAAGCATCCGGTTAGTCATTCACAGACTTTCTTGATTACAGTGGAATATTGGCTGCTTTCAGACATTTTGGATGCAGCATAAAACCAGAATTTTCAGAATTTCTTTTGATTTTCGGGGGATCCACTGATGCCATTCGTTTCAGGAAGTTTGGATGGTTGATTTTCTTCCTGCACTTATTCCAATCCAACAATCCGGCGTCAACCTGATCTGGAAAAATTATAATTCTGAAGATTGTTCCAATTACTTGATTTTCAAGTAGAAAAACGACAACAAACGACAACAACCACTTTTATCCGGTTACAAACGAAAGTAAATGTTTAAAAACCGGATACTGGTATTCAACAGCTGCAACTTTGTCTGGTCGTCTGAGAATATTGATGGCATTTCAGAATTAATTATTAACCTAAAATTTATGAGTCATGAAAAATTTAATCAACAGAGTTCAGCTGATCGGTCACCTGGGAAAAGATGCAGAGGCCATCGATTTGGGAAATGGTAAAAGGATGGCCAAGGTCTCCCTGGCTACCAACAGTGTCTATTTTGCTAAAGACGGAAATAAGGTGGAAAATACCGACTGGCATAACCTGGTTGCCTGGGGTAAAACCGCTGAACTGATGACCGCTCTCGGTACAAAGGGATCCAAGATGGCGGTCAGTGGTAAGATCAGCACCCGCAATTACGAAGACAAACAGGGCGTGAAAAAATATGTGACGGAAATCGTGGTCGATGAATTTATGCTGGTGGGAGAGAAGGTGCAAAAACCTTTCTGAGCAGCGGTTACCGTCATTCTACAGGGGTACAGGGTCATTTCTGTACCCCTTTTTCGTTTTCAGTACTGTTGTTGCAGGATTAGACTGGATGTGCCAATCAGGCTGGAATCAAATGAGAATGTATTGGAAGATCCGTCTTTGTGAGCAATGCCCCTGCGGTCATGATGGTAAAAAATCATAATTTTAAAGGTGCTAAACTTACTATGAGGGAAATGATCCAAATGATACAAGGTATCTTTTTCCGGCTGACTCTTTTTGAATTGCGGTAATATTCTCGACTTATTGACATGAGGGTACATCATTAAATATTTCGCAGCAGATAAGTGATTTCATACGAAACACCATATGCCCATCTCTGGAGTATTTACGGAAGCTGTTTGATAAATATAGCAAGGAAGCCATTGACAGAATACCGGCAGAGAAGATTATCTTTCCATTTTGTGCATTATTTTTTTAATGAAATATTTTTAGCTCACTATGTAGAAATCACACATTTGGGGTATTGCATTGATATCCGGATGAGTCGAGTTTTGTTTTATGGATTTGTCATCAATTAAGAATCTTTAAATTCAATGCCCCATGGAAAATCATAACCAAATTTTGACAACGATCTGTTTGCTTTTTTTATCATGTGTGATAAGCCTATCCTGCCAGAAAAATGAGATCAGTCCGGATCAGAATCAGCACAAACCAAGTCCGGAAAGGGTCGATATCGGACTGGAGGAACTGCTGGCAGTTGCCGATGTGGTGGTGAATGTCAGCCAAAATAGCCGGGCTGTTTACCAGGCCATTGCAAGGGGTCGAGGTGTGGTACCCGCAGGTGAATATGCCGGTAGTCGTTTTGCGATTCAAATGGAAGCGACGTACTCAGATATGGGTACCCAAACCCTGATATCCGGAAGCGCTTCTGTCGGAATCGGAACCGAAGATTTTGAGTCGGTCACCAGTCCGGATTTCGGCATCTTACAATCCTTTTGTTGTGGTGAGGGTGATTTGATGATGATCGACGGAGAGTGGGTCTTTACGGTCTTCGGACAGGTTCGCCATACAACGGCTACCATACCCCACCAGCATCTTTTCGCAGGGCTGGCATCGACCGATAATACTATGAACATGAATATTGAAGATCAGACCGGAACTGTGGTGGATCCCGTTGACCCTCCCCATGATCCGGGTATTGGTCTGATTGTGGGCTTTCCCGCCCATCCGGTCAGAGTGAGATGATGCAAAAGAGCGTTATCACGCAACTGAAGTTGCCTTCCGGCCATGGGCCCAGCAACGTCTAATCCCGGAATTCGACGTAAAGGTCTCGGGCCAGCAATAAGTTGACAAGGGAAGGAACGGGCATAACTGAAAATCCGAACCACTAAAATACTTATGGAGGAGATCCGGAGATCTGGAAGGATCGATATGAAAAACTAGTTCGTTTAACCTACCCTCTCTTTCTTTCCTGTCTCCGCCGCTTTGTAAATGGCCTCGACCACCTTCATATCATTTAACCCTTCCATGCCATTGGCAACCACCGGAGTGTTGTCCAGGATATTGCGGGCAAAAGCATCCATCTGGACCGCCTGGTGATTGGTGTGCGGGATCTCCACCAATTGACCTTTAACGGTGAGTTTCAACGGACCATACCCAAAGGCTGGTTCCAGCTTATAACTGCCCTGATCGGCATGAACCAGCAGGTGACCGGCGCGGGCAGAATAGCTGGTCATGCAATTGGCAATGATGCCATTGTCAAAATACATCTGCCAGTAGAGTGTCTCTTCGACATCGGTAAATTTATGCTTCCGGGTATTAAATGCCTGAGCGGTAATGGCTACCGGTTCGGCTCCCACGGCATGCCGTACCCCATGCACCGAATACACGCCCATATCCATCAGCGGACCACCACCAGCCAGTTCCTTATGAAATCGCCAGTTGTCCCAGTTTTCTCCGGCATAGAAGGCATTGCTGCTTTCAACCGCCCGGATTTGACCGTGTACTTTTTCGCGGCATAACCGTTCCATCTCCTGATTGTTGGGTTCGTACAGTAAGCGATATCCGATCTGCAACTTTTTTCCCGCCTTGTCACAGGCTTCAATCATTGCTTCACAGTCCCTGACCGAATTGGCCATGGGCTTTTCACAAATGACATGCTTGCCGGCCCCGGCCCCCCGGATGGTATATTCGGCGTGCATACCGTTGGGCAGGACAATGTAGACGACATCAATTTCCGGGTTGTCCTTAATCCTGTCGTAGGTTTCGTAATTATAAATGTTGGATTCTTTGATGTGGTATTTCTCCTTCCACTGCCGTGCTTTTTCCGGAGTGCCGGTCACAATGCCGGTCAGTTTCATGAATTGGGTTTCCTGCAGGGCAGGGGCCAGCTGATTGGTGGAGTAACTGCCCAGCCCTACCAGGGCAATACCCAATTGCCTGTCTGGCTGCAAAGCATGACCGTTTGAGAATGCCTGTGGCACCGTGAGGGCACCGAGACCCAAGCCAGCCGATTTGATGAATGAACGACGATTGAAATTCATTGGAATTGTTGCTTTTGTGATTAAAAATAAGAATTAATCCCAGGTTCAGTTATCCAGGTTACAACGATGATGCAGGAATCTCCCAGGGTCATCATGATCCCGGGAAGCGGTCTGATCAGTTTTTTTAGATGAACGATCATGATTTCATTACACAAGCGTCCAAAACGTTTTTTATTTAAGAATATCATCCGTATCGGTGATAGTCTATGGCGGTCGTTAATGGAATGTATCCTAAAGGCTTTGCTTACTTCAGTCATCAATAAAATATGGAATGTTATTTCATTGCCTTAGTTTCTTGATAGGTGATTCCGGCTTAGTATTCGACGGTGGGGACCCACACCAGGGGCGGAGCGTCGGATTTTATCCAGCGATTAGCGATGAATAAATTCAATGATACAAGAGAGTTAGTTGTTTCTATGATATGGATAGTCAGCAGAATGGTAGCCTTGCTCTCCCACCCGCAAGCGGTTCGCTCACTTAGAGATCCACCGGATCTCTATTCCACCTAAGGGTGGAAATCGTTCGCTCATAGCGTAGCCCCTGGATGTGGGTCGCCGGCGAATATCCCGCAATTATGCGGGACAGTTTTTGCTACTTTTTGCTGCCAAAAAGTAGAAAAAGATTAAAAGCAAAGACAGATCATTGAAGCATTTAAACCTGAACCATAGACTCAAGGTCCTCTAAGATCAAGTGAACTAACTAACCGATTTTTACAACCTTTTTTGCTGTTCGACATTATTTTGGACGATGGTGATGCAAGAGAGTCCCAATATTATTGCGGTTGCAACGCGCTAATACGGCTTAAAAGGAAAAATATAGTCGGGATCCGGTTTTTGAATTTCCCTCGATTTATCATCGTATTCGACCAGCGATAAAATGTAGCGCATAGCCTGTATCCGGGCATATTCGCGCTCTTCACATTTGATGATGACCCAAGGGCAATCCATGGTATGGGTCTTGTGAAATATCTCCAGTTTATAGTGGGTGAATTCATCCCATTTTTCCTGAGCGGCCAGATCGACCGGACTTACTTTCCACCTCTTGAGGGGACTCATCAGGCGCTCCTGAATGCGCTCGGCCTGGGTGTCATATTCAATACTAAACCAGAATTTGACGATGAAAATGCCGTCATCAACCAGCATTTTTTCCACCAGGTTGACCTGTTTCATAAACAGTCTATACTGATCTTCCGTACAAAAACCCATGACGGGTTCGACTACGCCGCGATTATACCAGCTCCGGTCAAAAAAGACCATTTCTCCGGCATTGGGTAATTCCTTCAGATACCGTTGAAAATACCATTGACCCCGCTGCGTCTCGGATGGTTTTCCCAGGGCGACAACCCGGTATTCCCGGGGATTTAAAAACTGGGTAAAACGAAAAATGGCGGATCCCTTTCCTGCCGTATCACGTCCTTCAAAAAGAATCAGCATTCTCAATTTATTTTCGCTGATGTACTTTTGAAGTTTTACCATCTCCACCTGCAGGAGGTATAATTCAGGAATATACTTTGAATTGATTTGATAGTGCTCTTCTATTGATTCTTTTCTCATCTCCAATGAAAATGGTCGATAGAAAACAGGGGCAATCAAATGTTGAATGCCCCTGATAAATCGTGATTATCTCTAATTTGTTTACAATGCGTAAATCCGGTCCATGCGCATGGAAATTTCCTTCAGGCGATTTCGGTCTCCTCCGGGTACTTCGGCAGAGCCCCAGCCACTGTAGCCGGTTTCAGCCAATGCCTTGTTTACCTCAGGCCAGGCACAGTCACCATCACCAATTTCGACATCAAAGCCTTTCCTGGTGCCCTCATCCATCTGTTTTTTCCGGCTGTATTCCTTGATATCCACTTTCAGGATCCTGGATCCGAGAGCGCGTATCCAATGTTCTGCCCAACCATAGCGGATGATATTTCCAATATCCATATACCAGCCAATGTGATCGCTCTCAAACTGATCGATATACTGAGCCGCTTCCAACGGACTCAGCAGGAAGTTGTTCCAGACATTTTCGATTGCAATCTTGATCCCGGTCTTATGAGCCTCGGGGAGCATCTTTTTGATTTCAGCGACCGATCGCGTCCAGGCGTCGGCATACGATACTTCCTGATTGACCACCGCGGGCACCAGCAATACTGTCGTACCTCCATAGAGCTTGCATTTATGCAGGGCATCGATCATCGAATCCGTGCAAATCTTCCTGACTGCAGGATCGGGATGGGAGAGTGGTGACCGCCAGTGGATCGAATTGACCACTCCGGGGATTTCGATGCCCGATTTATCCCGGGCATCGAGAATTTCCTTTTCTTTCAGGTCATTCGGGCTATCGAGCTCGACGCCGTCAAATCCGAGGTCCTTAACCAGCTTAAACTTGTCCAGCAGTGAAATCTCCTCCTTTATCATGCCGAATTTAAGGCTCTTTTTGTGGAGCGGTTTCCCGGCATTTAAATCAATGTCAATGTCTAGGAATGAAGGTACCGAGGCAGCAGCGGCAGTAAGCGCTGACTGCTGAAGAAAGGTTCGTCTATCCATTGATCCGGGATTATGCAAATTTGGTAATGCCCGGTTTGGCTACATCTTGCATGGGCCATTTTAAGTCCCAGCTATACTCTTCCAGTTTTGGCCCCAGCGTTTCATTGGAGTTGATCGCTTCGTCCCAGGTGATCGTCTGGCCGGTATAAGCCACCATTCTGCCCCAAATGGCCAGCATCGTACTGTTGGCCATCCGGATTCCGTCGTTAAACGGTTTTCCCGACCGGATCGAAGCAAATAAAGTATCATGTTCGGTCTGATACATGTCATTTCTTTCTCCTTCCCATTTCCAATTTTTCTTGCCAATGATCTCATGGTTGTTGGAGACGTGGATATTGCATCGTCCCTTGTCACCGATCATATCCAAACCATAAGCCCGTGAACAATTCTTTTGCTGCCGGCTGAAGTGAAATCCTTTCTTTCCATCCGGATAATCGAATACGATGGCAAAATGGTCGTAAACGTTGCCAAATTTAGGATCGGTGCGGACCTGACGGCCTCCGGTACCGGTTGCACTGACCGGAAGTACATCTCCAAATGCCCAGGCCATCAGGTCGAGGCTGTGTACGGCCTGCTCGGTAATATGATCTCCGGATAACCAGTTAAAATACAGCCAGTTGCGCATCGTTGTTTGGAAATCAGTCCATCCCGGCTGACGGTCGCGGTACCAAAGTTCGCCGGTGTTATACGTATTATAGACGGTGTGGATATCACCAATAGCTCCGTCCAGGAGTCTGCTATAGGTAGCATTTTTTGGGTCATCGTGTCGCCAGCAAAATCCGGACATCAGCGCCAGTCCTTTGGATTTAGCCATTTTGGCGCTTTCGATTACATGACGGATACCCGGGGCATCGACCGCTACCGGTTTTTCGCAGAAGACGTGTTTGCCGGCTTCAATCGCTGCCCGGAGATGACCGGGGCGGAAAGAGGGTGGGGTGGTCAGCAATACTACATCAACATCGCTTTCCAAAACCTTCTTATAGGCATCAAACCCAATCAGCTTGTTGCCCTCTTCAACCATAACCTTGCCCGGATTTTCCTTCTTGAGGTTCTTGTAGGATTCATCCAACCGGTCCTGAAAAATATCGGCCATCATCGTCAACACAACATTGTTGTCCGCACGGGTGGCCTGCAGCGCCGCACCGGTACCCCGGCCGCCGCATCCGATCAACCCAACCTTCAGAGTCTCACTGTTCATTTGGAAGGAAGAAGATCTGGCGGTCAACACATTCATGCCTAACCCACTGGCCAACACAGCCGAACCTGTCTTTTTTACAAAGTCTCTGCGACTTTTATCGTTTGTAGTCATTTAATTGATTATTTTTTATGGTGCCTAAGTTACGAAATTTCTGATTGGTCATAGGATGTACCAGCAATTTAGCTTCGCTTGAATTTGTTAAATAAATGTTAGCTATAGGGCTGACGTGGGGTTGCTGCATTCAGCTTCCTTTGGGATGGTGTCACTTCCGATCATTCGGGTGTAAGACCATGAGTCGCCGGGGTTGACGTTTTCTTGACATTTTGCTTCTCCTGTCCCCAATCCGTAATTGTCCGGTACAATGGTCTATCAGGTTCACCAGGTCCGCTAGGCTCCAGCCCAGGCGATCCAACTTCCTAAGGATAACTACATCCCTTCCCGCAATGGAGCTATCATTTTATCCAACTCCGAGCCGATTGGTTGTCGATCCACTGATCTGCTCACAATAAATCTTTTGGCAACCGGTTTTCTCGAGGGCATCGACCTGAAGATCCAGCGATTGATCCCTGGTACTGACCCGGGCATATCGATATTGATGATAGGTACATAAAAGGGTTGGGTTTAAAGATAATTTTACTTTGATTCAGATAACGAGTTTTGTATAACCAAAATCGAGGGCGATCAGCCGGTCGGTGGGGTAGGAGTAGAGGAGTTACAAAAAACAGCTGTTTTTCGTTACTCAAACTACCATCCTGCTGGACATTTAATTGTTAATGTTTTCATTTTAGATAAAATACTTGAGCTCACCTATTGACAAATTCGATCATACAATAGTAAATTCGCTACAATTTACACATCCGGATGATGCCATGGTCACGGACACACCTCAAAGTTTTCTTATCACTTTTCCTAAAATCATCATGTTATGAAAAGCAAGTCGTTTGACCCTTTAATTATTGTACTCTTCAGTCTAATATTATCCCTGCCTATGCGAGGGCAGGACTACATTCCCAAGTTTGTCACTGATGAGACAATACTTGATTTGGCAAATGAAGTGAAACTAATGGTTGGATCCACTTTCGAAGGGGAATCAGAGAGGACGATTTATTAACAAGATATGTGAAGAACTTAGGTATTTCGAATAAGAATCAACTAGTGGAGAAGAGGAGATGGACAGATAGCGAGGGCTACCAACATGTCAAATACAGACAGGTTTTTGAGGGATTTGAGATACCATCTGCAGAATTTACCCTGCATTTGCGAGATGGTGATGTCGAAATTGCTCATGGATTTTTAGTGGAAGATGCAAAATTACAAATAGGTAAGTTGATTGACGAAAATGATGCTTTGGCTGTTGCTATGCAGACCGTAAATGCAACCATTTTCAAGTGGGAAGATGAGAGTGAAGAGAATGATCTGAAAGAAAGAGCAGGTGATTTCAAAGCCACCTACTATCCGAAAGCAATTAAGAAGTTATTGAGTAGATCACCCAATATTTCTATTGATGCACTTGTTCCGTGCTATGAATTCACGATTTACTCGTTGGAACCTTATGATGCAAGGATCATCGCTGTAGACGCTCGCAACGGACAAATCTTCAGTAATCTACCCGCCTACCGGGAAATTTGTACACCCTCGGGCACCAATCAGGCTCAAACGCTTTATAATGGTAACCAATATATTACTACGGCAAAAGAAGGCACCAAATATTATCTGAAAGATTGTTCAGCCAATTTTGAGGTAAGGCAGTATGCCGCGAGTTGGTCTAATGCCCAACGGTTAGAAGATGCAGATAACATCTGGAATCATGATCAGGATTGTGTAGGGGCATTCTGGGCAATATCAAAATCCAGGACCTATTTCAGTGCTAAGTATGGAGATTACTATTTTTCAGGAGGACGGGTTAAGATGAATGCCCCGAATACGCAACCTTGGATTAACAATGCTTTTTACTGGAGTGACAGTGGCACACCAACTATTGAAGTAGGAACTTCTAGTGCTGGCAATGATATGGCGGCAATTGATATTATGGGTCACGAGTTCACTCACGGAGTTATTGATGCTCTTGCAGACCTTAACTACGAATGGGAATCGGGAGCATTGAATGAGTCCTTTGCGGATATTTTTGGTACAATGGTCGAACAATATGCTCAAGGAAATTTTGATTGGACTATCGGCGAAGACGCACTTCTGGTAAGGTCTATGTCAAGCCCTAATACATTTGGACAACCTCATACGTATGGAGGCACCTTCTGGTTTAATGTAAATGGATGTACACCTACAAATAATAATGATCACTGTGGTGTACATACCAACAGCGGTGTACAAAATAAATGGTTTCACCTTCTATGTGTTGGGGGCACCCAAAACGGCATCACGGTAAGTGGGATCGGAACGACAAAGGCGGCTAATATTGCCTACCGGAATCTAGGGATTTATCTACAGAGTACCAGCAATTATGCTGCTGCTCGAACCGGGGCTATTCAGTCTGCCAGAGATCTATATGGCTACTGTAGCAATGAGGCCTTGCAGGTGGAAAAGGCCTGGGCAGCAGTAGGAGTTGGAAGTGCTCCTGCTGTATGTGTCGATATTACTGGTCCTACCACCATTTGCAATGTGATTCCTGACCAATTTACCGCCATCGGTGCAACAGGCACTACTTTTTCCTGGATTGTACCTTCGAATTGGAGTTATACCGTCTCTGGTACAGGAAACAAATACTTAAACGTGTCCAGTGTAACTCAATCGAGCACTACAAACTATACCATCTCTGTTATAGCATCTCTCAGTGGTTCTACTGGTTCCGACAGTAAGGTGGTCACGGTGCAAAATTGCTATGGTGATACTAAGAATATAGGCTCTGAGTTCATTGAAGAAAACTCAGTTACCATATCACCCAATCCATCGCGCCATCACATATTTATTGTGTCAAATGATCATTATGAATATCAGTTGAAAATATGGAATATCAATGGCCAATTAATGTTTGAATCTGATCATCTACCTGATTCATCGATAGAAGTGAACTTGTGGCCATCGGGTATGTATCAAATCGAATTGTTGCATGACTCCGTGAGAATAATGAAGAGAATCGTTATTACTGATTAAAATAAAGATCTATGAAAACAATCTTAATGGTATTGATCTTGTTGAGCCTTTCTTGTTCCAAAGTGGATCTGATGCGTGATGTACCAGATTGCATTGAATCGAAAATTATGGACTTTACAAAATCCGGTACAATATGTTCATCCGGAGCTGAGGTTACTGAATACCGATTTCAGGACCAGACGGTTTATACATTTTCTCAAGGTAATTGCGGATACGATTTGCAAACAGGAATATATGATTCATATTGCAACGAGTTAGGGGGCTTAGGAGGATTCGCAGGTAACACTGAGATCAATGGTGAAAACTTTGATTCCAATGCAGTTTTCATTGGCAAAGTTTGGGGTAATTAGACATTTGGGAATTTTGGTTGGCTACAGAAGCCAAGAAACTCTACTAAAATTTCAACTAGATATCGACCTGTCATTACTGAGTATATCTCATCAGAATAATTACTTCTACCGTGATGGGGCCGAAACATCTATAAGAATCAATACTGTTAAAAATTTGACATAGTGAAATTTATTTGCTAGATTGAGTGAGAGTAGTGTTAAAATTATGGCTCCTTTTTTAGTACTTGCGTTCATTTCATTATTGGTTTCGTCGACTGTTTTTAGTCAAAATCTGGTTCCCAATCCTGGATTTGAACTTTATCTAAGTGATCCAGACTACGGACCAACCGGGATTAATACAGCTCCAAATTGGTTTACCATTTCTGGTACTCCTGATTATTTTCATAGGCGATACCGATATCCTAGTACGGTGCCCTTAAACTTCCGGGGCTTACAAGAACCAGCATCTGGTGATGGATACGCAGGAATTATCAGTTATACTGGTGGTGAAGACAGAGAACTTATAGGGGTAGAACTCTTAGAGCCCCTTGAAGCAGATAAGATCTATCAATTAACTTTTAAGGTAAATTTATCTGGTCGGTCAAAATATGGCACTGGCGATATTGGTGCTGTACTATTTGATGGGACTGATTCATTACGTGTTAATAGTATTAGTGTCAGAAATACTGAAGGTAATATCATATCGGATACTAGTGATTGGATTACAATCAGTGGCAGATACTTAGCTGAAGGTGGTGAAAATATTCTTGGTATTGGTAATTTCGCAAGTGGCGATGGTGTCGTAGTCAATCCTGATGGAGATGGGTGGGCATACTTCTATATTGATGAGGTTGATCTATCTGAGGTTTGCCCAAATTTTATCCTTGAAACTCAACAGGTGGTCAAGACAATTTGTGAGGGCACTAAAATTGATTTAGTTGGAGAGACTGGTGCTGATAATTATAATTGGATTGGCAGGCATACGTTTGCCAAATTAGAAGCAAGAGAAGGAGGGTCCTATACTGTCAATAGTTATTTCGATTGTTCAATTGTTCAAACGCAATATGATGTCAATGTTGAGCCATGCGATTGTAGTCTTAGGGTACCCTCATTAATCAATCAAGTGAATAATTTAGAGATATATCCAGCAGAAAACGTACGATCATTTGAATTCTACTAAGTAGATGTCTGGGGTCGTCAAGTGTATAGTGTTACTAGTAATGATACGTCTAAAGACGTATCACCTGATGTCTCAGCTCCCTATTTCTGGAGGGCGAGGCTTTCTTGTGTTACCACCAGTGATCAAATTATTGAAAGAACAATGGCAGGGAAATTACTAGTTCAGAACTAATTCCCTCCCCTGGATATCTAGTACTGAGTTTAATAATGCTGCAACCCACACAGTGAATCTGCTTTATTAATTTGACTATCAGTTAATAATCATTAACTCACCTGCCCATGCTTTGCTCACCGGTACACTTTGTCACCTGAGTAGGTACTAACCTTTTTATGATTTTTTAACCTAAAAACAAATACATAATGAAATCAATTCTGATGTTTTTAGCACTCTCGCTTACAGCTATTCTCGAAACCAGATCATCCAAAATATCGATAGATCCGGTAGTTGAGGATGAATGTCTTAGTTGCAGTATCGATTTTACTGCAACACAGAATTTTGGCAATTGTAACTGAGATTGTGGTACTCAACCATGTGCTGAGGTCACTTTTACTGTTTCCGGAATCTACTCTTGCAATGGATTTTATACTCCCTATGATGGTTTTTTCATTGGACATTGGAAAAATTATGAGTGCGGTGGTTCGGGAAGTGGAAGCTGGGGTGGTGGTTCACCTGTTTCAGCCCCCTAGAGAATAAGACAAAGATTACGAAAAAAATTTTGTACTTATGGATATGAAGCAAACCGAAGCTGGGACCAAGAAGTTCACTACC
>CAYRYD010000078.1:14924-18814 GCA_964428345.1 uncultured Saprospiraceae bacterium | reverse complement strand
AGATCCGTGCTGAATTTTGGAAAAATAGCAGCTTGATATGGTCACGAACTATTGTCTAATCTAATATCTAATAAATATAACCGGTGAATGCACTTATTGGGAATTATCCTGAAGGTCATTCGGATGGTGTCCCCCCATTGGGGGGCAGGGGGGCAGGCTCAGGGTGACCTCCGGGTGTGGATGTGAGTGTGAGGTGTGAGTGTGTAACGGGTTCTACCACAATCCCAAACCTACCCTTCGGCAAGCTCAGGGTGACATTAACCATAAAACAAAATACCGGAATACCAAATCGCTCCATTGAGCAATCTCATATTAAATATAACTAATATACCAAAACAGTATAATAACATAACACCACAATACCACAACACCAGAAAACCAAAACACTTCCCTTCGACAGGTTCGGGGCGCTATTATCCACAATACCATAACACTAAAACACCAGAATACCAGGAAGCTACCCTTCGGCAAGCTCAGGGTGACATTAATTATAAAACACAATACCACAACACCAGAATACCAAAACGCTTCCCTTCGACAGACTCACGGTGACATTAACCACAATACCATAACACCACAATACCACAACACCATCAATCCGCCAGCCTTCCCTCATGCCTCACCGGAAATTTGCACGAATTGGCGATAAAACATAACGCGTTGGCCCGGTGGTGAAGGGTATCGATCTGCTCGACCGGAACCGTACCTTCTACTTTTATGAACGGCCTCAGCACCACTTCGGTAAAATGCCCCCCTCCCTGCTGGTCTTCTTCCATCACACCAGTGGCTTCGTCAACGTAAGTGGTAACCACGATACCGGCATCGGCGCACAGGTGGAGGAACCATAACATGTGACATTGGGAAAGGGCAGCGACAAAAAGTTCTTCGGGGTTGTAACGGGTGGGATCCCCCCGGAAAGCCGGATCGGACGAGGCCGGAATAGGAGGTTTATTACTGACTCTAATTTCATGGTTTCGCGAATAAGCCCGGTATCCGCTGGTACCGGTCCCCAGATTGCCAGTCCAGTGAATCGTAATGTTATAGTGATGTTTTTTCAAAGAGGTATTTTGGTTTCAGTTGCTTCTTGTATTTTTCACCAAACCCCGAATTATTCGGATTATATTCCGTCACAAAATCTACATTGACTCCCCCGGGCGGAATCTGATCTTCCAGCCCCAGTGCCCAGTAAATGCCCTGGATAGCCAGTTTGCGCATCGATTCATTCTTAAAATCAAACGGATGTCCGAGTGTGGTAAAAAAAACCCTTGTCGTTTTGTCATATGCACCGGTAAACGATTTGGTCCAGGCCACCGGGTTAGTCAGTGGATATTCGTCGAGCCGTCCGGCCTGTTCGTGACTTGATTTCAGTGAAGTTCCGGTGAGCAGCGGGTCGCTGTCTCCGTAGAGTTTATAATTTCCGCCATCTACATGGTATAGCCAGCTGTAGGCATCAAAAGGTTGTACTCCACGCAAAATGGGACTGTCTTTTTTCTGATCGATGATGTCCACCCGGGTGAGGGCCCCGGTACCGTCGTCAAAATGCCCGTGATGGGTGATCCACTTTTGGCCAAAGACCTTGATGGGCCACTCTTCGTTATAATATTTTTTAGTTGTGTCTTCCTGGTAGAGGAAGGCATGGGTCGAGGTCCGGAAGCCGGCTACCGGTTTTCCCGTTTCAACATGTCTCACGATCATTTTCAATTCATCGTCCGGCAATTCACGGAACCTGGTAAAGATCACCATTAGATCGGCATCCTGCAGAGCCTCGAGACCGGCGATATGTTTCGTATTGTTGGGGTCGACAAATCCCTCCGAATCGAGGGAGTAGCAGACATGGATTTCACAACCCAGCTCCCGTTGCAGGATTTCCGCCAGCATCGGCATGGATTCTTCCGAACGGTACTCCTCATCACCGGTGACAAAGACTACCCGAAGGGGTTTCTCATCCGTTGGTGGTGTTTCATTGGTAACTTGTTTGTTTTCCTGGCATTGCATGCCTGAAAGGGCGAGTATAAATATTGTGATAACTTTAAGGAAGTGCTTTGTCATAGATTAGTCCTTAGGCCAGTACCGGATGTACCACCTGACCGTGTACGTCGGTCAGCCGGTAACGCCGTCCCTGGTGTTTAAAAGTTAATTTTTCATGATCAATCCCCAGCAGGTGCATCAGGGTGGCCTGAAAGTCGTGCACATGGACGCCGTTTTCGACGATATTGTAACCAAAGTCGTCGGTGAGGCCGTAACTCAAACCGGGTTTGATGCCGGCTCCGGCCAGCCACACTGTAAAGCAACGCGGATGATGGTCCCTGCCGTAATTGTCGCGGGTCAACGCCCCCTGCGAATAATTGGTCCGCCCAAACTCTCCTCCCCAGATGATGAGGGTATCTTCCAACAGCCCCCTGCGCTTCAGATCGGTCACCAGGGCGGCCGAGGCCCGGTCGGTATCGCGGCACTGGGAGGAGAGCTCCCTCGGAAGGTCGGTGTGCTGGTCCCAGCCCAGGTGATACAATTGAATAAATCGCACATCTCTTTCCGCCATGCGCCGGGCGAGCAGGCAGTTAGCGGCATAGGTGCCCGGTCTGCGGGCCTCCTCACCGTAGAGTTCGAAGACCTCATCCGGCTCCTGGCTGAGATCCATCGCTTCCGGTACCGAGGTCTGCATGCGGTAAGCCATTTCATACTGGGCGATACGGGACTGGATTTCCGGATCGCCAAAGTCGTGCATCCTTTTGGTATTGAGGTCTGCCAGGGCATCGAGCATTTTGCGCCGCGAGTCCGCTTCCATCCCTTCAGGATTGTCGAGATACAGCACCGGGTCTTTACCGGAGCGAAACTGTACTCCCTGATGAAGGCTGGCGAGAAAGCCATTGCCCCACAAACGGGAGTAAATGGGTTGGGGTCGCTGAGCACCCCGCGAGAGGAGGACGACGAAGGCCGGCAAATTTTCATTCAGCGATCCAAGTCCGTAGCTCAGCCAGCTACCCATGCTCGGCCGGCCCGGCTGCTGGGATCCGGTCTGAAAGAAGGTAATTGCCGGATCGTGATTGATGGCTTCGGTATGCATGGTCTTGATGAAGCAAAGATCATCGACGATCTGGCTGGTGTGGGGTAGCAGTTCGCTCATCCAGGCACCACTTTGGCCATGCTGCTTAAAGGAATATAAGGAGGAGGTCAGCGGTTTGGTGCTCTGTCCCGAGGTCATCCCGGTGAGGCGCTGGCCCATCCGTACCGATTCCGGCAGTTCTTCACCGTGCATCTTGGTGAGGAGGGGTTTGTATTCAAAGAGATCCAGCTGGCTGGGTCCGCCACTTTGAAACAGATAGATGATCCGTTTGGCTTTGGGTGATATATGGGTCTTATCCATAATACCCCGGATTCCCATAACCGGTGCGGATCCGGTATCTTCTACGGAACCGGTACATCCCAGCAGATTACCCAGGGCCAGACTTCCCAGGCCCAGGCTGAGCCTTGACATAAAGTGCCGCCGGTTGAGCTGGCAACAGTGCTCCAGATACGGATCAGAATCGGGTTTGTTGCTCATGATAGTTCGCGTCTGTACTTTTTGCCTGGAATCAAAAATACCAAAAAGACCGGGCTTAAAGGCCAAGTCTCGAAACCATTTTTTGAACCCATTGCCAGGAGCAGCTCCAGGCAGAACCTTTTGGAAAAAAGGTTTGCGTGGGAAGGCAGACGTGGTCAAGGTGGCTTTCTTGGATAAATGGAAACAATATGGAGGACTGAATGTGGACTGGCGTCTTAACCCCGAAGGGGTGCAATAATACCACTTCTTCGGGGTTGGGGTTGCGGAGAATTTGATTATCCGATAATCATGTCGGCCCTTCGGGCTTTAATTCTTTGATAAAATAGAAAAAACAATGGAGGACCAGAAT
>CAYRYD010000078.1:0-14824 GCA_964428345.1 uncultured Saprospiraceae bacterium | reverse complement strand
TATAGAAACGGAAATTGAATGCTTATCATAACCCCGAAGGGGTGAAATAATAGGAGGGATAATGCCACCCCTTCGGGGTTGGGGTTACGGAGAATTTGGTTGTCCTATAATCATGTCAGCCCTTCGGGCTTTAATTCTTTGATAAAATAGAAAAAACAATGGAGGACCAGAATATGTCATTGGTGGCATAACCCCGAAGGGGTGCAAAGATTATAGAAACGGAAATTGAATGCTTATCATAACCCCGAAGGGGTGAAATAATAGGAAGATAATACCACCCCTTCGGGGTTTGGGGTTACGGAGAATTTGGTTGTCCTATAATCATGTCAGCCCTTCGGGCTTGATAAATTTAAACAATTCCGATAGGCAAACAAACGACAGTCTCAGGGTTACCGAACCTATTTAAACAGTTGGACAATTATAGACGAGATAGAAGACTATTGTACTCACACCACCATAACACCATAACACCATAACACCATAACACCATAACACCATAACACCATAACACCAAAACACCAACCCCCCTTCGACAGGCTCAGGGTGACACCGAAGTAATACAATAATAATATAACACCAAAATACCTCCCTTCGGCAGGCTCAGTGTGGCTGAACGCACAATACCAAAACACCAACCCCCACCTTCGGCAGGCTCAGTGTGGCCGAACGCACAATACCATAACACCATAATACCACAATACCAAAACACCAACCCCCACCTTCGACAGGCTCAGGGTGACCGAAACCAACATACCATAACACCAAAATACCAAAACACCATAACACCAAAATACCATTCGCTTACCTCTGCCTCGCTTCATCCAGGTTATAGATCAGGCTGATCGTAAAACTGAGGGCGGCGCCGGCGCCTTGATCACTGAATCTGCTGGCTGGTGAATCACCCACCGTCAGCAGCGACACCGCTTCTTTTGGATCGTCCCGATAGTCTGCCCGGGTTTGTTCATAAAAAGAGACCAGCTTGTCCAGTTCCGTCTCATCCGGATAGCGGCTCACGATCCGGAGAAAGGCCGCTTTCAATCGTTCCCGGTCATTCTCATATAGCTCTTGTAAGTCTGCTGCCAGGTGACGGCTTGCTTCCAGATAAGTCGGGTCATTTAACAAAATCAGTGCCTGCAACGGCGTGCTGGTAGCCTGCCTTTTGACGGTGCAGACCGACCGTTCGGGGGCGTCGAGGGTCAGCATAGTGGGAGGGGGGATGGTTCTTTTCCAATAGGTATACAGACTGCGCCGGTATTTGTCCCGGCCGGGACTGACCCGGTACTTGTTTTCACCGATCTGGTTAGCCAGTTCTTTCCAGATTCCCCCCGGCTGATAGGGTTTTACCCATTTCCCCCCGATTTTGTCATAGAGCAGGCCACTGGTAGCCAACGCCTGGTCACGCAGCATTTCGGCAGTCAGGGGCCGGCTGGGGCCCCGGGCCAACCACTGATTACCCGGATCGGCTTTCCGGTTGGCCTCTGTCAGCTTGGCCTTCTGCCGGTAGGTTTTGGAAAGGACGATGGTTTTCAGCATGTGTTTGATATCCCAGGCCTGCTCCCGGAATTCCACGGACAACCAGTCCAGCAGTTCCGGATGGGTGGGCAGATCACCCTGGTTGCCAAAATCTTCGGCTGTCCGGACAAATCCGTGTCCGAAACATTGCTGCCAGAGCCGGTTGATCATCACCCGGGAGGTCAATGGATTCCTTTCATCGAAGAGCCACCCGGCCAGCCCCAGCCTGTTTGTTTCCTGCTGGTCAAAGGCCAGAATGGCGGCAGGGGTATTACGACCTACCGAATCCATTTTAGCATCATAGATGCCCCGGTCAAGTACATAAGCCGGTTCCAGAGTGTCCTTTTCCTGCATCACCATCACCATGGGTACCGAGGTGTCAATGGACCGCAGGCTGTCGAGCGTACCCTTCAGCGCAGTATATTTCTCCGAGGTGCGCAGCAGATAATGCTTGAACAGCAGTTCATCCGGGGCCCTTTCGATTTCATTGTCATTGCGGTTAGCCAACGTACTGATTTCCAGAGGGCTGAGCTGCCGGGCATAGATTCTTACCTGATCGATGCTTCCGTCTTTGAAGCCATGCTGATTGTTGGCAATGCGGGCCCGGTGATTCCAGTGGCCGATCAGGAAGTCGTTGCCATTCAGGATGCTAAGCCCCTGGAGCTCATCTTTGATCGTAAGCGTGGGTTGCTCCCGGCCATCCAGGTAAATCCGGACACCCGATGCCCTGCCGGAACCGTCGTAGGTCACCGCGAGATGGTGCCAGCCACTGGGTAAGGTATTCCGGGTGCGGACCTCCATTTGTTCTTTATTGACATTGTGCAGAAGCCGGAAGGAAAGCTGCCGGTTTTGCAGCAGGGTGCAGTCGTATCCCTGCCTGTATTGTTCTTCGTTGCGCCGGGAAAAGATGGTGGCATCTTTCGTCGGGCGTCCCCGGTGGTTGACCCAGAGACCGACGGAAAAACTGTGATAATGATCGAAATCGGCGATCTCACCAAAGGTCACAAAATTATCGCCGTTAAATTGGAGGGCAGCGCCTTCATAACCCTGGACTTTCCCTGGTTTATCAATCGACGGTGGCAGGTTGACGTTGGCCCTCCCGGTAGCGTTTTGGGTTGTCGCATCGGTAAATTGCCAGCCTTGGTCGTTGAGGTCGTAGGCGGCAATCAGATCCTGTTTCAGGTCGATGGTTTTCGACATGGTCTCGCGGGTGACTCCGATGTCGAATGTCTTTCTTTCCTCCGCAACCAGATCCGCCAGCGAGGTCTCCATTCGGGCAATGCGTTCCTTGACTTCCTCTACATAGGCCAGGTGTGCTTCATCTTCCATGGGAATGCTGGGAGTGGGTGCCAGGTCAAAATAGCTGATCTGACCGCGTTCACCCTCGACACTGTTAAAGAAGCTGAACAGCTCATAAAACTCCTTTTGGGAGATGGGATCGTATTTATGGTCATGGCAGCGGGCGCACTGCATGGTCAGGCCGAGAAAGGCGGTGCTGAAGGTCTGTACCCGGTCGGCAGCGTACTCGGTACGGTATTCTTCGTCGATCACCCCACCTTCCTGGGTGATCGGATGGTTGCGGTTGAAGGCGGTAGCCAGTATCTGGTCATAGCTGGGCTCCGGGAGCAGGTCACCCGCCAGTTGTTCGGTCACAAACTGATCATAGGGTTGATTATGATCGAAGGCCCTTATTACCCAGTCCCTCCAGGGCCAGATGCTGCGGGGCTTGTCATCCTGATAACCGTGGGAGTCGGCATAACGGGCCAGGTCGAGCCAGATGCTGGCCATGCGTTCGCCATAAGCCGGCGATGCCAGCAATTGGTCCACGATCGCTTCGTAATCCTTTTCTTCATGGCGGGCGATAAAGGAGTCGATCATGTCTGGTGTGGGTGGCAAACCAGTCAGGTCAAACGAGACCCGGCGCAGCCAGAGTTCCGGACTTTCCTCCGGAGCCGGGCGGAGACCATTTTCACGCATCTTTTGCCACACGAAAGCGTCGATGGGGTTGACACGCCAGGCTTCATCTTTTACTTTAGGGATTTCCGGCCGCTGGGGTGGAATGAAGGCCCAGTGTTTTTTCCATTCGGCACCCTGCCTGATCCATTTGGTAATCAGGCTGATCTCGTATTCATTTAAGGAAAGATTAGACTCCGGCGGCGGCATCATATATTCCGGGTCGGTCGAGGTGATCCGGTGGTACACCTCACTGGCATCCGGCTTTCCCGGGGCGATGATAAACCGTCCGGCCACATCGTCGAGCGCGGCAAACGCGCCCTCTTCGGTATGCAGTGAAAGCTCCGCTTCCCGGGCCTTTTCATCCGGACCATGACAGGCAAAACAACGGTCGCTCAATAGCGGCTTGATGTGCAGGTTGAAGTCGACCACCTCCGGCAGGGCACCGCCACTGTGACTATCCTCTCCGCAGCCGTAATGAAGCAGCAAGGCTATCACGATTCCGACCCCCAACAACCCCGACCTCAGGCTTATAACTCTCACCAGACGACTCATTGTTTTCCCAATCCCTAAATATAGGAGAAGTTTGGTATTTGGAGATTTCCGGTGCACATCAACTGCTAACTTCGCTCGTCTTACTCTGGGTCATACCAAAATCTAGCAATCGTTGACTCGTATTACTCGAAGATCAGTACCCCTTTCTCGTTCGTTGAGTACTGGCCGGTCACCTTCAAAAGGGCCTTGTCTTTATGGGCGTATTCATTGCAGTACTTCGTTTCGATCACATAGTCCATATTATCCAGCTGGTAGATATTTCTGCCTTTTCTGGTTAGCATCACCTGGTAAGTCCCCTCCTTCAACCGGGCAGGCACCAGTAACTGATCGACGTCAGCCAGTACCCCGGAGCTAGTCAGGACTACAGCGTCCCGGGGATGAGCTATGATTTCATAGATTTCTTTAACAGTGCATTCGTCGGGCTTAACTCCGGTTCCTTCCGACACGAAGCTCAGGAATGAAAGCACGATGACGGTGGTCCATAAATGCATGATCGGGGGATTTATTTAGATTAAGTTAGGGAAAAATTCGTCTTAACAGGATTTTCGTGATGCCAGGATGGACAGGATTTGAGCATGGTTATTTGGTGAAGATTTTTCCTTTTTTCGTCTGGATTAGGATTTTTAGGATGGGAGGATTGTAGGATTACTTTATGAGAAACCATGATAGAGCACAAAGCCTGGTATTTCTGCACCTGCCAGATTTCGAAGCCAACCTCAATCTCCCTCAATTAACTATATTTATTCCGCTTATGATCTTTAACAATAATGCTTCGACTCCATGCAGAAACATCGGGAGACTCAAAAATACCTGTTTGCCCCAACTGATCTGTCTAAGTTTGTCAGCTGCCGGCATCTGACCCTGTTGGACAGGGAGGTAGCTGAGGGTAGTCGGGAAAGACCTTCTTTTAATGACCCCTATTTCTATCTAATTACTGAACGGGGTCGACGCTTTGAGCAGAACTATGTCGAGTACCTTGAAAGCCTTGGATACCGGATTTCGGAGCCACCTCAGGAAAAGAAGGATGTAGGGAGCACCTATGATCGAACCATCACCGCCATGCGTGATGGTTATGATATCATCCTTCAAGGTCGATTAGAAGATGAAAACTGGGGTGGTTACGCCGACATCCTCCGAAAGGTGCATAGGCCCAGTGTCTTTGGTTCATGGAGTTATGAGGTACTCGATACCAAATTGGCTACGAATACCAAAGCCGGATCAGTATTGCAGCTATGTGTTTATACCGAATTGCTCTCGAAAATCCAGACAACAGAACCGGAAAATATGATTGTGGTTAAACCTGGCCCGGAACATACCGGTTTCGAAGAGGAGTGCTTCCGGTATCGGGACTTTTCAGCTTATTACCGGTGGGTACAGAAAGACTTCCGGGATCATCTGGAAAGGAGTGATCTGGCACAATCCTATCCCGCGCCGGTGGTACACTGTCAGATCTGCAGCTGGTGGCGTGATTGTGAAAAGCGTCGGCGGGCGGATGATCATCTCACCTATGTGGCCGGCATCCACCGGAAGCATATCAGAGAACTGGAGGACCGGCAGATTTCTACGATAGAGGCTTTTGCAAGGAATGACCTCAAATGGAAACCCAGAAGGGGAGATCGGGAGACGTATGCTAGACTCCAACAACAAGCCACCCTGCAATTGAAAAGCAAAGAAACGGAGAAGCCGCCATTCGAATTTATTGAATTTAAACCAACCGAAGGTCTGGGCAGACTCCCGGAACCTAACCCCGGAGATGTGTTTTTTGACATTGAAGCAGATCGGTTTCTGGAAGGAGGAGGTCTCGAATATCTCCTGGGGGTGGTGTATAGAAATGATGATGGTAAATGGATTTATCAACCATTCTGGGCGGTGGACAGAAAAGACGAGAGGGTACAATATGAGGCGTTTATGGACTGGATCTTTGACCGCATCCAACAATCGCCGGACCTGCATATTTATCATTTTGCCCCTTATGAAAAAACCGCTCTGAAACGGTTGATGGCCCGTTACGATAGCAGGGGCGAACAACTGGATATATTACTACGAGGAGGAAGACTGGTAGACCTGCTTGAGGTCGTGAAAGAGAGCATTCGTGCAGGTGTCGAAAAATATTCAATCAAAGATTTGGAGGTTCTTACCTGTTATGAGCGGGTGGTTCCGCTGGATCAGGTGGGATGGGCTCTACGTGCCATACAGAAGATGATCGAATTTTCCGATGGATCATCAACACCACAAAAAATTCTGGAACAGGTAGAACGGTACAATGAAGACGATTGCCAATCGACCCGGTATCTGCGTGATTGGCTGGAAGATTTAAGATTGAGTTGGATTGAACAAAACGGACCGCTGGAAAGGCCCATTCCGAAAGTTGAAGAAGCCAGTGATCAGGTCAAGGACCGGGACCGCATGATCGCGTATCTATCGGAAAGATTAAGATCAGATTTACCCGAAACTGAAGACACTTGGACGGAAGAAGACAAGGCCAGAAAATTACTGTCTGACCTGGTTGGCTATTTTCGAAGGGAGGAGAAATCAGCCTGGTGGGAATACTTTCGGCTCACGGAGCTCGATCCCGAACAAATGTTGGAGGAGCGCAATGCGATCGCCTTTTTGAAATTTCAGGAGCAGGTAGCCGGGACGGATAAGAACCCGGTACATCGTTACACTTTCCCCTTTCAGGAGTTGGCCCTGAAGCCCGGAGATCAGATCAAGAACCGCGATGACGTCAATGTAGGAACCATTCATGACATTTCATACCGGGAAGGCTATGTTGACATCAAAGAGACGTCGAACGCTAAGGACATGCATCCTAATCATGTTTACAGCTGGACATTCTTTTCCCCTGGGGTACTGGAGGATGCCTTATTCGACCTGGCAGAGCAGGTGATTCGTGAAGACTTCGACCTTTTGAATCCGGCTACCAGAGCACTGTTGCTGAAAAGCAAACCGATGCTTTCCACATTGACCAGCCTGGAACCTCTCCCTGGGGAAACAACCGTACAAAATGCGGTCCGGATAGTGACTGATCTAAAGAACTCGGTTCTACCGGTTCAGGGACCACCGGGCACCGGAAAAACGTATACCGCAGCCAGAGTGATTGTTGAGTTGGCCAGGAAGGGTAAAAGGATCGGGGTAAGCGCTGTCGGACATAAAGTCATTGAAAATCTGCTATTGAAGATCCTGGAGGAATCCGATAAAGCCGGCTTTCCGTTGGAAGTTGTACATAAGAATGACAGCAAGGAAAAACGCTCCCGATATCAATTTATCAAAGACAATGCTAAAGCGCTGGCCGCTCTCGATGATGGTAAGATTGTCGGTGGCACCAGTTATCTCTGGGCGCGGGCAGATGCCATTGGTACCCTTGATTATCTGTTTATCGATGAGGCTGGCCAGATGTCGTTGGCGCATGTGCTGGCCACCAGCCGGTCTGCTAAAAACCTGGTCCTGATTGGCGATCCGAATCAACTGGAACAGCCGCAGCAGGCCGCTCATCCGGACGGTTCAGATATTTCGGCACTGGAGCATCTGCTGGATGGTCATCTCACCATCCCCAGTGATCGGGGTCTCTTCCTACCCGAGAGCTGGAGACTGCATCCGACCATTACTGATTTTATTTCGGGTACCTTTTATGAGCGACGATTATTTTCTAAGAAAGGACTGGAGTATCAGATCATTGATGGGTATCCGGAGATGGGGCAAAAGCAGTTGATTTTCTTACCGATCACTCATGAGGCCAATCAAAGCAGCTCCATTGAAGAAGCAGAATTAATTACCCGATTGGTCAGTGATATTTTGGAAAACCGGGTCCGGTGGCAGGATGAACACCAAAAAAGACGGTCCCTCAGCCGGGATGACATCCTGATCATCACACCCTATAACGCTCAGGTAGCGTTGTTGCAGCAGTCATTAGTAGGTATGCAGATTGGCACCGTCGACAAGTTTCAGGGTCGCGAAGCGCCTTTGGTCATTTTTTCCATGGCCAGTTCTTCCGCTTTGGAAGCACCCCGGGGCATGCGGTTTCTGTATCACCCCAATCGCCTGAATGTGGCGGTAAGCCGGGCAAAATGCGCTTTTATCCTGGTGGGATCGCCCGCCATTTTTGAAGCGGAATGCAGCACCCCCGAGCAAATGAACTGGGCCAATGTGTATTGCAGGTTTCTGGAGGAATCCGTAACATTAGACGCTCAATCTTCAGCTTACACTAAATAATAAAGAGACATGACTATGGACCAAGAAGCAATAGATCGACTGGATATGCAATCACCCGACCTGGTCAACGAGAACTTTGAAAAATTGGCCGCACTTTTCCCCAACTGCGTGACGGAAACCACCGAAGGCAGAGGAATTGATTTTGATTTGTTAAAAGCAAAAAATGCATTTGATCCTCACACCAATACCCGGCAGAGAAAATTATTGAAGGATAAAGTTCAGCGAATTACCTGGGTAAATAAACTTTCATCGGAGACCATAAACCTACATGGTAAGGATATCCGGGAGATACAGATATTTAAGATTGAATTAAAAATTCGGAAAAAAATAGATTCTGTTAGTGATATCGTTGATAAAGCAATTCCTAATCACCTGATCTTCTGGGTTCAGCATGAGGATTCAGCATATATATCAGTGTCGGCCAAGCATCCTCATCCGGTGAATGATGATAATGCAGTAATTGACTGGACATTTAGATCTGGATGGTTTGATCTGGCTAATTGCCCTATAAATTAAACCTCCGTAAAAATCTGGATGAGGTATTCACCAATTTGTGCAGGCAAATCACAGGGAATATGACATTGGATGATAAGCCAATGGTCCACATCATTGACAATGAAAACGCCATCCGTCCCTAAAGAAAGATATTGATAAACTGAAATCAGCCATTTCCAGAAGCCGACAGTTTAATGAAAAAGTCAGATTGAACCTTCTGTTACAGGAAAAGGTGACTCGACTCAAACTACTGGAAGATTCCGAAAGTTAATAGGTTCTTCCTGGTGGTACCTGACATGCCACAATATATTCGAATTTTTTGGAATAACTTTTGAAGGAAGAATGACCATAATTTTCAAAGAATAGATAGTCTATATGCAAACTCAGAAATACAGTGTCAATCAGCATCCGATCGAAACCATATTATCCTGGGTGAAGTCGGGAGAAATTGCCATTCCCGAGATTCAAAGACCCTTTGTATGGGATTCCATCAAGGTGCGTGACCTGATGGACTCATTATATCAGGGATTTCCGATCGGTTATCTGATATCCTGGAAGAATCCCAATGTCCACTTGAAAGATGGTTCATTTTCGGAAGGCAAAAGAATTCTGATTGATGGGCAACAGCGGGTGACCGCATTCCGGGCAGCCATCCTGGACGAATATGTGGTTGACAAGCACTATAAGCAGGGTAAGATCACCATTGCTTTTAATCCAGTGGAGGGAAAATTTGAGGTGGCCAATCCGGCGATCCGGAAGAACCGGGAGTGGATTTCAGATATATCAAGGGTGTTTGACGGTAGCATTGATCAATTTGATTTGCTCTCCGATTACCTGGAGAAGAATCCGGATGCAGACCGGCAAAAAGTAAAGAATGCGATCACGGGTTTAATTAAAATGCCGTTGAGGCAGATAGGGTTGATCGAACTGGCTTCCGATCTGGATATTGAGGTGGTCACCGAGATTTTTATCCGGATCAACTCGCAGGGAGTAGTGTTGAGTCAGGCCGATTTTGCGATGTCAAAAATCGCAGCCAATGAAACCTATGAGGGTCAGAATCTTCGTAAGGCTATCGACTACTTTTGTCATTTGGCTATCTCCCCCGAATTTTATGCAAACATCCGTGACAACGATAAGGAATTTACCCGAACGGAGTATTTCACCAGGATGTCGTGGTTGAAAAATGAGAATGATGATCTTTATGATCCTTCATATACGGATATGTTGAGGGTTGCCTTTGGGACGGTTTTCAAAAGGGGTAAATTGGGTGATCTGGTCAGCCTGCTGTCAGGTAGAAATTTTGAAACCAGGTCGTTTGAGGAGGAAATTGCCGAGAATTCCTTCAAATTACTGAAGTCGGGCGTATTGAAATTTATGAATGAGACCGACTTCAA
The DNA here is from genome assembly GCA_964428345.1 of uncultured Saprospiraceae bacterium. Lineage (GTDB taxonomy): Bacteria > Bacteroidota > Bacteroidia > Chitinophagales > Saprospiraceae > JABDMH01. Next base: position 4,706 of record CAYRYD010000078.1, on the reverse strand, counting down.
GCGGTTTGTAATGATAATCAAGTCTGCAGGATTTATCCGACCCTGGATGATTCGTTCGAAGAATGCCCTGAATTTTGCCTATCTGCTGTATCTAACCCTGAGGGAGTATAGGACGGAGCAGGCGCTGATTGAATCGTATGTGAGACGCTGGTTTGTATTATCCATTCTGACGGCAAGATCTACCGGATCCTTTGAATCGCAGTTTGATTACGATATCAGGCAACTGGCTTCAAGAGATTTTGGAGAATATCTGGCTGATGTGGAAGCCGCTGAGTTGGGTGAAGCCTTCTGGACCGCGGCCTTGCCTATGAATCTAAATACTTCATCCAGCAACAGTCCCTTTTGGTCGGTGTTTTTGGCGGCCCAGGTCAAGCAGGGTGACAAAGGTTTTCTTTCCCGGGACATCCGGGTGGAAGACATGATTGAGCACCGGGGCGATACCCACCATTTGTTTCCTAAGGACTATCTGAAGAAGAAAGGTGTAAACAGGGGTCGGTATAATCAGATTGCCAATTTTGTCTATATGCAATCCGAGATCAATGTCAAGGTCGGTAATCAGGCGCCCAGGGTGTATCTGGGGAAGATCATCGATCATATCGATGAAGGATCGAACCATTATAGTGGTATCACCAGTGTCAGAATGTTAAATAATAATCTTAAGGCCAACGCCATCCCACAAGAGATTACCGATATGGCCGTCGACGATTATGACGATTTCCTCAACGAGCGCAGGAGATTGATGGCCATCAAAATGAGAGAGTATTATCAACAACTATGAAAAGATTTGACAGGCATTCATCTCTGGTTGGAGTAACTATCCTTCCTAATTCAGACAATTACACTTTTGTCGGAAGCAGGATTGTTCATGGGAAATGCTCGAGGGTCATGCAAACGATTTCCTCCAGGGGCCAGTTGCGGTATCCTGGTTAAATTGTTTTCGCTTACCTCTGGGTCCTTTCCCAGTTCAGACAATTCAACAGTAAACAATTCAACAACCATCAAAACTCAACCTCCACTTTTCCGGCCGCTTTGGTCAGATCCACCTCCTTTGTCTGGCCGTCTACGGTCACCGTATATTTTCCATAAAAGGCAGGCACGGCAAACTGGCCCGTTCCGTCAGTTTCCCCTTTTTCGGTCGTCCACCATTCTTTAAATACCAGGTCCCGGTAGGCTGTCAGCGCGGGAGTGGGACTCCAGTCTCTGTGGTACAGCGATGAAACCGGTATCCAGTTTGCTCCGGCCCAGAATCCCCACATCAGGATGCCTTCTACCGCCGGATGGGCAAAACAGATCCGGTAATAATCCACCAGTTCTCTGGCCTTTAGAGCCTCCTCCTCCGGGGTCATGGTGGTGATTTGCTCACGGTGATATTTTGACCGCTGACCCGGCATATTAAATTCGGTGATCCTGACCGGCAGGTCAAATGTCGCCAGCGAATCAAGTGACCTTTTCAGTTCGGCCCGGTCGAAGGTGTCTTCGTGAAGGTGACCCTGAACCCCAATACCGGCTACCGGTATACCCTGGCTCAAAAGCAGCCGGATATGAGCCATATAGTCATCCAGCCGGTTGCCGGTGAGGATGTCGTAATCATTGAGATATAATTGTATTTCCGGATCGCCGTTCCGGGCCCACTGGGCCATTTTTTTAGTGATACCGGGACCCAACCGGCTTTCATAATAATTGCCGTGGATCATTTCGTTGTTGAGGTCCCATTCGGCAAAACGGCCCTGGTAACGGGCAGTTACCGTTTCTGCTCTGTTTTTTAGGGTCTGCTCCAGTTCTTCATCCGACAGTTCTTTCACCCAGGGCTGGACGAAACGTTCGATGCCCCAGAACAGATTGTGGGCGCGCAACGGAATGTTGTTTTCTTCCGTCCACTGCAGGATGTTGTCGACCACCGTAGAATTCACCTCGCCCTTTTGGCGCTCCATATTTCCCCATTTCACCGCATTTTCAGTGACCGCCGAATTAAAATTTTCCAGGAATTTTTCCTGATATTGCCTTACATCGTCAGGGGAGGCATTACCATTGAAGATGCCATCCGACAGGGCACAGCCAAACCAGAATTCATGACTGAGCTGTTTTACCAGGACTTCGGCATTGGGTTTTGTTTTGACGATGATTGCACCCATCCGGTGCAGGGCAATGGAAGCATCGATAGGTGTAGGTTGTGGCTCCACCTCCGGTATTTCACAGAAGAAAAGTGTCGTTGTCAGCAAGAGGAAAACCATCATTCGACTGGTGGAAGATATGTTAATGGAGGTCATAATCGCAGTGTTTAAAAGATTCTTACTATAGGTACCCTTTAATTAAATCGTCCGGGTTGCACCTGGTGGTCCTTTCCTGGGGCCGGGATTTAACTCAAATTTATTTCCAGATCTGCAATTCCGCAATTGAGCGGATGCATTTTTCAGGGAATTGTCCTGTCCCCCTCCTTGGAGTCCCAGTTCAACAATTAAACCTTAAACAGTTAAACATTTTTCGATAGTTACGGTCCAAGGGGTCAGGACCCTTTGGAGTCTTGCCGATCAGAGACCTTTGCAAAGGTCTTTTATAAGTCGTTGCGTCTGGTCGTGCTGGCCCTGAGATTCATTGTCACTTTTTTAATGTTTCTTGTACTTTTGGCTTGATCCCCTGACGCTACGGTCGGGGCAGGCAAAAGTACCAAAAAATCAAGGCTGTAAGGCTAAGCCTAAAACCGGAGGGGAAAACCTAAATTCTAAAAACTCGCCCCGGTGGTACATTCTTTGGGTTTGAGGCAAGTTAGTCATCCGGTACTTTGCTTTTATTCCGTGGCTCGGGCTCATACAGTTTAGAATTTTTGACGGTTTTCCCCTCCGGTTTCTTAACGGCTTATCCTTAAGGCCGATCAGAGACCTTTTGCAAAGGTCTTTTATAAGTCGTTGCGTCTGGTCGTGCTGGCCCTGAACTCTCTAAAGTTCAGCGTTATTTTCAACAATTCCCAGTTAAAACAATTAAACCAACCTTAAACAGTTAAACATTTTTCCATTGACACGGTCCAAGGGGTCATGACCCCTTGGAGTCCTGCCGCCTGTGCAGAAAAACTTTGCCAGTGGGTCACTGAGGATGCAGACCGGCGGTTTTGTCAAACTTTTGCCGCCAAAAGTTTGCCCTACCGGAGGTGATAGAACAAACTAAGGTATCTCGAGGTTACTCTGCAGTTCAACAATTCAATTAAAATTCAACCTCATTTTCCTCCCCTATATTCCTCCACCGAAAGTCCGTTCAGGTCCCATACGATGGCACCAGCCCGGATGGTCATTTCCGCTTCGATTTTTTGGCTGCCCATCATTTTTTCGCCTCCGCTACGATCCATAAAACCGAAATTGCCCCTCTGAATGCTGAATATCGTGATGTCAGCTTCGGCTCCAACCGTCAGATGACCCAGTTCTTCATGCCGGATCACCTTGGCCGGGGTCCAGGTCGATGCTTCGACGATTTCCTGGATGGACAGGCCGAGATTCAGAAATTTGGACATCACATTGGTCATACTTTTCATACCGCTAAGGATGCTCCGTCCATGCCCGTCGGTGCTGATGGTATGGGGCTTCAGACCCTGTTTGATGGCCGGTACCGCTACCCGGTAAAAGAAGCTGGCGCCGCCATGTCCTACGTCATACACGATGCCGCGCTTTTCTGCATCAACGATAAAGGGCCGAAGTTTGAATTCGTCGTCGACGATCGCCTGCCGGCCGCTTCCACCACCGCCGTAGAGGTGAGTGTAGATATCGCCGGGCCGGAGTTTTTCCATAAACAGGGTCTCCAGGGGTAAGGGGGGGCGGGCGCTGCCAAAATCGATCATCACCGGTTTGTTTACCATCTCACCGGCTTCTACCGCCCGTTCGACCGGGGTCCAGTCATGACCGTTGTAGTGGGCCAGCTTGATGCCCACGATTTCCGGATGGCGCCGGGCGACCAGCGCAGTCATCTTGGCATCCATGTCGTGGAGATTCTGCTCATAGGGACTGCCTCTCATCCCATGACCGACTATGTTAAGAAAGGCCAGTACCCGGGTCCTACTGTGGTCGATGACCTGCCCTTTGAAATGGGTGAAGTTTCGCCAGCCCGCTCCTCCGGCATCCACGAGCGTAGTCACTCCCGATTGAAACGCGAAATTATCCGGATTGATGGCATTGTAACCGTTGCTGTATTCGGATTCGGGATCCACGCCATAGTAGTTGTGAGAATGAATATCGACAAAACCCGGCGACACATACAAGCCGCTGGCATCGATCACTTTAGCCGCTGAACTCGCCGGAATATTGGCGGCCACGCTGGCTATGGAATCGCCCGATATCGCCACATCCATGATCCGGTCGATGTTGTTTTTAGGATCAATCAGATGTCCGCCTTTGATCAGAAGATCGTAGGACTGGGCTGATAATAATGCTGGCAGGGATATGAAGCAGAATAGAATGATGTATCGCACTGGAATAAATTTTTAATAGATAATGAATACTTGAGAGGGTTGAAAATATAGATAATTCCCCAATTAGTGGTGCCCAATAGTTAGAAACGAAATGCTGATCGATACGTTCCATGGGGTCATGATGGATCGGTGACCTTTTGACAAAGGCCTGTCAAAAGTCGTTGCGTTTGGGCTTCCTGGCCTTGGGATTCATTGTCACTATTTTAATGTTTCTTGTACTTTTGGCTTGATCCCCTGACGCTACGGTCGGGGCAGG
>CAYRYD010000077.1:0-19263 GCA_964428345.1 uncultured Saprospiraceae bacterium | reverse complement strand
GTGTGGATCAGGCTTTCCGATACTTTTTGGGCAGCCAGCTTATGTGACAATTTATCTATGTTTATTATTATTTATTAATATACATACATATAGTATGTCTTCTTACTTTTTGGTGCCAAAAAGTAACAAAAACCACCGGCCCTGTGAAACAGTCCCATGGGAGTTTCACGAGGGCCGGCTGGCTTTTCGGCGGTCACACTGGAGCATTTCCGCGACGGCCGCTAAATTAGTACTCTGACCAGATATACCTTAGAGCTAATTACTTGTTCTTTTTCGCTTGCTCTTCGTTACAAAGCCTCGCCGTAGCTTCGGCTATCATCCCATCCGCTTCGCGGTTGATTCGCTTGGATGTCCACCGGACATCCACGGCTGTGCCGATCGCTCATCAATGTTTTGCGCCTCGATCAAGTAAAAAATAACTACATACATAGTCTAACCTATATCCGATCAGAGCACTCGCGTCTGGGGTTCTTGTTTTCCAGATAGTGTGTTGCCATCGCTGGTATTGACTGAATAAGATAGGGAATGTTACCAGAAATGCGAGAAAACCGCCTGGTGCACTGAATGCAGCAAGAACTGCAGAAAACAATCCCAGCCAAAAATATCTGGGCTCCCGTTGAGCCAGGCACCATATCATTATCAGAATGAACAGTATACCCAGAACGTGCGCTGCATAAGAAGCCCAATTGTGGATTTCGAAATTAGGCACGGAAAACAAAATGACGACCGGGAGAAAAAATTTCAATGAAATGCTTTCCTGCCGGAAAATATTCCATATGATCTAGATGATCAACAACAGAAAGATGTTGTTTGCATAGATTAAATGCACCAAACTGACCTGATTAAAAAGGGCATAGTCCAGTAAAACCAGGACCCGGAAAGTGATAAAGAGATAATGGTTGCTGGGTGCAAATAAGACTTTTAATTTTTCGCTGAATGAATTTGCATCCGAATAACTGTCCAGAAAATTCAAGACAAAACCATAGTCATCCAGCAACGGTATATTGACGGCATGGTAGCAGAAAATCAGGGCGCCCAGGATGGGTAATCCAAAAAGGATGACCGCGAGAAAGTTTTTATGGTAAACCTGGATCAGCTTGTTGATCATGACGGCACAGGAGGGTTTGTAAACGCACACGGATTTACCGCACCGGAACGAAGATAGTCAGAAAAAGAACGAGCCCGTAAGTATATTCGATGGAAGTGTCTGGGGCTCCGCCTAGAGCAGGAGTACAATGATGGTCGCCGCCACCGATAGCAGGAGGCCGGAGATGAAAACGTTATAGCAGGTACGGATCTTGGAATATTTCTCTCCCAACCCTTTTCCCATAAAGTAGAGATCCAGTTTGATATAATCTTTGGTGAGAACCGGATCAACGATGGCATTTTCAAGGAGGTCCATATAATTTTCAATCTTCATCTTATAATAATTGCCGAAGAAAAATGGACTCTTTTGTACGACATCACCGGAGGAAATGTCCTGCTTACCCATTTCGATGGGCCGGGTGGTGATGGCGGCCAGAATGATGGTCACAATACAGGTACCACTGAGCGTGATCAGGGGAATATAAAGATTTTCCTGAAGGATGATCTGCAGATTGGATAATACAATCGGGATCAGAAAGGTAATCATCAAGGAATTGAGGCTGAGCAGAATGTTGGCCTTATTGTCGGCAATATTGGTAAGATGGATATTATTGCGGTAGATAGTCCGGATGATATTCAGGCTATCTTTCTTAATGCCTTTATTGAGTAATACCTGATCCGGTAGTTTTGGTGAATCCTTTTTTTCCATGAAAGTGTGATCTGTTCTGATCTGTAAAGTAATCTAAATCTACCTGAATTTGAGACATCTGACCATGAAGTTTATCCACAAGATGTTTTACCTGGTTCCCTTAGGTGATTCACTGGTAAAAGGCTCATAGGGATAGACTTCGGGTAAAATGGTGACCCCGGTCGTCAATTTAAGGGGGATCCCTTTCTTACCCGGAAAAGTCAGTTCTGCAAAATAGGCACTCCAGCCAGTTGAGGGGGTCTCCAGCCTGATATCATATTGACCATCGGGTGACATTTCGATGGGAGAAGACTGGTAAGCCCGGCCAATGGAGTCCACCTGAAAATTCCGGGAAACCGGATTGTGGGCCTGCCAAAGGGTGATAGACTCCGGTGGAAAGTCAGGATGCGTGCGGATATGGATAGTGCCCTGTTTTACGCTCCAGTCAAATTGCGGTCTGGTCTGATCATCAACGATCATTTGATAGAAAGAAGTCAGGGTGTGCCAGGCATCGGTCTCGCGCATGGAATGCTCGGAATTGGGGACATAGCGGAGGTGCTTTTCTCCTATAAGGCCAGCCCAGTAAAATTGCCACGAATCCGGGAGAAAGAACTGGTCTCCGGTTGCGTTGATGATCATCTTGGGTATCGATAGCTGATGCCGGTAAGAATACGGTTCGGTCAACTCAACCAGACGTTGATATTCTCTTGAACCCTGCCAATCCATGATCCCTTCCCGTTGATAGTCGCCCACGGCTGACGCCCACCGTCCGTATACCTGCCAGTGATGCCCAAACGATGGTATCAGATTGAGCAGGTCAATGACGATCGGGACAATGGCGATCACCCGGCTATCGGTCGCACCGGTAGTCCAGGTGGTCCAACCCCGCTTCGAACCTCCCGCGACCACAAATTTTTCGACCGGTTTGGCCAACTGCCGGTGACTGAATGCCTCCAGGACATCCATAGCCCGCACGGCAGCGGTAGTCATCGGAAGACGGGCCAGCCAACGGCTATCTTCTTCTTTGGCACCACCTTCCAGAAATTTACGCCAGCCGAGGGCTATGATCTCATCCTCCTCCCGCAACCCAAAGGTATCACCGGCGAATTCCAGAGGCTGGTTGGGCACATTGTGTAGCTCCGCGACGACCGAGTTGGTCATCAGGGCGGTCTGGATAAAATGATCACCGACCTTCTCTGGCTGCTTGCGCTGGCGGTTTCCGCCTCCGATAAAAAGCATGCCGGTCGTGCCACTCAGGCTGTCGGGTACCACCACTGTCAGCCAATGCCACCACACCGGATCTTTTACTTCGGCCTCCGTCAGCCATTTCTGGGAAATCATCCGGATTACATAGGTGGTGTGGTCCTGGCCTGTGATCGTATCGACGGTTTCCCAGGGAGTGGTTTTATCGCGGGTAGCTACATAGGCTTCCAGTGGCGAAAGCCGGTGAGCGGTTTCTTTGCTGATGACCGGAGTCTGACGACAGGCAGTCAGCAAAAGGGAAACGAACGTAAGAAGCAGAAAACAATGCAGACGGATCATTGGAAAGCAGAAATTAGTGATCATTCAATAGCCGGACTCTAAAGATATGGAGGATAATTCAATCCTTTGAGGTTAGATGACGTCCGGAAATGGGCATCTCCACGGTAATTCCTTATCTTCCGGAGTTTATCGATTTTGACATGGAGCGACGACATTTTATCAAAAGCGGTCTGATGAGTGGCGGGTATGTCCTTTTGGGAAAGCAGCCATTTCCACCGGGGAGTCCGACCACTGAGGATCCCTGGTTTGACAAACCCATGCGCTGGGCCCAACTGGTCCTGGTAGAGAATGATCCGGGAAATTTTGACCCCGACTTCTGGCTGGACTATTTCAAGAAGATCCACGCCGATGCCGCCTGTCTCAGTGCCGGTGGGATCGTGGCCTATTATCCAACCGATGTGCCCTACCATCACCGGAGTGCCTGGCTGGGCACCAGCGACCCTTTTGGTCACCTGGTCAACGGTTGCCGCGACCTGGGCATGGTGGTGATTGCCCGCACCGACCCCCATGCGGCATGGGAAGATATGGCTCAGGCCCATCCCGATTATCTGGCGGTGACCCGGGAGGGAGCGAAGCGGCGACACTGGGCCAATCCCGATTTGTGGGTAACCTGTGCGCTGGGACCCTACAACTTTGAGTTTATGACGGACGTTCACCGTGAAATTATGGCCAGGTATGCCATCGACGGCATCTTCAGTAACCGCTGGGCGGGCCATGGTCTTTGCTATTGCCGGCATTGTCAGGATAATTTCCGGGTTTTTAGCGGTGAAGACCTTCCGCAAAACACCCAACGGGACAATCCGGTTTACCAACGCTATACCGACTGGCGCATTCAGAGGCTGCGGGACCTCTGGAAGCTGTGGGACGATACCATCCGGGCAGAGAAGTCCTCGTCGCGGTTTATCCCCAACGGTTTTCCGGACCGGGTAGTGACCGGAGCCCATTCGGACATCTTTTTTACCGATCACCAGGCCCGCAGCGGATACATACCCCCCTGGTCAAATGGTAAGCGTGCCAAAGAATTGCGGGCTACCATGGGGATGAAACCGCTGGGAGGGATCTTTTCGGTAGGTCTGGAGGAAGTGCACCGCTGGAAAGATTCGGTGCAGCATGAAGCCGAATTGCGCACCTGGGTACTGGAAGGGACCGCCAACAATATGCGACCATGGTTTGCCAAGTTCAGCGGAGTGCTCTATGATCGGCGTTGGTTGGCCATTGTACAGCGGCTGTATGAGTGGCACTACCATAACGAGTTGTATCTGCGCAATACCGCTTCGCTGGCCAATGTAGCCATGCTCTATTCGGAACAGACCGAACGCTACTACGGAGGAAAGCCCTGGCAGGAGCATTTTGATCAGCATGAAAATGGGATGTACCACACCCTGATCGAAGCAAGAATACCTTTTGACATGCTGAATGACCGGTTGATGGAGCCGGATCATCTGAAGCCATACAAACTGATCATACTGCCCAATATCGCCGCCTTGTCCCTCCGTCAATGCTCACAGATCAGGGACTTTGTAACCAATGGTGGCAGCCTGATCGCAACATTTGAAACCTCCCTGTATGATGAAGAAGGGGTGATCCGGAAAGATTTTGGCCTCGCCGACCTTTTTGGAGTATCGTATTCCGGTAAGGTGGAAGGTCCGATGCGCAATTCCTACCTGGAGCTTCAGAAGGAAGACGATGGAAGCTACCATCCGGTACTGGCCGGCCTGGAAAACACGACCCGGATCATCAACGGAGTCTGGCGGGTGGAAGTGGAGGCAAAAGTTGATTTTCCCGGCCCTCTGACGCTGATTCCAACCTATCCGGATCTCCCGATGGAGCATGTATATCCCCGCCAGGTGAATACCGGTATCCGGGAAATGTATCTGCGCCAGGTCGGGCAGGGCAGGGTCGTTTATCTGCCCTGGGACACTGACCGCAGCTGCTGGCAATTTATGAATGTCGATCATGCCCGGCTGTTGCAGAATACCATACGTTGGGCGCTGGGAGAACCACCTCCCGTGGTGGTGGAAGGCCCGGGGGTACTCGATGTGACTGTCTGGAGCCAGAAGCAATCGATGACGGTGCATCTGGTCAATTTTACCAACCCGATGATGCTGAAAGGACCCTTCAGGGAACTCCTGCCGGTCGGAAGACAGGAACTCCGGATTCGGATTCCTGAAGACCGGGAAGTCCGGAAAGTTCAAATGCTGGTGAGTCGTGAAAGTCCTGAATATCAAATCATGGGTCATACCCTGCAGCTATCGATTGATCAGATCCTGGACCATGAGGTGGTGGCGATCGATTTTTAGAGCGTCATTCTTTAGCACTTAGCCCCTGGAGCGGCGATTTTAATCGCCGGAAATATGGTTGTACCAGGGCGAATGAATTTGCCTCTCCAAAGATTTTCATAGGAGCGACGATTTTAATCACCGGAAATCTGGTTGTACCAGGGTGAATGAATTCGCCCCTCCAAAGATTTTCGTGGGAGCGGCGATTTCAATCGCCGTAGTACGGTTTGTTACCAGGGTGAATGAATCCAATTGTTTTTCATAGGAACTAATCAATCTGCAGACTCACGTCCCAATTTCTTAAATTGTGATGCTATCCGCAAAAAAGCTGACCTTGATTAATTATATGCTTGAAACTGAGCGACTCATTATAAGGCCTTTAACCTATGACCAGCTCATTAAATATTTGAAAGACGATCAATCACTGGAAGAAGAACTTGAACTTATGCCAACAAGCCGAACCCTGTCGGCAGAACTTTTGGAAGCATTGGAGGAAGTCATATTACCGAATGTGGCAGATGAACGGAAGGACTATTTGTATTCGACCCTCTGGACCCTGATTTCCAAAGAAGAAAAAAGAATAGTGGGAGATTTGTGTTTCGTAGGAGAACCCAATCCGGCTGGAGAAATTGAGATTGGATATGGGACTTACGATTCATTTCAAAGAAAGGGATACATGACCGAGGCAGTGCATGCGATGATACAATGGGCACTGGAACAACCCAATGTCCGGTCAATTTATGCAGCAACAGACAGCAGGAATATTGCTTCTTATAAAGTGCTCTTAAGAAATCAGTTTCGCAGAATACGGGAAGCAGATGGTATTTGGCATTGGAAACTGGAACTTAAATAGCTAATTTCCGAGTCGTATAAATAAACAATCAAAATTAATCAAAATCTAAAATTTAAATGGATTTAAAAAGGGACTCGATTTTTCAATAAGGGGAAGAGTACCATCATAATTCAATCCTGAATCGGAGATTGGGTGTTCGTCCCAGCATGGACGTTTCTGTACCAATAACATTATTGACCGTCCTATTTGCGACATTTTCTCCCGGTATGGAAAAAATATATTGCAGGTATTCTACATTATGATGTTCGGTGACATTAAAACACGAAACGCCAATCAGACTTTTTTTAGAAAAGATATTGAAACGATAATCAACGCCAATATCCAACCGCTGATAAGCTGGTAAATGGCGCAGCCAGGACCGGGCCCGGAACTGACTGCGATCAATTTCACCTGGTAATTCATGAATGGCAAGATAAGGTTTGCCACTACTGAAAATAAAATTGGCTGAAAGGGTCAATTTACCCAGGCTATAACTGTTGATCCATTTCAACTGATGCTGGCGGTCATCTTCGGCAGGAAAAGGTGTATCAAGACGAATTTCCCGGAATCGCCGGGTACTTTTACTTAACGTATAAGCGAGCCATCCGGAGTATCTCCTGATTTTCGCTTCCATCAGGATATCAATGCCAGTCACCCGGCCATCACCCGTGAATACCTGATAGGAACGGCTGCGGTTGAATCCCAGTCCAGGTCTGAATCCCGGTGTTCTTAGCGAATAATCGAGTACCCCTTCGAGGTTTTTGCTGTAGAGCTCGACGTCAAGCCTGAAGGCATTCTTCCGATAACTGAATCCGGTCATCAGTTGAAGGGATTTGCCCACGGGATAGAGACTTTCATTACTATTAATCAGATAAGTGGACGATTGTCCAAGGCGATTTTCGTAATTCAGCTCCCTTAGATACTGATGGGCCAAATGGACCGATGTTTTAAAAGTGAGCACTTTATTGGCCTGAAAAGTCGCAGAAAACTTTGGATCAAAATAAATTTCTCTGGCCGGACTATACCAGGTGATCCGGCTGCCGGCGGTCAGGCTGAATTTGTTTTGTCGCCAGGTATTTTCTGCAAATAAAGTATATTCCTGAGCCGGATCATCTCCGGTCAGCAGGGTAATATCATCTTCCGCAAACCGGTAGGATACCCGGTTGATTTTAATATCCGTTCCCGCAATCATTTCGTAAACGTCCGATTTGCGTTGGATATAAAGATGACCTCCACCTGAATGGATCTCACTTTCCTGATTATTCGAAAAGCCTGAGGTAATGTTTTGATTCTCCTGACGGATTGTAAGAAGGGAGCTTACCGAGGTGTTGCTGAAATATGACGAATAGTAGGTGTTGCCATGCAATTGCCACAACCGCTTCATGTGCCATTGGAGGTTTATGCTGCTGCCCAGATTGGACCAGTTTTCCTCGTTGCGATAAACTTCAGTGGTCGTGGCGGGAAATAATTTTCCCGGAGATCCATACATTAAATCGTAATGATTTATTATCCGGTCAGTGGAGGAAAAGACATTATAATCCACATGAAGCCGGGAAGATGGACGAAATATCATTTTTGCATTGATTTCCGAAAAATTAAATTCCGGTACTGTGTTTAGGATGGCATTGCGGGTGATTGCAGGAAGGTTTGTTTCATAAAATCCGGTATTTTGTGTGCGTGGATCAAACCCTTGACGTTCAATAATACCGGGCCAGGAAGTGCGGCCACCCAGGTTAATGCTTAGTTGGTTTGAAACAGGAACAGAAAGGGCAACGGATCCCGCGAGTAAGTCAGCCTCAACCATGCCGCTGAACCGGTTGACATCAGTAGGGGAATGAAGCAAAAGCAGTCCTCCGGTTCTCCCGCCATATTGAATGGGCAACGCATTCTTATAGAGGGTGCCGGAGGTCAGGTAATTGCCATTGGCTACACTGAATATGCCGTAGAAATGATCCGTATGGTAGACCGGGATGCCGTCCATCAACACCAGGCTTTCACTACCCTGGCTACCGCGTATTTTAATCCGGGCACTCAAATCATCATCAGCCTGCACTCCCGGAAGAAATTGAACATGTTTGATCAGGTCGGAGCTATACAGGTAGGACAGCATCTGATTATCCGAAATTTTGTGGTTTATCCTGTCTATCCCGTTTTTATCAACTTCGTTATGGTTGGATAATTTTTCCAGGACCGTAATTACCGGTATTTGTACCGGTTGATCCTCCAATTCAATATTGAATTCTTTCCCGATCCGGTCGGGCAATACCATTTTGAGCCGGTAACCAAGTCCCTGAAAAAATACCGGCTCCTCTTTTTTGTCCAGTTGAATATTCAAAGAGAAATAACCTTCCCCGTCGGAGATCACTGCTGTTTTTTCGTCCTGATAGATCAAAATATCGGGAATGCCGGAATGCTCCTGATCAATCACTCTTCCCGTGATCCAAAGGTTAGTTTCTTCGGGTTGAGACGACTTGTCCAAATTCCTGAGCAGGTATTTGTTGTCATCGATTTGTTTTATCTCAAGCTTCCCGGCGAATATCGTGGTAAGGAGTTCTTCGAGAGAGTTGGCACTGACCCGGCCGGTCGTCTGAGGAGATAAGTCACTCAGCTGAGGCGGGTAGGCAATGAGATAAAACCCGCGGGAAGTCACCTGGTGAACGATTTTTCCAAGCTGATCGTTGCCGGAAACCTCCATGATCCAGGGATCAGACTGGGTAAAGAGGTGGCTGATCAGCATGAGAAAAGCAGAGGACAGGAGAAAGATCTTTTTCATGATCGCAGGTCAATCTTCCGGATGGACTGATATGGACCGGCCATTTTTTTCAGTTGTTAATTTCAGCGGCCAAAAAACGGAATAAAGGGCTGCATCCAGGTCATCGTCCTCGAAGAATCCGGTGTAGAGGATGTCCTGCAGACTTCCATCCAACCGGATACGGACGTCAAACTGCCGTTCCAACTCGCTGACAACCATGCTCAAAGGGACGGAATCGTATTCATACAGACCCCGGATCCATGGAATTCCGGTTGCATCCCTTTTTCCTACCGATAACTCAGTTTCCCTGGTAAGGCTGGCCTCCAGTCCGGCAGTCAGTATCGCTTCCTGGCCTCCCGCCTGTACGCTTACCCGGCCAGACTGGCAACTGACCACCCAAGCATCTTCCCGGGCAAATACATTGAAGCTGGTACCCAGTACCGCAATGGAGCCTTTTGGGGTTTGCACGACAAACGGGAATCCGCTGGTCACTTCAAAAAATGCTTCCCCTTCGAGATGAATGATCCGGTTCTTCCCGAAGGTTTTTGGATCGTATTCGATCTTTGAAGCGTCATTGATGGTGATCACCGATTGATCGGGGAGTTGGTAAGTGGTAGTAAGGCCTGGGGTGGTTTCGATTGAAATCATGGAATCACCTGCCGTCTGCAAAAGGACGAACAGGATGACAGCAGCGGCAACAGCCGCCCAGGGGAGCATTTGAATCCACCGGTGCTTTTTTCCGGGAGTAGCAGCCTCCAGATTGCCTTCGAGTCTCTGCCAGATCGCTGAGGCGCTGGCGGCTGTCTCCAGGCGGCGGATGGACAGACTCCTGACCAAATGGCCAGCTTCAGTGATCCGGGTCCTCATCTCCGGGTGCTGACGGATCCAGTCGTTCCACAATTTGCTTTTTTCCGTGGTCGGATTTAAAACCCAGTCAACAAAATGCTCATCGATGGCCAGATCCTCGGCGGTGTATTGTAAGTACTGGTCCATCATTTTACCGGGTATTGAAAAGTTCATCGAGATAATCGTCTCTGGTCTGTTTGGCGTAGCCATTGCGGCACACATGGGCTCCGGAGTGCATGATGCTGGTGCAGGTTCCGGAGCTGTCTTTGGTATCCAGGTGTGATCTTTTCAGGTAACAATGACCGAGTTCATGGAAAATGAGGAATTCTTTTTCCATCGCATCAGCCCGGTTCCAGTAGGCCTGGTTGACCAGCACCCGGTCAGGATGATCCTCATCATGTTGGCATTGTCCGTTAATGCCTGCCGTCAGGGTATTGCTGATAAACCCCTCTACCCGGACCGTATTAAAATCGATATTCAAACCCCTCCGGTTTCCCTCTTCGGCAAACCGGTCGAAGTATTCCCGGAGGCTGGAGTCGATATACAATGCACTGGTCTCTTCCTGGCGGCAACCGGTCAGGATGACGATTCCTAACAGGAAAGTCAGGGGAAGTGGCAGAATGCTGTTTACATATTTAGCTTCCATCATGGATTTCTGAGCTGCTTTGAATTTCTATAAATAAGGCTGATTTTTTCGTTTTGTACTCATACCTGAATCAAAAAAATCGACAGAATCACCGCAACCATCACTTTTCGTAGTGACTGGATACCACTAAAGACGAGATTTCGGACGGATTGGTAAGTAAGGCCCATGATCTCGCAGATGGTCTCATAGGGCAGGTTTTGGTAATATTTCAAATAAATGGCTTCTTTTTGCCGGTTGCTCAGTTGTGAGAAGGCGTCCTGCAGGGATTTACCGAGAACATGGTATTCTTCATTGGCAATCCATTGGTCTTCAGCCGACAGATCGGTGACGAAAGGGATTTTTTCCTCTGTCGTGAGGGCAAATTGGGTCTTGAGTCGCTTAAAGATGGCCCGGCGGAGGGCGACCATCAGGTACCGCTGAATCGAATCGGTTGCCGACAAACCATCACGGTTTTTCCAGATGCCGAGAAACAGATCGTGCAGGCAATCTTCGACGACCTTCCGGTCATCGGAAAACCGGCAACCATATTGAAGTAAACTTTCAATATGCTGATCATAGATTGATTTCAAGGCTTCCCGGGAACCCTGTTTAAGATTTTCCCAAAGCAACTGATCCTCCATAAGGTGAGCGGCGCAACTTTGTTTTTTGAAATTGCCGGAACAACGATTCCTCCCGGTCATTAACGGAGATTTAGACTGGGAGGAAAGGTCAAAGTCTGGTTGAAACCGGGAATTAAGAAACTTTTAACATTTATCAATCAGTACAAACACCGGTACCGGGGATTCTTTCTGTGAATGTAATTTTTCATTTAACCAAAAAATTAATTTCCAATGAATCATCAAATGTTGAAGAATACCTGGATAGCGGCCCTCATGCTTTGGATGGTATTGCCTGCCTGTAATAAAGACCAAAACCTTTCAGATGACGATGTCGAAAATTATATCGATGAAGTGGTCTTCGACATGCAGCGTCAGGGTAATTGCGGCAAGTTTGGCTGTTATGAGTTCGTTTTTCCCATTACGATCTCCTTTTCGGATGGAACCAGTACTGAGGTAGCTGACCATGAACAATTAAGGAATATCCTGCGGGAGTATCGTGAGGAAAATCCGGAGGGTGAAAAACCGGTTCTTGGATTTCCCCTGGAGGTCGTGACTGAGGATGGAGAGGTATTGTCGGTGGCTTCGCAGGAAGAACTGCATGATTTGAGGGTGCAATGCCACCGTGAATTTTTCTGGAAACACCACCACCGGGGTCACCGGTTCCGCGGTATGTTTTGTTTTAAGATTGACTATCCGGTCAGTGTACAGCTACCGGATGGCACCATCGTGGAAGTCAATGACCGGATTGAACTCCAATACACACTTCGCCGGTGGAAGGCCGATCATCCGGACATCGAAGAACGTCCTGAACTTGTTTTTCCGCTGACCGTCATTATGGAAGATGGAACCGAAGTTACGGTCGACAGTGCGGATGCGCTTAAAGAGCTGAAAGAAAGCTGCAGTCAGTAAGGATTTTTGGCACGCGGCCCATCTTACGGCAGGATTTCGAAGGGAGTTTGACAACGGTCGGGCTCCTTTTTTGCGTTTAATAGAATAAGATCCGATATTGTCTCACGGTTCATTTTGCAGTAAGTGTAGATTTACAATTGTATACACTTTAAGTAATTTTATAATATATTACCAAAAATTTATACTTTTACTGCACGATTAATTGAAGAAAACTACATTGTCATGCACCGGTTATTCCCTCTTTTTTTCATTGTTGCCGCCCTGTTTTGCCAGACCAACGCTATTCGTGCTGACCGGGCTGCGGATTCGCTCCAGCTGGTCATCCTGTACAACAGCACTGCCGGAAGTACCTGGTCGATTACCTGGGACCTGGCTCAACCCATGAATACCTGGCACGGAATCACCCTGGATGCCAGCGGTCAGGTGTTGTCGGTCAGCCTGCCCAACAATAATCTCAAGGGAGCTTTGCCCAATCTTTTTCTGCCCCGCTGCGTCCTGCTTTCCATGAGCCGGAATACCCTGCGCGATACCCTTCCGATATTAAGCGGACTGCCCAGTGTGCGCACGGTCGATCTGTCCCACAATGAAATGGACGGGCATTTGTTTGATTTCAACCTGCCAAAAGTGGAAACGCTGAATCTTTCCAACAACAAGATACAGGGACCGATCCCGGATTTCAGCAAAATGCCGCTCCTGGAGATCCTGGTGCTTGAGAATAACCGGCTTGATGAGGGACTGCCGGATTTCAGTAAGATATCGCAATTGAGGACCCTGAGAGTATCCAACAATTTACTGGAAGGACAGATACCCGAGTTCAATTTCCTGCCCAATCTTCTGACCCTGGATTTACATGGTAACCGGTTTATCGGAGTACCTCCCGCTTTCCGGGGGTCCATTGAGCTTTTTGTGGTTGATCTTTCACACAATAACCTGACCGGCTTTGTACCGGGATTTTCCCGTTTGTTGCAGTTGGAGACCCTGCGCCTCAACAATAACCGGTTGACTGGTACCGTGAATAATTTCAGTGCTCTCAGAGTATTGTCAGAGCTGGACATTTCCAATAATTTGCTGGAAGGTCCGTTACCCGATATGACCTTCAATAAAGAGCTCAATGATTTCAGGGCCAGCGGCAACAACTTCAGTGGCAAAATACCTTCCTTTGCCGGCATGAATCAGTTGCAGCGGCTGGATATCTCCAAAAATCAGCTCACCGATACGTTGCCCGATCTCAGCTATCTGCCCTCGCTGGTAGAATTGCGGGTAGACAGCAACCTGTTGGTGCACAGTAACTTTGATGCCACCACCGCCCCTTCCCTGCAGGTACTGGACGTGCATTTTAACCGTTTCACTTTCAGTGATGTGTTCCAGATCAATGGTACCTCCCTCAATACCTTTATTTATGGGCCTCAGAAACCGATCCAGCTGCCGGATACGATCTATGCCACTATCCATGAAAATGTGACCATTGACCTGGTGGAGGATTTCAGCGTTGGGAACAATGTCTATAGCTGGTATCTCGACGATGTTTTTCTGGTCGCTACCGGGGTGAATGAACTACGGCTATCAAGCATCAATGAGCTGGATCAGGGTACCTACTATGCCATCGTCCAAAATAATAGCCTGGATGAACTGCAACTATTTTCGGAAGAAGTCTACTTACAGATGGATTGTCCCTATAACGAGGTCACCATCATCGATTCCATTTGCGTAGGTGATACGCTCTTCGTGAACAACAAACCGTATTTTCAGTCGGGCGACTACCGGGACACTCTCATCGTGCCCAGTCCGTCGGTCTGTGACTCGATCTTCATCATCTCGCTGAGCGTGTTTCCGGAGTATGATACCACCCTCTTTGATACCATCTGTGAATCGGATCAGGTGATGTTTGCCGGTCAGATCATCGAAGAATCCGGCTTCTATACCGACACCCTGACCTCGGTGCACGGTTGTGATTCGATTGTCCGTCTCAATCTGGTCGTCTATCCGGCATATACAAAAGTAGCCGATGTGGATCTCTGTGCCGGCGACACCTTGTTTGTAGGCGACCTGATCCGGACGGTTACCGGGATATATTTTGATACGTTGCAGACCATTCACGGGTGTGACTCAGTGATCATCACTGACCTTACCGTGCAGGATACTTTTATTTCCGTTACCGATGTGAAGTTGTGTTTTGGGGAGACCTACGAATTCCGGGGAGAGACATATGATGCATCTGGTACCTACATCGACCGTTTTACCAACGCATTGGGTTGTGATTCCATTTATCAGCTCAATCTGGTGATCCCGGTATCCGACCATTACCCCATATCCAGAGTCATTTGTGCCGGTGATTCGGTCATGGTCGGTACCAACGTGTATAAGACACCGGGGACCTATACGGATAGCCTGGTTACCGAAGACGGTTGCGACTCGATCGTGGTGCTGACCCTGGGCGTTACCGAGAAATTTGAGGCAGAGTATGATTTCTTCATTTGCACGGGAGATACCTTGTTTTTTGGTGGTGATACCTTGACCAGGGCTGGCATCTACATTGACTCATTGACCGCGCAGGGAGGCTGCGATTCGATAATCAAGGTCCGTCTCAACTTGCGTGATTTTATGATTGAGAATGTTGATGCGATGCTCTGTTTTGGTGACTCAGTCATTATAGGCGATGATATTGTCAAGGTAGATGGTGAATTCATAGACACCGTTGCCGGAGAGCGTTGCGATACCCTGGTCTTTTGGAAAGTGTCGGTAAATCCGGAAATCGAGCTGGAGAATCTCCGGACGGTCGTATATTCAAGTGGCACCGGATTTATTGAACCTTCTTTCACCGGAGGAAGCGGAGGATTTGAATACCGGTGGAATACCGGTGCTACCGAACAGATTCTCGACAGTGTGCCGGCGGGTAACTATCAGCTCACGGTCACAGATGCTGCCGGATGCAATGTCAGTTTTGGTCTGGTGCTGGATCCTTCAACTTCCGTAAATGACCAGTTGTCAGAATCTTTCCGGATCGCCATCTATCCCAACCCGGCAACCAGATCCCAGGATCTCCAGATCGTCTTTGACAGGCTGACCACGGCAGGGGATTATCAAATCCGGTTGTTTGACCTGCATGGGAGAATCATCCAGGACCGGAAGGTTACGCCTGGGGCGTCCTCTCCACAGACTATCCGGTTGCCGGCTCCGGATAATCCTGGTCTATACACGATTCAGGTTCTGGACGGCCAGGGAGGTTTTACGGCAAGGAGGGTGATAGTTCACTAGAAGCGAGACTTCGCATCAGTGATCCCAGGCGACCGGCTTCCGGACTGGTTCAGTGTTGGCAGGGGTGCTCAACCGGCTGTCTTTTTCACTTAGCTTAAGAATTCTCTGTTGATGAAATTAGACATAATGGTTGTTTGCCATATATTTATATCTATTTATTAATATTTTATATATTATTAAAAATATGCATAATAAAATTTTATTTGGCAAATGAATTTTTTATGAAAATTTTTGATCTTTTTACTTGCGATACATAAAATATTAATATATATTTAAGAATGAGATATGATTGGTAAACGTACCAGACATTATGAAGGTGAAATTTATGATTTGGATGCGACAGACTTTGTCCAAAGACCGAATTCCAAAGTCTGGAGATGATCATAATAAACACCGGAATTTTTCATCACCGAAAAGTCCGGTGATAACAGTCATATGTTATTGGCATTGAATCTGTTTGCTTTTGGGTCAATAATTTGTAAATCAAATACTCTGATTCATCTCGGAGCCGGTTTTACAACGAAAGATTATAGTACCAATAAAAAAGCTATTGCAGATAACTCCCCTGGAGTTTTAATGGATCATTCCGATGTATCCATTTGGGACCTTTTTCAAATATTGTCGTCAGTAGAGAAATTGGATCCCGATATGCAAAACATGTTGGCTGAATTGAGGTCATTCGAATATGCCTGTTTTGATGAACTCTGCCATAGGATCCTCGGACACTGGATAGAGAACAGCGAAAACAAAAGGCATAGTTGAGAACCTCGTTGCATATTGATTTATTTCAATATGCACCTCAGGGGTTTTTTAGGATTTCCTGAAAGTTGCTCCTGATTTTGGATGCTCGTCATCTGGTCGATGATCTCTGAAAAGAGATTGGAAAACCGCCTGAGAGATGATATGCAACCAAAAGTAAAGGGGGAGTCACGAAAGTGATTCCCCTTTTTTTATATTACAGGTTATCCTCTGAAATATAGCATTAACCAGCAATCAGGGCCTATATCTACGGGAAGTGAATCAAACCATTGAACTGGTTCATTACCATCAGGTAAACCAGGTGTACCGGATCGTCAGGTAGATAAAATAGCCAAAGGCTGCCAGGGATGTGGCGGTAAGCACTACATGGTTTTCCGGATGAATCAACAGTATGGCAATGAATACCAACAGCATTAAAGTGCCCAGGATAAACGGGAAAGGATGATCTTTCAGATTCTTACTGGGATAGGAAACCTGGATTGGAATGAAATGTAAGATTCCAAAAAGAATGATGAAAATCGTATTGAACAGATGCCCAGCCTTAAAGATGAAAAAGGTATAGAAAACCACCAGGTTCCACAGCACGGGAAATCCTTTAAACTGACCTTTTGAACCCACCATGCCCTTTTTCCCGTAGTAGAATGCCGATATCAGAATGACAAAAGCCGCCAATGGTAACCTAAGACCGGACGTAGTGAGGTCTGCCCGGAATATAAAGTAGGCGGGAATGAAAGCGTACGTGATGAAATCAATGACCTGATCAATCTTGCTGCCATCGATCTGAGGAAGGACCTCTCTGATCCTAAACCGGCGTGCCATCAAGCCGTCGGTACCATCGATGAAAAAGCAGACCATCAACCACAGCATGGAGTAAGCCCATTCTTCCCGGTCAATGGCAATCAGCGAAAGAAAGGCGAAAACGCCTCCCAGGGCAGTGTAAAAGTGAATAGCCCAGGCAATCAGTTTATTCAAGAATGTCAGGATTTAAGTTGGTCGTCTAAATTAGGTATTTTGCGGATATGAAGTCCCGATCATCAATCAGCCAAACAGCTTCTTATGGATTTAGCACGGATCCTCCGGATTGCCGGTAAAAATCTGCAAAACGCTGGTGTAGCCAGTGTGATGCTGCTGGCATTGCTGCTCACTGTCGGAGTGGTCATCAACGAGTTAAACGGCGGGAAGGTTTTCTGGCCGGGATATCTGGCTATGATGGGATTTTATGTCCTGATCTTTTATATTGCAATACGTGCAGCCCGAAAAGGCTCGCGCGAACATATGCTGGCAGGGCGGTCCCTGCCGCTTTGGCTGGGAGTATTTACCATGAGTGCCACCTGGATTGGGGGGGGCTTTATCAATGGAACTGCAGAATATACCTATAGTGAAGGCTTACTCTGGGTGCAGGCACCCTGGGGTTATGCCCTCTCCCTGGTGATTGGTGGTCTGATCTTTGCCGGGCCGATGAGGCTCCGCAACTACACCACCATGCTTGATCCGCTGGAAGAGAAGTTTGGACGGTCTTCCAATCTGCTGTTTTTTATTCCTGCATTGCTGGGCGACCTTTTCTGGACTTCGGCCATCCTGGTAGCCCTGGGTACGACCTTTGGTACCATCCTTGGACTCGACCTGCTCAGTTCGATTATTTTGTCGGGAGGAGTGGTCATTGTCTATACTGCTGCCGGAGGGCTATGGTCGGTAGCCATCACCGATGTCTTTCAACTGATTATCCTCCTGGCCGGACTGGCTCTTGTGGCCTGGACCGCCACCGGCAGTTGGACCGATCTGATGGAAGTGATTAACCAGTATGGCAGGCAGTATGGAGATAAGGCCTGGTTTTGGCCACGGAATGGAGTACTTGGAGCAGCGAGTGCCCAATGGTGGGACGGTGCCCTCCTGCTGGTCTTCGGTGGTATTCCCTGGCAGGTTTACTTCCAGAGAGTCCTTGCCTCAAAAGATGCCAGAACTGCCCGCAACCTATCCCTCTGGGCGGGTCTTATCTGCTTGTTGGCGGCGATTCCACCGGTCTTGATTGGGATCATTGCATCCACTACAGACTGGGGATTATCGTCTCTGCCGGAATTGCAGGAAGCGTCCTCGGTATTACCTCACGTGATTAAACATCTGACTAATCCGGTGGTGGCCACTGTGGGACTGGGGGCTATTGCGGCGGCCGTAATGTCGTCTGCCGATTCGTCCATCCTTGCTTCCTCCTCCGTTATAGTCTGGAATGTCTTTCCACGTAAAATTGCCAATGAGCCTCAAAATCGAATGCGCATGATTCGACGGATCATCTGGGTAGTGGGTCTGACTACCATTCTGATCGCCCTGAACGTCAGGAGTATCTACCAGTTGTGGTTTCTTTGCAGCGACCTGGTTTATTGCCTCCTTTTTCCCTTGTTGGTGACTGCCTTGTTCGATCCCAGGGCCAACCGGACAGGAGCCTATTGCGGGTTCCTGATTGCCCTCCTGCTGCGACTGGGAGGGGGTGACCCGGTATTGGGGATAGCTCCCCTGATACCCTATCCCCAGGTTGACGGGATGGTGACCATTCCTTTCAAGACGTTGTCGATGTTGACCGGCCTGCTGACCATTATGTTGGTGTCGAGGATTTTTCCGTCCGGACCGGCAGCAGACACGAATGATCTTACGGCCTGATTGATCCTGTCAGAGAAATCCCCTTCACCCTTTTAACGTGGGAGGATGGGGTTCAGGTGCCTTTGCTCCGGCTCAGTATTTAGGATGCAGCATGCTGAACTCTGATGGGGTGTATCGGGTTATTTTTTTACCGATTCCCTTCAGATAATCCGTGATTTGATGTTTGTTAATAGGGATACAAATCATATCTTTGCCTTCCTTTTAAAGGTCGGTCAGCCTTATTTGGTGAGATGGGTGAGTGGCTGAAACCAACGGTTTGCTAAACCGTCGTACTCTTAACGGGGTACCGAGGGTTCGAATCCCTCTCTCACCGCAGTTTTGCCAGCGCAAGCCCACGATAGTGGGCTTTTTTATTGGTAGGCAACTCCCCGGGCTTGCCCGAAGGGAGTTGCCTGCCAATAAAAGGAGCATCCGTAGG
>CAYRYD010000076.1:0-19985 GCA_964428345.1 uncultured Saprospiraceae bacterium | reverse complement strand
CTCTGGAACAAAACCAGCCCAATCCTTTCCGGTACGAGACGGTGATTGGCTTTACACTGCCGGAGGCGATGCCGGCCAGGCTGCGGGTCTTTGACGTCACGGGCCGGTTGCTAAAAACACTGGAGGGAGATTTTCCGAAGGGCTACAGCCGGGTGAGTGTCGACCGGGACGATCTGAGAAGTGCCGGGGTGCTGTATTACCAGTTGGAAACCAAAGATTACCTGGCGACCCGGAAAATGGTGCTGCTGGAGTAGGTCCATAAATTCATTAGATTTTAAGATTCCAAGGGGTCATGACCCCTTGGAGTTATTCATTTTTCGAATGGGTCATGACCCCTTGGTACGTCACCCTGAGGCTTCGGCTGGCTCAGCCTGACAGCACAACGTCACCCTGAGCCTGTCGAAGGGAGCCTGTCGAAGGGAGCTTGTCGAAGGGTAGCTCCATGGCTTAGACCTGACAACCGGTACACCATCCTGAACTTGTCGAAGGATACCCTGAGGCTTCGGCAGGCTCAACCTGACATTACAACGTCACCTGAGGCTTCGGCAGGCTCAGCCTGACGCACAACATCGCCCTGAGCCTGTCGAAGGGAGCCTGTCGAAGTGCTGCTCAATGCTGGTTTTCGCCCAAATACCCTAGTGATTGAAGAAATTCTTCGGTCAGCCGGACAGTCTCGGTGTAGTATTGTTGATTGCCGTAATTAAAGAAGCCATGATCCTGATCTTCAAACAGAAGCAGGTCGCAGCGGCTTCCCACCTTTTCCATGACGGTCCGGAAATACTGTGCGGTTTCTACCGGGATTAACCGGTCTTTCGTGCCGAGGAAGAAAACAACAGGAGGAGTACCTGCCCGGATGTTATGCAGTGGGGAAAAGTCCTTGTATTGAATACCAATTCGCTCGAAGCCATAACCTCCGGGGCCGTTATCAATCACCGGATTGTACAGTACCAGGGCATTGGGCTTACAACTGACTGTAAGGTCATCGGAAGCCTCATTAAAGTCATCGATGACGGCCGTTGCAGCGGCAAGATGGCCTCCGGCTGACCCTCCGGCGGCAATGATACGTCCGGTGTCAACCCTGAATTGCTTTGCCTGGCTGCGAATAAAGCGGATAGCTGACTTCGCATCCTTGAGCGATTCGAAGGGAGTGGTACCATGCCGGCTCTTTACCCGGTAATCGACCAGAAAACAGATAAGGCCTTTTCCGGAAAAATGCCTGGCATGGTATTCAAAATGAGTAATCTTGCCGGTATTCCAACCGCCACCAAAAAAGAAAATCATGGCAGGATATAACCGGTTGCTATCCATGGTTTCCGGAAAGTAGATTTCTAAATGCAACCGGGTAGTATCTATCGTTTTATAAACTACCTGTGTCTGACCGGAAGGCTGGCCCTCAAGTTGTGGAACAGACAGGAGAAGCCAGTATAAAAAGAGTAACAGCCTCATGCATTGAGCATTTTTAATATTGCTTAATTCTCCGTTGAATGTAATGGATTGCAGGCAGCTTTTTATGGTAAGCTTATATTTTATCACCGGCTTGTTGTGCCGGGTTGTAAGACAAATTAATTTTAGAGTATCTCCGATAAATGAGGAGGGGGGTTACAGATTCTACTTTTTTTGAGGAGGCATGGTGCCAAAAACATAGTCCCAGAGGGGTGAACTGACCCCAAAGGCTTTGTCTTCATATTTGTGGTGGTGCAGGTGGTGATGGATCCATAAATAACGGAGGGCATTTTTTGGAGGCATTCTGCTGTGCACGGTGTAATGGACAAATAAATACAAAGCATAACCCAGGAGGAAGGTCGAAAATAAATAATATCCTGCGGTTCCCAACAGTGACTTGAACAAAAGAAAAATCAGAAAAGCCAGTAAAAGGGCCAATGGTATCGGCATCGCCAGCCTGCTTTTATCACGCGGGTCATCGTGATGAACACCGTGAATCTTGTATTGCCAGTTTCCCTTGTTCATATAATCCCCAAGGTGGTAGACGAAACGGTGCAACAGATATTCTACAAGGGTAAACAATAACAGCCCTCCAACAAAGCCCAGTACCTGATACAAAATATACATCGGAAGGTAGAATACGGCATAACCGGCGACGAAAGTGGAGATGATGACATAGAGAATGATGGCTTGGTAGGAATTGGTACGAGTGAGGGCATTGATGATCGGATGGTCAAAAAGCTGGATTTCTTTCATGTCTGTTATGGTTTACAAAGTGATTAAGGTCAAATAATAAAACTCATATTTATCAGCGATGGTTCGCATTTATCCGAAATAAATAAAGGTTCGAAAGTCATCAGTATCTTACTGGTTACAGTCAGCCTGATTGCGATTGATGGTAAAGATAGATTATTAGTATTTTCAGCGCAGCATCGAAAGGTTTATTATCCATACCCTATTTGACATGACCCTGATCATTCTGGCAATCTATCTCGCGGCTCAGTTTGCCCTTGGATATTACATTTCCACCCGGATTAAGACGGAAGATGATTACCTTATTGGAGGGCGCTCTTTGGGAATGGGACTGGCAACCTTTTCAATCTTTGCCACCTGGTTTGGTGCGGAGACCTGTATCGGAGCCGCCGGAAGGGTCTATTCTGAGGGCCTGTCGGGAGGTACCCATGATCCATTTGGTTATGGATTATGTATTCTGTTGATGGGAGTTTTTATTGCAGTACCGGTTTGGAAATTAAAACTGACCACGTTGGGAGACCTCTTTCGGGTTCGATACAACAGTCTGGTGGAACAAACAGCTTCCATCATCATGATTCCCACCTCACTGCTGTGGGCTGCTGCCCAGATCCGCGCATCTGGTCAAATACTGGCAGCGATCTCCGGACTGGACATCACGGTGATGATTACCCTTGCTGCCCTTTTTATTATCGCCTATACCTTCCTTGGTGGTTTGCTGGCCGATGTCTGGACCGATCTGATCCAGGGCGTTGCACTGATTGCCGGTCTGTTGATGCTGGCTATTTTTCTTTGGCTGGGCGAAGGGTACGAATTATGGCAGGCTATTCCTTCAGACCGGTTGAAGGTAGTACCTGGTGATTCACATTGGCTTGATATGCTGGAAGCCTGGTCGGTACCGGTTTTGGGATCACTGGTGGCGGCAGAGTTGATAACCCGGGCTATCGCTTCCCGAACGGCCAGGATCGCCCGCAACGCATCCTTTATAGCTTTTTTTATTTATGTCGCCATGGGTATCATCCCGGTCTTTATTGGTTTGATCGGACCACAGCAGATTCCCGGTCTGGAGCACGGCGAACAAATCTTGCCTTTACTGGCCGAAAAGTACCTGCCTCAATTGTTGTACGTATTGTTTATCGGTGCTTTACTATCTGCCATTATTTCGACTGTAGACAGTGCTTTGCTCACCTGTGGCAGCCTGACTTCGCATAATATTATTTTACCCTTATTTCGTCAAAGAGGTATGCTGAACGAATCAGTAAAAGTTCTACTGGCCCGGAGGAGTGTTGTAGTATACGGAGTCATTGCCTATGTAATGGCCCTTTATGCTGAAGGAGTATACCATCTGGTGGAAGAGGCATCATCTTTTGGCAGTGCCGGCTTAGTGGTTGTGATTATTTTTGCACTTTATCAAAAATCCGGAGCCCCCATTGCAGCCATGTCAAGCCTGATCGGAGGGGTGGGAAGCTACATCACCGGAGCCTATCTGCTGGAACTGTCCCATCCATTTATTACTTCTTTACTGACCGCATTTCTGCTTTATGTACTGGGGGATGTGATGTCAAGCAAATTTCAGGATGGAATTTCGAGATCGACTACTGAATCGTTGTAATTTTTCCATTCCGTGTCATATTAATATTCTCCGTTTTGCTGCTGCCACAATATCGGGACATTCCAGGATCTTTTTTTCCTGACCCTGCAGGGTCACGGCAATCATGGCCTGTCCCAACTCCTGGAGGGTCGTCATGTACCTCGAAAAAAATAACCGGAAAACCGGTATTATAAATCCCAGGTATTTATACATCCGTAAAGTATTTTTCAGTCCGGGAGTCGGTACGATCAATCCCGGCCGGAATACATAAGCATCTTTAAATCCCAACCTGAGGAGATCATTTTCCGTTTTGCCTTTGACCCTCGCCCACATGACACTACCTTTTTCACTGCTGTCGGTACCAGCACCGGAAACATAGGTCATGGTCATATCCGGATTGATTTTCAGCAATTCTTTGGCCACATGCATGGTCAGGTCGTAGGTAACCTTGGTATAGTCTTTTTCATTCATCCCAACCGAACTGGTACCAAGACAAAAATAGCAGGCATCGTAACCTTTCAGCTGAGCTATAATCGGCGTAATATCAAGAAAATCCGGATGAATAATCTCTCTGATTTTCTCGTGTTGCATATTTCCCGGTCGCCGGTTGATCAGCAGAACTTCCTCAATGGCGTCGTCAAGGATACACTCATAGGCAACTCCTTCGCCAACCATGCCGGTTGATCCTAATACGATTACTTTCATCGATATTGTTGATTCGCTGAGTCGTCGAATTGTCTGTCCCAGTTAAACAATTAAATAAACAATTCCACAGTTAAACAATTACAATTGATCAATATTTTGCCGGTACGCCGGTACCTGGTAAAGTTTTTTGAATAAATTGCCGGATATGATCATTGGCTTTTTGCAGATCCTCTTTACGCAGGTACATCATATGTCCGCTCCGGTAACCTTCAAAGCGCAACCGGTCTTTCATCCGGCCACTGGGATCGAGATTCCACATACTGTACTTGGCATTGAAATAAGTCGTTGCCCCATCGTAATAGCCTGATTGAAACATTACATTCAGATAAGGATTCTGAGCCATTGCCTGTCGCAGGTTTTCACCAGTCTGGTCGCCACTCCGGTCCCAGGGATGTACCGGGCCAAACATGTTGTATTTTACATCGGTCTTGAATTTCAGGTGTTCTCTTATATAGTAGTTAATCGCCGGAGTAAATGAGTGCAGCCACGACGTCAGTTCGGAATTATAATCCGGCCGGGTTCCAGCCAGTTGACGGTCGATTCCGAGGTAACGGCTATCCAACCGGCCAAGGGTATACCCGCTGCTTTTTCGCATCAGATCTTTCCAGAAATAGGGGATCGGAACGTTGAGATTATTTTCAAGGATGGATTCCTCACTGAGACCGGAATACCGTGCCATCTGACTTGCCACCTCCTTTTTAGACTCCATATCCAGGAATCCACCTTTGGACAGGGCAGGTAACAAATGTTTCAAGGCGTAGTCTTCAACTTCCGGAAGCAAAGCATCGAGGTCTTTTTCCTGCAGATCGGCAGGCAAGGCCCTGTGAAACCAGGAAGCAGCGGTGAAATAGGGTAACCGGTTGGCGGCCTCCACCGGACCATCGCGCTCAATGCCCAGTTCGGTTGGCGAAACAAGAATGACGCCATTCAAATACATCCACTGGGCATTCTGGAGTTCAAGAGCCAGGCCGGAGACCCGGGTAGTACCGTAACTTTCTCCGATCAGGTACTTGGGAGACCGCCAGCGGTTTTTCCGGCTGATGAAATTACTCATCCATTCTGCCAGATATTTGATATCGGCATTGACACCAAAAAATAATTTCTTGTCGGTTTCCGGATCGAGCATCCGGGAATAGGCGGTGTTGACCGGATTGATGTAAACAATATCGGCCACATCCAAAATTGAATATGGATTTTCCCGGATACCATACGGCTGAACCGGGTATCCTTCGTCATCTATTTCCAGTAGCACCGGACCGGTATAGGCAATGTGCATCCATACCGAAGCCGATCCGGGACCTCCATTGAAGGAAAAAACCAGAGGCCGGCTGCTCTGATCCTGGATATCTGTCCGCTCGTAGTAGGTGTAAAAAAGTGCTGCAATCGCCTTGCCATCGTCACCCCACACCGGTTGAGTTCCGGTGGTGGCCCGGTAAGGTACCCTTTTGTTGTCGATAGTAACCTCATGGTTAGTGATCACCATGGTGTCAACCGGGATCATGCGTTTCTGGGCATTGATGTTTATAACACTGCAAAGCGTTGTGATTATTAACACAATACTAAAATTCAATAATAATTTGACAGTACTCATTAATGTCATCTATTGGCCAATTAAACAATTAAACAATTAAACGATTAAACAATCTATTTATAGCGGTCATTCAGTCCGGTACCCGCTTTAATCATGGGGATAATCTTCTCCAATCGCTTCAACTTCGTGCTTTCCATTTTGGCGGTTTCAATATATTCGGTAAAATCTCTCCGGTTGGTCAGATTGAGTTGATCGAAAGCGGTTTTAAGGGAAACATCCTGGTCAAAGGCATGCTGTAACAAATCGGGAATTTCCAGATTTTTATTCCGGTCAGCTTTAATGGTCTTTCCTTCCTGTTGATTTCTTATGGCTTCTTTGAGGTACGCCATCAGGCTCTCCACATGAATTTCCGGTTCCGAATAAAAACGCCAGTGACGCATTGCCCTGGTTCTGCCTTCCTGAGCGTTGACCAGCACCCTTAACGGATCCGTTAATAAGCCTCCCTGAAAGAACCAGACACCCGCAAAATTTTTCGTAGTAGCGATCCCTGCTACATTTTTTCCGTTGTGAGTGTAGACCGGCTGATTCCATTTAAAATCTTCCTCCAAACCGGTTTCCAGCATGATTTGCCGGAGCCGGGTCAAAATGCCTGACCACTCAGAGTGTGCTGACAAATAATCTTTGACTTTATCGGCCGGTTTCATTTGTCCAAATTAGAAAAAAGCCACGAATCAGACAGTCTTCCAAGTCCCTGTGCCTGATTTGATTTATGGCAGAGACCAGCAATCCAGGCTTTTCATTTCCGGGCCGCCACCCCGGTCACTGCTGCCTCCGGCCAGGTAGACTCTGCCATGATACAAGACAGCCTGGGTACCATGCCGGCCCTGTAGCATCGGAGGCAATTTGGTCCAGGTGCCGGATCGGACGTCAAGTGCTTCTACCTCGCTGTGGGCGGGTACCTGCGTACCGCTTTCACCTCCCATCACAATCAGCCGGTTGCCATCGACCACCACTGTGGTGCCGGCCCGTTGCGTAGGGATGTTGGAGGAGGAGGGCAGGGTCGACCAGGTTTTGGTGGCAAAATCAAAAACATCGACTTCACCAAATGTCGCATCAATTACGCTGTTGGTTTTGGCCGACGAGTTACGGCCACCCGCTGCATAGAGTTTGCCATCCACCACTGCGGCGTGAAAGTGATCACGGGTATGGGGAGCATCCGGCATCGCTGTCCACTCACCGGTAGCCGGGTCAAATTCGTCAAACCAGGTGGTATGACCGGTGTAGTGCCCCAGTTCATTCCCGCATAACAGGTAAAATTTATCATTATGCACAACCACACCACCAGAACCACGATGTCGTCCATCGGGTAGCCTGCCGGCAGTTCGCCACCAGTTGGTCACGGGATTGTATACATGGAGAAATGCGATGGGTTCCTCTTTGGGATAGGGACCGGTAAAGGCGCCGATGACCCAAATCTCCCCTTTGTACACGATGGCCTGAAAGTGGTGCATTTCCAAAGGGCTGTTGGCACCCGCTGACCAGATGCGTGTTTTGGGATCATAAATGTCGACCGAATGCGTGTTTCGACCACCAAAAGCATAAAACTTACCATCGACCTCGGCAAAAGCCGATTCGTGCCGGTGGTTGGCGCAGTTGCTGGTAATGACTCTCTCCCAATCTCCTTTTTGCCAGTGTTGCTGGAATTTCTGAACCCGCCAGTTAAGGACTTCCGTGACGTAGAGTTCCTCCTGCGGACCGACGGCGATGCCGTGAGCTGCCCGCAAATGACCGGGGCTTCTACCCGGACCAGCTTCGTATTTGCCCAGTACCTGACCGTCCATATCCAGTTTGTAAATCACCTCTGCATCACCATCTACCAGGTAAAGGTTGCGTTCCGGACTGACAGCCAGGCCCCAGGGTATTCCCAGGTGTGTCCAGGCACTGACAAATTTGCCATCCGTATCAAAAACCTGTACCCGTTTGTTGTTGCGGTCCACTACATAAACCCGGTTGCGGTCCACTACAATATTATGGGGATTGTCAAAATTGCCGATTTGCGGACCTTTCTCTCCCCAGGTCCGGATGAGGTTTCCGTCCTTGTCCAGATGGACGACCCGGTGATTTCCGTATCCATCCGCAACATAGATATCACCGTTGCTCCGGATGGCCACGTCAGCAGGTTTATAAAAAAGGACTGATTGGCGGGCCTCGTCAAAAAGGCCGGGGGTGATGCGTTGACCAACGACCATCATAACCTGCCCTTGCGGGTTCAGTTTCAATACGACGTGAGTTTCCAGATCGGTCGTCCAGATGTTGTCTTCGTGATCGATTCGCAGGCCATGGGGATCAATAAACAGGCCCTGTCCAAACGAGCGAAGATAATTACCCTGAGCATCAAACTCCATCAGTTGGCGATTACCCTTATTAAAGACAAAAATGTGTCCTTTGGAATTGACCGCGACCCCGGTTGGTTGAATGATGTTCCCATCGACGGTGGTTTTAAAAAAGTCTGGAACAACCTCCAGATGGAATTCAGAAGACGTCTGGGCCACCAGCGATAGCGCAGACATGATAAAAGAGATACTGAGGATTTTAAATTTCATCTGACTATATTAATACCGGCAAAAGATAGAAATAATATCAGAATTGATACTCCACCCTGGCTATTCATGTCGGGCAATAATGATGATGCCCGGAAATTAACAACCAAATGATATCTCACGGAATCAATCAGCTTCACACAACCGTCATTAGAAGCGACAATTGCGACCTCCAATGTATGCACCCTAATGTGATGGAATACAATGGATCTGCTGAGATCCTGCCTCTGGTGGTCAGTAATAATCAATGGTTAAATCGCAGGTTCATTACCTGAAATTCAATATCATTAGGACACCAATGACAAACCAACCATCCTTCTCCTGGATATCAGAGCATCCGGGTGATACAGCGAGTAAAGATTGGTCAATATCTTGTATTACCTGTTTCAGGTAGTGACTGACGACGGAGCTTCCTGAGTTATTTTTTACCGCTCATCGCATTTTTTATCAGGCCCACAATCGCCATCAAAACGCCACCTCCGACACCTCCTCCGGCAATGTTACCCAGGATACTACCGATATCCATTCCCATATCTCCTCCGCTGGCCATACCCAGGGCACCGAGGAGTTGGCCTCCCAAACCACCTCCCAGAATTCCGGCGATGGAGTTGCCAAGGGTTCCCAGCGAAAGTTTTTTCAGGAGTGAACCGGCCAGATTTCCTCCGGCGGCACCGCTTAACAGCTGAATGATCAATGGTAAGATACTTTCCATGGTGTTGATTTTACGTTTGATAATTCTGTTAAGGTAATCAATATTATGGTTGTAATAAAGGATTTGTGGTTATTTTATATTGGGTAGAGGGGTAGTAATTCCATAGGTAATTCTGAAGTAATCCCTTTTCATCCAACAATAAATCTGACTGTTTATGATGGTACCCTGTGAGGAGGCATGAATAGGTACATGGAAAGATTCAGGGGGCAGTTCACAGCTAATAATAATTGACTTACAGCAGGATAAGACCTGTTCACATCATATTAAGAAAACGATAACAGCTTACCTCTGCTATCGACCGTATTTAATATGACTGTGCTGATGCCATGCATTGGCAGATCACCGTGAAAAAGCTCTCCGTAAGATCATTCTATTATTAAAAAAGCCTACTTGTATGAAAAAATACGTTCACGTATGTATCGTGTGCGTGCTCACCTTGACTACGGCCATGGCGCAGCAACGTACGATCACCGGTAAGGTTACCGATCCGGATGGGGAGGTCCTGATCGGTGCAAATATTATTGTCAAGGGTACTTCAGTTGGAACCGCTTCTGACATCGATGGTACCTATGAATTAATGCTTCCGGAAGGAGCAAGGACTCTGGTCTTCAGTTATACCGGATTCTCCACCCAGGAAATTGAGATCGGTGTTTCCAATGTCATTGATGTTGTATTGACCGAAGGCTTGACCCTGTCTGAAGCCGTCGTTACCGCTCTCGGTATCGAAAGACAAAACCGGTCGATCGGCTATTCGGTGGAGGAAGTCAAGGGGGACAAGGTGCAGCAAAAGGCAGAACCCGACATCCTCCGGTCGTTATCCGGCAAAGTACCAGGTCTTCAGATTTCAGGTTCTTCCGGCGCACCAGGAAGCGCTACCCGGATTGTGATCCGCGGGGGATCTTCATTTCTGGGCAATAATGAACCGCTTTTTGTCATTGACGGAATTCCGTATGATAATACCCAATACAACACGACCAATCAGTTGACCGGGGGAGCAGCATACGGCACACCCATCGCCAACATTGATCCCAATAACATTGAGAATATCTCGGTCCTGAAGGGTGCGGCGGCAGCAGCACTTTACGGATCAAGAGCTTCCAACGGGGTGATCGTTATCACGACCAAAACCGGAACTTCCCGGGCAGGTCAAAGGGGTACCGAGATTTCTTTCTCCTCCAGCTATTCGATCGAGCAGATTACGGGGCTCCCCGATTTTCAGAATACCTATGGCGCTGGCGCAGACTTTTTATATTCCAATTCCAATGGCTCCTGGGGACCGGCTTTTTCCAGCCTGGATTCGTTTCCAACCTGGCCAAACTACCGGGCCGCTTTCCCCGACTTGCCGGCATGGTCACCCTATGTGGCGCAACCGGATAATGTCAAGAATCTCTTCCAGAATGGTCATGTGGTTGAAAACTCCCTGACCATCAGCTCCGGTGGGGAGAATGCCCGGATCGCGGCGACTTTCTCCCATTTGGATCAGGATGGTTATATACCATTCTCCGGTTTTGACCGGACTTCGGTCAGTGTGGGTTCAAGTGGTAGACTCACGAATGGTATCACCCTCAATGGCAATCTGACCTATACCCGTAGCAATACACAGGGACCATTCTTTGGAGAAGCCGCAGCCGTTTCACCGGATGCAGCTTCTTCTTTTGCCCGGACCCTCTGGCTGGCAAGAAACTGGAATACGGATCTTGGGTTCGAAAATCCTTCCAATGGGTATAGCGTATTTTACAATACCAATGCAATCGACCACCCCCTGTGGTCCTGGAAACACAATGGACTTGATGAACGTACCGACCGAATCGGAGCAAAACTGAGCCTGGGTTATGATATCGCAAAGAATCTTAACATCACCTACGCCATTGGTGCCAACCAATATACCACCAGGCGTCAATTGGTGTGGGATCAGGGTTCGATTGGATATAGCCGGGCGGGCGCCATCATCGATGACGACATCAGTTTTGAAGAGATTGAGTCCAACCTGCTGCTGACTTTCGATGACCAACTCAGTGATGTCTTCAGTCTCCGGGCAACGGTGGGTCATAACCTCAATCAACGTACTGTCGATCGACAGGCAGTGCTGGGCACGCAGATTATTTCACCCGGTATCTTCGATATTGACAATACCAATACGCTGGTACCAAATGGCGGTCTTTTTTCCAAACGCAGGCTGATCGGGGCTTTCTACGATCTGACGTTCGGATATAACGATTATTTGTTTCTGAACGCAACAGGCCGCAATGACTGGTCATCAACCCTGCCGGCCGATAATCGCAGCTACTTTTACCCCAGCTTTGCCCTTTCAGCCGTTCTGACCGAGGCACTGAAAATTGATAGCCGGGTGCTTACCAATGCCAAACTGAGAGCCAGCTGGGCCCGGGTGGGTAACGACGCGCCCGTTTATTCACTCAACAATATTTTTAATGTAAATCTTGGGGCCAATACCGGCTTGATCGGATCAACTGCCGAGAGTGATTTCCCCTTCCGGGGGCAACCCGGAATTACTCAGGGCAACGTAGCCGCTGACAACCAGTTGACTCCGGAGTTTACTTCTGAGCTCGAGGTTGGGGGCCGGCTGGAGTTTTTCTATGGACGGATCGATCTGGACTTTTCATTGTACAAGCGTAACTCAACTGATCAGATAGCCAATATATCAGTCCCTTCTGCGACCGGGTTTGAGCAGCTGACCACTAATTTTGGGAATCTCGAAAATAAAGGTATTGAAATCGGATTGCGACTGGTACCCCTTAAATTGCGTAACGGACTGACCTGGGATATCTTCACCAATTTCACAAAAAATGAAAGCGAAGTCATCGAGTTGAAAGAGGGCGTTGATCGCATCAATATCCGGAATCTTTTTGGCGGTGGCATCCGGCCGGTCCTGGAAGTAGGTCAGCCTTATGGGGCCTTATATGGTACGGTCACTGCCAGGGACGATCAGGGAAATCTGCTGATTGACCCGGCATCCGGTTCGCTGTTTGCCTCTCTGGAGAACAATGGTTTTGGAATCATTGGCGATCCAAATCCCGATTTCACCCTGGGTATTTCCAATACTTTTTCCTTTAAGGGTCTTTCTCTTTCTTTTCTGGTTGATTACCGCCATGGAGGTGATTTCTATTCGACCACCACGGAAAGATTGATGGGGAGGGGAGTCGTGGAGGATACGGAGGACCGTGAGCCATCCCGGATCATTCCCGGATTCCTGGGAGATCCCAATACCGGACTTCCTCTTACGGATGAAAATGGAAATAAAATACCGAATACCATACAGATTACCACTAACGATATTTTCTTTCAACCTGGTAATACGCGATCGTTTTTTGTCAACGGACAGGACGATATGTCGGTCTTTGATGGAACCGTGATCCGCCTGAGGGAAATTAGTCTGGGTTATACTTTACCCAAAAAACTACTGGACCGGACACCTTTCGGCAATGCATCGCTCACTTTCACGGGCAGGAATCTCTGGTTTTTTGCACCCAATATTCCACACTCCCTTAATCTGGATCCGGAACGAAACGGGTTTGGTGCAACCAATACCCAGGGTATTGAATACGCCACCGCTCCCCAGTCCAAACGATATGGACTAAAGCTGAATGTGACCTTCTAATAAAAAATGACCATTGCCATGAAAAGAATTAAACAAAAGATAGGATCAATCATATTGGGAGGCATGCTGCTGCTGGCTTCTTCCTGTAGTGATGACTTTTTTGATATCAATACCGACCCCAATAACCCCACCACTGCCGCGCTCAGCCAGTTGCTCACCAATTCGCAGGTAGCGATCGCGGGAGCCACAGGATTATCTACTACTGGTCTGAGTTCTCATCTGAGTGTTTTTATGCATCAAACCGTACGGAGGGGAGATCCGGACCGGTATGGCACGCTGGGTAGCAGCTTTATGATCACTGCTGCCTGGCAACAATTTTATGACATTGCCCTTCAGGATTTAAATGTCCTGATCCAGACTGCCGAAAATGTGTCCAATGGACAGGTAGCGAACCTCGAATATGCCGGGATTGGAAAATTACTCAAGGCTTACACCTACAGTGTGATGGTCGATGTATGGGGTGACATTCCCTTTAGCGAAGCCCACAATCTGCAGGAATTTCAGAATCCCAGATTTGATGATGATGCAGAAATCTATGCACAGTTGCTGGATTTGATCGACGAAGGGATTGCCAATATCATGAATTCCACAAATACGGAACCGCTCAAACCGGCGGCTGATGATCTGATCTACGGTGGTTCCAATGCCCGTTGGATCCGATTCGGTAGAACTCTTAAACTGCGTATGCTCAATAATCTCAGAATGGTCTCCAATGTTGATGACCAGATCCGGACTCTGGTCTCAGAGGGCAATCTGATTAGTTCCTCTGCTGACGACTTTCAATTGATATACGGCTCGTCGGTATCACCGGAGAACCGTCACAATGGCTTTGTGATCGACTATGCCAATCAGACGAAGACATACTACATCAGTCCCTGGTTTTGGGATATCATGAAGGGGAATAATCCGTCGATCTTTTCCGGAATTGTGGATCCGCGGGTTCCCTATTATTTTCACAGGCAACTACTCCCGGGGGAGGCTCCCCAGAACCCCTCTGAACGACTGGATGCTGATGGCTTTCTAACCATCCATTTTGGCAGCAACGGACCGAATCAGGCCCAGGCACAGGATGTGTCACAAACGGTACTGGGCATTTACCCGGTTGGGGGTTGGTACGATGATGGTTCAGGAGTAACCGTCACGGCAAACACCGGTACCGGTGCGGCACCGGAAAGGATGCTCACCTATTACACCCGTCTGTATATGGAAGCTGAACTGGCTCTGGATGGGGTGATTGACGGCGATGCCCGTGCATTGCTGATGTCGGCTATTCAGGCATCCTTTACCAAGGTAAATCAGGTGGTGACGGGTACCGGAACTTCCCAGGTGGTACCGCAGATCACGAGTGAACAAATCGATGCTTACATCGCCGCAGTCCTGGCCGAGTATGATCAGGGAGATGACGATCGCAAAATGGAAATCATCCTTACCCAGAAGTGGATTGCCGGATTTGGCAATACGATCGACGCATATAACGATTACCGGAGAAAAGGATATCCGGTGATTTTTGATCCGAATACGGATACGGGTCCCTATGCATTGTTTACCTCGTCATCCGTTCCTTTTCTGGTATCGTTACCCTGGAGAGCGGAAGATCTGAACCTAAATCAGAATGCACCACCTCAGAAGAATCCGACTACCGACCGCGTCTTTTGGGATCCCAACTAAAATATGTTAAGACTGTCTCTATTCCAGATAATGCGGTGACCCATAATAATCATTAATAATCCGAATCATGAAAAATATATTATATAGTTTATTGATAATTGGAGTTTTGTTGCCATCATCTTGTGTCGATGACGATAAATTATTTTCACTGGATGATTTTCCGACCGGAGCCTTGCCAAATTTTTCGCAAACCCCTAATGACGATGGCTTCATTGGATTAGGCAGGGCGGCAGACTTTACCATGGAAATCGGTGTGGATTTCGCCAATAATTTAGCCCAGAGTGCCGATGGCAAGACCCAGGGATCGGGTCGAACCACCACAAATCTGGAGTTTTCCGACGTTGAAATGCTGGATATCGAGGTGATGTGGACGGATGCATCGACCGGAAATAGTTACACCGGAATCATAGGTAGTACGACCACCTGGCCGGCTACCCTTACTTATAGCGGAATGGACATCGTCAACGCGATTCCTCAGTTGACCTCACCTGATTCACTCCAGCTGGGTGATATCGTGACTGTAGCCGGTGGTGTACATTTTGCCGATGGCAGACATTCACCGGCTTTCATCAACAATAACCTGGGGCAGCCTATTTTGGCTTATAGTCCCAGTTTTTTCAATCACCCGGGTTATACCGTGCTCCTTCAGTATGCCGTAAACTGCGTATCTGAGCTGGGAGTAGAAGTCAACTATGAGGTGCTGGAAGCCGTTGATGCCTACGGGGCGCCGGTTGAACTATCGTCGGGTACTTTTACCTGGATTACCAACTCCAATGGCAATTACAGCTGGCCGTCCTATTCATTCGGGACCTATCAGAACGCCTATGGCTGTTGTGAGCAAACCGCTGCTTCACCACTGAGGATCATTGACCTCTGCAATGATCTTAGTATCACTCCCGCGGACGGATATGGCTGTGCCTGGGCGCTGATCGTTGATGAGGTAAACGGGCCTGTACTGATGGTCACCCTGTCCGGGGCTAACGGAGGGTGTTTCGATCACGTCACATTGCGAATGACCCGCACGGACGGTCAGGACTGGCCGGCGTTGTTTTGATCAGGAGATCGTAACTTCGCAGGAACCGAGACACACTTGTAATCAGGAATCATGGCAGGGAGGGTGAAATACCCTCTTTGCATTATATTGAAAAGAAGACGACCACCAGTTATCAGGTATGAGTCAGCAAATGTGCAGAATGCAGGTGCAAAAGAACTTCGGGATTATCCCATTTCAGCTGTTCTGGTTGTTATCCTTGACGCTTATCTGCAATCCTTTATTTGCTCAGGAACGAACCGTTGGCCTGATCCGTAACGAGCAGGCTGACCCGGGTTATATTTTGTTTACGCCGTTAAATCACCGGACGACCTACCTTATTGACCGGGACGGAAAACTGGTGCATTCTTGGGAGAGCAACTACGTGCCGGGTATGTCGGCCTACCTCTCCGAAGACGGTTTTTTATACCGGGCAGGAAGGGTCACGGATGATACTTACCTCAACAGCGGAGGCGCTGGCGGAATTATTGAAATGCTGGATTGGGACGGCAATTTAGCGTGGGAATTCCGCTATTCAACCCCTCTGGTAAGACAACATCACGACTTTGAAATCTTACCTGACGGAAATGTACTTATACTCGCCTGGGAAAAGAAAACCAGGGAAGAGGCCGAACAGGCTGGCAGGAATCCAGGGGCTATCGGCGCTGGTCAGTTATGGCCGGATCATCTGGTGGAAGTGAAGCCTCAAGGTCAGCAGGGAGGCGAGATAGTCTGGGAATGGCACGTATGGGATCATCTGATTCAGGACGTTGATCCATCCAAAGAGAATTATGGTATCATTGCCGATCATCCGGAAAAGATCAATATCAATTATTATCAAAATAGCCTGGCCGACTGGATCCATGGTAATGCTGTGGAATATCACCCCGGCCTCGATCAGATTATGGTCAGCAGCCGGGGCTTCAATGAAATCTGGATCATCGACCACAGTACAACTACCGAAGAGGCCCGGACCGGCCAGGGAGGGAGATCGGGGAAAGGAGGCGACTTGTTGTGGCGATGGGGCAATCCGCCGGCTTATGACCTGGGTAGTGCCAGTGATCAGCGTCTCTTTGGACAGCATGGTCTCCATTGGGTATGGTCAGCAGAGGAGCCGGGTGGCACCGTGTACCTGTATAATAACGGGAATGGAAGACAACCGGAAATTTACTCGACCGTTGAGTCATTGGTTCTGACACCCACGATTACCGGTAATTATCCGAAAGGAGTAAACGGTATATTTTTACCGGAGGACTTTACCGAAACCTTTGTTCCGGCAGACAGTCAGTCGATCTATGCACCCTTGTTTT
Organism: uncultured Saprospiraceae bacterium; assembly: GCA_964428345.1. Lineage (GTDB taxonomy): Bacteria > Bacteroidota > Bacteroidia > Chitinophagales > Saprospiraceae > JABDMH01. The sequence continues at coordinate 3,029 of CAYRYD010000076.1, read as the reverse complement.
CCAATGTCATCAATCTCGGGAATGATCATCTGCTCCTTTGTGTTGGCCCCCGGGGAACGTTTATGGAATATGATCATGCCGGCAATGAGATCTGGAAGTATGTCAATCCGGTGACGGAAACCGGCAGAATTCTGAATCAGGGTGAGTCGATCGGAGATTATCAGGCTTCTATTAATGCCGTATTCAGTATTGGTTTCTATCCCGCTGGATTTTCAGGCTTTCACGGCAGACAGTTGATCTCCAAAGGAGTTATTGAAGGGGATGTGATCACATCCTACCATGAAGCGTCATACTTCGTCAACGTCTATCCCAATCCCACTTCAGGTTATTTGTTTCTTGAAAGCCTGGTAAATATTGAGCATATCAGAATAGTCGACCGGATGGGACGCACATTTCACGAAGAGTCCAATCCTGATGCAACCATTGATCTGAGTCGGATTCCATCAGGGATATACTGGTGCGTCTTTAATCATAGGTCGACATTAAAAATCGTCATCGAACCATGAGAAAAATTATCTTCCTTATTTCATCTCTAATGCCGGTCTGTTTGCAAGCTCAAAAGGAACACCTGAAACCAACCCTGATCGACAACACCGATAAAACCGGTTGGATTTATCTGAACCCGGAGGAGGAACCCGGGCTCCGGGGTGATTACTACCTTTTTTCTCAATGGAAAACGGCCCGTGTTGTCTTTGAGAATGAGCTGGTAAAAGAGGGATTATTGGTCAACTACAATTTGTTGGAAGATGCGCTGGAGATTGCGACGAATGAAGGTGTGAAAATAGTTCCTGAAGGGTACGTTTTGACCTGGGAAGTGGATAACCGGACCTATGTCTCACTGGCTTCTTTCAAAGATCCCTGTCTTCCTGTACAAAAAGATTATGCAGAAATTTTGTGTGATCGTGACGGTCTGCTATTATTGAGGATTCATGAAGTAGAACAGAAAAATCCCTCCTATCATGAAAAACTGGGAATCGGAGATGATAATTACCGGATGATTAAATCTGAAAAGATCTTTTTACTGTACCGCGGACAATGCCGTGAAATCATCGGCAACGCTTCAAAGCGGAAACGTCTGATCAATGAGCTGCTGGACGACAGACAAATATCAAAGATCATCGATCAGCAGGATCTCAACCTGAAAGAAGAATCCGATTTAATCAGATTGCTGGAACAGATTACTCAGGATATGTAACGAACAGTTGGTTGAGAGGTCCTTTGTGTGCTTACAGTAACATTCCATTGCCTTTCTTTGGGATACGATTCAATATGTCTATTTTGGTCCTGATTAAAGGAACATGGGATGTCTCAGAAATTGAACTTTGCCATTGTGGGCACCGGCTCGATTGCCGGTCATTTCATAAAAAGTATTGCGGAGATAGAAGGTTGTACGGTGACTGCGCTGTGCAGTTCAGGGGTCGTCCGCGCTGCGGAAGCTGAAAAGAAATTCGGTATCAGGACTTACCACCATTTGCCGGAATTGCTGGAGCATGAACAGGTCGATATTGTTTGTGTCTGTACCGCCAGTGGTAATCACCTGGAGCCTGCCCGGCAGGCTGCCATGGCCGGAAAACATGTACTTTGTGAGAAGCCCCTGGAGATCAATACCGAAAGGGTTGACCAGATGATTGCCATTTGTGAGGAGCATCGGGTAAAGCTCGGTTGCATATTTCAGAACCGGTTTAATGACGATTTCATCCGGATGCATGACATGGTTCAGAAGGGTTTGCTTGGGACATTGGTGGCGGTCAATGCTGTCGTTCCCTGGTACCGGAGTGAAAGTTATTATGCAGGCAGCCATTGGCGGGGTACCTTACGGGGTGATGGAGGGGGCGCCCTGATTAATCAGGGGATCCATACTGTCGATCTTTTCCAGGTTCTTGGAGGTGAGATCAGCGAAGTATACGGTCAGGTACGCACCATGACTCATGCCATAGAAGGAGAAGATCTGGCAATGGCGATTGTGAATTTCAGGAACGGTGCATTGGGACAGATTCAGGCCAGTACTTCCATGTGGCCGGGATATCCGGAAAGACTGGAAGTATACGGAGAGAAGGGAAGTATCATCCTGGAAGGTGGTCGTCTGTCTGCGGTTAATATCCAGGGATTGGAACAGCCGGGCGGGGGAGAACAACAAAAGGTATCCGTTTCCGGATCATCCGATCCGATGGCGATCAGTCATCAACCTCATCGCCGGCAGATTGAGGATTTTGCCACGGCAGTGCGTGAAAACCGGGTACCTTTGGTTGATGGGAGGGAAGGGCGTAAATCCGTGCAATTGATCGAAGCCATTTACAGGTCTGCCAGGTCAAATCAGCCGGTTAGGATAGTGTAAAACGAAATTGTAATCGACACTACTAAAATTGTTATCGCAATTTGTCAGAAAATTAATGATGAATAGTATTCAAAAATAACCCAATTACGACTCTCAAGATTGAAGCTGGCATTCCACCTGCCCCACCGCATTGGGTAAAAAGGCATGGGCCTGATTAAAAAGATAATCTAATCCGCTTTCAGAGGTATGTATCTCTTCATTGGTTCCTCTTTTATAATAATGCCAGTTACCCAAATCATCTTGTCGGGAGTCGATCAATCCGAATAAGGGATGACCGGGTAGAATTGGATCACCCGGTCCAGGCCCAGGTTTTGCATTCGGATACACCCCACTTAACAATAAAGCGCCGGTAGCCCCTCTGCTACTATACAGTCCATATCCATCCGTATACAGTACATCGATAGGGTCATCTCCGGCCTTTTGTGGTTCGATTTGTTCACCGGTTTGCTCTTCCCCCAACACTCTGTAATGATCGGTTATTTCATAATTGCCGGTGGGGTCTGTTACGTTGGCAGGGTTGTCGAATGCAAACCGGTAACCGGACCAATTTGGTGCTACCGAACTGTAACTATCGTGCGCCAAGGAAACGACCGATGGTCTGATTGTAGCAACGGCCTCCGGCCAGGGTTAACCGCAGGTCAAAGTCGGGGGTGTTACCCCATATACAACTATTTCAATGAACTTTGCCTTTCAT
>CAYRYD010000075.1:0-20881 GCA_964428345.1 uncultured Saprospiraceae bacterium | reverse complement strand
GTTTTTAGCTTGATCCCACCCTTTGCAATCTCTGCCACCACTGCGAGAGGCACCTTCCCTCACATTTTTTTCCTCTCGCCAAGGACGCTAAGACCGCCAAGATCCCCATTATAATATCGTTCAATACTCCAAATAATGGTTCGAGTTTTTAGCTTGATCCCACCCTTTGCAATCTCTGCCACCTCCGCGAGAGGTACCTTCCTTTTTTATCTCCTCACACCACTTCTACCAAATCCACCAAATTTATCAATCTAAACACTCCCAAAAACAGCCCCGATAATTGTCAAAGTATCTCCCCTGTCCCTTCGCAATAATTATTGATCAAGAATCGAAGATTGACCCACTCTGCGATTTCCGCGACCTCAATTTTTTTGGCAATCCTCTTCTCTCCTCTTAAAAGTCAGCGCTATACCCCAACCGTCCATTCAATTCCCTGAAATTGTTGGCGATGGCCCCGCGGCGATCAAGGTATTGCAGATTCAAAATAATCCGCTGTTTCTTCGTGATCCGGTACTGACCTCCCAACCCGATTCGAAGAATACTCCCATTACTGGCTTGATTGATTTGGGTGAAATTGCGAGTCACGGACAATGTAGTATTTATAGCCTTCGAAGCCTGATAATTCAACTGCAAGACCGGAGAAATGACCGAGGTCTTCACCGTATTTTGCCGAAATCCGTTCCATAAAAGGGATAACCCGCCGTTAATACGGCTTTCTTCCGGGGACCAATGATAATTGAGTATTACGTTATGCACTTTGGAAGTAGCCTGACTAATCCGGTCATTCACAATGCTGTTCGCCCGCTGGTGGGAGAAATTCAACAGCAACCGCTGGGAGGTACTGATCCGGTAACTGGAACTGAATCCAAAATGCTGATTGACACTGCCTAAAAATATCGAATCGACCGGCTCAAAGGGATTACTATTGTCGATCAGCCGGGTGGTCTGCCTGAAATTACTGTATGAAAAACTATTCTGCCATTGGTCATTGACCGGAATACCGATCTGCAGGGAACCAATAAAACGTTCACGATTCTCGATTTCCCGCCTATCGAGATTATTGCGTTCGATCCCCAGTCTTCCATTCAAGGTGATCTGCTTTGCCAGTTTGCCCCGGTAACCCAGACTGAAGTTTTCAAAATCATTCCGAAATTGTAAAGTACCCAGTGAAATGAAATTGGGATTCACCCTTTGGTATTTAAAATTAATCGCCCAGGTGGCAACCGGACTAAAATCCAATACAAAATGGTAGGCATTGCCCGATCTGCTGGAGGAGTTCAGCGATATCAAGGGCGATAAAATGTTTTCAAACCCGATACCCCTGCGAAACGGAAGCCGCTTATCCTGCGATACAATACTGTAGGCATAGGCACCCTCGATGACTAAAGACCTGGATAGTTTCTTTTTTCCCTCCGCACTGACCACTACATTCTCCTGGGGAATGACACCCAGACTATCGGATATCGTCAGCGAATGCTCGTCGTCTGATGCTTTAAAAACGGTGGTAAAAAATTGATCTCCCTCATGTTCGTAACCCAATCGTATAGCATTGCCACGCCTTTGATAAAAAGGATCAAGTTCCTGTCGAAAACCGTAGTCCTCCGCTCTGGCCTTCCTCAAGGTGCCTGTCATGACCATCAGCCGGAATTTTCCCGGGGCAAGTTCTATGCCCGCACCATTAAATCCATGACCGCTGAGCGTATAATCGGAAAAATGCATGCTTCGCCGAAATAAATGGACCCTGGCCCATTTATACGAAGGACTGATCCCGACAAAAGTGTAGGAAGGCAGCCGGTAGGTTGTATTTCCATCGGCTATCGCTACCGAAACAGGAGTCTCAATACCCAGTATATTCAAATTCAATTGTCCAAATAAATTCAAATTCAGGGGGTCACGCCGCCGTAAAATTCCAGCCATGGTATTAAACTGTGCATGCCCCGACAGACTCCCGGAAATCGTTACCGGCTGATTCGCCCAACGGTCTTTCAGCGTTTGGATGGTCTGTCCGACGTCCTGAGCCTGTATACCTATGAAACTGATACAGCTGAAAAAAACCAAAGTCAACAAACGACGGTTTCTTTTTCTGTCGCATTCCAGCTGATATTTTCGCTCTCCCTTCACCACTAAACTAATAGGTAAAAATGGTTGAAAATGGAGACACCTTACCATTTTCCGCATGAGCCCTGACCTTGAAATATTTGAACTGGCGATCTCCTTTAAACTGGTACCGGTACAATGTGTACACATTCGTTTTATCATGCTTCCGGACACCGCCCTGCAGGATAATATCAGCGGCATCGAGCACCGCAACCGTTTTCATAGAATCTGGACTCATCCCTCCCATAAGCCGAAATCCGGCCGGACGATACTGATCCGGATAATCAAAATAAATGGCAATGATGGTGTCCTGAGCTTCGGCGCTGACAAACTCAAAGGCGGGCAACAGAGCGGGTTTCAGAAGATTTCCACTACGGATATTGGAAACCGATGTAAGTCCGTTCGCTCCATTTACCATTACCCGGTACTCAACAGTATCGTAACCGGTCACTAAACTGTCGATGAACTGGTTATTCCATTCCTCAGGAAAAACCGGTATATCCTGCCAAACCGGAGCTGGTTCGCGAGCGGACACCATCCGTCTCTGCAGCGTATAACTCATTGCATCAGAACTGGGTGACCGGTCGTAATAAACGGTAATAAATTGATTTTCCGGCTGAACATGGGTAATCCGGGGAGCAATAGGAGGATAAATTGTCGGCAACTCAATCCATACGCTGTCGCTGTAAAAAGATTCATTTTGACTGAAATCTCTTGTTGTAATCCAATAATACAGTATACGGTGAAGACTGGATTTCCTGAGTGTATCCCTGAATACCGTATCACTTATTTCCAGATTATTCAGTAAGAATTTGGGTGCGTCAGCAGCATGGGCCCGGGAAACCCGGTATCCTTTCAGATCGTTGTCCGTCACTGCATTCCATCTTAGAGTGACAACCAAAGTATTGGTGTCCAAATCAGCTTTGACATTCTCCGGGATTGCGGGTGGGGAGACATCGATTAAAATTCCCGGAACAGCCAGTGACTTCCGGACAATATTACCCTGATAAATGGCCTGCACCTGATAAAAGCCGGTCTTGAAAGGAGTATGATCCAAATATTCAAAGACATATGGTGGCAGCAATTGCTCATTCAGCAATCGATACTCTCCAAATTTCGTTGCGGACCGGTAAATATTAAAACCCTTTAAAAGATGGCGTAAGGTGTCCGGAATAGACCATTGCAACAGTAGGCTTCGCCTTAATTCAGTCTCCCGGATGATGAAAGGATGAGGTGGTAAATAAACCAGGTGACAGGGATCAATCTTCACCGGGTCGGAATACGGCCCATATTGCCCCCACATGTCCTTACCCCTGATCCGGTATTCAGTAAATCCGGATGGTTCGATCGAATCCAGAAAACTGATCAGAGGATCTCCATAGGCATAATTAACCACCAGCGGCAGAGGATTGATCCTTTCAAAAGAGTCTTCATTAAAACCTCTCTTTTCCAGATAAAATGAAGCATAGTGACGTGCCGACTCCTTCATCAATCCGTTGATGTGAATCCGGTTTGCCCTGCAAGTGAGTTGGAATTTTTCCGGTACGGGTAAATGAAGCTGGTCTTGAAAAACCACAGGGACTACTTCTTTATGATAAGAACCTCCACCGGATATATCGACCGTCACCTGATAATCCACTGCCCTATCCAATCCGGTAAATTCACAGGCAAAACCTAATTTTTTTGATAAATCAAAATTATCCTGTAAACCAAATAAAAAGGTAAATCGGTACCAGTCAAGCTGATTTTCATTCTTGAAAAAAGTAGCTCCGGAACGTATCGTCTCAAAGAGCTCCAGAACCAGGCTATCACCTGGGGTTATTATTAAAGGGATAATTTCCTCAACTGGGCGGAAACGGATCACTTCCGAACGAACCGGCGAGGGATCGCCATTCCGGTACAATTGTACCTGCCATCCCCGGTTTAAACCAGTTTTCAATATATCAAGATTGGAACTGGACCACCGAATCTTAAGCGATCCCTGGTCAAATCTTGCCATACTAAATAATGTATCGATCTGCGCATGGACTCCGGCAGTCAAACAAACAAATAAAATTGCATGGATGAATCTAGTGTACAAGGTTAAAATCAAGGATTGCATTGGATGAAGAATATTGTTCAAAGCCCGGAATAAAATACCGGAGTTTCACCGGATAAGATCCAGGCTTATAATAAGGAACCGGTCCGCGATCGTAATCAATACAATCGGCATAGTAGGGTGGTACTGCCGGTTTTAGCTGCCGGAAGTATTGCCAGTCTGCATGAATATTCCGAAGGATATCATACTGGATCTCACCGGATTTAGCAACCAGTATCTGATCGACCCAGGGATCCATGTGGTATGACTGGTAGGCATCGGCCGGATCAGCCGACTGTCTGGCTTCTGGGGTATCATCTACACTGCATTTAATTCTGACCAGTGTACCGTAAGGCACATGATGATGGTAGACCTCTCCTAACCAGGAGTAACGCGGATGACGGGAAAAGGTGCTTAGAAAGCGGGTAAGATACTGCTCGCCTGTTACCGCCGATTCCACATCCAACCCGGCAATTTTTCCCGGTTCTTGACTATTACTTTTTAGGTCTGCAGATTCCTTATCATCGTTTTTGGCAATCAGGCGGGTCAGGATGTTACCATCATGAAATTCCAGGGGTTCATCTGTGATTATTTGCAACGGTAAAACTGAGTCCATTTTTTCCAGTGTGTTGAGTGAAAAATCAGCAATCCGGATATTCCTGGATTTATCGGCAAATGTGCCATAGCGGCTGGTCGAAAAACTAATCAGGACAATTTCCACGGGATCTCTGATTCCGGAATCAGCCCGGATGACCCACTGATAACGACCTGCATTCCCGAGCTTCTTAAAGACCGGTTGAACCAGCCGTGTTTCCTCAATCTCCAGGATCCCGGTCTCGACCTCCAGGAAATGACCTTCAACCTCCCTGAGCAAATGACTTGTCAAGGTCACATTTTGCAAGGGTAGCGTTTTTCCGAAACTTACCATCATCCGGTCAAATTCATCTTTATGAAAGTATTGTTGGTTGACTACCGGATAGCTCACTGCTATATCGTCCGTCCGAAGCCCCATAATGCCATTAGGATCGACACGGTAATGTACGGTCGTGTCCACCGTAAACATTTTACCATTGATCGAATAAATGCCCCGATCATCGTAAATGGTTGATTTTACCCGCAGGGATAGAATGTCACCTGGAACCAACATTTCCTGTGGACGAAAGATCAGGGTCATTCCCAGATTATCATATAAAATATCACCGGTGACCATATTGCCATTCTGATTTTTCAGATCGATTTCGGAAACCAGTCTGATATTAAATGATTCGGTAGCTCCCGTCTGAAAATCAGTCAGCGTCTGGGATATTTTACGGTCAGCCGGCAGGACAAAGTCCATCCTGAAATCACTGTTCATACTAATCAGATTCTCTGAGGTTTCTTCCTCCAATGCGGTGACCGGCCGGCCGGGATAAATATTCTCCAGAATTCTATCCGGATTAAAACTTGCGTTAATTTCAGTACAGGGTTGTCCGAATTTAAAAATTCCCTGAGCTTCTCCCCGGATAAAAAGTACCTGATAATTAAACCTCCAGGTACCCACTCCCCAGGTTGGTTCAAATCCGGCACCCTGAATTAAGACACAGGCTCCTCCTTCAAAGATCTTAAGGGCCCGGTTTTTTATTTTGATACCTACTTTTGCCGCAACGCCGGCATACATCTGACCATAGAAGTACCAGCCATTAATTCCGGTCTCGGACAGGCTTTGGAGGTTGCATTCGGGGGTAGACTTGGTTAACAAAAGATCGAAACCGATATCCGCTCCGGCTTCGACCAGAAGCCATTCCTGTCTTTCCGGAACGGCAATCCGGATGGCTAGACCCAGACCGGCACCCAATGCCAATGCCTTTCCCCGAGCGAGATCAGCCTGGTTAGCATTGTAAATATTGGTTGCCGGATTATGCACCAGGCTATCGTATGCAATCCTGAGATTGGTGGCATTGGCTCCGCTAATTGAATAGGGTTCCGGTAATGAACGGGGCAGGTAATCGCTGTTACCCATCATGAAATAGCCATGGATGGCAATGGATGCCTGAACGATATCGCTACCGGTCAGCGAATAACCCAGTTGCAACCGGTTATCGGGTTTGCCGACAAACAGATGCCAGGCATCCGGATCGCGATAATATTCACCGTAAAACCCGATGGTAATGCCACCCGCAGTTCCGTGAATTCCGAGGGCGGCATTGAAGGTATGACCCTGCTGATTCCGGATTAACTCAATGCGGATATAACCGCCCAGGGCGCCACTTCCGGCAAAATCTTCAGGTGCTACTTCAGCAGCGATGGCTGGTGTCTCTTCTTCATTGACCAGCCGTCTGGTAGCCGGACTCACTGCATCATCTCCCCTGGGCATCAGCTCAATCAAACCCTCCAGCTTGAACCGCGAAGTAACTCCCTGTCCCTCCGACTGATTCCATTCATGCAGGACCCGAAGCCCCATGATGGCCCCTTCCCCTGCCCGGGCGATCAGACCGCCGCGGATACCCCGGCTTTTCAGGGTGGGAATCCACTTATTATCCGGAAAATGGCCACCCGGTTCAATAGAAAGCAGTTCTTCTGCTGTATTATCACCAGTTTCAAATCGGGTCAGTTCCTGACGCGCCATATTCTGATGATAGCCCGCGATCAGCAGATAAACCCTGAAAGCCTGATCACCCACCGGACGCTCAAAATCAAGCGCCGCATCAACATAGCTGTATTTAAACCCGGCGTCTCCGGTGCTGCCAAACATACACATCATCGATACAGTGGCATCCAAAAATCCAAAACGGGCCAGCCCCCCACCTACAAAGCCGGTTCCATAGGTTGGATCGGCGCGCCGGAAGGCCAACTGACCTTCTATATATTCGACTCCTGGTAAAGTGCCGGCAAAGTGAAACTTGTCGATCTCCAGATCTTTACCACTCCATCGCTGCCTACCCTGGAAGGACGTCACACCAAAATAAATATTCAGGCTGGAACTTACAGAAAGGGCATCCCCATCGGTGATCGAACCGAGTTCCAGTTGCAAATTCTCGAAATGCAACTTTTTTAACTGTCCCTGATATTTTTCCGGCTCATGATCGTACAGCTTGATCTCATCAAAGGTGAGCGGGAATTTTCCCAGATGCGATGAATCACCGGCCCCTTTACGAATACTTTGCACCATCAGGTAGGGTGCATGATTGGAAACGAACAGACCCTCAAAAAGAATTTCCGGAGTTTGCAGGCTGGTGTGATCTCCGCTACTTCCACCCAGATCAGCATTGATGGAAATAGCGCCATTTAAATTGGCGGCGATTTTCAATACATCACCCGCAGTCAATTTCAGGTACGATCCCTCTTTAATCTGAATATTCCCAAAAAATATGGGAATGGAAAATTCATGGGTATCCATTGCTTCGACTGTCAATTCGAGACCTGCACTGTCCGGAATGAACCGGGCACTGTAGTGAAGGCATGCTCCGGCATCAACCCGATCAGTCTCCAGTTCATCACCAACCTCCGGTATCGGGATACTTTCCCTTTTTTGCTCGAGGACTGGTACGTGGATCAGACCACTGAAGCCAAACCCCCTAAGTTGATTGGTAAAAATATCGAGTTGAACAGCATCAATTGAAATGGGCCAACCGGCGATCCGGGTCTCATCCAGTTTGCAAATGGTCTTCTGCAGAATTAATTGGGCAGTGAGTCCCAGTTCGTCGATGAAGACATGATCACCTTCGACGATAAGTGGTTCGCTCTTGTTTTGGGTAAGATAACCGGTTCCAATGATCAGTTTAAAATGTTGGCAATAAAATCCCGTCCATTCCCTGGCATTCATTCCCAGGGAACCAGCCTGATCCAGGTAATCCTGAATAAAGGGTACATCTGTCCGGTATTCATCCAGATCGACCGTCACATTTTCGAGGGAAAAAGCAACTTCTTTGAAATCCTTAAAATAAAATGGCGCAATCGAAAGGTCACTGACCATTAATCCATTTTGAGGATTATAATTCAATTGAGTAAATGCTTTGACATAATCCACTCCAGGGTTGACAGGACGGATAAAATCATTGTTAAAGAGAAATTCCAGACCGATGTTAATTTCCTCCACCCCGTTACAGCTGACCTTGAGGTATGTACCTGTCTGCGACTCTTCCCGCCAGCCACGTACGATCACTGCCGTTTTTCGCTCATGAATTTCATAAAGGAAATCCTGAACCAGATAGAGCCGGGTATCCCCCAGCAAGCCTGACCGGTTGTTATATTTTACATTGGCCGCACTGAATATCAGGGTATCACCCAAAGCAGGAATATAAATGGCAGCCACCAGATCAATGCTGGCATATTCAGGATAAAGACGCAGGTTATTAAATCCGATAAAATAATCGATATCGCCAAACTGACTTTCGATCCCGAAAGGAATGTTCAACAAGGTACGGCCATCGAGTTGAGTAAAAATCCGGCCTGTCCTTTGAATTTCCGTTAAAATCTTCTCGGTATTACTGAGTCCTTCCGGGTCCTCTGCAACCTGGTGTACTTCCTTATTGACCCAGCCTATCCCTTTCAAATTACCAGCAGGCCGGGAAGGGCTGTCCAGACCGGTAATCTGTGATAAATACCCCGAAGGCACCGCCTCATGTACCCGCTCCTTCCAGTATGCCGGCGGCACCGGAAAGGAATTTGACTGATCTGCCGGTAAATGATCCGGAACAACCAACGAATCCGTGTCGGAGGCAGCTGAAAAAAATAACGGAAAAATAAAAGGCAATATCATAGTGCTCCACCGCAACTTCCCTGACCAACTGAAGGTGAGCGCTTGCTGATGTTGAGGTCTCGTCCGGGACATGGTCTGGTTTTGTGGCATTACAATGATCTGTCCCGTCCACAAATACAAACCTCTATCCATCCCTGTAACGGAGCAGACAACCGGCACCTGTAACAGTGCATTGTAAACGATAATAACAAATATTATCCTTACAGAAAAATAATTCACCGGAAGATTTTGTTATTTTTTATTCGAGGGCAAACTAGGCGGTAAAAACTTTAACTGAACCGCGTGAGGTTACACTCAGTAACCAGAGACAGCGTTGGATGGGCTTAATGGTTGAAATGAAAGGTAATGGTCTCAATCCGGGAGGTCTCCAAAGGTCATGACCCCTTGGACCGTATCGATAACCTCTTCGATTTAGATGGATAAAACAGCTTCAACCCCCAACCGCGAATAAGAGCGACTACCGATCACGATCTTGCCTCAAGCCCAAAGAACGTACCACAGCACCAGGGTGAGTTATAAGAACAAGGTACATCGCCATTTTCATCTTAGTCATTGCAAGCTGAATATATCCAGGATAAATCCCACAGCACTGTATTACCATCTCAATTCCTCTTTTTCCGTAATTTTGTCGCTAAAGTTCTTGAACTGAAAAGTACGCTTGCCATATTCCTCCTCGCTGCCCTTTCGGCTCCTGCCCTGCTGGTCATCACCTACCTTAGGGTGGAAGAGCAGGCCCTGGAAGCAACAGTGAAAGAGCGCAGCAGGGAGGGGGGAGAGTTAACCCGCCTGGCCATCACCAAAACAGAGTCCCACATGTTACGATGGGAACATTCCCGGGAATTCGAATATCGGGGACAGATGTACGACATAATCCATAGCTACCAGCAGGGCGATACCACCTTTTACGAATGCTGGGCCGATCACGAAGAAACCCGGCTCAAAAAAGAAATGCAGAGGCTCCTGGTCCAGGAAAACGCCAATACTCCACTACACAATGAACGGGATCGCCGGCTCTTCGATTTCCTGAAGTCCCTGATTGTGCCCACACCAGGGGTATCCAGTTACCGGATCAACCCATCAATAACCGGTGTAACCGACCAATACAGCCTTTTCTATAAAAGTCAGTTTACTCCACCTTCCAAGCCCCCTCCGCGATAGCTCTGCTATTGGTTGGCTCCAATGAGAAGGTCCGTTCTGGCTTTATTCACCAGAACTGCTTATCCAGGACCGGAAAGGCTGGTTGTTTGAAAATCACTCCATGGACACGGTGATGACCGGTTATCATGGGTACAACCCAATGTTTTAAGGTTTTCTTAAATCCGGATTCCCGGCACCGGGACTTCCGGTTTATCTGTTTAAATCAATCATAAGCAACGAAAGTGAAATACTTCATTTTTGGTTATTTGGGCATCCTGACCTTCGTCACTCAGGCTCAAGTGTTGAAAGTCATCGACCGGGTAAGTAGTACACCGCTACCACTGGTAACGATAGTGAGTGAAACTCCCGCATTATTTGCCACCACCGATGAGCAGGGTGAAGCGGATATCACCGATTTTGCAGAGGTGGAAGTAATCGAAATCCGCTACCTCGGTTATACTACCCTGATCACCAGTTTCAAAAACCTGGAAAAACACGGGTTTGTCGTCAGACTATTTCCCTCTGGTCTCTCCGTCAACGGTATTGTCGTGACCGCTACCCGCATCGGCCAGAATTCAGGTGATATACCCCATCAAGTCCTGACTTTATCCCGCCGGGAGGTCGCCTTGCAGAATCCACAGACCGCAGCCGACTTGTTGGGTACCTCCGGTAAGGTCTTTATTCAAAAGAGCCAACAGGGAGGAGGCAGTCCGATGATTCGGGGCTTTGCTGCCAACCGTTTGCTATATACCATCGATGGCGTGCGGATGAACACTGCTATTTTTCGAGGTGGTAACCTCCAGAATGTCATCTCTCTCGATCCTTTCGTCATCGAAAAAACGGATGTGTATTTTGGTCCGGGATCGGTCATTTATGGCAGCGACGCCGTGGGTGGAGTAATGAGTTTTCAGACCCTGACTCCCCGGCTGTCCGGTGAGAAAAAAACGGTAGTCAATGGTCAGGTTTTAGGCAGGTATGCCACCGCCAACAAGGAAAAAACCGGCCATATCCATCTGAATCTTGGTGCCAATAAATGGGCCTCACTCACCAGTATCAGCGCCAACGACTACGGCGATCTGAAGATGGGAGAAAATGGCCCGGACGACTACCTTCGTCCCTTTTATATTGAACACATCGACGGTGCAGATGTCATAATCAAAAATAGGGATCCTCTGGTGCAGGTACCAAGTGGATATCGACAGCTCAATCTCATGCAAAAGATCCGCTTCCGGCCGGATGACCACTGGGATCTGAATTATGGATTTCATCAGTCGGCTACCACCGATTTCAGTCGTTATGACCGTCACTTACGGCAACGGGAGGGTGAACCACGCTACAGCGAGTGGAGTTATGGACCCCAGAAATGGAGAATGCATTTATTGCAGGTGGATCATTATACCAACCGGACTTTCCTGGATAAGATTACCCTCAGGCTGGCCTGGCAACAATTTGAGGAAAGCCGGCGCGAACGGGATTTTCAGGACCACTTGCGGTATGAGCGGAAGGATAAGGTCGCTGCTTACTCCTTCAATCTGGATCTGATGAAAACCATCGACGACAAACATAAGTTGTTCTACGGTCTCGAAGGAGTGCTCAACCATGTCACTTCGGAAGGAGCCGTGGAAGAAATAACCAGCAGTTCAGAATTTCCGGGTCCCTCTCGTTATCCACAGGCGGATTGGTCATCGCTGGGACTTTATTTTACCTGGCAACAGCAATTGTCTGAAGAGTTTTCCTGGCAGTCCGGTATGCGGTACAGCCTCTATCAGCTGGATGCTGATTTTGACACCACCTTCTATCGGTTCCCTTTCACAAAGGCAACCATCGATAAAGGATCGTTGACCGGTAGTACAGGCCTGGTCTACCGTCCTTCATCCGACTGGGTGGTCATGGGCAATTTTGCCACCGGATTCCGGGCTCCCAATGTAGATGACGTTGGGAAAGTCTTTGACTCCGAACCAGGAGCTGTGGTAGTACCCAACCCCCGCCTGGCAGCTGAATATGTCTACAATATCGAGTTGGGAGCCGCGCGGGTGATCCGGGGTAATCTGAAAATCGACCTGGCTCTCTACTACACACTGCTCGACAATGCGATGGTACGCCGTAACTTTACTTTAAATGGGCAGGATAGCATCGTTTACAACGGTGAGTCAAGCAGGGTACAGGCTATTCAGAATGCGGCCCGTGCAAAAGTTTATGGACTACAGGCCGGTATGGAGCTCCGGTTACCCGCTGGGTTTATCTTTGCCTCCAACCTCAATGTTCAAAAGGGACAAGAAGAGCTGGACAACGGTTCGACCAGTCCTTCGCGACACGCGGCCCCAACCTTTGGCATCAGCCGCCTTACCTGGTCGGGAGAGCGGTTTAAGACGCAATTGTACGCTGTGTATAGTGCCGGAGTCGATTTTAACGACCTGGCGCAGGAAGAGCGTGGTAAGCCCGAAATTTATGCTCAGGATGGGGAAGGTCATCCCTATGCTCCCGCATGGTACACGCTCAACCTCAAAGCCTCCTGGGAGATCAGCCCGGTGGTCTCACTAAACCTCGGTTGGGAAAACATCACCGATCAACGCTACCGGCCCTACAGCTCAGGGATAGCCGCGGCCGGCAGCAATTTTATCGTATCGCTACAGGCATCCATTTAATATGACAAAAATCAAATACAGACAGCAACAAGCCAAATTGTTGCGTACCTTCCGGAAGATCCACCGGATCACGGGAGCCACCCTATTTTTCTTCTTCTTTATCGTCGCCGTCACCGCATTGCTCCTTGGACTTAAAAAACACAGTGGCAATCTCCTGCAAGCTGAAACCGCCCGGGGAACCTCGGACGATCTGAGCCAGTGGCTAACCCTGGATAGCTTACACCACAATGCCTGTACCTTTCTATCCGATTCGGTCGATCAGCAATTGTCGACGGAACTGGATCGCATCGATATTCGGAAAGACAAGGGTACTGTCAAGTTTATCTTTGCCGACCACTATACCGGACTCCAGCTCGACGGAGTAACCGGCCGACTCCTGGTGATTGAGCAACGTCGCTCGGATTTCATTGAAAACATCCATGACGGTTCCATCCTGGATTTCTACTTCAAGACCAACAATGGGGAGTTCAAATTGATCTACTCTACCATTATGAGTCTGGCACTGGTGCTTTTCACCATCACCGGTTTCTGGCTTTGGTACGGGCCAAGGCGAATGCGGGAAGCGGGAAAGCATTAAATGAACCCGTTCCCGCTTTAGTACAGGATCATAATCCGGATGTCAGGGAGTCCTGAGATGTGAATTGCTGATTTAGCAAATCTGCGATCTGGACAACTCTCCCTTGAAATTAATCCTCTTGGTGTTGGCTGGATTGGACGAACCAGGATTTGGAAGGCAGACATCTTTCTGATGAGATAATGGTCTTTCAAGGTAACTTCTCAGCATAGGGTCTCAACTTCATCTACCCAAATAAAAGAAAGCAATTTCGTGTGGTAATGATCAATGAGCATCCTTTTCACCTGATTTCATTTCCTCCTCTCCGGTTATCCACAACAAAGCGGTTTCTTGCCGGCATTTCAATTTCTGGAAGTTTTTGCCGATCGATCACTGCATTTTCGGGAATGATCTCATTTTGGTGCAGTAGAAAAGCCACAAGAGCATAAACCTGATCATCGCTTAATGAGCCAGGTTCCGTTTGCGGCATAGCCCTCCGGATATAATCGAAGAGCGTCGTTGCGTAGGGCCAGTAATTACCTATCGTTCTCATCGAAAGGTACTTTGCCTCCCTGCCAAAGGGAAATCCCTTTCTGGGTTGACGGCCTACCAGCCTGTCATTGGGGCCCTCCACACCAGTGGGACCATGACATACAGCACACTTACTCTGATAAAGTGTCCTTCCTTCGGCTACAGTACCTTTACCTGGAGGTAGTCCCGTTCCGTCGGACATGATATCGATATCCCAAAGACTGATCTCCTCTGGTGACACGGGCCTGCCAAATCCAAACCTGACAGGCCAATGGATGGGAAAACTGATATTTGTATCGGCTGTCATCGTGACATAAATCGAATCTGCGACTGTTGTCAACTCCGATGACTGGTGATCATTGCTGTTGTTCAAACAGCCAGTCGTCTGCACGATGACCAGTAGCATTAATGAAAAGAAATATTTCTTCATTATTAATCTTTATCAGATCTCATCCAATGCCAACAGCACTGTTCCGTCTCTTTCCACTTTCCATGCCCTTATATAATTAAAATGATAAAAAGTACCTTTGCCCCTTACTTTCTCCAGTTGGTCTAGCGTAGGTTGCGAATAGCCGGTTTCATCGATGGCCCGGCTCATAAGAATCGATTTCTGTCCGTTCCAATTCCAAAGAAAACGAAATCTCGTCGTACATTTCGGTAATACCGGGTCCTGCAATTCGGCGGGAAACCAGCTCTTTCCACCGTCTGTACTGACATCTACGCGAATAATCCTACCACGGCCGCTCCATGCGAGTCCCTGAATCTCCCACCAACCTTTTTGAGGTAGAACGTACGGATAGGCAGGAAAGGTTATAATGGATTTGGCATCCATGGCAAAACTGAATAATCGGGCGGTACAATCGGGAAGGGGATCAGAATATTTGGATGTTTCTTCGCGCGTCATAAAAGGCCGATCGGCAATCTCAATCCTCCTGATCCATTTAATCTGGGTGTTTCCTTCCCAACCAGGTAATAATAGCCGGGCGGGATAACCCTGTTCCGGTCTGATGGCTTCACCGTTCTGTCCAAATACGATCATGGCATCATCCCATGCTTTTTCGAGGGGAATACTCCGCGTCATGACGGCAGCATCTCCGCCCTCAGCCAGAAACCATTTTGCACCAGGTTGCACTCCAACCTCCCTCAGTAAAGTGGAGAGCATGACTCCGGTCCATTCACTGGTGCTGATCAGCCCATCCAGCCGTTGTGGCGACAATTCTTCTGTTGTCCTGGAATATCCCAGCCATCCATTTCCTGAACATTCAATGAAGCAGATTCTTGAACGCCGGGGAAATCGCTTTAGATCTGTCAATGTGAATTTCCTGGGTTCACTGACCATACCGTGGATGAGCAATTCATAATTTTCGTTAGCGATCTCCGGTACACCTGCATGATGTCTTTCAAAATGAAGGTCGGCCGGTGTGATGATTCCCATCAAATCCTGAATAGGAGTCATTGATTCACCTGAGGGCGTTGGCCGGTTAACATAGCGCTCAAGTTTCTCGCCCGTTGATCTCCTCCCAAGTGTTGTGGAGCCTGAACCCGGTATTTTGGTAGGATCTACCGCCGGTTTATCGGTTATGGGTGCCTGGGCAAATGCATCGGATGCTGTCTTCACGATGGCACCGCCCACCAGACCGGCAGTGATAGCCAGAGCAGAACGTCTGCTAAGCAGATGATCTCCTTCTCCACTCCTTTTCTTCATGTTATGATCCGTTAACAGGTTGAGAAAGTAGTCCTTTTATAGAAGCCAACAACAATTTAACTCATGATCCGCCTCCACAGGGAGAGATCCGCTATTATAGCCCTGTTAAGTTAAAATAAGAAAATCATATTTTGAAAAAATGATATTCACTCCTGGGTCATTCCATTTTGGAAATTACGGGGGAAATTGGGTAATAATTCTGTTGAATCCATTACCCTTTTCAAGGAAATTCAAGGATGCTGCCGAGTACCTGCTGCCATCATCACCAAATCCTGCCAGTAAGAGAGCCTCTGGCACATCTGCCCCATATCGTTCAATTGTTTACCGTATGGTCGTCTTGCCATGCTGATCTGAAAAGTCGGACCTTAAATTACTCTTTAAAATACTCATAGAATACATCTCTCAGCTGTTTTCCCAGCAACTCCCAATCTTTTCCAAGCGGCTCTTTATTCAGACCCCTGATCCATTCGTAGTTTAGTTCATATACACAGGCATCAATGCCAAAGCGGGCGGCCAAACCTTCTCCAAATGACCCCTGGTTTTTAACATGAGAAGCCCCCTCCCGGAACCAGGTGTGCTTGAATAATAGCTCCTCAAACCGTTTAAGATTGGCCGTGTAGGTAGGATTGTCCGGGGTCGGGAGATTGACATGCAGATGACCACCCCGGTCGTTATGCAGATCAATGGCGAAGTGCGGCTTCTTCCCTTCGTCGATCATTTTCTGCAACCAGTGCTCAAAGGCATATTTTTCGGGAGTCAACACCGGATCGGCCGGTAAATGCCACTCCCGGTTTAGATCCTTTCCCAGGGTATTGAATCGGGTCCTTCCCCTCGCAACTCCGTCTTTATTGGTCATCGGCATAATGTAAATACAGTAGCGTTCCAGATATCTGGCTGCGTCATCAGCCAGCAGACTGCCGATCAAACCCTGGACGACCCAGTTACCTCCCGGTTCCCATGAATGGGCCCTGGCTCTGAGAAAGATCCGAAATGGAGCCTCCGCATTGCCAACCCGGATGATCTCCAGGGGCCTCCCTTCCACCGTATGCCCCACCTGAGTGATTTCTACCCTTGGATTGTCTTTAATTTCTGCCAGCAATTTTTCGAGGTCGCTGATCCGGTAAGGCTCGACACTGGCTATATAGATCTTGTCGCTATCCATATGTAGTTCAAACTGCAGCATGTTCTTATCGATCAGCTGGGCAGGTATCACCCGCCAGCTCTTTCCGTCTTCCGAGATCAGGGTGTTGGTCTTTTCGGAAATAGGGCTGCTTCGCATACCGTTCCAGATATTCTCAAAATTCCTGAGCCGGAAAGTCAGATCGGAACCCGGTCTGGCTATTACCTGAAAATGCCAGTGACCATTTGCCCGGTTGGGTGACGATCGCTCATGATCGTAGATTAAGGTGACATGGACCAAACCGGCAGAATCGACTTCCCAGTCAAGTTGCGATGCATTTTCAAAATTCGTATTGATATAAACCAACGGATGTTTGCTCGTATCGGCTTTATACCCCTCATTCTGCAAATCCGTAAAAGCATAAAGATTGAACGCCAACGCGGAAAATATTGTAAAAACCAAAACTTTTTCCTTCATATGTCGATCTTCTAATAATCAATGGTCATCTAACATTTTTTCAATAAAGGGCACCTCTATTAACCCCATTCATGGTAAAAACAATTTTCTTCGAAAATTTATTTAATAATATGCTGCGCCATACTTCGTTGATCGTCAGTCAGATAGCCACGGCTATCTTCCTTTCTCCAGCCTTGTCTGGCTTGCATCTTATTAAATTTTTACGCATTCAGAGGTAAATAGATGTACCCTAAACCAAAATTGAACAATACGAAATGACCAGTCTCAGTGCAAAACAAAATGCTCTTCTGCTTCCTTTAAGCTCTTATTACCATGGTCATCTTCTGCTTCTATCACTACCCGGAAAATGCCAAATACCTGATTGGGAATTTTTTTACTAAACAGAAAATCCATTGGTATCCGGTCACCTTTCTGGCCGTCATCGGTTAAAATGGTCTCCACTCTTTTCTGGGGATCATTTTCCGGAATCAGGATAGCCTTGACCCCCCCAATGTTTGATCCATCAACCATTTTCACCTGCAGGACATTGTCACCGGTCACCTCAATCCGTCCTATCAGCGGAGGAGTGAGGTCTTTACCCTTAACCCGGATCTTAACTACCCCTTGTTTAATAATATGCAGGGGATATTCGGGGAGCCAGTATTCGGCAAAAAAATCCAGCACATGGTTTTCCGGACAGTCGGACGATAATACCGGGATATCATATTTTGCAGAACCACCCACATGGTCAAAGGATGACCAATTATCCGACTGCCTGATCCGGATTCCATGCGGATTGATGTATGGATCCGAGTAAGTAAGCTCCGTACGCCACAATTTATCCTGATCACGGATAAGGATCACTATGGATTCACCCGGGTTGGCAATGCCATCGCCATTGCCTTTTCCCAATAGTGTGGTTTCCGTATCGATACCAGACTTAGCCACGGTCATGATTCTTCCATCGGCAATTTCAAAATCGCGGATTTCCGGTAAATCTTTCTTTATGGGGATTTCAAAAAATTCCTCCCAGATATGGTTTCGACCATCCCGCAGGGTAAGGTTAAATCGAATCACTTCCAGACTATCGGCTTCAACCTCGAAAATCAGGGTTTTGTCAGCCTGTTTGATTTCATTGATGCCGATCTCAGCAAAAGAGACCTCTCCCACCTTAACGGTAGCACCGGGCCGGGTAACCGACAAACTGGCCCTGATGTTTCTTCCGGATGCCAGTCCTTTATTTAAGACGCTCAGGGAGAGCTGTACCTCCTTGCCATGAGTGACCCATGGCAGACCCTGCACTGCAGCTGTGACGAGCGAAAGGTTTGGCAGATCGGTACTTTTATTGATACCGATTTCATGTAGACTTCCATTTAGTTCTATCGTCAATCGTCCCTGGTCATCACTGCGCAGGGTTTTCCGGGATATTTCTGAGGTCCTGATATCTATGTCGTTGATGGTATACCACTGATTCCTTTCATAAAGTGCCGGAGTCCGGATGGTCATTCTGACTGAAGGCAACAGTTCGCCATCAGGAAGAAATTCACGGACTGCACAGCGAAAGCCCCGTTCATCAACTTTGTCCAGGATTGTAAAGCCCGGCACGGTTCTGTCGGTAATTACCTGGTAATCCCAGACTGAAAACTCAGGATAGACATCAATGTGGCTCCATTTGTCCGGCCGGACAGGAGGGTTTTCAAATGTACGCAGGATAAAGGAAAACATATCGGACATACCACAGGTGGAATGGGCGGCATCGTATACCCGGTAGTCATAATTATCCATCACCTGAGGCCATATACGGTTCAGGTCTTCATGGTAACCGCGGATAAAGTCCTTGTCACCGTAATGAAGCCTCACGTTCATACCACCGTAATTGTTATACATATCGAGGTGACGGTATTCGACCGGTAAATCTTTGGGACCCACTGTAAATTCAGATGACCCGCAGAAGTTACCTGCTGCCGAAACCAGGTGCGGATATTTTCCACCAATCCAGAAAGTCATAAAGCCACCCATCGAAAGGCCGGAAATACCCCGGTGGCTGCGATCTGCCAGGGTACGGTAATGGGCATCAATATGTCCAACCAGTTCGGGAAAATACACGGGAAACTGTCGATAGGTTTCCACCGGACTGACATTCCAGGGTCGTACATAATAGGGCTCATCCGGACTCCGGTTGTACCCATCTGCTTTGACCACGATGACTTCATGACCTTCAACAAAATTGGCGATATTGTCTCCTCCATTGTCATCGCCTTTGTCAAAATCTCCATATGGATTACTGCTGCCGAAATACCGCTGAGACCATCCATGGAAAAAATAGATCACGGGATATCTTTTAGGAGGATGGTCAAAGTAGCCGGGAGGCAGGAAAATACGGTAATTACGGATCTCCGCGAGAACATGGCTGTAATGGCGGGAATCAATGATGGTTACTGAATCGGAGTCTGCTGCAAGTCCCTGCCGGACAACGAACAAAAAAATCGTTGTCACAATCAGGATATGCAGGCGAACCTTGATCCTGTTATTGAATTTCATAAATAACAAATGGTCGAATTTACGGTTACATTACCTTCGCAATATATAACTTTTCAAGCGCCGGGATTGGAGAACGGTCTCCCGGACCATTAGGGAAATTCAGTTTTTGAAGTCAATAGCGACTGTATCGTTGTCCTCTCAGAGCTGACACTGATGAAGTATGGCCATTTACAAATACCTGGGAGGATCGTAATGATAACCACATCTCTTTATTCTGGAAGAAAGGCGGGCCATGACAAATTGGGCAATCTCCAAAGGACACCAGTCTCCATCAAGCAAGTTAATTCTTTTACTGTGTATCGACTTTCAATTCGCTGGCCGTTTTAAGCTCGATGAGGTTTTTTCTCATACCTTCTTCCAGTTTTCTTTGAAAATACTTTTTAAAAAGTGTGGGTAGGGTGCCCTCCAGACTTTCCTCTACTTCGACCATGGTACTGGCATTTTCCTTCTGGAAATTCCAGTTGTGAATGGCTTTGACCCCCAGTGTTTTTCCGGTCCATCCAAACAAATGGTGTCTCGAAATCGTGTGGATTTTCGAAGTAAATTTTAGACCACCAGCCTTCCAGACAAACGTTTTCCCTTCTTCAATTTCTCCGTCCAATCTGACTTCCGTTACATCCTTCTGCCATTTCGGCCAGTGATTGATGGAGGTTATTACGTCCCAGACGGTAGACAGTGACGCCTGGATCACGATCTGGTCTCTGGCCAGAACCGGAGCCTTTATATTCACAGATATTTTCATCGACGAATCAATTTGGATGCTAAATAAAGGAAATTAAGGATGTGATAGTAACCAGCTTCTCCGTAAATTTGCGAATATTTCCATCCATTTCATTACCCAGCCAGAGTTCCGTTTGAAACATATTACCAAACCGGTATGGATTTTATCGATCGTGAGTCCCCTGACTGATACGGCAAGTGAAATGCTTTATCCGGTCATGCCCATTTATTTACAGACCATTGGCTTTTCCATTGTGCTGATCGGCATACTGGAAGGGGTTGCTGAAGCAACTGCTGGTCTGAGCAAAGGCTATTTTGGAAGACTTTCCGATGCATCAGACAGACGTACGCCTTTCGTTCAGATTGGGTATGCTTTCAGTGCTGTCTCAAAAGTTTCGTTCTTTTCCTTTCTTCACTATTGGAAGATCAGTCCAAAAGCCTATCGGAAACTTGTCGTCGGTTTGCTGATTTTTACTTTATTCAACAGCTCGGATGTCTTCCTGATTTTAAAAGGGCACCTCTAAAAACCCCATTCAATTGGCAATCGCTTATCTATGATAA
>CAYRYD010000074.1:0-21194 GCA_964428345.1 uncultured Saprospiraceae bacterium | reverse complement strand
TAAAATTTCAGGTGCATTGCATCTGGCTCAATTCAGAATTAACCGGGATCCCAAATTAAAGTTGAAGTCTGTTGATGATCTGGAAAATGCCTTGCAATACTGGGTGCAATATGTTCAAACGGCGAAAAGCCAATATGTCAATCCGCTCTGGATGAACCGGGTAGGATATGTAGATTGGGATCAAATTACGGAATGGGTGAAGGGTGATATCACAATTGCAAAGCTCTAGCGATATATTTTAAAAAAAATAAAAACAATTTACCTGACCAGGAAATCTGCCAGCCGGGCCAGTTCATCGGTATTGATTAAATCGACATCAGCATCTTTTAACTGCTGCCAGAGTCTTTCATTTTCCGGAGATGCCCAAAGTCTGATTTTCTTATCCTGGGCATGGCAGCGGTCGACCAGCTCCACCAACTTCTGAAATTCACTGTCATCCAGGTATCCCTCGGCATTGGGTATACACACCTGCCGCATACTCTGACTGATAAAAGGCATACGACCAGAATCGATCATTCTTTCCAGATCAGAAGGCCGGCCATCAATATGAAAGTATCCGCCCGGGTCAGTCAGCAATAAATCCATGGGTCGCTCACCGGAAATAATCAACATAACCTTACCTGCTTTATTTTTTCTCCCACTAAAAAGCATTTTCCGGTAAGGCCGGATTAAATCCTTTAAAATCGAGAGTACCGTCTCACCATCGTATTTAATATCGATCCACAGATAAAACAGACCCTGGTAACCGGGATAGATATTTTTACCATTGGCCTTAAAACGCTCGAAGAGCGGTCGCAAATAAACGGTCTCGAGATCCATCAGCGGTTTGTTGACCAGGTCTTCGCGGTGATGGCCGACAAACAAGATTCCGTCATTTAACAAAATATCGGCTTCCACACTGATGAACTCCTGTTCAAGTGCATCCTGCAGCGGTCGGGGATGCAAATAGTCGTTGTGGGCATGGGTCAGCGGTATCTGGCCAAAGACTGACCACACCAATCCCTGCATCAATACCACCAGACAGAGTTTCCTGATTTCTGATTTCTGATTTCTGATTGCTGATTTGTGATTTATGATTTGTGATTTAATTTCCTGTAATAAAACGGGCTCTGGATGTTTCAATCTCCTCCCCGGTCAGATGCGTTTCACCATCAAGCAGTACCCGGTAGCGAAAGGTGACGGATTCTCCCTTTTTAAGGGAAAAATTCAGCTGTTGCGATGGATCAAAGGCGTGTTGTCCCAATGTATTGGCGGCAAACAATCCATACCCTCTGGCATGCCAGTAAGTGGGATATCCCGGATTATCCGGATGATCAATCATGACGATGCTCACCTCCCGCCCATTGATCTTTCCGGCAAGCCGCACCCAATCACCCCGGGTACCCCAGACATCATGACCGGTGAGTCCGGTACTGCTCAGGTAGTCTCCGGTTACCCCTGCATTATCGACCACTTTTTCTTTTTTGGGTTGACCACTGTTGTCGGTTAGTACCACCGGATTTTTATCGGGCAATTCCAGAGCCCGGGTCACCCGGATGCCAATCATCCCTTCCTTGTTGTCTTTAAACAGCACGTCCGTTCTGGCAGTCAGGGTGGTGGTCCGGTCGATCATACGGGTGTGACCCGACTGTGCAAAGGTAAAGCGGGTCCTTTCATCGAGCAACACCTTACCCTGGTGATCCTGCCAGGTTGCCGATGCATCCAGTCTGCCGTTCTCTGGATCAATGGTTTCTATCCGGTTATGAACGATCCGGCCATACTTCGACTTCCGGTCTTCCGGGATGGCGCTGGAGTTGTTCCAGAAATCCAGGCCATTGACATCGCCGTAGTTAAACCATAAACCCACGTGATGAGGGTGATCCGCCCTCTCACCGGCGACCGGCATCAACGGATATCCCCGCGTAATCAGGTCTCCCTTTGTGGTATAAATAGGATAGAGAATGGGTTTCTCCAGCACGGATCCATATAGAAACCGGGTAAAAAGCTGCCCGTTAAACCGAATCTCCACTTCCTGTTTTTCCGGAAAATCTTCCATTTGGATTTTTCCCACCGGCTGGGCTTGCAGACTAAAACAAAAAAAGGTGAGTACGCCAATGATGGCTGTCCGGATAATGCCAGTCCCGTTTACTTCGGTTGCTCCCATTTAATATCCTTTTTATCCTTTTTAGCAAACCAACCGGGAAATCCGATTGGATCTGCACAGTCTTATACAAAGATAATTAAATACTAAATTCGGGTTCCAGCAGGGAAAGATAACTCACTTTCCGGGAGAATGATTTATTGTTATCCACAGCCTGATTCGTTCTATTACCCGAAATTCAGCGGCTTCCCCAGTCGTTGTTAAATAAATATACTATGAAAATTCTACTGATCAGGGGCGATATTACCACGGAAACTTCCGACGTCATAGTGAATGCCGCCAACCGTTCGTTGCTGGGAGGCGGTGGCGTTGACGGAGCGATCCACCGGGCAGGTGGACCAAAGATACTGGAAGAATGTAAGCAGATCAGAGACCGGCAGGGCGGCTGTCCGACTGGTGAAGCAGTATATACCACGGCCGGAAACCTGCCAGCCCGGTATGTGATTCATACCGTGGGCCCAGTCTGGCAGGATGGAAGTCACCACGAAGAGGCACTGCTGGCCAGTTGCTATACTCAATCGCTGAAACTGGCTGAATCACTCGGAGCCAGAAGTATTTCATTTCCGAATATTAGTACGGGTATATACGGTTTTCCAAAGAAGCTGGCAGCCGAAATTGCCATTAACACGGTAAGAGCATTCCAGCCGGAAACCCTGGAAACCGTTCGTTTCGTTTGTTTCGACCAGGAAAACCATGACCTTTACCAGCATACATTAAGTAAGAAAAACAACCATGAATGATCGACTCACCGGGCTTTATCCACTACAGTGCCTCGTACACCGACCTTTATCAATTGACGATGGCAGAAGTCTATTTTTTCCAGGGACGACAGCACGAACCCGTTGTCTTTGATTATTTTTTCCGGAAACTTCCATTTAAGGGAGGTTATGTAGTCTTTGCCGGGCTCGAGGACTTATTGACCATCCTGGAGAATTTCTATTTTACCAGGGACGATCTGGAATATTTACAGCAATCGGGATTCCAACCGGATTTTATCGAATACCTGAAGAATTTTCGTTTCAATGGTGATATTTTCAGCGTCACCGAGGGCGAAGTGGTATTTCCCCACAGTCCTGCCCTGATCGTCGAAGGGACCCTGATCGAGGCACAGGTTGCCGAGACCATCATTCTGAATGTATTGAATTTCCAGTCCCTGATCGCCACCAAGGCCAGTCGTATGCGCAGTGTCGCCGGTGATATGGTGCTGATTGATTTCGGACTGCGCCGGGCTCAGGGTCCTGCCGGATATTATGCCAGCCGGGCCGCCGTGATCGGAGGCTTTAATGCGACCAGTCATGTCCGGGCAGCCAGGGATTATGACATTCCGGTCTCGGGCACGATGGCCCATTCATTTATCCAGAGTATGCCGGACGAGTTGTCAGCTTTCCGGGCTTATGCAGCCATTCACCAGGACCATTGTGTCTTGCTGGTGGATACCTATGACACCCTGCACAGCGGTGTACCCAATGCGATTAAGGTCGGTCTGGAGCTGGCCGAAAAAGGTTACCGGCTCCAGGCCATCCGGCTGGATAGCGGCGATCTGGCATACCTGGCCAAAGAAAGCCGGAAGATGCTGGATCAGGCCGGTCTGTCTTACGTAAAAATTGCTGCTTCCAATCAACTGGATGAATTGGTGATCAAGAGCCTCCGGGAGCAGGAAGCGCCCATCGATATTTACGGGGTCGGCACCAGTCTGGTCACCGGACATCCGGATGGAGCATTGGATGGGGTGTATAAATTGGCCGAATGCAATGGCCGGCCCACCATGAAATTGTCAGAAAATATCAGTAAAACCACGTTACCCGGTAAGAAACAGGTTTACCGGCTTATGACAAAGGATGGAACCTTTGCCGGAGCTGATCTTGTTGGTCTGCGAATGGAGAACGATTTTAAAGCGATGCATCATCCTTTCGATCCCTATAAATCCATGCCGGTGGATTCCTACCTTCATGAACCGTTGCTCAACAAAGTATTCGAAAATGGGAAAAAAATAGAACAATCGGCCACTCTGGCTGAAATTGCAACCCATGCTGCGGCTCAGCTAAAAAAATTACCGGCTGAATTTAAACGATTTGAGAATCCGCACCTTTATAAGGTAGGGATCAGTACCCGGCTCCGGAACGAAAGGGATCAATTAATGGCAAAATTACGCAAATGAAAGAAGCACTGATCATCATTGATATTCAGAATGATTTTACCGCGGGAGGGAGTCTCGAGGTTCCTGAAGCCAACGAAATTATCCCTGCGGTCAATGCATTGCAAAACCACTTTGAGCATATTGTGGCCACACAGGACTGGCATCCGGCCGGTCATGGCAGTTTTGCATCCAGTCATGAAGACCGGCAGCCGTTTGATATCATCGATTTACACGGGCTCGAACAGGTGCTCTGGCCGGATCACTGTGTACAGGAAAGCCCGGGCGCTGAATTTCACCCGGAGCTGGAGACCGGACGCATTCAGGCTATTTTTCGAAAAGGAATGGATCCGGCCATTGACAGTTACAGCGGTTTTTACGATAATGGACGACGAAGATCCACAGGATTATCCAATTTTCTGAAGGGACTGGACATCAGCCATTTGCATTTCTGTGGTTTGGCAGCCGACTATTGTGTATATTATTCCATCAAGGACGCCCTGCTTGAAGGTTTTCGTTGCACTTTATATAAAGAGTTTACCAAAGCTGTTGATCCCGGGAAACTGGATACCATAGAAAAAGAACTCCGGTCGCAAGGGGTGGAAATTATTTAGCCGGATACGAGGTCAAATAATAACAAAGAATCACATAAAAATCCATCAGGTTATTTCAGGAATTCTCACCGGCCGATGATTCTTCCAGTTCCTGACAATGTTCCATTGTTGAATATCCCTCCAGGCATCATATCCGAATGCTGAAACCGACAGCAGTATCATAACAAGACCAAACAAATAGAGCCCCAGAAATAATCCGATGCCAATATGTAAACCAATAATACCTGCCAACCAAAATACCCGGATATTTTTAACCCACATTCCGATAAAATAAAAAGTCTCAATGATCATGGTAAACCAGCTTAACACCATGGGAATGACCGGCACCCACGCCAACCAGGTCAGATTAAACTGACGAAAGTCCGGCTGTACAATCGAGCGCCAGAGCACATTGCCTTCCCACCAGGCGGCATACAGCATCTTTTCATAACCGGCGGAGAAATAAGCAAGACAGAGATGGATCTGTAACACCCGGATGGCCAGGGTGGAAGCCCAGGTATGGTCCGGAGAAGCCCCTCCCATGGCAATATCCAGCGAAAAAGACTTACCAACCGGCATCACCATCATATAAAAAAGGGAAATGTGCAGAAAAATATCCACCCCGTAAACAAAGGTTGGCAGGGTACTCATGATTACATAATGACAAGCCCAGGTAAGGACTGCCCAAAAGCGGGTAAAAATGCCTAGTAATAATCCGATGGCAGACAGTGTATAGACCCAGAAAAATACCATCACAAATTGATGGTCATCCATGCCGGGGAAGCGGAAAAATTCGTAGACATCCTGCATGTGTACATGCCAGACCTGGTTGAAGGCTTTGGAAATCTCCCACTGGATCCAACCCTCGCTACCGAGAAAATCATCCCAGTCCGGATACCAGAGTGCAGCCTGAAGGATGGTAAACGACGCAATGAGTATCCGGAAGATACCCAATGGTGCCGTTGAAACCGGATTGGTAAAAAAGGATTCGAATCGGTTTCTGAAGTGGCCGGTTATTTTCATGCTTCCTTGCATTCCTTGACTAATACTACAATTCAAACTCAATCCGGTAGAATTCTGCTTGATTGATCAGTGAATCCTTGCGGAATCCATCCATTCCAGGATACATAATTCCCCGCATGGTGAAACTGATCCGGTCCATTCCCTCATGCTCATTAAGCATGAATGTACAGGCTGACCGGGCGCTCAGGTCGATGAAAGCTGAATCGCGGGCGGAATGTACTTTATAACCATAAAAGCGGTTGGCAGACTCCAGATTGGAGGTGAGAAATTCAAATCCTTCCAGGGTGGAATATCGCTTTACGCGGTCGCTGTCACCCCGCAGTATAATTTCTACTTCAGTACTCTTACCCACATCAGGCGTGAAAAAGGCAAAGCGCCAGGCGGAATAATTGACCGCCGTAATAAATGCCAGTGGCCTCTCGAGTATTCCAAAAACCCGGTCATTGTCCAGTCCGTGAAAAATAACCATTGTAATCAGACTCAAGTGAAGAAAAGTAATACCATAGATGATCTTCCGGAACATGCAAGCCGATTTTATGAAATAATCAATCCGTTAAAAATCAGGAGAAAAAATGGTCAGGGCGCTCCACCATGGCCCCCTGACCCTACCCCGGTTATCGTAGGTCATTGTATTTTGCCGCAATTTGTCTTAGGGCATTGAGTTTATTGGTGCCGAGCAAGCTTGCCATCTTGGATTCACCTTCAGTGTAAACGTAAAAGACTTCATTTTCACTCCGGTCCCCGACAACAAATGTCCATTTGATTCCTTTGGCATCACCGTCCATTTTACGGCTTGCAGTCTTTAAATCGCTCATTTTTATTCTCTTCCGGCCATAAAATTCTTCACCGTTATTGAATACCAGTCGATATTGGCTAGGATCCACATCCTTAAAAAGGTCGATAATGGCCTTCTTGTCTGCGTCAGATATCTTCAAAGATTTTTGATCCTGAGCATCAACTTGTACAGTAGAAAACAACAAAAAAACAGGTACCAGGAAGGTCGTCAGACATACATACTTCATAATAATCGATATTAATAAAAATTAAGAAATTAAGTTCAATACTGAATATTGGTAAAAGTAAACCTGCTGGTGTGGTCAGAAATCACCCATTGGGGTGATATTCATACGAATTCACCCGAATCTACCAACCCTAAAGTCTCGATCTGAAAATGCATTTATCTGTATATCTACTGAAGCTGAATACTGAATCTAATCCAGGATTAATTAACTTTGGATATGACTTCTCCGATGAATTATCATGGCATTTTAGTGTTCTTCCTGATTATTTTGTTCAATCCAGGTACAACGGATGCCTGGCCCCACGACAGGCAACTGGATTCTCCCATCCCGGTTCCGGTGTTTGTCGCAGGAACCGAAGGCTACGCATGCTACCGTATTCCGGCCATCGTCAGACTTGGCAATGGAGATCTGCTAGCTTTTGCCGAAGGACGGAAAGATGGCTGTTCGGATACCGGTGATATTGATCTACTCATGAAACGGTCGACCGATGACGGTCACAGTTGGAGCAGCCTGCAGGTCATCTGGGATGATGGTAAAAATACCTGCGGCAATCCGGCATCTGTCGTGGACGAAACCACCGGACATGTAGCTCTGCTCACCACCTGGAACCTGGGTAGCGACCGCGAACCACAGATCATCGACCAGCAGAGCACCGATACCCGGAGAGTCTTTCTCCTCCGGTCGACCGATCAGGGATATTCCTGGTCCAGACCAAAAGAAATTACCCGCAGGGTTAAGAAGCGACACTGGACCTGGTATGCCACCGGACCCGGTTCGGGCATTCAGATGAAACGGGGTCCGCTTGCCGGAAGAATGGTGGTAGGTTGTGATCACATTGAAGCGGGAACCAGGAAATACTATTCCCATTCGATTTACTCAGACAACGGCGGCCGGAAGTGGAAGTTGGGTGGCAGCAGCCCGCAGGACCAGGTCAATGAATGCGAGACAGCGGAACTCTCCGATGGAAGGCTTCTTATGAATATGCGGAATTACGACCGTAATCAGAAAACCCGGCAAATAATGTACAGCAGCGATGGTGGTCTTACCTGGATGGACCAGCAGCATCATCCCGATCTGATCGAACCCATCTGCCAGGCCAGTCTGCTTGCACACGGCGACCTGCTCCTTTTCAGTAATCCGGCATCCCGGGACAAAAGGGAAAGGATGACTTTAAAGCTGAGTCATGATCACGGTGCAACCTGGTCTGAAATCAGGGTACTACACGAAGGACCCTCTGCTTATTCCGATCTTGTAGGGTTGACAGATGAGGAAATAGGCTGCCTTTATGAATCTGGTCAACAAACTCCCTACGAACACATCATTTTCCAGACCGTTCGTCTGTTTTAATGCTCGTCCGGTAAAACCAGAATTGCGGAAAACCCTAAAAAAACTTAAGTTGCGGAATCCGGGACCACACTCTCAAATGTTAAAAATCAATTTTTTTAACAATTTGAATACCACATGTCTCCAAAAGTTACCATCTTTGTCCGGCATACACATTCGATTCAGTTCTGAAGTATTAAACCCTAACAATGAAGAAGATAATTCGAAAATTACTGTTAATCGTCGCTTATCTTACCAGTCTTTACAGTTACTCCGCCCTTTCTTCAAACGACCACGGCAATCAATCGGATCCGCAGGCAGAATCCGGTATTAGCCTTTATCTGCCATTGGACTCCTGTTTAAGTGTTGAAGCAATGAGGGTACCTGATCCGGCTCCGGATCACATGGATCACGTCAGTAAATTTAACTAACCATAAAATCTTCCGAAAAATGAAAAAGAACCTACTCTTGGTTATTGTATTGTTTTTGTCACACTTCACCTATGCTCAGTTAGGCATGGAAGTGGTAGGCTCAGAACTCCGGGGCCCAATCGGCATCGAACGGGACGCCGATGGCAACCTCTGGATCGCCGAATCCGGATCCGGTCAAAATGATGGCGCAGTGTCCGTCATCTGGGCTGATGGCACCCAGCAAAGGGTGATTGAAGCACTGCCCTCGGTGTTTGATACGACCACTAACGAGACACTGGGCCCTGGCAGAGTTCAAGCCTTCAACGATCAGTATTTCGGAGTGATCATGCTGGAAGGTCTTCCCGAAGTCGGAAGCTCTATTCTGGTCTATCCTTTCGACAGTATTGTACCCGGAATGGAACCCCTGGGTCTGGAAGATGCCATAAACATCATTCATCTCGAAGAGCGGGTACTGCAGCTGGGTTTTGCTGAAAGCAACAATTTTTCTTTTGTGCACGACGGCAAAGATATGTACATAGTCGATGCCGCAGCTAACGCCATTATGCATCGCGATGGTCTCACCGGAGTGATTCAGCCGTTTGCCACCTTTCCTCCGGCGGCAAATCCCACTCCGATTGGTGGTCCTTTCATTGACGCCGTACCTACCCGCATCGTTCACAATCCGGAAGGCGGCTTTTTCGTCTCGCAACTTACGGGCTTCCCGTTTCTTGATGGAGCTTCGAAAATATTCAGCGTAGATACCGCAGGACAGGTCGAGGTAGTCGACAGCGGTCTTACGCTCGTTACCGACCTGGCATCGGCAGCGGATGGCGATGGTCTCATTGCCCTGCAGTTTGCCAGTTTCCGGCTGGACAGCACCCCTCCATTTGTGATTGGTAGTGGTCAGATCATCCAGATCCATGAAGATGGATCCAAAGACACCCTGGCTTCCGGGTTTGGACCCAGTCCGGGCCTGGCAGTTGCCGGTACTGACGAATTTTATGTAACAAACCTGTTTTTTGGCACGGTAGTCAAATTGAGCGAAACGTCGACCAGTTCGCATGATGTACAAAATAACCAGGTCAATGGCCTGCAGATTGCTCCCAATCCGGCCAGCTCCGAATTTACGGTCCAATGGTATCAGCCTGCTGGTGGTGAAGTGACACTAAAAGTAGCCTGGATGGATGGTAAAATCATCACCGACCGAAAACTGGGATATTTTGCTGAAGGTAATCAGACAACCACCCTGAACCGGGAATCGCTGGGCCTCCAGAATGTGCCGGTCCAAAATCTGGCCATTGGTTTGACCTCAGGTAAGATGTTTTATTCAGCCCTGATGGTTCTGAGTGAGTAGACTCCATAGCTTTTTCATATATAAAAAGGGAGGTTCGGACAACCGGATCTTCCTTTTTTTATACCGGCACTGACCGTTTAGCGATCATCCCTGACCGGGATCTGGCGCGAATGGTGCGATTATTGTATCTTCATTGGATCGGATAAAAGGTTACAACCAGCTATCCGGTATACCAGAAAAGATCCGGTAGACGATTGATTGTCTACACCAGTTGGGGTGAACCATGGAGAATTCACCCCTTTTCTTTTGACGATCATCTCACCCCTGGTAATTCGTACTAAGACTCAACCCCGGAAAAAAAATTCAAGCTGTTATTGCGAACAACAGATTTTCCCAACTTCAACAGGAATCCCTTCCCGGCTGGTTGTCCCTTCCCTTTCGGAGTCAATCGGTTGCCTATCAGGAATTGCCAATGTTCCCGGTCTGCTGATCGACTGTTTCAATGGCTATTTCATCCATTTTCTTGTACTGGTAGCATCGGGACCAGGAAAGTCATCCGGTACTTTCTGCGTTACCCTGCCGGTCGCGGCCCATTCTGCTCCCCTCTGGAAGGTAGTAATGTAGCCGACACATTCCATAGAATAGTCCATATGCCCCAGAGCAGTGTGGAATACTCGTCCTTTACCATATTCAACGGTAAATAGCATGGGTTCATGCCGGCCGGTTCCCTTAACGTCTTTAGCCCAGGGTGGACCATTTTTCTCGGGATCGGAATAGGCCGTAGCGAGGACGGTCATATGCTCCGCCGGCCCCCGGAGTCGATCGTACAGCTCATCCTTCGTATGAAGCCACTTATCAGGTAAACCGTTCATGATCGGATGATCTTTTGCCCGGGTAGTCATTACAAATTCATGCTGGGCACCGTGGGATCCGCAATTTCCTTCAGAAGGATCGCGCACCAGTTCTCCCGCGTCGTTGTAATACACATAAGGACCACTTTCGGTGGAACGGCCACCCCAGCCACCCAGACCGATCATCCGGTTGTATTCGGGCCAGTCGCCAAAAGAATTGTTGGCAGCGTGCACGACAATCAGTCCTCCTCCCTTCTTCATATACTGTTCAAAGGATCTTTTGGTTTCTTCGGGCCAGGGAGAAGCTTTCCACCCCAGATTGGTCACTACCACATCGTATTGCTTAAAGTCTGGTTTAAAATCCGGGTCAGGTCGCGGTTCTTCCACGGCTTCGGTCTTCTGTCCCTCCAGCGGATACCGGCTGAGGAGTTCTTTAATATCTTTCAAACCAATACTGGCATCAAAATGCGGTCCCTGCCAGGTATAGGTGGTGCGGGCAATATCGACCTCAAACAAGCCGGTCTGCTCCAGGTAATCTTTCATCATCATGGTAGTCATGGGCCAGACACCGTGATTACTTTCGCCATCGATGATCAGGGCTTTCAGTCTGGTCTTCCCGGATACTTGTCCATGGGATACCCCGGTATCACAAAAGATCAATAGTCCAAGCAGGCCTATCAGGATGATAAATCGATTCATAACTTTTTTCAGAAATTCTCGTGAAGTAATAAAGATCGTTCTGTCCAAAGATATCAATTATTATTTCCAGATACATCACCGATGCTCTGATGATAAAAAACCGGTATGAACCGTCCTATCCCGGAGACCGGAAGCTTCACGCGATGAAGGCGTCCAGGATTAAAACATAATGATCAGGTACCAAAGACCCGCTATTAGCCGACACCGGCCTAGCTTCGTATGTCCGGTCCAGGATCCGGATAGGATGACCGGGAGAGAAAGCATCGATTGATATCCGTCTCGTTTCCGGAAAACTCGACGGCTCAATACCGGATGCCGGCATTTCCAGCAGACGATTGCGGACCAGAAATGACCGGGCCGTTTCAAGGCCATCCACCACCCCAGGAAAGGTATGCAACCCACAGACGATAGCAATACAAAATGTCCTAAACATCTTTTTGATTGTCAATTTGCCCTTAGTGGAGTCGTCATTGAAAATATTACCGGCTGGCATCAATCGGATTCCAATAATTATTCAAGCCAGTCAGAACTGACCTTCACATTTTGGTGGATTTCACTAATTTCGACAGGACACCCAGGCAACGCTTTTATCAAACCGCAATAATTTATTGCTGATGATCCTGAGAACACTACTGATACCCGGCTTATTGATGGTGGCCCTGATGGCTGAGGCACAGGAAGAAAAAAGGCTTTATGTGACGGATGCCCAGGGATTCGTCAACGTGTACGACATCGATCATGGTCATCAATTGCTCCGCCGTTTTGAGGTTCCGGGTACCGGTGAATACAAGGGGATCAGCGCCGACGCAGTCCGGGGTAAACTGTACCTGAGCTCGTATGTAGGTGATCAGTTTGTCTGTGTCGACCTGCAGACGGAACAAATCGACTGGTCATTGCCGGTACGGGGATATCCGGACAGTCATGCACAAACACCGGATGGTAAATTCATTTACCTTCCAAAACGCCACGGTGGCGGCTGGGATGTCATCGATGCCGATCTGCAGCAGGTAGTGGCTTTTGTGGAAGTGCCTTACGGAAATCCCCACAACACCTGGTGTAGTCAGGACGGTCGAAAAATGTATCTGGCGGCTTTGGGCAACGAAAATCTCTATGTGGCCGACACCCGGACCCACCAGATCGTTCAAACCATTGGCCCTTTCCAGCCAAACCCGGAAGATCCGTGGGGCTGGACCCAAAAGAAGCACAATGGTCCAAAAGGGATCCGGCCCTTTGCGGTGAGTGCCGACGATCAGTGGTGTTATGTCAATCTCGATGGCGTTCTGGGCTATGAGATCGGAGAAGTAGCCACCGGAAAACGGATATCCCGGGTAAACGTAGAGGGATTCGAAAAGAAGCGCGGCAGTCATCTGACCACCAGCCACGGAGTCAATATCAGTCCGGATCAGAAAGAGATCTGGGTTTCCAACGATGCCGGTCCTTACGTGCATGTGTTTGACTGCACAATGAGTCCGCACCGGAAAATCGCCGACATTAAGCTCAGTCACCGGAACGGCTGGATCACCTTTGGCATTGACGGCCAATATGTCTATCCATCGTCGGGCGATGTGATCAATGCCCGGACAAAAGAAATCGTAGCCAAAGTGATCGAAAGCGAAAAACTGCTCGAAATCCGGTTTAAGGATGGAAAGCCCTTCAAAGTTGGCATCAGATAGCGATTAATTGACTAATATTGCTGCCCTGCGAATGCAGTAAAGGAGAAGTGCCGGAGTGGTCGAACGGGCCGCACTCGAAATGCGGTGTACTGGCAACGGTACCGGGGGTTCGAATCCCTCCTTCTCCGCGAATACAGAGCCTAACCTATTGATGGTTAGGCTTATGTATTTTATGGGGGTACACTGTGGGGTACAATTTTATTTAACCGTCTAAACTATTCAATCATGAGTACAAACCAATCAATCGTAATCAACCAAATGGCACAGGGTACGGGGCAATACATTGGACCATTGTTTGAAGCCTTCAAACAAGGTTGAGAAAACCCCACAATTATCCAGCCAATCACAACATTTTTGTCCCTTTAACAAACATAAAAGGCAATCTTATACTAGATAAAAAACCTTTTTCTCTCAAAGAAGTTAAATATTAACTATGACAGACTACAAATTGACAGCTGAGCCCGGAAAGTTTAAGTTACTAGGGACTCCAATAGGTATTATTAGGTGGAAAATTGATGAGAATGGTTATACCATAGAATATCACTCTGCCACAGGGGGAGCCAGTATCTCATCTAAAATCGGTAAAAATTTAGTCACTGAATTGGAGAAGCCATTGAACATAGGCAGACGAAATGAATGCCATGTAAAGCGTATACTAAAAGCTTTCCTTATTGAACAGGGTTTTGAAGTAGGTCTAAATAACGGTATTGATAAGAATGGTGAAGACGGCATTATAAAAATTGATGGGGAGACCATAATTATTCAGGTTGTAACTTTGCCAAGCAATAAGGAAATTTACAAAAGATTAAATCAAACTGGTCAGAATAGAGTGCAATTGGACCCTGATCAACAAGTTGAAGTAATCAGGGAAGCAATTGAGAGTAAAGAAAGAGATAATAGAGGCCATCTTTTAATACTCGATGCCTCATATTTTGGAACATTAGCAGACCCAGAGATAATAATAAAGTACATTGACAAGTATGGTAATCCGGTAACAGAATTTTGTTTTCATTCTTGCTATATCGTTGGGCCAACTAAGCAAGCTACGTCAAAATTTGAGCAATAGTTACACCTCTGGCAGATTGCCTGAACGGAGTAATGGAGCAAGACTTTTATTCTCGGTAAGACTAAATTTTAGAGGAAGACGGCTAAAGATCCGAAAATCCGGCAGTGGAGTGTGATCAATTGAACAGCTCCTTTGAGAACAATCTAATGGGTACAAATATGTCACAGATTCTAACTAATACCGGCAATCATTCTCGAAGCTCCCTCTATAAAGTTTAGGTAATTCCTTAATATAGGTATAGTTTGAACCATCAGTGTAATACACATTAACCTGATCAAGTCGAATACACCTGACCGTATTATTATACCAGGCATTTTCCCACTCACTCGACTCAGTTCCATAGTGAAAGCTAATTGGTCCAGTTACCCTGCCTTTGAATTGCCGGTTTCCCCTTAGCTCACAATTTACCACATCGCCAACGGCATTAAACGGAGTAACGTAAAAATCAACGTATTTGACAGTCTTATCCGGGATCAGGTGAGCCCATTCTATCCGAAAGGATACTCCATTTGCAGAATTAATATCAGTGATATCAATGTTCCAAATGGTCAGACCAGCTCCTTTTTCCTTATAAGGTCTTACAAAGTCAAGTTGAAACTCCTTTATCCTGGCAGAATCTTCTTTTTCTCGCTCAACCTGCTTCATCAAGTAAAAATTAACAAGATTTTCATCCCTGTTTATATAGTCAATCGCAATATATCCGATCTCTCCTCGAAATAAGCATTTTAAGAACTCAGGATCAGCATCCAAAACCTCGACAGAATCTCCTTCTTTAACCGAAAATATCGGTCGACTAAAATTATTCGGATCTTCCCTTAAATAGGAATCTTTAATTAAGACCGCTCGGGTAGTAACTCCCTGACTGGCTTTCTCAATTCTCCGTTTGGAGATAGAGTCCGAAAGGGAAATGATTCGTAATTCCAATTGGGTCTTAACTCCTATCAGAGAATCCCTCAATAGTTCCATTCTGGAAATTTCCAGATCAGAAGGTTCCTGTCCTTGTAGTTGGTTATTACCTGCCAGAAAACTGAGGACGATAAAGATCTTTAAAAATGTTGCTCTTATTTGCATCTGGAACTTAGTTTTCCGGACAAATATCATAATCAGCCAACTGATCTTCCACTAGGGGAGGTTTGTTCTCAACACAAATGATAGGATTACCATCTAGTCCAATATTTTGGAGAGCAAACGGTAAGCTATCTATTTTCAGAAGCTGGTTATTATGAAGATACAAGTTGTCTAGATTAGTAAAATCATAAAGCGAGGGCATTTCTGAAATAGCATTTTCTTGAAGCTCTAAAGTAAACAGATGGGTTTTATCAATAGGCAATATTGGAAAGTTGTCTAATCCATTGATGTTAGAGGCAGAGAATTCCGTCGTCATTGATGGAATGTTCAAAGATCCTGCAAAACTCGCCTGAACATACTCCTGCAAAAGTTCATCATAATAACCACCATGACTTATTCTTCTGATATCGACCTTTTTACAAAAATTGGGAATAGTTGGGATATCCTGAACTAATCCTAAGTTGCGCAATTCAAGATGTTCTATTTGAGCTGGGAAGCTAGGTATTGAGGTTAGTTGGTTCAGACTGATAAGCTTCAAGAATTTCAGAGTGGATGAAAAATCTGGAAGACTAACCACGTTCCAATCATAAGCCTCCAACGTATCAAGATCCGGAGGAAAGTTGGGAATGATCGCGAGACTTGAATTTACCCGTAACACTGCCAAAGAGTCAGATAAATAGGGTATTGTGGTTAAATCATAATTCTGTAAGGCTTCAAAAAGTACAAAATCAGTTAGATACTGAATCCCATCTAAGTTTGAAACATCTAGGTTAGTAATTCGAATCTTTTTTACCAGATGACCTAAGGCAACAATCAATGAATCCCCATCCATCACCGCTGGATAAGCAATCTGTAGATACTGTCTAAATTTCGGATCGGGAATGTAATACCGCCCATTGGAGCTGGGAACACCCGCAGCACTCTCATTAAAGGTCAGGGTAAGTTCATCGGAGCTGACTGAACAATCATTGTAATGTTGCCAGCGTAAAGTATAACTCTGACCGGGCACCCCGGTAAAGGTAGCGGTCGGGTCGGTGTGATCATCAAAAAGCCCTCCGGTGCCGGTCAGTATTTCCCATCTGCCGGAAGAACTCGGTTCGGGAGTATTGCCATTGAGCACTACTGATTGGGTCATGATGGCAAACAGGTCCTGACCGGCATTGGCCACCGATGTTTGCGTATTGACGGCAATCGAAATATTCAATTGATCGAAAGAGCTGGATCCCCCTCCATGATGGACCGTCCATTGCAACAAATATGATTCTCCTTCTTGTCCGATAAAAGTAGCGTTGGGATGGCTAGGATTGATCAAACTACCTCCTGCACCGGAAAGGATAGACCACAGCCCGGTAGTACCCTGCACCAGGGGATTTGCATTCAAATAGAAAGATGTCTCACAGGCATTGACTATGTCTGGTCCGGCATTGGCAAAGGAATTACCACTATTAGAGGCACTGAGACCAGGGATGATGACAAAGTTTCCTTCTGTGATAAACAACGTATCGCCAGATGCGGATACAGCGAGATTCTGAATGGGAAGGTTAATTAGCCTACTTCCATCACCTATATGAGCCGCCTTGACAGTATCGGCTTCGATTATACCTTGGGCGAACAGATTCAACACACATGCTAACATCAAAAGAAAGAGAAGAGCTTTCATCATGAAAGTTTGAATTTAGAATGAAGTGAATGTAAGTACATTGACTTTAAGTTGGCTTCTATAAACCTAACGATTGGCATAACCGCCATTTGGCTAGTTAAGCTGTATCACTTTGTTATTCTGAACTTCTACGGTTTGGGTATAAGACGACTGTTTCAATGTTTTAGGGTTATATCGATCAGTCCGAGCACAATAGGTACCATCAGCATACTGACCGTAACATAATTGGCATAGAAGAGAGAAAAGAAAGACTAGTTTTTTCATTGCACTTTCGACATCCGTTATTTTATCATCAACTCCCTTGATGATTTAACCTGATCAGTGAGGGGGTTAATACATCCACTTTCAAAACATCGCCCATTCGAAAATTTGATTGTATCCATTC
Organism: uncultured Saprospiraceae bacterium; assembly: GCA_964428345.1. GTDB lineage: Bacteria > Bacteroidota > Bacteroidia > Chitinophagales > Saprospiraceae > JABDMH01. The sequence goes on along the minus strand of CAYRYD010000074.1, from coordinate 3,853 downwards.
CGTGTAGCGCTTACCGGTCATGATTCTTGGTGTGCCATTGCCATTTGCGGTTCTATTGATATAGCCTGATGTGGGGTTGGCCTCGTTACCAAGTCGAATCTCGATCTTAGATCCATCGCTGCCGAAAAGCTCCGAATATTCTACCCGGACATTGAAGAAGCCCTGATTATAATAGGCTTTCCCCAGGCTCACTTCAAATGATGCTATGGGTTTGGCCAGCAAAGGGTCTCCACCTGGTATAAGCTCAGGACTGTTGCTTTCAGTGTCTTCTTCGATTTTCCGTTTACCCATAAAGTTCCATTCCGGGACCAGCTCGTAAATCACCGTATCTTCCAGTCCGGCAGCCAGATTAATTTTAAAGTCACCAAATTTCAGGAGGCCGTTGTCGACCAGGATAAATATATCGACGGCTTCTTCGCCCTTCAAGGAATCTATGATTCTGGCATTGACCCTGATGTTGGTAGACTGTGATTTTCCGGGGTTTTGATATCCATACATTCTCCTGGCCAAAGGCATTATGGTCTTACCGACATATTTTACATCGCCATTGCTACTGAAGCTGTACAGGATGTTGCTATTGGTATGGTGTGAGTCCAGATTACAGACTAACCTGTCGTTCCGGAGAGCCCACGATCCCACTTTGATAAATCCGATGTCTAATAGTCGATCCATATTAATTTTTCTTTTTAGTAATACCTGCCAGTCAAAAGGGCTGCCTGCCCCATGACGATGTCAACGGAAGATAACATGATCTTACTTAGATTCCAAGATAAGATCGGGATTTTTGACCTTGTTTAGGCGAACTTTCAGATAGCTGTATTACCAGCTGTCAGAGGTTGACATTTTGACATCAGATGAAAACTGACCCCAGCTCCCAACCCCAGGATTACAGCCAAGCAGACCGTCACTCTCGCCCCGGCAAGATATGATCGTTGTTATTTTTGTATAATACTAAATCTAAATCAATCAGATATGAAACTAATGACTATCATTCTATTAATCTGCATAACCACTTTGACGAAAGCTCAGACGGTGTATGAGTCTCTTATCTCGGTTGAGAAATCATATGCACCTTTGTTAGGGAATGAGGCGGCATCCCTTGCAATTGCATTCCTGATGAAATACGACCTTGGTGGTGGTGATACCTCTTTTCATGTTCTTGTGAAGGTCGATCAGGTTACCGCCGAAGCTGTCAGTTACTCCTTAGGTCTTTCCCTATTCTCAGGTAATTTCATTGGGGGTCCCGGAGTGAGTAATGGTGCCAGTTATGTCTTTCAGAAAGAAAATGGAGCAATACTAATGGGGTATGAGGAGTTTATGGATTTTTACGGGGGCATAAACCGAATTTATACCTATATAAATTCGACCAAAAGCTACAGAGGGACCAGACGGAACTCACTGGTGGCCTACCAATCCAAGGATATCATCTTTGGTGGGGAGTACAATCCCGGGGAGCTGAACATCAATAAAGTGCGATACTACATCCAGATTGGTGAGTCTGCCTACACCATCAGTGAGCCGGACTTTGAAACCATATCCATCAAAGTGCGAAATATGAAGGATGCATGGGACAGCTTCAAGAGTTAGTTGGATGATCTGGTCTTTGACCGCAAGCGGCACTTTCACTGAAAACCGGCCTGCATATTGTGCATGGACATTACAGTGAAAATGATATTTTTAACATATGATTACCGGAGAACTCAAAGCACAAGTCGACAAAATCTGGCACTCGTTCTGGTCAGGGGATGTATCCAATCCGCTGACCGTGATCGAACTTATCATCCTCCAAATTCTGGAGGATCGATATGAAAAAATGTCTACCGTGATCTGTTCGCAGCTACCCGTTGCCAATTGGTATGAATACTTAGATGAGCCTACTATCGCCGATGCTATCTTGGACCGCCTTGTTCCTAAAGCACACCGACTCGAATTGACAGAAAAAAGTCTTAGAAAAAAGTCAAAACACCTATCTTAACCTTGATTAAACTTGTAAGTTATCCACAGGGGTGTCAAAGCCCCGGAATGAGGGGGTCAATAGCACCGGAATATGCAACAAATAAGTAACAAACCTTATTCAAGACAAGTCGTTAAATAGAGGTTTGAAAAAGATCTAAACCTCCAAGAAGGATTAGTTTCCATGTAATAATCTCTTTAATCCTAGATAGAAATAATATCGTCAGTAATAGATTTTTATAAGCTTCATCTCAGTTCAAATTGCACAAATGCCAAGCCTTCAGGAGAATACTAAATACGCAACCCAATTTCCAGAAATTCTTATCCCATATAATATTGCGAGATATAGAGATGTAAAAATTAAAGTAAGTGAACAATATCCACTAGAGCCAATTGCTCCGATACGTCAAGATGGATCACATCCAAAGATGAGATCAAGAATCAAAATAATGAGTATGGTAGCTTTCTTACTAGCAATGATTGCAGCTGGTTTTAGACAAATTGAGCTTGGGTTGGCCATGAGCGCTTTATGGATAACTTTAATGATCGTAAGTTACCTATATCTAACATGGGACAAATCACAGCAGAAAAAGTATGACAAACAATACCGCGATGATCTTGATCAGTATTCATTTCTAAAGGTCAGGTTTGAGGAGGAGAAAAGACTTTTTGATATCTGGCTCAAACATCAGAAGTCAATTTCAATAAAAGAATCGGTTAAAATGCAGAAAATCTACCTTTCAGAACAATTGTCTCAACTAGGCTTACCGACTCATCGCTCTAATGGCCACAAAAAAGGAAGAATTGAGCTGATGTTTGCTAATTATTTAAATTATCATCTGCCGGGGATGATTGCAATTGATTATTGCTTTGAAACATCAGAACAAAATCTTCCCTATATTCCTGATATTATCTACTTCAACAAGGAAACGGGATTAGCCATTATCATCGAAATCGATGAACCTTATACAGGCAGGCAACCCATTCATTATGTTGAGAAAGACTACAAATCAATTGATGAATCGCGGAACTATTTTTTCCTAAGAAAAAATTGGATAATAATCAGATTTGCTGAAGAACAAGTAGCTCTCAATCCTGCTGGTTGTCTCTCAGAGATCAGACAAGTGATAACTGAATTTCAGGATATATACCCTGATCCACCCATGAAGTTTCACATTCACAAAATTAAAAAATGGACAGCGCAAGAAGCAGAAGAGATGTCAAACTCTAACTACCGTGAGACTTACTTAGGAAGAATAAGTTCTGAATTTGTGAATCAAAATGAAACTTTTGCTACTATTCCACTCTGGTCTAAACAGACTGTAGTCAGTGTTGATCCCGAAAATCCAATCTTTAATCAGACTATAAAATACCCCTGTAAGTATAGTGAGACCAAACTCTCTGGAAATGGTCTAAACGAAATACCCTTTTAAGCTCAAATGTTGAAGTTACGGGTAATTACTAAAGAAAGTAAACAGTTATCCAATCATGCAGCTCATTACAAAGCTTTTGCCAATGTCCGTAAATTTAGTGCGCCCCTACGAGAGAACATGGTGAAACTATTTAAAATTAAAGCCATATGAATTTGAATAAAAAGTTCGAAAAAGTAGAAAAGTTGATCATATCACTCCAAGAAAATAGCAATGAGTTCGAGAAATTGGCAAGTGAGGAGGCTGGCAAAAGGATCAAAAATCTGATTGATAAGTAAGCGTTCAGGCATGAGCGTGTTGTAGAGACGGGAAGAAGGACTGATCTTTAGAGTTTCATATGTAATAGACACTACTTAATCTGACAGTCAAAGGAAAATTGCTATCGCAATTTGTCAGAAAAATAATGTTTAGGCTCACCCTCAGAATCATTTCCGGATGCCAAACCCTCCGATTGGTTGCCTAAGAGGGAT
>CAYRYD010000073.1:0-22144 GCA_964428345.1 uncultured Saprospiraceae bacterium | reverse complement strand
AAAGTACAAAGTAATATAGAGCAAAGACCAAAAGCCAGAACTCAGCAGGAAACTGAAAACCAAAATCAGGAAGTACCAGTATGAAGAAAATCCAGAATATAGGGCACCTCTAAATACCTCTGAAATTAGGCAAATTTAAAAAGAACCAAGCGAGACGAGGCATCGCGAAGGAGCCTAGCCGGAGCTAAGTGACTGAGGGATAACGAAGTATCGCGCAGGTTATTTTTTAAATAGCTTATCATAGATAAGCGATTGCCAATTGAATGGGGTTTTAGAGGTGCCCTATAAGATCAAAGTCCTCCAAAAAAATCAATGAATCTGATTATTCACCGGATAGAGATAAGTACCATTGAAGACCCAATAACGAAAAATGTTGAAATATCAGGTAGACGATAACAATTTTAAAAATCGATGGTTGGCAGTAGGAACGTAATACGGAATCAGCACCCATTTTTAAGAATTTACTTCAATCGGCATCAATAAAAAAGCAACCGCCGGACTAAAATAACACCAGCGGCGCTGAAGGTATAACCAACCCTTATTTCCTGATCTCGAAAATCCGGTTTACCGGTGTTTCGGTCGCTCTTTTAAACCGGGTAAATCCCGCTTTACCGACCACCTCCGCAAGGACATCGTCCGTGGCGATGGTTCCCAGGGCATATCCACCTGTTGCCAGGGCATTGGGGGTACAACACAGCACCGACGCTCCGGAAAAGATTCTCCCGACCGGATTGAAGTTTTCTTCGACGGTTCTGCCGGCCATGGGTTCAACGGCCATAATCACTCCGTCATCTTCCAATTGCTCATGACAATGTTTCAATGCCCCTACGGGATTTCCCATATCGTGTAAGCAATCGAAAAAGGTTATCAAACCATATTTCTCTCCTGGAAAATCGGTGGAAGCAGCCACCTGAAACCGTAAGTTTCCCTGCAGGTTTTTTTCCCTGGCCAGATTATTGGCTCTTTCGATGGAGGCTGCGTGAAAATCAAATCCGGTAAAATCAGAGTTGGGAAATGCTTTTGCCAAAATCAGTGTAGATATCCCGTGGCCGCAACCGATATCGGCCACCCGAATACCTTGATGCAAACGATTTTCCAGTCCCTCCAGCGCAGGAATCCAGTTTTGCACGAGATGACCCAGATAACTGGGTTTAAAAAAACGCTCGGTTCCATGGAAAAGATTGTGATGATGTTCTCCCCATTTCATCCCACCACCGCTGAGAAAATGCTCAATAATCCTTTCATCCGCTTTAAACATACCGTTGACCAGCTGGAAAAAACCCGCAATAAAAAATGGACTATCTTCGTTTGTCAGTGCCACCGCATGCTCGTCGGGCAGGAGGTACTTCCCGGATTCAGGATCGTATTCGATGTAGCCGCCGGCGGCCTGATTGATGAGCCATTCCCTCACATAACGTTCATGGGTTCCGGAACGTCGGGCTACCTCCACAGAGCTTAGAGGTCCGGCATAGGCCATGGCCTTGTAGAGACCTAGTTTGTCACCAATGTACGATAGCGTGGTGCCAAAGGAGGCTCCGAAATCACTGAGTGCCCTGCCAAGGAAAGCCTCAACTTTTTCCAAATTAATGGTTTTATTTCCTGAAGTTGTTTCCATGATTGAAATCTTTTTAAAGTTAAGAGAATTAAGAAATCAAAAGGGCACCCGTTTACCAGCTGTGCAAATTCATGATCCGGTATTTTTTGAATCAGATCAGGCAGGTATGACTGGTTTAAATGTCCTTTTCGATAGACACAAAGTTATCAGAAGCGGGAAGCGATTTCCTTGTATATTTTTAGGAATGAATTGTATAAATCAGAGTTTCTTTCGTAATTCAGTGGGTGTGAGCCCTGACTGCTGTCGGATAAAATGCGTGAAATGGGCCTGATCTTCAAACCGGAGTAAGTGGGCGATTTCGGAGATGGTTTTATCGGTAGATCCCAGCAACACCCTGGATTCGAGCAAAAGCATGTTGCTGATAATTTTCCTGGGAGAAAGTCCCGTTTCACTTTTAACCACCTGAGAAAGGTGACCAGGAGAAACATTCAGCAGCCGGGCATAATGGCTCACTGACCGCACGTCCATAAAATTCTTTTCCACCAGGCGTTTGAACCGGTTGGCCAGTTTCATCCTGCTGGATAAAGACGTATTTAAATTATTGGCAAAAGGCCGGTAGAGCTCCCTGATCCTAAGAAGGAGAATGTGGATATAGTTACGCAGAAGGTAATCCTTTTCATAGGAAAAACGTTCGTACTCCCGGATGATATCCCTGAAAGACTGTTGTATCAGTTTGCTGTCATCCGGAGCCAAATTAAGAATGTGTTCTGCCTCGGGATCAAAAAAGGGAAATTGTCCGGCAATGGGACCGTTGAGTAAAGGTTGTAGAAACTCGGTTTTAAAATGGATACAATAGCCAACACAGTTTTTGAGATGGGGAGAGCCAGTAACAATATTCTCCGGTACAATCACCAGATCGTTGGGTTTTAACCAATAATAGTCAACACCCAGTTGGAGATCATGTTCACCCTCCAGAAACAGAAACACCAGATTAAATTGTCTTCTCAGAGATGGGTTACCTTTTTCCGGATCCACATTTTTATGTTTTTCCTCCAAGGTGCCCGGCATGACCATCAAGTTTATATCATAGGGAGTCGGATCCCTGTTGATCAGCTTTTCATAAAGTGCAAGGTTTTCAATGATCAGGATATCTTTTTTCATCTGCTTTTGAGGTCTCTATCCGATTTTCCGTGAATTCTTTTTTTACCTTTTAAATGCAGCAGGTTCAACCACATTGGTTGATGGTGGTCTCTTTCAAAAATAGGATTTTTTAGGTTAAAATGTATCTATCGCCAGGATGTTTCACTCAGGGAGCCGGAGATGATAGGTAAAATTGCACCAGCTACCCGACTGCCACCATAGTAGCTGACCAGAATGGTAATTCCTGCAGACAGCAGAGATACGTTCAGATATTCTTTTTACATTAACTGGGTCAAATGAGACCTGCCGGCACCGGCCACACTTCAGATGGCCAGTTTTTTATCCATTTCTTTCGGCTGAAAGAAGAACAATCCAGACCAATGATGGTAAAATATTGACCAGGGGCGAGATCATTCCGGTTAACGAACCCGGATCTGGTGTTGGCAGTCATTATGTCTCGAGTAACCATGACATATCCAGATCATTGAGGTGTTTCAAACTTTGTTGATACCATAACATCCCAAAACGCAATTTTCCTTTGTTGTTATTTAGATGGCGGACTCCAGGAAAAAAACCTACCTCGCCGGCAGCATATTCCGGATGGCCGATATTTTCCACCGGCCTTTCCGGCGAACAGTCACAAAGGTGCTCCACATCTGTCGCACGAGTGTCCCGTCTGTAGCTTTAATTTCGTAACGGGCATCGGCGATAGCGGTATTCCGGTCAATGAACCGGACGGTTTCTACGGTCAGTGTACGTTCTCCCGGATTATTTTGGGAACTGCGCATCATGCCTTCGACCAAAGATTCCATGCCGTGCCGCCATTCACCGGAAGAAACCAGCTGATCCGCATCTGCAGTAAAAAGTGACCGGATTTTATCGGGATCATTTTGACTGCGGGCATTTGCATAGGCATCAACCAGTTGGATGATCTCCTGTCGGTCATCCTGTGAATAAAGGTAATTTCCCGATAAAAGGGGCAAAAACAGCAGGGCCAGGGAAAAGCGGATTTTCAGAATATCATTGTCCCAAATTGGTGCATTCGTCATTGTGTTTGTTTTGCCGGTGAATCAATAAAAAATCCCCATCTGTCATTTCAGGTGAGCGTTTACCGCATCCAATAAATATTCTTTCGGGTCACTCAGGTACTGCCAGAACATCACACCTGCCAGGCTGTTTTCTTTGACGTATTCACATTTAATCCTGACCGATTCCTCATCGTCGTATACCACGAGCTGATTGTTGGATGGATTAAATAAATAGGGAGCCTGCGCTCTCTCATCCCAGTGCCGCTCAAATGCCGGATTGGACATCATACTGTCTTTAATGAAGGTATATCCACCGGCCCGGGCTATCGAGTCCCGCGGCATATTGATCCCGTGTTTTTCGGCGCTTTGCATAGTCCAGCTCCTACCGTAAAAAGGCAATCCCATCACCAGTTTTTCGGCGGGGACTCCGGCAGCTATCAGGTTTTTAATATCCTTGTCGGCCGAATGGTCTTTTTCAAAATCTTCCGGAGGATAAAGGTTGCTGTGATGTCCGACAACCGGACCTCCGACATAATAGTCATAACACATGACATTGATAAAATCCTGGAGTTCGGCGGCTTTTCTCATTTCAGTATTTTGAATAAATACCTGGGCGCCGGTCACCGCCGAAGTCAGCAAATACTTTTTCCCGGTTTCAGATTCCAGTTGATCCAGGGCATTCCTAAGTGCCACAAACATATGGGTAAAGTTCTCTTTGTCTTCCGGCCGGAAAATGTTGTCTTCTCCCTTTTGTCCGGGATATTCCCAGTCAATATCGACTCCGTCAAGATTGTATTGCCGGACGATATCGACCGATGTGGCGGCAAACTTTTTGCGGGAACTTTCCGTCAACACCGCATCCGAGAAATTTTCACTCCAGGACCAGCCTCCGATCGAAATTAAGATTTTCAGATCGGGATTGATTTTTTTCAGATTATTGAGTCTTCGGAAATTAATGGTGTCTGTTGCGATATTTGTCAGCCAGGCCATACTGTCTTTGACATTGACAAATGCATAATTAATATGGGTTATTTTCCGGGCGTCAAACATGGTTTCATCCAGTTCGCCCCGGAATCCTGGTATATAGCCAATGACCACTTTTGAAGCAGGTTCGGTCAGAGTCACTGTTTGTTTTCCACAGGATAAAATCATCGCAGCTGATAGAAAAAGTACGAGTAAAACAAAGGTTGATTTCATGGTCTGTTTTCTAAAAAATATTTTCAAATTGAGTTTACAGTTCCCGGATGTTGTTTATACGTGTAGTCATTTATCAATGTTTCTGTTTGCATCAATTACCTGGCTTTTTCAATGAGTTTCCGCATTTTGGTGGCCATTTCCGATTTCCGGGCGGCATACCGTTCATCGCTGGCAAGATTGTTAAGCTCTCTGGGATCGGTAGTCAGATCATACAGTTCTTCATGATCCGGGGCAGGAGGGAGATAGTGAAAATATTTCCATTTCGGAGAAATCACCCCTTCCGATTTAGGAATGCCTTCATGCTCAAATTCGTGTTCAAACAGAAATTCCTTCCTCCAGTGTCTGGCCGATCTCCGGTAGACCGGTACCAGGCTTCTTCCCTGCATGGCTGCGGGAACCGGGACATTGGCCAGATCGAGCAGGGTAGGAGCAATATCGATGTTTAACGCTACTTGTTCCCGTACCTGGCCTTTTCGCTTTTCTTTCAGGGAAGGATCATAAATGATCAGGGGTACCCGGATCGACTCTTCGTATGCATACCATTTGCCGGCCAGCCCCTTTTCACCCAGAAAGAAACCATTGTCACCCGTAAAGATCAGGATGGTATTATCCGCCAGACCGAGTTTTTCCAGGCGATCCCTGATTTCGCCCACCACGACATCCACGCCGTAGATCAGCCGGTAATATCCCTTGACCCATGCCTGATATTGTTCAGGCGTTGCAAATCGTTTTTCCCAGCGGATCCGGGCTTCGTTTTGGTTCCGGAAGAAATCGGGAAAACGGTTGTATACCTCGTCAGACCCGTTCAGGACCGGCGGTATGTCTACTGACTGATAGAGATCGCCATAGGCAGGATCAAAAATAAACTGACGTGGATCAAGGTCCTGTACGTGGGGTGCTTTGAAAGAAACGGAAAGACAAAATGGCCGGTCTGACGGTACATTATCCAGGAATTCCAAACATTGGTTGCCCAGCAGCCTTGTGAGATGGATGTCATTACCATTCTCATCCTTCATCTCGTAGTGCGGTTGGCCGGGAATACCTTTCCAGTAGTTAAAATCCGCCTTGGGAAAATCTTTCTCAGCCCCGACGCCATACTTACCGATAAAGCCGGTGTAATATCCTGCCTTTTTTAACAATGGGGGATAACATTGCTCCCAGGCATCCGGGGTGAAATGCGTTGCAAAGTCATTGATTTTATGACGGCGGGCATACTGGCCGCTCAAAATCGAGGCTCTGCTGGTACAACAGATCGGGGTGGTCACATAGGCATTATGGAACAGCACTCCTTCAGCAGCCAGCTGATCCAGGTTTGGGGTGAGGATTTGTGGGTTTCCCATCGCCCCCAGCGCATCATGACGATGGTCGTCGGTCAGCAGAAAAATCAGGTTGGGCCTCAGCGTCCTTTCTGCAGGCATGAACCCCGAAATCAGAAACATCGATCCCAGGAATACAGTAATGATCAGGTAGCGGTACATAATGGTGATTAACCCAACTAAAATACTGCTTTTTACCGGAAAACCGTCAGACGCCGGTACTCATAACCCAGGACATCTTACCCTCCCGGATTGATCATATTTGATCCTTTCTCCCACTTTTTGACACTTCCTGGAAGTATTGAGCAATTTCAACCAACTACATATATTATGATATGCTATATGTTTAATATATTGATTATAGGAATTTAATAGATTAAAAAAAACTACTATTAAATAGATGTTCCGTTTTTGAGTATAGTTTGTCCGGTATTTGATTTCAATTTTTACTCTAAGTAAACAGTTGGTGGCGTGAGGAGTACAGAAAATGGAGAAAAAGTGGTAAAAAGTGTATTAATGTGGAGAAAACCTTAAATTTGGTTTACTAACGCGTTGGAAAAAGACACTGGACGATGCCACAATTACATGGCGAATACGAATGTAAGTTGGATACTAAAGGCCGTATCAGGATGCCGTCGCCTTTATTGCGGCAGCTGGGAGGCGGGGGTCCCTATACATTTTTTGTCAACCGTGGCTTTGAGAAGTGTTTGATGGTCTATCCTGAAAAAGTTTGGGAAAATACCCTTGAAAGAATCAACGAGTTGAATGTATACCGGACGGAGGACCGCAATTTCATCCGGTACTTTTTCCGGGGTGTGAGCGATGTGACGACTGACACGGCAGACCGGATCCTGATCAATAAAGGATTGCTCGATTATGCGGGGATCCGCAAAGATGTGGTGTTGTTTGCCTACCTGGACCGGATAGAGATGTGGGATAAGAAGACTTACGATGAGTGGCTTAACCGCGAACCGGAAGATTTTGCCAATCTGGCGGAGAAAGTGTTGGGAAAACCGGAAGCGGGATCTTAGTTATGGATACCTTCTTTCACCGGCCCGTTTTGCTGGAGCAGTGTGTCGAAGCACTGGTTACTGATCCCGGTGGTGTCTATGTCGATGCGACTTTTGGTGGGGGAGGACATAGCCGGGAGATCCTGAAAAAGTTATCAGCCAAAGGCCGGCTGTTTGCCTTTGATCAGGATGTCGATGCATTAAAGAATGCCCTCGACGATCAGCGGTTTCAACTGATCCATGGTAATTTTCGATTTATCCGGCATTATTTGAAGTACCTGGGCATCCGGCAGTTACATGGAGTAATGGCTGATTTGGGGGTTTCGTCCTATCAGCTGGATGAAGGTTCCAAAGGTTTTTCGTTCAGCCGGGGTGAAACGTTGGACATGCGTATGAATCCACTGGCGGCCCGGTCGGCACTGGATATTTTAAATCAGGAAAGTGAAGAAAACTTAGTACAAATATTGAGTAGTTATGGTGAAGTGCGAAATTCAAAAACACTGGCCAAAGCTATTGTAGCCGCAAGAGAACAGAGACCAATTGCTAATGCTCATGAATTTTTGAATTGTGTTGAACCCCTGGCGTTGGGTAACAAAGCGAGGTATTTAGCACAGGTTTTTCAGGCTATTCGAATTAAGGTCAACGACGAAATTGGAGCTCTGCAGGATTTTCTTGCAGCGGGAGCTGATATGTTAGTGCCGGGAGGACGACTCGTGGTGTTAACATATCACTCAATTGAAGACAGAATCGTAAAGCATTTTATTAAAAGCGGTAAAAGGGAGAATCTTGACCAAACAGCAGCGGAAGAATGGATCCTGAAACCTGTCAATAAGAAACCGATCGTAGCAGGAGAGGCTGAGATCAGGAAAAACAGCCGGGCAAGAAGCGCCAAGTTGAGAATCGCAGAAAAAATTGAACACACATGAGCATGGATCATCTGAAAATCAATAAAAAAAGCCGGAAATCAACAGGCTTCATGAGTTACAGCTCGGAGAAAATCGGCAGCAATTTGCCCTATATTTTCTTTCTGATTTTTCTGGCGATGGTCTATATCGGTAATGCTCACTATACCGAAAAAAAAGTGCGTAAAATTGAAATGTTGAAAAATGAGATCAAGGAATTGACCTGGACTTATATGTCGGTTAAATCAGATGCCATTTATCAATCTACATATTCCAGTCTGGCTGAACAGGTCAATAAAAGCCAGCTGTCCAATGAAGGAAGTTTTCCAAAGAAATTGTCGGTCAAACCCTAAAAGCACAGATGTTGGCTCCGATGAGTAAAAAGAAAGAGTTGTTGCTCCGGGCTTATATCGTCCTGGCGATACTGATCATCGTTGCTTTGGTATTAATTGGCGCAACCATTAACGTAGGGATCATCCAGGCGTCTGAATGGCGGGAAAAGGGAGACAGTACCAAACTGAAATATTTCGATATTGAACCGGACCGCGGAAATATCTATAGCGCCGATGGATATCCACTGGCTACATCGGTGCCTTATTTTGATCTGCATATGGACCTCAATTCAGAGGCGATGACCAAAAGTATTTTCAATCAACATGTCGATTCGCTAGCCATCTATCTGTCCCGGTATATTTTTAAAGACGAATCGCCGGCCTCCATCAAACGCCGCCTGATCCGCCGGAGAAGTGCCGGTGACCGATATTTTCCGATAAAAAACAATGCCACTTACGAAGAATTAAAACGGATAAAAACTTTTCCGCTGATCCGTCTGGGTAAGTACCGGGGTGGCCTGATTGTCGAAAGAAAATCCCGGCGGTTGAAACCCTTTCGCAATATGGCAGCCAGGACCATTGGCCTGGACCGGGACAATGCCCCTTCCGTGGGCCTGGAGGCCAGTTTTGATGAACATTTGAGAGGGGATGCCGGCAAAAAGTTGATGGAGAGAGTGGGGAGTGTCTGGATCCCTGTTCATGACCTGACCGAAATTGAACCGGAAAGAGGTAAAAATATCGTGACCACCCTTGACATGCGGATGCAGGACATCTGTCAGAAAGCCCTGATGAATGGTTTGAAGACCCATAGTGCCGATTTTGGCCTGGTGGTTCTCATGGAAGTTAAGACGGGAGCCATTAAGGCCATTGTCAACCTTGACCGGGATGGTGAGCATTATTACGAAGCCTTCAATCATGCCATTGGTGACGCCACCGAACCCGGGTCCACTTTTAAACTGGCTTCAGTCATGGCCATGCTGGAAGACGGTTTGATTGATCTGGATGATTCGGTCACGATCGACCATGGCAGGGCTGTTTTTGGAAAATTTCAAATGAGGGATTCTGAATGGAATAAAGAAATCCGGATCACTGCCCGGAGGGCATTCGAAATTTCTTCCAATGTCGGAATCGCCCGGCTTGTGGATGATGCCTATGGAAAAGGTAAAAAGAATGCAGGTCAGTTCATAGACCGGTTAAAGCAATTTGGCCTGGATCAGAAAACAGGGATCATGCTTGATGGGGAGGGATCGCCCTTTATCAAAGAAGCTTATTCCGATTCGTGGAATAAAGTCATGACGCTTGCCTGGATGGCCCATGGTTACGAACTCCACCTTACCCCCCTCCAAACCCTGACCTTTTACAATGCGGTAGCTAATGATGGCAGGAAAATGAAACCCTACATCGTCTCGGAAATCAATGACGGAACGACCACCATCAAACGGTTTAAACCCGAAGTGATCGATACACGGATCGCTTCCGTCCAGACCATCCGGCTGGCCAAAGAACTCCTGGAAGGAGTGGTGATCCGGGGCACCGCTGCGGCCTTCAACACCAGGGAGTATAAGTTTGCCGGAAAGACCGGCACCACTAGGTTGGAGTATTGGAAAGATGATGGAAAAAAATATCAGGCCTCTTTTGCCGGATATTTCCCGGTCGAAGACCCGCAGTATTCCTGCATTGTGCTGGTCAACAATCCGACTCAAAACGGTTATTACGGAAGTACGGTAGCCGGCAGAGTGTTCCGGGAGATTGCCGATCACTGCATGGCGACGGATCTGCGATTGATGGCCGAGCTGAACCAGCCGGAACATGAGGATAATACCCCTTCACTACCGGTCTTTCAGGCGGGTTATGCCAGCGATATCCAGGAGGTCATGAAACAAATCGGCTTCAAACTCAACGATCAATCCGATGGCGAATGGGCGATCCTGATGCCGGATGATGACAAAGTTGCCCTCGAGAACCGTCATCTCGAAAAAGGTCTGGTGCCTAACGTGGTCGGAATGGGAGTCCGTGATGCCATCTTTATTCTGGAAAACCGGGGCATGTCGGTTAAGGTGAATGGCTTTGGCAGGGTCAGGGAACAATCCGTTCCTGCCGGTACCCGGTTAACCGGTCAGAAGATTTTGCTTTATCTCGGATAAATTAAAGTTGCGATTGAAAAGTCTTGAAGACATATTGGAGCTGATAACGCATGAACTGGTGCAGGGTGATTATCAGACCATGATCAGGGGAGTAGCCATTGATACCCGTCAATTGGATCAGGGTCAGCTGTTTATCGCTATAAAAGGGGCAACTCAGGATGGTCATCTGTACATCGGTCAGGCAGTAGAAAAGGGTGCGACGGCGATCGTCTGTTCCGATCTGCCAGGAAAATTACCACCGGGGATCGCGGTAGTAAAAGTTGGTGATACCCGGAAAATTGCCGGTGTCATCGCAGCCAATTTTTACAATCACCCCAGCCGAAGCATTAAACTGGTCGGTGTGACCGGCACCAATGGCAAAACGAGTATCGTGCAGTTATCACACCGGTTGTTTACCGCCCTCGGATACCGGGCTGGCATGCTTTCAACCATCGAAAATAAGATTGGAGACCGGACCTTACGGGCGGACCTGACTACTCCGGACGCGGTGAGTCTTCAGAAAATGCTGGCAGAGATGCTGGCATCGGGATGTACCCATGCTTTTATGGAAGTCAGCAGTCACTCGCTGGATCAGTTCAGGGTACAGGCCTGCCGGTTTTCGGTGGCGGTCTTTACCAACCTCACCCATGATCATCTCGACTATCACGGTACTTTCGATCAATATTTAAAAACCAAGAAAGTATTCTTTGATAACCTGGACCGGGACGCCCATGCTCTGGTCAATATCGACGACCGTAATGGCCTGGTCATGGTCCAGAATTGCCGGGCCTCCGTCCGGACCTATGCCTTAAGGAAAGCAGCCAATTTCAAGGGTAAAGTGATAGAAAACACATCAGAAGGTCTTCAACTCCAGATTGATGGTACCGACCTCCACTGCCAGTTGGTAGGTGCTTTCAATGCCAGCAATCTCCTGGCGGTTTACGCCATCGCACGCATGCTGGAGCAGGAAAAGCTGGCGGTCCTCCGCGCTCTCAGCAATCTTCAGTCTCCGGCCGGCCGCATGGAGGTAGTCAGGGATCTCAAACGGGCAATCACCGCTTTTGTGGATTATGCACATACACCGGATGCCCTGAAGAATGTGCTGGAGACCATCCTCGAGATCAGGCGGCCGGGGCAGGAGGTAATCACCGTGGTTGGTTGCGGAGGCAACCGGGATGCGCTCAAGAGACCGGTTATGGCCAGGCTGGCTGTTCAATATAGCGACCGGGTCATTCTAACCTCTGATAATCCCCGTTTTGAAGACCCTGATCAGATCATCCGGGAGATGGAGGCCGGTATTCCTGCCGGAAAAAAGCAACAGGTTCTTTCCATTACTAACCGGAAGGAAGCTATCCGTACGGCAGCTGCCATGTGTAAAGATGGAGGGATCATACTGGTGGCGGGTAAGGGACATGAAAATTACCAGGAAATTCAGGGTGAAAGAAAACCATTTGATGACCGCGAAGTACTTCGGGAATGCTTTGCAAAATAGCGTCTGAACTTCGAACGAGCCATGACAAAAGAGATCATTTTTTTATCATTCTCAGGCAGGTTAAAGAGTTTGCAGCACTCCGGTGCTGCATCTCTTTTTTTGGTGTCTGATTCATGAAGCTCATAATACATGCTTTATTATTTATTTCATTTTCTCGAAAATCAATATGACCTACCCGGTGCAGGTTTGTTTCAATACATCTCTTTCAGAGCTGGTCTGGCCATCATTCTTAGTCTGATCATTTCATTATTGCTGGGAGGAAAGATTATCCGTTATCTTCAGAAAAAACAGGTAGGAGAGACGGTCAGGGATCTGGGCCTGGAGGGACAATTGCAAAAGCAGGGAACCCCCACGATGGGAGGTGTCATTATTATTCTTGCTACGCTTGTTCCCTGTCTGTTGCTTGCCAGACTGGATAATATTTATGTTATTCTGATGATTATTGTGACAGTCTGGATGGCACTGATCGGAGGTGCGGATGACTATATCAAGGTATTCCTGAAAAATAAACAGGGCCTGAAAGGTAAGTTTAAGATCATCGGACAGATGATATTGGGCCTGGTAGTTGGTGTCGTTATGCTGTATCATGACGGGGTGGTTGTCAGGCTGGATGCTGCTCAGGCCACAGCCGGGCAATACAAGATTATAGAGCGGGTACAAACAGTTGATACCCGGGGCAATCCCAGGGAGATGGTTTATGTAAAGACCACACTGACCAATGTTCCATTTCTCAAGGGGAATAATCTGGATTACGCATCCTTTATGAAATTTTTGGGTGATAATTCGGCAAAATGGATTGGCTTGTTTTTTATCCCTTTCATCATTCTGGTAGTAATTGCTGTCTCCAATGCTGCCAATCTCACCGATGGTCTGGATGGTCTGGCAACAGGAGTTTCTGCAATTATCGGAGGCACCCTGGGTATATTGGCCTACGTATCCGGCCATAATTTGTTTGCCGACTACCTGGGTATTTTTTATTTACCTTATTCTGAAGAGCTCGTGATTTTTTCCGCTTGTTTTATTGGGGGATGTATCGGGTTTTTATGGTACAATGCCTATCCGGCTAAAGTTTTTATGGGCGATACCGGCAGTCTGACGATTGGAGGTATTATTGCGACCATGGCCATTTTGCTACGCAAGGAGCTATTGCTGCCGGTACTCTGCGGAATTTTTGTCGTGGAGAATCTGTCGGTGGTGATCCAGGTCTTTTACTTTAAGTATACCCGCAGGAAATACGGAGAAGGGATCCGCATTTTCCGGATGGCACCACTGCATCATCACTATCAAAAAATGGGTATGCATGAGGCAAAAATCGTCACCCGATTCTGGATTATCGGGATACTTCTGGCCGTTTTTACCATTATTACCTTAAAAATAAGGTGATACGTATGTTAAAAAGATTATATTAGTTAAAAAAAGTATCTATAAAATACTATTTCTTAAAAGAATATATATATTTGTAGATAGTAATAAATGAAAGCTTTACATAAGAAGAAAACTACATTGGATTTTATTGGTTAGAAGGGCTTTTCGACTAAGGGAGACGTGAGCATTGGAAAAGAGATGAAGAAAACGGGCTTGAAGGATGAGGGAATTTCTCTCATCCGGCTCCCTTTAGACGTAAAGCCGAACAATCAACAATTAACGATAACCGACTCAATGTACTGATGAATCGAGTGCTGTCTATAAAAGGAAAACTATACAACGAGCTAAAAGGCGACATGCTGATCTGGCTGATAGTATCCCTGTTGGCAGCGTTTTCATTGGTCGCTATTTACAGTTCGACAGAGACACTGGCTTACAAGGAAAGAGGCGGCAATACCGAATATTATCTCATCAAGCATTTTATCATTTTGGTGGGAGGGCTTTCCTTCACCTATATATGTCATTTATTGTACTATATGCGATATTCCCTCATCGCTCCGGTGCTGTTGCTGATGTCGATTGCCCTGCTGATTTTTACTTTGCTGTTTGCGCCGGAAGTCAATGAGGCACGCCGCTGGCTTCGGATACCCGGTTTGGGTATCACCATTCAGTCATCAGATTTTGCCGAGATATCCCTGATCATTTATCTGGCCAGGTCGATTGCCTTTAAACAGGATTTTATCAAGGATTTTGGAAGCGCTTTTTTGCCGATCATCATACCGGTTCTGATTGTCTGTGGTTTAATCGCTCCGGCCAATTTATCGACAGCCGCGATTTTATTTACTACCTGTCTGATTATGATGTTTATCGGACGGGTGCATCTGAAATACATTACTGTGCTCCTTGTTTTAGGGGTCTTTTTATTAGCTGGTATTATTGCGATCGGTTACCTGTTTCCGGATTTTGTCCGGGTCGAAACGTGGATGTCCAGGGTCAATGAATTTTTTAACAATCCCGATGGAGGATATCAGATTCAGCAGGCGAAAATCGCCATTGCCGAAGGTGGCTGGTTTGGAGTGGGCCCGGGACAAAGTACCCAGAACAACTATTTACCCTACCCTTATGCAGACTTTATTTACGCAATTATCTGTGAGGAATACGGGGTTTTGGGAGGGATCGTCATCATTTTATTGTATTTGTTTTTGGTGATCCGGTGTATGCGTCTGGTCACCAAAAGTCCGAAGACTTTTGGTGCCATGCTGGCCATCGGACTTTGTCTGTCACTGGTATTGCAGGCTTTTGCCAACATCGCTGTTTCGGTGCATCTGGTACCGGTGACCGGTTTAACGCTTCCCATGGTAAGTATGGGAGGTACCTCGATTATTTTTACCTGCATCTCATTTGGAATCATTCTGAGTGTAAGCAAATACATCGAGGCCATCAATGAGAAAACCCAAATGGCTATCGCCGGTGATTGATCATGCGTAAGCATCGGTTTATCATTAGTGGTGGTGGTTCAGGTGGTCATATTTTCCCGGCTATCGCCATCGCTGATGCATTGGTCAAGAGGGAGCCGGGTGCCGGGATTTTGTTTGTCGGTGCCGAGGGAAAAATGGAAATGGAAAAGGTGCCCCAGGCAGGGTACCCGATAAAAGGCCTGAAAGTAAGCGGCCTGCAACGTTCTTTGACATGGAAAAATTTGCTGTTTCCCGCCAAGCTTTTCATTAGTCTGGTACAGGCTTACCGCATCATCAGGGAGTTTACTCCGGATGTAGTGATCGGGGTGGGCGGTTATGCCAGTGCTCCTACCGTTGCCATGGCATCCTTCATGGGTATTCCGACGCTCATTCAGGAACAGAATTCCTATGCAGGGTTGACGAACCGTTGGCTGGCCCGGAAAGTGAAAAGGATTTGTGTGGCGTATGATGGTATGGAACGCTTTTTCGAAAAGGACAAGATTGTCCTCACCGGAAATCCCATCCGAAAGGAGCTGCTGCAAATACCGGACCGGAGGATGGCCTGTGATTATTTTGGACGGTCACCAGATAAAAAAACAATACTTCTTTTTGGAGGAAGTCTGGGAGCCCGCACCTTAAACCGGGCGATGGAAGAAAACAGAGCCCTGATCCTTCAGCATCCGGAGATTCAGTTTATCTGGCAAACCGGCACCTACGATGGTGACCGGTTTATCCAGTCGGAAACAGCAGGACTTTCTAACGTGCATGCCGCGGTATTTATAGACCGGATGGATCTGGCATACCGGTGTGCAGATCTGGTCATCTGCCGGGCCGGAGCGCTGACGATTTCTGAATTGTGTGCTTTGGGAAAGGCGTCGATCCTGGTGCCTTCACCGAATGTAACGGAAGATCATCAGACCGCGAATGCCCGGGCCCTGGAGCTGAATAAGGCGGCCGAAATGATAGCCGATAAAGATGCACCGGCAATTTTAATAATGAAAGCGTTGGAATTAATCCATGATCAGGACAGATTGAAAAAACTGGAAGAAAACAGCCTGCGTTTGGGCAGGCCGGAAGCAACGGAATCCATTGTAAATGAGATTCTGAAACTGATAGATAACCATTTGTAATTAATTCAAAGGTTACTTTATATCGCTATGAAATGGAATAAGAACCGGATATTAAAAATAGTGTCGATCCTGGCCTGGGTTTCGGCAACGGTTCTATTTCTGATGGGAGCCTCGGCAGCCAGGGAAGAAAAAGGCCGGCATACCATTAAGGAAGTAAATTATCATCTGATCCATCTGACCGATGGAAATGATCTGATAACGGTAGAGGAAATTCAAAAGAAAGTGTTGGATACCTATAACCTGGATCTGACGGGTGTGGAGATTGATCATCTGGATCTGGAAATTCTGGAAGAGGTTTTGCGAAAGGAACCTTTCATTGTTCAGGCCGATGCTTATGTCGATTCAAGAGATGTGCTGCATATCGATATCGCTCAAAGGACCCCGATTCTACGGGTGATGGGCCTGGATGGGAGTAATTATTACCTGGATGCCGAAGGAATTCGTCTTCCCTTGTCCCGGCATTTTACCGCCCGTGTTCCGGTGATTTCGGGAAGAGTGCGGGAATTTAGAACGGATTTTCTCGAAAGTGACAATTCATTGAAAGCGGCATACAATATCGTAAAGGCAGCTCGAAAAGATGAATTGCTGGGATCCTGGCTGGAGGGGATTTACGTGCAGGGCGAAGACGAATTATGGCTGACCGGAAATGTTGGCGATTTCAAAGTCATTTTTGGAGATGATCAGAAACTGGACGAAAAGATAATTAAGATGAAGAGTTTCTTCAAACACGGACTGAAGATTACGGGATGGAAGAATATTGAAAGTATAAACCTGAAATATGACAGGCAGGTAATTACCAAATCACCTGCCAATGCGTGATCAATTAAAGAACAATAAACTGGTTAAAATGAGACCTTATCAATTTGATCCAAAAGAAGTAACCGTCGCCGTCGACATTGGCACGACCAAGGTATGTGCCCTGGCCGGACGACTCAACGAATATGGAAAAATAGAGATTCTCGGCATGGGAAAGGTGCGGTCTGAAGGAGTATTGAGAGGCGTTATTTCCAATATAGAAAAAACGGTCAATGCTATCAAAGATGCAATTGTCGCTGTAGAGAAACAATTAGGGGCTGAGGTAAAGATCGTGCATGTTGGAATTGCCGGTCAGCATATCAAAAGCCTTCAACACCGCGGTATTCTGACCCGCGATAATGCCCATGATGAGATTTCGCAGGAAGATATCGAAAAATTGATCCGGGACATGTACAAACTGGTATTGCCACCGGGTGATAAGATTCTGCATGTGATCCCTCAGGAATTTACCGTAGATAATGAACAGGGAATCCTCGATCCGATTGGCATGTCAGGTATTCGTTTGGAAGCCAATTTTCACATCATTACCGGTCAGATTACAGCATCGAACAACATCCTGCGCTGTATCGAAAAAGTGGGTCTGGAAGTGGCCGATCTTACCCTTGAACCCATCGCCAGTTCGGAGTCTATCCTGAGCCATGAGGAAAAGGAAGCCGGGATAGCCCTCGTAGATATTGGTGGCGGTACGACCGATCTTACCATTTTTCACGATGGCATCATCCGGCATACTGCGGTGATCCCTTTTGGCGGAAATGTCGTCACCCGGGATATCAAGGAAGGTTGCACCATTATGCCGCATCAGGCTGAAAAGCTGAAAATCAAGTTTGGATCTGCTTTGGCCGACGAAGTATACGATAATCGGATAATCACCATACCCGGACTCAAAGGACGCGAACCCAAGGAGATTTCCGAGAAGAACCTGGCTCTGATCATCCAGGCCCGGATGGAAGAAATTTTTGATTATGTCTTGTGGGAGATCCGGCGTTCGGGATACGACAAAAAATTGATCGGAGGAATTGTATTGACGGGTGGTGGATCGCTGCTGAAACACATTGATATTCTGGCAGAATACCACACTGGTATACCTACCCGCGTAGGGTATCCGGTCGACTTGCTGGCGCATGGTTATCCGGAAGAGATTGCAACGCCAATCTGCGCTACCTCCATTGGATTGCTGAAGCACGCATTTGAAAACAGAGATTACGAAACAGCACTACATATGCCAGAAATAAAAGAAGAACAACGAATTCCGCAAATGCAGGAAATAGTGAAAGAAGAAAATGATGATCAAAGCCCTGCTGCTGATCGAAAAGGGTGGTGGGACAAGGCTTTTCAGAAAACAAAATCGTGGTTTGAGGCCGAGCCGGATCCCGATTTAAATTAATTATTTAAAAACAATAACCTAATTCTAAAATTCTCTAAATCCTATGATTATGCAATTTGATATTCCTAAAGAAGAGCGCTCCATTATCAAAGTGGTTGGAGTCGGGGGTGGCGGATGCAATGCAGTAACACACATGTTCAAGCAGGGAATTGTCGGGGTTGATTTTGCCATCTGCAATACGGATAATCAAAGTATGGAGTTGAGTCCGGTTCCCACAAAAATTCAGTTGGGACCCCATCTGACGGAAGGCCGGGGAGCCGGGTCACTACCACAGGTAGGCAAGCAGGCTTGCATCGAATCCATTGATGATGTGCGGCGTTTCATTGATGAAGAGACAAAAATGATTTTTATAACGGCGGGTATGGGGGGCGGTACCGGAACCGGAGCGGCACCCATCATTGCCAAGGCAGCCAAGGAATTGGATATTCTCACGGTGGCTATTGTGACCATTCCCTTCCGGTTTGAAGGTAAACGGCGAAAAGAGCAGGCAGCCGAGGGTTTGGAGGAATTAAAGAAGAATGTTGATTCGCTGATCATCGTATCCAACGATAAATTGCGGGAAATCCACGGAAATCTACCGGTATCGGAAGCCTTTTCGCATGCCGATAATATATTATCGACGGCAGCAAAGGGAATTGCCGAAATCATTACGGTACCGGGTTATGTCAATGTCGATTTTGAAGATGTCAATACCGTTATGCGGGACAGCGGCGTGTCGATCATGGGTACCGCCATTGCTGAAGGTGAAGGGAGGGCAAGAAAAGCCGTTGATGAGGCGTTAAGTTCACCGTTGCTGGAGGATAATGATATCCGGGGAGCCCGGCATATTTTACTCAACATCACTTCGGGTGCGAAAGAAGTGACCATGGATGAGATTTATGAGATTACCGAATATATTCAGGATGAGGCCGGACATGATACCGATCTGATCTGGGGTAACTGTGTCGATGAAAGTCTCGGTGACCGGGTATGTGTCACGGTGATCGCTACCGGTTTTGAACACCGGAAGTCAACAGAGGAAATCATCGAACCAAAGCGGGAGAAGATCGTGGTTTCACTGGAAGATGAGCGCCAGCATGCCAAGGCCCAGGGTCTATACGATACCGGATATAAAGAGGGAGACTTTAAGAAAACCTTTAATCTTGATGTGAACACTCCGGCTCAACCATATCATACGGGGCAACAGGCCCACGGAGATCCCTATGTGAAAGTTGGGATGAATCAGCAGGAGAAATTCTCCGGTGAATCTCCCATGAGCCGGAGAGAGCAACAGTTGAAGGAAGAATTACGCGCCCGGAATAAAAAATTGAATAATCCGCAGGCAGTGATCGACCTGGAGAATGAACCCGCATATCTGCGACGTAAAGTCGAACTGGATGATTTGCCGCATTCGTCAGAGATCACGGTATCCCGCTGGACCATTACCGGTGATGAGGAACCTGAAATAAGAAGAGACAACCCTTACCTGCATGATAATGTAGACTGAGCTACCCGGAAAGGAATGATGCATTCCTTCCCTTAAAGATCTTTTCGTCTTTTTCTTGAGTTAGGTTTATTGTTCTTGGAGGCCGTTTCCGCCCGGAAACGGTCTCTTTTTTTGCACTGGGATTGGCAACCAAATTGGTGGTAAAAGTTAATTGTAGGGTTTGTGGTCTACAACCAATGTTCAACCGCTGGATTATTGTCTGGTGAACATTTCTTTGTCACCCCATTCTTTGACCGGCTCTTTTGGCAATCTGATCGGCTGGAATTGACCAGGAAAACAATCCTTTAATTCTGGATTATTTTTGTCGCTACTTATCCAGATCTCCCTTAGGATCTTGGACATAGGTTCCTTCTATCGGCCGATTTTTTATGCTGGTTGAATCCTATCCCTGTCCCGATTGTGTAAAATCCGGATTATTACGTAAGTTCAGGATTACATTAGAACGAAAGACTTCTGAAGACCTCGATGCAAGACCAACTGATTGGTGCTGTGGCGGAAGTGCACAGCAAGAACCCTAAACAATACGGACTCAGTGGAATCATCTACGATAAAAACGGGAATATCAAGACCCTGACCCGGCAGGGGAAAACCGGTAATAGTTATGGTACGATCGATCAGTTGACTTTCACCTACACCGGCAACCGGCTGATGAAGGTGGAAGACGCGATCAGTGGCGATCACGGGGTAGATTTTATCAACAGAAACAGCGGGAGCAACGACTACAGTTACTATGGAGATGGCTGCCTTCAGCAGGACCTCAATGAGGGCATCAGCCAGATCGATTACGACCTGTATGTGGGCAAGCCCAAACAGGTGACCCTGAGCAGTGGGGAGTGGATCAAATACCGCTATACCGGACCGGGAGCCCTGATCCGGCGGGAACTCTCCAGCGGCGAGGTGTGGGACTATGTCGGTGGCCTTTTATTGAAAAACGGACAACCATACCATCTGGCTACCGCTGATGGCACCTCCATCCTGGAAGATACGATCTGGCGCCCGGTCTTTGAATACCGCGACCAGGTGGGCAACCTGCGGGTAGCCTTTACCGAGCGCGAGGGCAGCCTGCAGAAGACCCAGACCAGCGCCTATGAACCCTTTGGGGTACCCTTCCTGCAGCGCACCCTCAGCCCGGTGAAGGATCCATACCGCTATCACGGCCACGAAGACACCCCCGACTTTGGCCTGCGGTTAACCCTGGCCGGAGCCCGCTGCTATAATCAGACCATCGGGCGGTTTTTGGCGCACGATAGTTACAGTTCGGTAGCCCCAAATTGGACCGGTTACCGGTTTGCATTTGACAACCCTGCCAACGTAACAGACCCCACCGGCCATTATGAAATAACCGATCATTACAGAGTGTTGGGGGAAGAGCAAACCGGTGAACAAATCGAACCACAAAAGGCCGGAGATGACCCTATCGATGTACTGTATACGGATGGATATGGACTGTATAGTAGCAGAGGGGCTACCGGCGCTTTATTGTTAAGTGGGGTGTATCCGAATGCAAAACCTGGGCCTGGACCGGGTGATCCAATTCTACCCGGTCATCCCTTATTCGGATTGATCGACTCCCGACAAGATGATTTGGGTAACTGGCATTATTATAAAAGAGGAACCAATGAAGAGATACATACGTCTGAAAGCGGATTAGATTATCTTTTTAATCAGGCTCATGCCTTTTTACCCAATGCGGTGGGTGCAATTACAAAGTGGTTGAATGCCTGGAGGGCGGGAAGAACCGCTAAGGAGGGACTTCAACTTCAAAAGTCCTTTGTAAATGTGATGGGAAAGGGGTATAAAGCAGCAGGAGAAGTAACCGTACCAATTAAAAACACAGAGTTGCTGAATAAGTTAAATGCAACCTCAAAAGGAGATTGGGTAAAAGTTTATGAAGCTGGCATTCAGAAGGGAAGTAAAATAGAAACTCATTACTTCCGAAATAATACTACAGGACAAGTATTTGATGTAAAAACTAAGTACAATTACTGGCATCAAAAATCATTTAAAAATTTATGACAATGAGTTTATCAGTAGATCATCTTGAAAAAATTCAAGAATCAGAAAAATTACCGACAGTTATAAAGGAGATGATATCCATATTTTTGGCAGCAATCAATGATTGGCCAAACCAAATAGTCAGTTTAGTAGATTATGAAAAAGAAATTTATAAGTTGATTGGAGAAGAAGTTGACAGAAAAAAACTTGAGGAATATCTTTCAAAAATTGATTATTCCAAAAATGCGTGGGAAGCAGAATCTTTAAGTCAGCTTATAGAAGTTTATTATTATTACGAAGATAATAAACCATTGAAAGAAATATTGAAAGAAATAAAGGAAAAAATAGAGGAACAGTAGATTTGCCGCTAAGGGAAGTACGTTCGGTCAAAGACTGTTTTTGAGTGAACGATTTGG
>CAYRYD010000072.1:0-23313 GCA_964428345.1 uncultured Saprospiraceae bacterium | reverse complement strand
CATTTTAATATTAATCGCTGCAATCTCCGCTCTCCGCGGATCTCCGCGGCTCTCTACGAAAGGCAATTCTCATTGGTCTTGTGGTTTTTTGGTCTTGTGGTCTTCTGGTTAAGGGCTGCCAATGTTGACGGCAGTAACTATTTGGAGCGACGATTTTGATCGCCGTAGCAGTGCGTTTAGTACCAGGGCGAATAAATCTCAGCCCTTTGGAGCGGCGATTTCAATCGCCGTAGTACCTGCGTGTTGGACACAAAAACCTCAGCGATCTTCGCGACCTCTGCGAGAGGCAATTCTCATTGGTCTTGTGGTCTTTTGGTTTTTTGGTCTTTTGGTTAAGGGCTGCCAATGTTGACGGCAGTAACTATTTGGAGCGACGATTTTGATCACCGTGGCAGTGCGTTTAGTACCAGGGCGAATAAATTCGCCCCTCCAGTTGCTTCGTCATTCGCCGGGTACTGCTTCACTCTATCTCCATTTTAATATTAATCGCTGCAATCTCCGCTCTCCGCGGATCTCCGCGGCTCTCTGCGAGAGGCAATATGCTTTACCCTATCTCCATTTTAACAATAAAATCGCAGCGATTTCCCCCTCTGCGGAGGAGTGAGTGATCTCCCCAAAGCCAAAAACTTTTTCCTATTTTACCTCTCCTAATATCAACCAGCCAACCTGTCTATGAGTCTACGTAACACGCCGGTACTGCCATTCATTCTGGTGACCAGCCTTTTCCTGATGTGGGGTATTGCAAACAATATGACCGATACCCTTTTAGCCGCTTTTAAAAGAATCATGAGTAAATCGGATGCAGAAACTTCCTGGATCCAGTTTGTCTTTTACGGCGCCTACTTTTGTCTGGCTTTGCCGGCCGCCTTCATCACCAAAAAGTATTCCTACAAAGCGGGCATATTGGTAGGATTAGGTCTCTTTGTCTCCGGTTGTCTCCTGTTTCTGCCCGCCAGCAAAACGATGGTCTACGGGCATTTCCTGACGGCGTTGTTTATCCTGGCCGGCGGACTTTCCCTACTGGAAACGGCAGCCAATCCCTACATAGTTGCTATGGGCCCGCCTGAAACCGGAACCCGCCGATTAAATCTGGCTCAATCGTTCAATCCGGTAGGTTCCATTCTGGGGATTGAATTAAGCCGGCAATTTATTCTCTCCAAATTGAATCAGGCTTCTGCGGAGGACAGGGCAAACATGACCGCCGAACAACTTCGTCAAATCCAGGCGGATGAACTGGCTGCGGTGATGGGACCTTATGTTGGGGTAGCTGGTGTATTGGTCGTGATCTGGATCCTGATTGCCATCACTAAAATGCCAAAAGCATCCGATACCGGATCACTTGATTTTGCCAATACTTTCAGGCGACTGATCAAGAGAAAGAATTATGTCTGGGGGGTCGTCGCCCAGTTCTTTTATGTCGGGGCCCAGATCTGTGTCTGGTCCTTTACCATTCGCTATGTGATGCAGGAGCTCAACCTCAACGAAGCCGATGCTGCGTGGTACTACCGGCTGTCCCTCATCTTTTTTCTCATATCCCGGTTTATCTGTACTTTCCTGATGAAATATATCGACCCGAAAAACCTTCTGGCGATCCTCTCGGTTATTGCGATGATCTGTACCACCATCGTTATGACGGGTGGCGGAATATCCGGTGTCTATGCGCTGGTGGGCATTTCTGCCTGTATGTCACTGATGTTTCCGACCATCTATGGCTTGGGTGTGGCTGGTCTGGGAGCCGATACCAAAATTGGTGGTTCCGGTCTGATTATGGCGATTTTGGGTGGTGCGATTTTACCTCAGATCATGGGTTTTATATCAGATGCCACCCAAAGCATTAACTTTGCCTACATCATACCTCTGATTTGTTTTGTGGTCATTACCTATTATGGAGCAGTGGCCAGTAAAAGGGTTCCTGCATGAACCTGACCAACTAATAAGCGGTCACCTGGAATATAGCGTGGGATTTAACAGAATTATTGATTAGAACCAGGTTACTCCGGAAATTTTGCTTCCCAGAATGGAATTTTTTCAAAAATCCCACCGCTGGCTTCAAAAAATGCCGGACCAGTGTCATAGACACCATCCTTTGTACGCACCCACCCCCGGTCACCCATCGGATGATAATCGGAGATCAGTTGATCCCAATTACGGTAGTTTTGCCAGCCATTGGTTTCCTGCATACCCATATTCCAGCCAGGAAATGCCGGAAGCCGGGCAGCCACAATTTTATTCCACTCCACCAGAATGGGGTTGACCGTAAGATCAGCACAAAAACAGGGAATGTTCCGTTCGTGAGCGGCTTGAGCAATTTTAATAGTCATACTCATGGTCTTGGCAATTGACTTCACGGCAATGGCGTTGTATCCCTGTTCGATGCGGGCAATGGCTTCTTCTACGGTATGGGCACTTTCGTCGGCTGCCACCCTCGGACCTCTGGCGGCAATTTCCCGGACATCATCCTGATTGCGTTCGCCGAAAGGTTCTTCCAGCACCGCTATCTGATCGAGCGCTCCGATTTTCTCAGCATAGTCCAGAAATTCCAGCAATGTTTCATGCCGGTCATACCGGCCGTTGGCATCAAAATAATAAGGGATTTTACCATTGGGCGAATGGGGCGTTTCATAGTGACCAATCGTTTCGTGAATCGCCTTCAGGAACGCCTTGTCTTTTTCCAGCATCACTGTCTGGTTACCCGGCGCTCCAATTTTAATCTTCATGATAAAGAAGCCATCATCCGCCAATTTCTTGATCTCCTCCATACTGGTACCATAGGTCAGGGCAGGCATACTGACGACATGTGGATTACGGGCTGAGAGACCACCGTTATATTCCTTTGGTATCAGCTGATCAAAATGATTAAAACCATTGATCCGGGCATACAAAAGCCAGGCGGCATTATCGACCGGCACCAGAGGATTCAAAGCAAAAGTCTTCCGCAGGTCTGCCTGGCCCGTAATATTTTTTCCATACGCCAGCAATTCATCAAGAATTTCATCAAGCATGATCATGGGCGATGCAAACTGTTGACCCTTAATCATCTGAAGGGCTCTCTCGGTCATAGCGTACATGATTGCATTGCCGCCACTTTCAGAAGTAACCTCAGCTACCCGGGCATCACACCAGAGCGGATTCTGCACACCAAGACCGATGGCAGTATGCCCTTCGGCACTGGTTAGTTTAGTGGCAGTCTGCCAAAGATGCAAAGTTGCACTTCCTTTAAATCCAAAGGGTTTTTTCAGTATTTCACGTTCGAAGGTGCTGCCATAACTGGCAACCCGGAAATATTTGGGTATTTCTGTTTTCATTTTCTCTTCTTTTTGAAAGAACCACGAACCAGCCGGCATACCAGCCAGGGCTATACCCGACGTCTTCACAAATTCCCGGCGGGAACACTGATTCTTATCTGAATATTCCATCACTTTTAATTTTATTTTACAACAGGATTCTCTCCAACCACCTCAAACCATACCATCACCCCATCAAACCACTTCAAACCATATCTAAACCACTTCAAACCATATCAATCTACATCAAACAACATCAAAACCACTTCAAACCACTTCAAACAACATCATCCCTTCAAATTCTTCGTTGTATACCACGCCTCCCCTGACCATAATTTACGGCCCTCCTCATCTTTCAGATTTTCATCCAGCAAAAAATAAACGACGTGATTCTGTTTAATTCCAGGAACCCTTAATTGCAGGCTCTTCCGGTCATCTGACCATATCATATTTTCTACCGGCAGGTCCTCCAGATCCAATTTTGGACCACCGTATCGCTCTGTCGCTTCATACCGCCATTGAGATAATTTAATGTTACTCTGGTCAAACGCGATCTCACGGGAAAGAGGACTGGTAAAATCCAGGATAAATCCATCTTTCTGGATCTTAATTGAAAAAATCTCAAAAACATGTTGCCCCTTATATTTTAATTTTTCCAGACCAAACTGATGTTCCCGATGGGCCCAACCTCCATTCATACCCACACCCCCTACATATATTGCCCCATCCGGACCAATGGCTAACCGGTTGACTCCGGCTTCCAATCCCTGTGAAAACCGAAATACACAACCCTGGTAATCCTCACCGATCTTCTCCAGGAAAACCCTTTTGATACCGCCGTGGGTTACATCGCCAAAAATCATTTGCCCTGTATAAGGACCTTGTCTTAACATAACTGGTTGAGTCGGTGAATTGCCGATTTCGTCCTGAGGTAAATAGACTGCAGGAACCGTTTCCTGCTTGTTTTTAAAACGCTCTCCCGTACCAAACTGACATCCGTAAAACTCGTCCTTTTTTACCTGGATCAATTTACACGCCGGCACCCACTGACCCTGGTTATCCGTAACAAAAATTTCGTCTTCCGGACCCAGGCCTATTCCGTTGGGTTGTCGCAATCCCCGGGCGATGACTTCAAACCGGTGGTCAGCATCAATGGAAAAAACGGTGCCCCGGTCCTCCAGCTGCCGTTCGGATGACATCAGCCGCATGGCCAAACCAAGACCTCCATAAAACTTTCCCTCGTGATGTATCAGTCCATAGGAAAATTCATGAAAATCCGGAGTTACCTGAAATTGATTATTGATACACCGGTAGACATCAGTAATACCATCTCCGTCCCGGTCTATCAGCTGGGTCAATTCATGCTTCTGTAAAACAAATATGTCTTCTCCCACTGTGGTAATACCCAGGGGTTCTGACAATCCGGAGGCAATCATTTTTATGTCTGCCTGTCCGGGATCATCTTTCTCAAGTCCGCGTATCTGATAAACCGCCCCAATACTGTCCCAGGTACTGATCAGCAAATCTCCCTGATCGGTCCAGGTCATTCCTCCTACCCTTGGTTTGAAATGGTCGGGACGGATCCTGATCAGGTCAAAGGATGGATGCACGCCCGCCAATGGGGCACCAAAACCGGGTGTTTTAGGCTTTGGCTCCTCCCTGGGGCTAGAAGAAGCAGCGGCAACACGGGAAGGTTTTTCAGATTTCAGGGATAGGATGTATCGTACCATATTTCTCAGATCCCGGTTGTCCAGATGAGGATGCGGTATCATCTGGGCCGGTCCCCACTCTCCGGCAGATCCGTTTTTCACCCGGTCGATAAGCCGGTTCAGGGTTTCATCGGATGCATCGTACCGGTTCGCAATTTCCTGATATGAGGGGCCTACATTTCTTTCCAGAGGTTGATGACAGGTAGTACACCCGCTTCGGTCCAGCCAGTACTGAGCACCATTTTCTGATGATATTTCCTGTGGTTTCACCGGTGGTTCAACAAGGGGAAATGATTTTCTGATTTCCGACCTGTTGGTTATCGCCACCCCCTGAATCCGGATTTCTGCATTTCGGACTGCATTCTTAATCCGAAACCTCCTTTCAAAGCATAGTGAATCTTCCCTGATAAAGAGCAATGGTCTTTCTTCCACGGCCACCCGTTGGTCACCCACGATGACTTCATAATTAAAAAGCAGTTGCTCTTCCGGGGTGACCTCATACGATTTAAACTGAACCTGAAAGTCGAGAGGGCCATCCTTTTCCTTCACCTGCCAAAAACTGGAGGGATCCTTTATCTCCAAACAACTGATGCCAAAGCTTGACGGCTGAACAGTTTTGATATTATTAAAGGCTGCCCCATTCCACAATACCCCTCCAATCCATAATTTATAGGGCACCATATGCTGTAGATCGTAGGACAACCAGTAATGATCCCCATATTTCAGGGTCAACATCCGGGCTTTCTGATCCAGTACCGACCGCCGGAACAGATTAACCGGAAGGGCCTCCTGATCGAGCTCCGGTTTGCAGGAAAACAGAATCAGGACAAACGATATCGCTATCCCCACTGACCAGAACTGTGTTCTTACGTTCCTCATGCCTGCTGCCAGATCTTTTTGGCAAACTGCAGATCTTTCTTCATAACTTTAAATACCTCAGCTGCCGTCATCCCCGATAATTTGTCAGCTCCATGCTCCACACCACCCAGATCATACTCATAATGGATGCATACCGGAACATCGATCTTCCAGGCCTTCAAGAGTTTAAAGTAGGACAGGAAATCAACCATTCCTTCACCTAATGGAACATTTTTAACCTCCCATCGTCCGTATTTTCCCCTTGCCCAGACAAAGTCCTTGAGGACCATGCAGTTGATTTGCGGTGCAATCAGGCGCAAGCCATTTTCCCATGACTGACCTCCTTCTACCACAGCATGCCGGATATCATACTGACAGCCGATTTCCCGCGGGTCTATATCCTCAAGCAAATGGTAGATATCCCAAATCTCCGAGCCAACACCCGTTCCGGAATGGTTTTGATAGGCACCGGTGATTTTCAGATCCCGGTTTAAAACGGCAAGCTCCTTCATCTGCCGGTTCAACTCTGCCAGTCTTTGCGGAATAGGCACTTCCTCGACAAATCGGACATAGCCCAGACGATAGTACTTCACTCCCAGCGAAGCTGCTGTCTGCAGCACCTGCACATGTACGGATTCCGCTGCATTGTTAACATCAGTTGCCATCATCTCATGACGGAGCCCGGTATTTTCAATAGCTTCGACAGCACGGGGGAGATCGTCCTGAACCCTCTCCGGGAGGACATGCCCCCCTTTTCTGACTGTCAGATCAATCCCGTCAAAACCCAGGTTGGCTGCCGCCTCGGCCATCTCTTTGTAATCGAGGAATTGCAAATGTTTGGAAAAGATGTGAAATTTTAAATCTGTCTGAGCAGCATTTTCCTGCCTGCAAAATAAAGCCTGTCCGGGTAAAAACAAGATGCCGGAAAGAGCCGTAGTCGCGATCATAAATTGCCTTCTGGATAACATGCAACAACAAATATTTGGGTCAAAATAAGACTATTCAGACCAATGGGCAACTGACGGTCCATTATTTGATCAAGATTCCGCCAACCAAACACGGCAGGCGATCAGAATCGGGTTTCGACCACTTTCCAGTTGGGATCGAGTTTTTGCATCGCTGCTTCATCATCCCGCCTGGTCAACCCGCAATCCAGATAATTCTGATGGAGTCTGGCCAGTTGATTCCGGTCAATCTCCACTCCCAGGCCGGGTCTGTCCGGCAACCTTACACAACCATTCTCGATTTTCAATTTACCACCGACAATAACATCTTCATTTTGCCATGGGTAGTGGGTATCAAATTCATGATCGAATTCGGGCAGTGCCGCTCCGAGATGAACCATAGCCGCCATCGAGATCCCCAAATGACTGTTGCTGTGCATGGAAAACCCCCTTCCAAATGTCCGGCAGATCCGGTAGAGTTCCATGGTGGATCGAAGCCCACCCCAGAAATGATGATCAGACAGGATAATATCTTCGGAATGCAACTTCAAGCTGTTGGGTAGGTCCTGGAAAGAAGTAGTGCACATATTGGTTGCGAGCGGGATATCCACTTCTTTCCTTAAGCGGGCCATGTTGTCCTGTCCCCGCACCGGGTCTTCCAGATATTCGAGCTGTCCCTGGAAGACCCTGGCCCACCGGATGCCGGTCTCCAGCGACCAGATAGCGTTGGGATCATAGCGCAGGGGTATTTCGGGACCGAATTCCTTCCGGATGGCAAGGGTATCTTCGACCTCCTTTTCCGGTGGGAAAAAGCCGCCTTTCAGTTTAATCGACCGGTACCCAAAAGTGCGGCACATTTCCCAGGCCTGACGAATCAGATCCTCGGTATTGACAGCCTCTGCCTGGCGGGCTGCATCCCAACCGGTGGCGGTTGGGTCGGTCTCATAACCCAATGTTCCTCCGGCTCCTTTGAATTTGTAAAAGAGGTAAGCGGCAAAGGGCACTTCTTCGCGCATGGTGCCACCCAGCAGATCTGATACCCGGCAATCCAGTTCCTTACCCATGATATCCAGGCAGGCGACTTCCAGTGCACTGAAAATATGGACAACAATCCGCTGATCCCAGGGTGCTCCTCCCCGGTCTTCCCGGGTCTGATCCTGCGGTATTGTCCGGCGTACCTGATCTAAAATATGGTTAGGCTGAAAGACATCGAGCCCGATCAAAAATGGCCTGATCCGGAGGATCGCATCTTCGGTTTCTTTATTACCGGGAATTTCACTGATGCCAGTAACCCCTCCTTCGGTGACGACCTCCAGAATGATCCGCAAGGCATAGGGAGCGTGTACACCCACACAATTCAACAGTGGGGGATCCGGGACGGCGATCGGGGTTACGATAATATCTTTTATACTATGGGAGGTTGTTTTCATAAATGCAGGGTTTAATGTAAGTAAACAGATTTTAAGGTTGATTTTATAGTGGTATGGTTCAATCAAAAACCCGGGAAAAGTATTGATTATTTATGGAATCAATCGAGGAAATAACTTTCACCGGATAAATATCTTTAAATCATTTTGGGAAAAAGAACTTCCAATAAATCATGGATTTTGTCAAAAATGCTTTATTTCTGTTCTCTAGCCAGACTGAGTAATTTCTCAAAAAAAGAAAGAATAAATATCCGGATTAGATTTTCCCTGGATAGCATCTAAAATCAAACAGGCTCTGGATCCATGGTTTCCATAACAGATTTAAAATCACCTTGTCGATTTTAAACAAGGGGAAGAACCTTCGCCAGGACCATCACCGCCACCAGCCCGGCCATACCCATCACTAAAAGTAAAAAGGAAAAAAACCGCATACTCTCTTTTTCTGTCATTCCGCTCATCCGGGTTACGATCCAAAAGCCGCTGTCGTTCATCCAGGCAAATACTTTACTCCCACAACCGATAGCCAGCGCCAGATAAACCGGATGATATCCCAGTGTATCGGTATCCGATAAACTGCCGAGTATCCCTATTGCTGTGATCATCGCCACCGTAGCCGAACCCTGAGCGGTACGCATGACTGCAGTCGCAAAAAAAGCCAGGGGTAACAGGGCCAGTTGATAATCACCGGCCATCTGCTTTACGGTTTCACCAATACCGGTTTGCTGCAACAAACCTCCAAGCGCTCCGCCGGCAGCAGTAATCAGAATAATCACCCCGGCGCTGGATAAAGCAGCCTGAACATTTTTCTGAAACTCCTTTTTGTCAGTCGTATAACGGTGCAACAGATATAAAGAAATCAAAGCCGAAATCAATAAAGCGAGTGTACTGTCTCCCAGCGTATTGGCAATTTTCAAAAAAGTAGTGCCACTAGCCATACCGGTTGCTTTTAATATTGTATTTCCGGCAATCAGGAAAACAGGCAATATAATCGGAACCAGCGAAAATCCGAGAGAAGGCAGCTGATCGGTTGGTTTCTCCGTTAGGGATTCCAGCTCCCTGATCGGAACTTCCGGAGTATCCCGCAAAGGCAGCGGCCACTTACCTGAGGCATACAGCGCGTAAAGGTAACCGGCCAGTATTGTAATAACCCCAACAACGATTCCCATAATGATCATCATGCCGAGATCAACACCCAGTTCTTCCGCCACAAACAACGGACCGGGTGTCGGAGGCACCAGGGAATGCGCCATAACGCCGCCGGCAATGGTACACATGAGGTAGAGGGAGAACCTTCCGGCATTTCGAACCCCGAAAGATTTGACAAGTGGTATCATCAGATAGAAAACGGTGTCAAAAAACACCGGAATAGCCAGGATAAAACTACCAGACAGGAAGGCCGCCGGGACCCGTTCTTTGCCAAAAAGCCCGAGTGTTCCCCGGACAATCCGTTCGGCTCCACCGCTTTTCAGAAGGGCAGTACCAATGATGGATGCCATGGCAATCAGGATACCCACGCTTGCACAGGTATTGCCAAACGCAGTCACCACTCGCTTGCTCAGGAGTGTCCTGGAAAACGCTGTTGCCTGATCTTCAGCCATCCCCTGAGAGAGGGCATAACTGTACAATATATCGGGAGTGGTTAATGCCCCCACGGTGATAGCCGCTATCAACAGGGAAATGAAGGCATGGAGCCGGAGAACTACAATACAAAAAAGCACAACTGCCAGTCCCAGCAGCAAGATCATGACAGGATTCATAGGATTTGATTTTCAGCTACCCATTTTATGCTGTGATCCCCAGTCACTGCTACCGTCTGACGGGGAGCCTTCTGATCAAAAAAAGACCAGGGGCCTGGAATGAAAGGATACTGGTCGATGACCGATTCGTCAATGGCAATACCCAAACCAGGTCTATCGGAAATTTCCAGATATCCGTTTTGAATATCTAATGGCTCTTTTAATAATGCATCTGATAAGGGAAAGGGGTACATCCCTGGTCTATCCCGGGTAGAGTAACAGGGATATTCCAACCATTCGACCACGGTTTCCGGCCAACAGATACCCAGCTGAGCCGATGCAAGCACTTCCAGGGTGGTTCCCCAGCAATGGAAGGCAAAGCGCAAACCTGCCTGTTCCGTTGCTGCAAATATCCTGGCACCCAACTCAAAACCACCCTGGCAGCACACGTCGGCCTGAATATAATCGACCGCCCGGCGATCTATAAGATCATAAAATCCGGTCAGGTCCTGTTCGTGCTCACCCGAGGCTACCGGAATAATATTCCTGGAGGTAAGTTGTTCATAACGGTCATGATCATCAGGAGGCAAGGGTTCTTCCAGCCAAACGGGCTGATACCCGGCCATTTCGCATGCCAGATCTGATACGGTTTCCTCCGTATAACTCAAATCACCCATCCGCCACCAGGTGTGGGCATCGATCATCAGACCGAAGTCCGGCGAGGTGGCCTTGCGCATCAGTTCAACCGTTCGCAGATCTTCTTCAGGACCGAGTGCAGGGCGCATTTTATAGGCGGGAAATCCCAGATCCTTAATGGCAGCGGCTTCATCGGCATAACGCTCCGGTGCCATATACATTCCGGCACTGCCGTACAGTTTGATAGCCTGGCGTTGTCTCCCTCCCAAAATTTCAGAAACTGCACAACCTTCATAATGCCCCTGAATATCGAGCAGGGCTATTTCCACCGCACGGTACGTTTTCATAAGATCCCCGTTCCCTTCGAATTGAAAAGATCTCCACCGGAGTGGATCCTTGTCCAGTAAGAATTCCCGGATCAGAGTATTGATTTCCATCCGTGCACGCTCATGGGCAGGCCCCGGCGCATATCCGGTGATCCCCCGGTCTGTCCTGATCCGGACAAGCATTGCGTCTCTCTTGACGATCCGGCGTACACCTCCCCAAAAAGGCAAATGAATGGTTTGAGGCATGGGACAGGAGAGCAGGATTGCCTCAACAGCGGTAATTTTCATGAAGTAGCAGGTTAACCCCTTTAAGGTAGAAGATATTTGCGAAAAAGTGGTGTTTTGGTCCCGATTTAGGGGAAATATGCACCTCTGGTGGATGGTAACGGTTGACTGGTAACAGCGACAACCAAACGCACTTCCTAAAAAAGATCATCCATAGTGAGACTGTGGTCTACCAAACCGGTACTGTGTTTATTGGATTTAATACCGTAAGTGGTAATCAGAGTGATCATGATGTGTTTCCTGAGCTTTGCTTGCTTTTTGAAAATCACGGCCTTTTTCCGGATATTTTCGGCATATGTTGTGCTAATTTCAAATTCTTCATTATAGAATTTAATTTCACACAAATTGACCACATTGTCATTCCGGTCAATCAAAAGGTCAATCTGAATACCTGGTGTATCCTTAATCCCTTTTAAAAAATAAGCGGCATGCCGGGAAAAAATACCTGAAATGCCCAGGGCCTCCTTGATTTTCATAATATGCAGAAGACAAACATTTTCAAAGGCATAACCACACCATGATTTGAATGCCTGAGTCTGACTCAACAGTTGCCAGTAGCCCTTCTCTTCAATCGAAGTACCTTCGATAAACCGGAGATAAAACATCGAATAGCAGTCAGTAAGGCGATATAATTTGTCCTTTTTTTTCTTTTCAAAAGAACGATAGGAGGTAATAAATCCGGAAAGCTCCAAATCCCGGATCACGGTGGTAAAACCACCCCCGTCATTGAATCCGGATTCCTCCAGTAATTCTGACCGGTTTAATCCCTTCCATCTATTCGCTAACGTGCGGATGATCTGTTCATAACGATCGGGAAAATCAAATAGCGCTTTGTATAGGTTATCAAATTCACGATAAAGTCCACCTTTTTTTAAAAAACAAATATTCTCAATATTCTGTACGGCACTCATTCCTTTTTCCACAAAACTCAGATAATAGGGTACTCCACCCAATGTCATGTACAGGAGTAAAATCTGATAATGGTCAAGGTGAATTTCCTTTCCCAGAAAGTACTGCTCGGTCTCTTTCAGGGAAAAAGGCTGCAAATAAATCTGTCTGGTCACCCGGTTGTGCAGACCTCCCCGGTCATTGATCACTCTCCGGATCATCCACGAAGCGGCTGAGCCGCAAATAACTACCAGAATGTTATTCTTTGACGCGTAGCTGTTCCAAAAATAACTGAATCCGGTCATAAAACCGGACCGATGTGTGGCAAGCCATGGTAATTCATCAAGAAAAACCACCAATTTTCCTTTCCCGGATTTCAGGGTATCCAGGTACCGGCTCAGCAGGTGGAAGGCCGAAAGCCAGTCTTCCGGCTCCTTGTCTGGAATTTGACCTGAGGAGGCAATCAGACTGTACGTGAAATTTCGCAACTGCTGACTTTTGTCTCCATCCTTGAGACCGACGATCTCAAAATCGATCAGGTCACCCAGCACCGACCGGATCAGGTAAGTTTTGCCTACCCGGCGTCTGCCAATCACTGCCAGGAGCTCCGGTCTGTCCGATAACAAGGCATTACGGAGGATTTTCTGCTCGGCGTCTCGTCCAATCATTGCGGGTAATATTCGCGGAATCTCCATAAATTTAAAACATTCCGCGAATATTATAAATTATTGATAGCGGAATTATAGAATAATAGGTCGATTACGCTATTGATACTATTTATACCTTGCGGAATACTGTGAAGTAACGCCAAAATCCCTGTCATGTAGGTACCCGGATACCCGGTCAAATACACCAGGAGTACCTATAAAAACCACATTCGATGGTCAAGCGCTTATCTGCGAAAACCATGCAATAACCTGGTGTTAGTAGGTAGAAGCTCACCTACATCGATTCGCCCTTAAGCGTACTCAGATAGGCAATAAGGTTTCTGATCTCCTCCCTGGAGAGTATGTCACCCATGGGTGGCATACTGCTCAGGGCATTGATCCGTTCTTTCACCTGGCTTTTTTGAACAGTCACGTCTTTTTCCTGACTATCCCTGATGACCAGTCGCGTATCATCTTCCGATTGCAAAATTCCACTGACCGTCTGATCATCCAGCAGGATCACTGTAACTACCCCGTATCCCGGAGCCAGATGAGCACTGGGTTCGATCAGTGATTGTAAAATATCCATGCGATCAGACCTGGCCCCGATATCATCGAGCGGAGGACCGGCAACTCCTCCATACCCCCGAATCGCATGACATTTTAAACACTGTGCTGCTGAGTTATTGACCAGGACAGATCTACCCGCGCGGGAGTTACCCCCTTCCATACACTCCAGATAATTGGCTATTTCACCGAGATGAGCATATTTTGCCCGGAATGCCGCAATCTGCTTCTGTAACCCCGGATCGCCGTTGGCAGCTGCAGTCTCCAGCAAACCGAGTTGCAGTGGACCCTCGACCTTGCCAGCCAGGAGCCGGTCCAGCATCAATGACAGCTGGGCTACCACCGTCTCCCCGGGTAAACTGGCGAGCGCTGCCAGTGCAGCCTGCTGCTCTTCACTACTCCCCCGAACCAGGATGTTCTGCAACCCGGCGGAAATGGTTGCAGGATCAATATTCAGGTTTTCCAATTGCCGGAGAGCGGCAATTCGTACCGCTTCTTCCTCCTTCTCTAAGACAGCCTGAATGGTGGCACCGGCACTTTCGGGATCGAGTATGACCAACGCCTTCAATGCTTCCGCCCTGACAGATGCTATCTTGTCTTTCTCCAAAATCGAGCGGATGATCTCCGAGCTGCTGGTGATTCCCAGTTTGGCCAATGTCCGGACAGTCTGGATCCGGATCTCTTCCTGAGGTTCGGACAGCAGACTCGGAAGCTGAGTACCCACCCGGTTCCGGACTTCATAAGGATCTCTTTCCACTACACCGCGATATCGCCCGTCAACGCGATCGACGACCGATGGCCGGATCCAGGTACCCAACGCCTGCAGGGCTTCCAACCGCATTTCCGTGTCCTTACCGCGATTCAGACTAAAATCAATCAGTTCCTGCATAGCATTTTCGGTCCCGACCCGGAGATTGGCATTGATCGCCCGACGGATCAGTGCTTCGTTGGAAAACCGGGTCCGGTTTAGCAGTTGTCCGAGTTGGGGCAATGCTTCATCAACCGACAAATCATCATTGATCGCCCGGGCGGCATCCGTTACGATCCATTCATCCTCATCTTCCAGGAACTGTGCTAAAGAGGGATGCCGGAGGTGCCGCAAAGTAACTACCGCTGCAATCCGGAGTGCCCGTTCATCATGCCCGGACAGAGCTACTACCGGCTCGACTTTCCCAATCCTGGCCAGCGCCAGTGCACCGGCATGACGCAGATAGACATCGGCATCATTATTCTCCTGCAACATCCCAATCAGCGCAGGTACCGCCGGTTCATAAGCCATCCGGCCCAGCGCTTCTGCGGCAAAGAAACGAACCCTGGCTTCCGGGTCTTTCAGCAGTGGTAAAAGTTGCTCTCCAGCCTGTTTATATCGCACATCACCCAGCATTTTACAGGCCTGGCTCCTGACCTCAAGGTCCGGATCTCTCAGATAAGGTGTCAGCAAGGTACCGTCTGCTTTACCCCGGCGAATAAGCTGGTTTAATCCCCATAAACCATGTATACGGGGCAATTGCTGCTCTTTTTGATCGACGGCAGCCTGCAACATCGTCACTGCCTCCCGATCTGCAAGGGCAAACTGAGCCTTCTGACGGATTCGCATATCCGGATGATTGAGCATTCCGAGTACAAATTGATTATCCTTTTCCTGAAAATCAGTCGCCAGCAATGATTGGGTTTCCTGCCGGATTTCTTCCAGAGAAGGCTGGCGGACATCGAGCTTCCAGATGCGGCCATAACCCTTCAGTTCCCAACCATCGATCCAATCAGTGGCATACAAAGCACCATCCGCTCCAACATCCAAACCGGTGGCCAAAACCCCAGATAATATTTTCTTATCTCCGGCAAACTTGAAGCCTGCACCGTCGGGACTAAGCCGGAAAGCATGGATCCCGGACCGTGCCGGATTGCCGTTAAATTCGACTACGAAAAAGTAATCCTCCCAACCAGTTCCGAGGGCGGTACCCGGGTTATACACCATTCCGGCGGGGCCGTTAATGTAATTGCGGATGCAGGGTATGATATGTGCGGCCTGACCCTCAAACCGGGGTTTATACATGCCTTCGTCCATCCAGACTTTATAAACGTTGTTTTCCGGGTCATTGTACTTTCCAAACTGCCAGTTAATCCGCCAGCCTGCATCAGATCCATTGACGATGTAGACCAGCCGTTCACTTTCTCCCGGATGATCACCATCATTGTCGACCGAGATAATATTACCGTACCGGTCAAAAACAAATTCATGCGTATTTCGCAAGCCATGAGCGAAGACTTCAAAATCCGAACCATCCGGATTACTGCGCACGATGACCCCTTCATTGGGATAAGACCACTCCTTACCAGACTGGTCCACTCCATGAAAACCAATATCACCGATTCCCCAATAAATCCGCCCGTCCGGTCCCATGATAAGCCCGCTGAGATTGTGTCCGCCAAACCCGATATGCACCTGGAAGCCATGACTGATCGATTCCCTGTCATCCATAATACCATCTCCGTTCCGGTCGGTCAACCGCCACAAATCAGGAGCAACTCCCAGGAACAGGTGCTCATCGGTTGCAAGGATGGCTCCCGCAACATCGGTGACTTCCTCCTGAAAACCGGTGGCCACAAGCTGGGAAAAATCAGCGAGACCATCACCATTCTTATCTTCAATGCGGTATGCTTCTTCCGAATTGACCAACAGATCACGCCAATCCTGCACCCCGTCACCATTATAATCAGCAGGTTTTCCAATGGCTGCACAGGTTTCTGGTGTGAGGGTTTTCCGAAGAAACGCACGCCGGTCCTCCACATCCTGAAAGGCCATGGAAGCTAACTCCCAATCACGGTGATTGCGGATATCAAACTCCGAGGTGCGGCGGCGATTTGTCTGGGTGACAAATGCCCTTCCATAATCATCCATATCCAGCGCTACCGGATCAGCCAGCAGTGAATCGGATGCCCATAACGAGAGATCAAGTTCGGGATCTACCTGAGCCGAAACATTTTCCCGGATCTGATCTGCCCGTTGCCTGGCCACTTCATCACTGAGGATGACCGGCGGTTTAACCTGAATAGAACTGTCCGGTTCCTTTCCTTTACAACCCGCGATCGCAAATACATAAGAACATAACGTAATTAATCCATACCATTTCACCATACCCGTTACCTGCTTTCCTGTCATTATTAAATACTTATGCCAATTTTTATTGATCGTTCCGCTCCAGGACAGTCCTCTCTGCGTCGATGGACAAAACGCACGATCACACCAAACCATTCTTTTACTCTAAAACTCTATCTTGCCCCTAAATTAATTTTTTAAAAAGGTTTACCTATGGAAAAGCGATATAGTTACGGGCAGCTTTTTGATTTCGCCTGCAAAGTCTTTCAGAAAGCAGGATTGGATCAGGATCGCAGTGAGATCATGGCCCGGACTTTAATTGCTTCGGATCTGATGGGGCACACCACCCACGGTTTACAACTATTAGTTCCTTACCTGAAACAGCTGGAAGAAGGTCTGATGACCATAACCGGCGAACCGGAAGTGATCCGGGATGCCGGAGCTGCGGTAACCTGGAATGGCAGGCACCTCCCGGGACCCTGGCTGGTAGAAAAAGGTATCGACCTGGGTATGGAGCGAATTCGTGAACATCCGGTCTTCAGCCTTGCCATTCAAAACAGTCATCATATTGCCTGTCTGGCCGCTTATCTGGAACGGGTAACAGAGCAGGGAAAGATCATCATCCTGGGCAGTTCAGATCCGGGAAATCAGACCGTTGCTCCTTATGGTGGGACCACTGGTGTTTACAGTCCAGATCCATTATCCTACGGCATTCCTACCCGGGGTGAGCCCATTTTATTTGACAGTAGTGCCTCGACTCTGGCCAATGGACAGATCATGCAAAGGCATGCACACGGACAAATGCTGGATGGTGCCTGGCTAATGCGCGCGGATGGCAGCCTGAGCGATGACCCGGCTGATTTTTTTGCGGATCCACCTGCCACCATTCTGCCGGTAGGAGGGCTGACGCTTGGATTCAAAGGGTTTGGCTATGGCA
Source organism: uncultured Saprospiraceae bacterium (assembly GCA_964428345.1). GTDB lineage: Bacteria > Bacteroidota > Bacteroidia > Chitinophagales > Saprospiraceae > JABDMH01. The sequence continues at coordinate 5,972 of CAYRYD010000072.1, read as the reverse complement.
TCCTCATGGAAGCAATGACCAGCGGATTAGCCGGATTTGGTCGCCGGAAACCAGCCGGCAGATGGAGTGCATCGGTCTTTCTCCAAATCCTGGATCCGGAAAAATTTGGAGGTCTTGATGCCTTTACTTCTGAAATGCAACACCTGGCAGACAACTGCCGGAAAAGTGCCGTCCATCCCAATTTCAGTGGGGTCAGGTTGCCGGGAGAAAGGGCGTTGGCTTTGAAAAGAAAACAACTGAAGGAGGGCATACAACTGCATCCGGAAGTGGTGAGGGGTCTCGAAAAAACCGCAGAAAAATATCGAGTTGATTTGTAAGCTTCAGGGTTATGATTTCTTGCTAAAAGATAAGGGCTTGCATCTCTATAAGCTACCCTTCGGCAGGCTCAGGGTGACATTTTGTGAAGTCAGAATGAACCCTTCGATGAAACGGCAGGCTCTCCCGAACCCAAGGTTGTACGTCTCCATAAGCTACCCTTCGGCAGGCTCAGGGTGACATTTGTGAAGTCAGGATGAGTCTGCCGACCCCCCCAGGGTGTGCATCTTCGCGAGCTACCCTTCGACAGGCTCAGAGTGACGTATGGGATCTATCAGGGGGTACTTCGAAAACCTACCCTTCGACAGGCTGAGCTTGTCGAAGCCTCAGGTTGACATTCGGTGGTCAGAATGAACCCTTGGATGAAACGGCAGGCTCTCCCGAGCCTTATTTTCCCACCACCGGGGCGATTTGATCATCGGTAATGACTCCGCCTGGCAGCTCCATGATCCGGATATTGCGGAAATGAATCTCAGAGCCCTCTGCTTCGAGACACAGGTAGCCTTTTTTTCGCTGGGAACCGCGGATACCATTGACAAATTTGCCATTAACCGACAATTTAACCGTTCCGTCGACTGCAACCACAATGTATTTATTCCATTCACCTTTTCCCTTGCAACGTTTCTCGATGGATTTACTGCGGTTTCCTCGGGGATTGTCGGGAATCGCTGTCATGCCCATCGTTGGAAATAACTCACCATGTACATAATCATCGGTCTGATTATGCATCGGCGCCCATTCCAGTTCCAGCATCTGAACTTCCATGGCTTTGGTGAGCGGCTCTTCATCCGAAAAGGGGGTCCCTTCACTCCAGATAAAAATGCCGGAATTACCTCCTGCTTCCATGTGTTTCCATTCGATCTCCAGGATAAAATTTTCATATTGCTTCTCCGAGCGCATCACACCAATGGGAAGGCCGGAACAGATCAGTACGCCATCTTCCACCCTCCAGGTTTCAGGTGATGTATTGACATCCACCCAGCCGGTCAGGTCCACTCCGTTAAACAATGGCTTGAAAGCCAGATCCTGAGCATTCAGGACAATGAAAGAACTGGTAAATAGGTATAAAAAGAGATATTTCTTCATCGTCAGCTAAAGATTTTCAGGTGATCAATACGATTAAAACAAGAAAACCGACCCGATAAATATAAGGTCAAATATCATCAATCATTTAACTTTATTTGATGAGTCGAAAGCTTCTATTCTCCGTTTGTGCACTGTTGTTGGCCGGAGCCTGCCGCACTACCCGGCCAACCACCCAATCCGGTGTCGCTACCGGTTTGCCACAAATTCAAAGGGAATTCCGGGCAGCCTGGGTGGCCACCGTAGCCAACATCAACTGGCCCAGTAAACCAGGTCTTCCGGTTGAAATTCAACAGAATGAAGCAATCAGGTTATTAGACCTTCTGAGTCAAAACCATTTTAATGCGGTAGTCTTTCAGATACGACCTCAATGCGACGCCCTATACCAGAGCGCTCTGGAGCCATGGTCCTATTATCTGACCGGAAAGCAGGGGCAGGCACCGGATCCCTATTACGATCCACTCGAATTTTGGATTAATGAAGCACACAAAAGAGGTCTGGAGCTGCATGTCTGGCTGAATCCTTACCGGGCTCATCATACTGCCGGAGGAGAAATCACGGAACACTCCATCGTGAGCCGAAGGCCCGAACTGGCTGTCCAGTTGAAAAACGGTATGTGGTGGCTTGATCCGGCTAAAGAGGAGACTCAGGATCATTCGTATCAGGTGGTCATGGATATTGTGAGCCGTTATGATATTGATGGGGTGCATTTTGACGACTATTTCTATCCCTATCCATCCTACAATGAAAATGAAGATTTTCCAGATGACGATACCTACCGGAATTATCAGAACAAGGGCGGTAAACTAACCCAGGAGGACTGGCGTCGTGAGAAGGTTAATGGTTTTATCAAACGTTTGTATAAAGGAATTAAGAAAGAGAAGAAGCACGTTAAATTTGGCATCAGTCCGTTTGGTATCTGGCAACCCGGATATCCGGCTGGCATTGAAGGTTTTAACCAGTACGATCAATTGTATGCCGACGCAAAATTGTGGTTGAATAAAGGGTGGATCGATTATTTTGCCCCCCAGTTATACTGGCCGATCAATCAAATTCCTCAAAGTTATCCAGTATTGCTGGAATGGTGGCGGGTGGAAAATCTGAAAAACCGCCATTTATGGCCGGGGATTAACATAGGCCGTTTCCAGGGCACCCAGGCCGGTGATGAGACTATCAACCAGATCATGATTGCCCGGGCTCTGCTGCAGTCCAGTCCCGGGGTCATCCATTGGAGCATTGGCCCACTACAAAAAAATGACAGCCTGGCACAACAGATATTATCCGGACCTTACCGGTCACCAGCTCTTGTTCCTCCATCACCGTGGTTGTCCGGCAAAAGGCCAGGAACTCCAACCCTCATTCTAAAAGAACAACAGACCAAGACAACATTGGAAATAGAGGCTGACTCTGAATTCCGGCAGGTCGTCATTTATTATTTGAAGGATTCCAAATGGAATTCCACAGTCCTTCCCTGTGACAATTGTGTTTTCGATGTCGGGCAATTCACACCTTATATGATGGAATCCAGAAGGCTTCTGATCAGTATCATCGATCGCTTCGGACAGGAAAGCAGGCCGGCGCTTTTTGATGACCGGTATCGAGGATAACTCCTGAAAAAGCCTGCAGTCCTTGTGACAAAACAGTAAGTTTGCAGCCGCTATGCGGGCGATCCTTTCCTTTTATGTCAATTCTTTCCAGGGACTCAGCAGGGAAGTCTGGACCCTGGCTATTGTGCTATTGATCAACCGCAGTGGGATGATGGTCCTTCCGTTTCTCACCCTCTATGGTACCAGGGAGCTTGGTTTCAGTGCTGTGCAGGCAGGAATCCTCACCGGGATGTACGGTGCGGGTGCCCTCACCGGATCCTGGCTGGGTGGATGGCTCACCGACAAAATCGGTTTTTACAAAGTGGCTTCCTCCAGCCTGATTCTCGGGGGGATTGGGATGATTTCATTACTGTTCTTCAAGGATTTCTATCTTCTTTCATCGGCAGTCTTTGTCACGAGCACCCTGGCAGATGCTTCCCGGCCTCCGCTGATGGCCGCCGTTTCAATCTTCAGCAAACCCGAAAACCAGACCCGGGCAATAGCCCTCATCCGGATGGCCATCAATCTGGGAATTTCCATCGGACCCGCGGTTGCCGGATTCCTGGCCGGAAGCATGGGCTACAACTGGCTATTTATTTTGGATGGGATTACCTGCATGTTGGCGGCCTGGTATCTGATCCGGAATATTCAACCCGCGAAAAGAACAAGACCTCAGGCAAGTGGAGATTCGAGACGATTCAGAGCCAGTTCCGACTACGTTTATCTGCTCTTTCTAGTAGTTGCCTCGATCAATATCGTGGCTTTCAACCAATTACTGTCGACGGTACCTCTCTACTTCAATAAGGTAATGGGGCTCTCCGAATCACATATCGGCCTGTTTTTCACCTTTAATGGATTAATGGTATTTTTATTTGAGATGCCGATGGTGGCCTTTTCTCAAAGGTATTGGAATCCTTTCACCAGTATGATCATCGGGGCCTTCTTTATGGGCATCGCCCATCTGATGCTAAATTTTTCGATGCACTGGCTTATGGTCATTGCAATCTATAATATTCTGATATCCCTGGGTGAAATCATCAATTTTCCCTTTGGCAACAGTTTGGCATTGAGCCGGGCGCCATCACATATGAAGGGGAAATACATGGGCTTCTGGGCCATGATGTTTTCTACAACGTTTATCATTGCCCCCGTGTTGGGAACCCGACTGGTCGAAAATTTTGGTTTTACCGTCACCTGGTTTGTAATCGCTGCCTGTAATTTCCTAAGTATACCCGGATTCATCTGGATAAGAAAATGTTGGGGAAATACTGACCAGTCTTCATCCGGATAAACCGACATCCCGGGAAAAAGATTGGGAACATCTTCCAATTTACATTCAACCAGATCGGTCCAGGACAAATTCTATTTGTTCACCCGGTCTCTTTTGCGCCAGGAAATCCAGGTCAGCCTGGATCACCGTGGCGATGCGGGGATAACCGCCAGTGGTTTGAGCATCAGCCATCAGAATAATCAGTTGTCCGGACGGAGTTACTTGAACCGTACCCGGAATAACTCCACTGGAAATCATTTCGGGCAACGTTTCCAGGCCTTGTAAAAACCCTTCCAACCGGTAGCCCATGCGATTGGACTGGCTGGAGATAACAAAACGGTGTTGGACTAAATCTTTTTTTGATGGCTCATTCAACCAGTCAAATTCCGGTCCAGGCACAATCCCCACAGGCTTCCGGTGTGGTGACTCCAGTCGAAACGTTGATTCGAGCGGCAATGCCCTGGTCCGGGAGTTAATCACGATTTCGCGGCCGATGGTAACTGGTGGAGGTATTCCGGTCATCATGCCGGTATAGGGAACCTCACTGTGACTTCCAAGCCATAAGGGCACTTCCCATTCCCCCCTGACTGCCAGATAACAACGACAACCAGACCGGCAATGCCGGAAATCAAGGCAATCCCCATCAAAGACATCAACCAACTGATACCGGGGTACCTCTCGTCCATTTAGCCTGGCATGGAGATCTGCCCCGGTCAGGGCAATCTGCCCCTGCCCCCGGCAACTGATCTCCGGTCCGATGATGGTCATTTCCAGACATGGGGTACAGGTAGGATTACCCACCAGTAAATTAGCCAGCCGGAAAGCGTTCTTGTCCATCGCACCACTCACCGGCACTCCATATTGCTGCCAACCCATTCTTCCTTCATCCTGAATAGTCGTCTGAAGCCCGGTCTTGTTTATGACCAGGGTTAATTTTTCATCCATGGACCATGCAGATTTCGAGTTGGGTATGGTGATCCTGCCTGGAAATCGCAGAATATTCATCTTCAGTGACCGGGTAAAAAGTGACCTGGTCAGCCATTTCAAACCAGAAAGGATCTGGTTGTTCCGGATTAAATATCCGGATCGGGGTCCTCCCCAGAATCTGCCATCCACCAGGACCGGCCACCGGATATATACCGGTTTGTCCCCCGGCGACAGCCACCGAGCGGGCAGGGACCTCTAATCTGGGTTGCTCTTTCCTGCGGGAATGCAATTGCGGGGAAAGGTCACCCAGATAGACAAAACCAGGCAAAAATCCAAGCATGTATACATAGTAAGTCTGGCCAATGTGCCAATCAATGATCGTCTGGACCGGCACCTCTTTCTCCTGTGCCAAGCTGACCAGATCCAGCCCGAAACCCTCCTGGTAACACACCGGAATTTTCCAGCTCCGGCTATTTTCCGGATATTCATCCGGTTTAACTTTTTCGGCAAAACGCCTTATTCTTTCCACTACATCTTCGTAATTCCATTTTAACGGATCGTATCCAACCGTCAATGAACAGTAAGCAGGAACAAAAAACAATATTCCTTCAATCTTTTTTATCTGGAGGTACCGGGTCAGATGAAGCACCTGCTTATGGACGACTCGATCGATCTCCTGCCGGAAATTAATCAGTACAGCAGTATCACCCAGAGGATAAAAGGTCATGGAAGTAGGGTTGATTATTGATTATTGATTATTGATTATTGATTATTGATTATTGATTATTGAT
>CAYRYD010000071.1:0-24445 GCA_964428345.1 uncultured Saprospiraceae bacterium | reverse complement strand
TTTAATATATGATATTTCTTTAATATGTTCCCTTCATAACCTCCCGAACTATTGTATGACATAGTACTACATTATAATATGTTTCATATGTCAGAAATGATCGGTTTTTAATAAATTGCATGGTAAATCTTCAAAATTTTGTTTTTCAGTCTGTCGTTGGAAATTCGTCAATCGGTTTATCGATGGTACTAAGAGTTGGGATTGGGATTTTATTATTCAATATTGTCTTTATTGGATGTAATCATATCTCCACCCGCACCGATATCTGTATCCTCGGTGGCAGCGAAGCGGCTTTTACCGCTGCCATCCAGGCTGCCCGCCTGGGTAAAAAGGTCATATTGATTGAACCCACAGGACACCCGGGAGGAATGATGGTGGAAGGCATTGTGAGGGATATCCGTTTTGGCAGCAGCGTCGTAATCGGGGGCATTGCCCGGGAATTGTATACCGCTATCGAAGCGCATTACGGCCGTATTCCTGAATTCGACAGGTATGGATGGTTTTCTCCTTATGAACCTTCGGTTGCGGAACAAATTATCGAGGAATTTTTAGCCCGGGAAAGAAATATTACCATTATCCGGAAAACCAGGATCAGGGAGGTGGATGGGGTAGAAAAACAGGGAACCAGCATCAAAAGTATTTATCTGGAAAGTGGCCAGGTTATTTCAGCAGATGTATTTATTGATGCCTCGGTAGAGGGGCATTTATTGCATTTTGCCGGGGTAACCACCGAGACCATCCGCGAGGGAAAGCAAAAATATGGTGAGACCAAAAACGGCATCCAAACCGAAAATAACTATCGTCAGTTTACCGTAGACATTGATCCTTATAGAATTCCCGGAGATCCGGAAAGTGGTTTGATCGCTACCATTCAGGAAGGTGTATTGGGTACTTACGGTGCTCCGGATAAACACATCATGGGTTTTTGTTTCCGGCTTTGCCTGACCAGGGAGCCTGAAAATCGAATTCCTGTCTCCCAACCAGATGGTTATGATCCGGAGACTTATGAAATATACCGGAGGTATATCCGGGCTGGAGGCCAACTATTTTATCCGGCCGTAAACCGGGTAAATGGAAAAACCGACCTCGGGAGCTGGCACGATCTCTCGGCGAATTTGTATGGAGAAAACTGGCAGTATCCCACCGGGAATTACCGGATACAAGACAGTCTGGTTCAATATCACCGTGATTTCACCCAGGGGCTTATATGGTTTTTACAGAATGATACGGCAGTTGACGAGGAGACCCGTAACAAATGGATGGATTGGGGTCTTTGCAGGGACGAATTTACCGACAATGGCGGCTGGCCCCGGCGTCTCTACATCCGAAGTGCCCGCCGGATGGTTTCTGACTATGTCATTACCCAACACCACACCAGCCGGGACACTCCGGAGATCACGCAAGATCCGGTAGCCATTGCCTGGTGGCCTCCTGATACCCATCACGCGAGAAGAATCGTGAAAGACGGGTCTGCCTACAATGAAGGTTTTGTTTTTGGAGGAGACGACTGGAGACCTTTTCTGGTTTCATGGAAGGCTCTGATCCCCAAAGCCAGCGAATGCACGAACCTGATCACCCCTACCTGTCTTTCCACCAGTTACGTCGCATACGGCGCGATCCGGATCCTTCCAACCTTTATGATTCTGGGCCAGAGCGCCGGTACAGCTGCAGCCCTGGCTGCCGGGATGAAGACAGCAGTGCAGGATTTACCGTATCCCATATTTCGTGAAAGTCTCGATCAAAGTCGACAGATCCTCACCATTCCCGAAAATTGGCTGGACTACGTCGAAATGGAGAAAGAACAGTAGTGATCCGGACAGGAAGAATCCCGTTGAGTATCCACAGGATCATGGGAAGCCGTTTACTTTTGCCAGTCTAGACTCCTGATTTTCTTGATAGAGCCATTCCAGATCTTTAACTTTGGGGATTACGGACCTGCAATATGGGTCAGGAGGAAATACTGGGATGAAAATAGATCATAGGGTGAGGTTAGGAGTATGGGCATTGTTGGGTTTAACCCTGACATTTATGTTCATGTGGAATCTGAATGGGGAGAAGGTTGATTTTAATACCCAGATCAAACCTATTTTCAATCAGCATTGCATATCCTGTCATGGTGGAGTTAAAGCGAATGGCAACTACAGCCTTCTATTTGAAGAAGAAGCTTTCAGCGCGGGTGAATCGGGAAAACCAGCCATTGTGCCGGGAAAACCAGGCAAGAGTGAGTTGATTCGCCGCCTCACCATCTCTGACCCTGAACTTAGGATGCCCTTTGAAAAACCTCCACTGAGCGCAGAAGAGATCAGGATCCTGAAAGAATGGATCAGACAGGGAGCTCAGTGGGATCAGCATTGGGCTTATCAACCCGTTCGGGAAGTAAAAGTGCCGGATGATTTTAAAAACCGGGAATTGCTGGAGTCTCAGGCAAGGAATGAGATCGACCATTTTGTCGTTCAAAAACTGGAGCCACTCGGCCTTGCATTATCGTCCCAGGCAGATTTAGCGGACCTGGCCCGCCGGCTATCCTTCGATCTGATCGGATTGCCCGCGCCAGTGGAAATGTTCCGGAAACTAGCGGCAACAACCGAGGAAAAAGAACTCGGCAACTATATTGACAGCCTTTTGGCTTCACCCCATTTTGGTGAAAAGTGGGCAGGTATGTGGCTGGATCTTGCCCGCTATGCAGACACCAAAGGTTACGAACGGGATGATAGCCGAACCATCTGGAAATACCGCGACTGGCTGATCCGGGCCTTTAATGAGGATAAACCCTATCACGAGTTTATTGTCGAGCAGATTGCCGGTGACCTTCTGCCTTCGCCGGCTGACGATCAGTTGTTGGCCACCGCCTTTCACCGCAACACGATGACCAACGATGAGGGGGGTACCGATAACGAAGAGTTCCGGGTTGCAGCGGTGATGGACCGGGTAAATACTACCTGGGAAGTCTTGCAGGGCACCACTTTTTCCTGCGTACAATGCCATAGCCATCCGTACGATCCGATCCGTATGGAAGAATATTATCATTTCATGGCTTTTTTCAACAATACCCGGGATGAAGACACTTTTTCGGAATATCCGGTCTTGCGTCACTTCGAAAAGGAGGACATTGCCCGGTTTGAGCAACTGACCGAATGGCTTACCCTCAATACGGACCAAAGCCGGGTAGAAGAAATTGCTCAGTTTATCAGAACCTGGCAACCCAGTATCAATTCACTGACCAGTGATCAGTTTGTCAACAGTGAACTGGCTGACACCAAATGGCTGGTATTCCGGAACCAGGGGTCTGCCCGGTTGAAAAAGGTTCATTTAAGCGGCAAGACCAGGATGATCACCCGATACCGGACTTTTCTCGATGGTGGCACCTATCGACTCCATCTCGATGACCTTAATGGCCCGGTGATCGCCGAGGTCTTCCCCGCTGATACCAAGGGAAAATGGACTTTTGCTGAGATTCCGTTGCAGGGTACCGAGGGAAGTCATGACCTGTACCTGTCCTTTGAGAATCCCCGGCTTGAGAACCCATATTCCAATGGGTTGATGTTTGACTGGTTCTATTTCGACCGCGACTTTCCAGGTCAGGGAAAGGATGGTTTTGAAGAGGCAAAAACGCAGTTTTGGCACCTGGTTACCACCGAGGGTCTCCAAACACCCATTATGGTCGAAAACCCGGTGGATATGCACCGTGAAACCCATGTCTTTGACCGGGGTAACTGGTTGGTTCCCCTGGAAGTGGTCCAACCGGATGTGCCGGGATTTATGCCTGGCCTGCCCGAAGGACTGCGTCGTGACCGGCTGGCCATGGCCCGTTGGCTAAGCAGCCGGGATAATCCTTTAACCGCCAGGGTCTTTGTAAACCGGGTATGGGAACAGCTTTTTGGAAGGGGCATCGTCGAAACTCTCGAAGATTTTGGATCTCAGGGCAGCCCGCCCACTCATCCTGAATTGTTGGATTATTTGGCTTATAAGTTTATGCACGAATTTGACTGGAGTCTGAAATTATTGCTGAAATACATCGTCAATTCGGCAACCTACCGGCAGACATCCTCCAGTCAGATGGTTCAGCTGGCTGTCGATCCTCAAAACCGGTATCTGAGCCGGGGACCCCGGATCCGTCTGTCGGCTGAGCAGGTCCGTGACCAGGCCCTGGTGGTCAGTGGACTCTTTTCGCCGAAGATGTTTGGACCCAGTGTAATGCCCTATCAGCCTGACGGGATCTGGAATTCGCCTTACAATGGCCGTAAATGGGTGCAAGACACTGATGATAATCAATACCGCCGGGCATTGTATACCTACTGGAAGCGCACCAGTCCTTATCCCTCCATGCTGCTTTTTGACATGGTAGCGCGGGAAGTCTGCTCCTCCCGGCGAATAACCACCAATACTCCCCTCCAGGCTCTTGTCACCCTCAATGATTCTGTATATATCGGAGCGGCAAACCGGTTCGCCCTGCGGATGATCGAGGAAGGAGGAAATGAGGTGGAAGATCAGATCCGGTACGGTTACCGGCTTATGTTAGGGAAAGATATCACCCCGGAGAAGGTGGCTGTTTTGATCAGTCTATACCATCGTGTCAAAGAAAAAAGCCAGGCCATCCAGGTGGCCACCTTTCGGGAAGAAAGGCCATGGGATCCAAATCATGATCAGGCAATGAAGATTGTAGCCAACACCATGTTGAATCTGGATGAGTTTCTGGTAAAAAATTAGAGTTGATGAATTTTCGGACAGAAAGAGAAAAGATACTGCAAAATCAGACCCGTAGGCATTTTATCAACGAATGTTTCCTGGGATTGGGCGGACTTGCATTGGCCTCCCCCATTTTGAATGCGATCACCCAACCAGCTACCAACAAAACCATTTCGGGAGAGATCGGGCCAAATAATCGTTTTCCGCATTACGCTCCAAAAGCCAGGAATGTGATATATATCCACATGGCTGGGGCGCCATCCCAATTTGAATTATTTGATTACAAGCCGGAACTCCATAAGCTGGATGGTCAGCAATGCCCACCGTCATTGATGGAAGGAAAAAGGTTTGCCTTCATCCGGGGAATTCCCAAAATGCTGGGACCGCATGCACAATTCCGGCAGCATGGAGAAAGCGGAGCCTGGATCTCCAATTACCTGCCACATCTTTCTACTATCGCTGATGACCTCACTTTTCTTAAGGCGATGAATACGGACCAGTTTAATCATGCCCCGGCCCAGTTATTGATGCATACCGGAAGTGCCCGGCTGGGGAGACCGAGCATGGGATCGTGGGTTACCTATGGTCTGGGAACGGAAAATGAAAACCTGCCCGGATTTGTCGTCCTGACCTCGGGAGGTAATGATCCGGATGCCGGTAAAAGTGTCTGGGGAAGCGGTTTTCTGCCCTCGGTGTATCAGGGCGTACAGTGCCGGTCCGATGGAGATCCGGTGCTGTTTATTCAGAATCCCGAGCACATAGACCGGCAAAGCCGGCGGGCAAGTATCGATGCCATCAATGAGATCAACCGCATGACGCTAGAGGAATTCAATGATCCGGAGATTGAAACCCGGATCTCGCAATACGAACTCGCATACAAGATGCAGATTACCGTTCCGGAAGTAATGAGCATTGCCGGTGAACCTGAATATATCCATCGGATGTATGGTAGTGACCCAGGTCAGTCGCTCTTTGCCAACAATGCCCTGCTGGCCCGCAAGCTGATCGAAAAAGGAGTGCGATTCGTACAACTTTTTGACTGGGGATGGGACACCCACGGGACTTCACCCAGTGGTTCCATTGATATTGGTCTGCTCGATAAATGCCGTCAAACCGATCAGGCAGTGACGGCATTGATCCTGGACCTGAAACAAAGAGGATTGCTCGAAGAGACCCTGGTGATCTGGAGCGGAGAATTTGGACGAACCCCCATGCAGGAAAACCGTGAAGGGAAGACCAATCCCTACCTCGGGCGTGATCATCATGGTGATGCCTTCACTCTTTGGATGGCCGGTGGAGGTCTGAAAAAAGGACTTTCCTACGGAGAAACCGACGAAATTGGCTACCATGGAATAAGCGGTAAAGTGTCACCTTATGATTTGCAGGCCACGATTCTCCATTTACTGGGATTTGATCACGAGCTTTTCACCTATTCTTTTCAGGGAAGGGATTTTCGGCTTACCGATGTTCACGGTAATGTAATCCGGGATATTCTGGCTTAGGACGGGATTCCGACCGGTGCTTTTCCGGGGCCACCGGGGGAGATGCTCCATATTTCGTACTGGAGTGACTGTAGATTTTTACCTGCTTGTGATCCGAATTACCGACAAATTTGGTAAACTGCGCTAAGTTTGAGCAATGTACTCAGGTCCATTTGCAAGAGCCCTTTTAGATAGTTGCATCAAAGCGTATAAAAGAAAACGGCATGCTTAGTTATCAGGAGTTGCTGGATAGTTGTTCCCGGCAACTGGAGGATGAGAAATTGGCGGACTGGCTGGTTGAAAAGCACAACCATGCGAATGTTTCCAGGACTTTTTTCATCAATTTCGGGCTGATCGGCAGAAAAATTCCCCGGATACCGGCCCACCCATCCGGACCGGTGGAAGCTCATCTGAAACAACTGAATCCGGGTTTCAACCGGCAACAGTGGACCCTTGATGATCTTTGCCGGCTCAGTTTGATGCTTTCACTGGATCTGGCCGTCAATAAGGAGCATATCGGTACCTTGCTGGCAGCAGCCGATATGCGCGAACAGGTTATCATCTATAAGTCACTGCCCTATCTCGCCAATGCCAGCGACTTTGTCTGGTTGGCGATCGACGGAATCCGGACCAATATGGTCGATGTATTCGACGCTATTGCCCTGGATAATATTTATCCATACCAGTATTTTCCTGACGATGCCTGGAACCAAATGGTTCTGAAGGCTATTTTCATGGAGAGACCATTGTACCGGATTCTAGGGCTGGATGAGCGGCGAAGTCAGAAATTAGCCGATATTCTCTACGATTTTGTGCACGAACGTTGGTCAGCCGGCCGGAAAGTGACTCCCGAACTATGGAGACTGGTCCGCGGATACCTGAACGAACGAATTTTTGACGATCTGCAGAAAGTGATCCGGCAGGACACTCCGGTCGCTGTCAGGGCTGCAATCAAAGCCATTGAGGAATCCAATTATCCGGCTGCCCTCCAATGGCTGGAAAAAGAAGGAATCCCCAGATCGAAGGATACCTGGGAAACAATAGGAAAATCAATCACGGAAGAGCGATGAAATACATAGATCCACACATACATATGAGCTCCCGGACAACGGATGATTACGAGGCCATGCAAAAAGCGGGTATCGTTGCCATCATCGAGCCCGCATTCTGGCTGGGCCAGCCGCGGACGGAAGTTGGTTCCTTTAAAGATTATTTTAGTAGCCTGGTGGGCTGGGAACAATTCCGGGCCTCCCAGTTTGGAATTAAACACTACAGTACGATCGGACTGAATGCCAAGGAAGCCAACAATGAGGCCCTGGCCGAAAAGGTGATGGAGTTACTGCCACTTTTTGCGCTGAAGGAAAATGTGGTGGCGATCGGTGAGATTGGATATGATGACCAGACCGCAGCTGAAGACAAATACTTTCGCCAACAGATCGAGTTGGCCAAAGAGCTCGAGCTTCCAATCATGATCCATACTCCGCACCGCGATAAGAAAAATGGTACCATACGGAGCATGGATGTCTTGGAAGAGCATGGTATCGACCCCGGATTGGTGGTGATCGACCACAACAATGAGGAGACGGTCAAAGATGTGCTGGACCGGGGATACTGGGCCGCCTTTACGATCTATCCTCGCACCAAGATGGGTAGCGAACGGATGGTGGAAGTGGTGCGCAAATACGGGCCAGGGAGAATCATCATTGACAGCGCTGCAGACTGGGGGGTGAGCGATCCGCTGGCAGTGCCCAAAACCGCTAACCTCATGCGGGAAAAAGGGATGGATCAAAGTGTTATCCAGGCCACCTGTTATCAGAATGCCCTGGATGCCTATGGCCAGAATGGGGTGATGAAAGAATCAGACTGGCTGCATGGCGTAGCGTTTGATCAATCGGTCTTGTATGGAGGGAATAGCGTTTTACGGGGAGGACAGACCCCGAGAAAGAGTTCTCCGGATGCAGTGGAGAACTGATAGATGAAGCTGTTTCCTTACCTGGTACTCATTCGTCCGGCCAATATTCTCACCGCCATCGCAGATATTATTGCGGGATTTGCCATTGCCGGAGTACTGGGAAATCTGGAGCTTGGCGGTCATTTTCCCAACCTGATCTGGCTCCTGTTTTCCACAATGGGTCTCTATGCCGGAGGTATTGTCTTCAATGATTTTTTTGATCTGGAGACCGATCGCAGGGAAAGACCCGAACGCATTTTGCCCAGTGGCCGGGTTACCGAAAGGCAGGCTGTGGTCTTTGGTGCCTTGCTGTTGCTGGGAGGCATCCTGGCAGCCTTGCAGGTCAGCCTTGCCAGTGGGTTGATCGCGGTGGCCATTGCCGTGCTTGCACTCCTCTATGACAAGATTGGAAAGCATCATCCTTTCTTTGGTCCGCTGAATATGGGCCTTTGCCGTGGGCTGAATCTACTGTTGGGGATGAGCATTGTGTCGCTCGGATCGTTGCATAATCTCTGGCTACTTATGCTGCTTCCTGTGGTATTTATCGGGGCTGTCACGCTGACCAGCCGGGGTGAAGTAAGCGGAAATAACCGTCAATCGGTTATTCTGGCATTGTTGCTGGATCTGGTGGTGGCAGTTACCCTCCTGATTTTGGGCCTTCGGGAGATCCTTAATCTCAAGGTTCTCATCCCTTTTGTAGTTTTGTGGCTTGCAATGAATCTCTATGCCAAACTCAGGGCCATCATCAGCAATGAGCCCAGACAGGTGATGAGAGCTGTCAAAACGGGAGTGATCTCGTTGATTCCTCTCAATGCAAGTTATGTGGCTGGATTCGGGCATTGGATTTTTGCATTGATGGTTCTTTTATTATTACCCCTGGCAATCCTTTTATCCAGGAAATTTGCCGTGACTTAATACTATGGTGATAAAACAGAAATTTTCGATTGATTACCAGTACGACATCATCTTCACCCGGGATCTTTTTTCCCGGGAAAATGAAACACTCATTCGCGTTCTTGGCAATCAGCCAGCCGGATCGCCGGTCCGCATTGTCTTTGTAGTCGATGGCGGATTGGCTGAAGCCACACCCGGTCTGACCCAATCGATTGAGCAATATTTTATCGGTCGGGAGCAGATCCGTTTATTGGCACCGCCCCTGGTGGTAGTTGGGGGAGAGGAATGCAAAAACGACACCGCTGAACTCATGAAGACCCTGGAACTGATCGACAAAGCCGGAGTAGACCGGCATGCCTATCTGCTGGCTGTTGGAGGAGGAGCTGTACTGGACATGACAGGCTTTGCAGCGGCAATAGCGCACCGCGGGATCCGGCATATCCGCATTCCGTCTACCACTTTATCCCAGAATGATTCAGGTGTCGGGGTTAAGAATGGCATCAATTTTTTTGGCAAAAAGAATTTTCTTGGAGCGTTTGTGCCACCTTATGCCGTCGTTAATGACCTCAATTTGTTGAATACCCTGGATATCCGGGACTGGCGTTCGGGCATTGCAGAAGCGATCAAGGTTTCCCTCATAAAGGATAAGGATTTTTTTGAATGGGTGGAAGAGAATGCGACCAGACTGAATGAACGCGATGCAGCAGTCATGGAAAGACTGATTTACCGGTGCGCAGAACTTCACGTTCACCATATCGGGAGCAGTGATGACCCCTTTGAAATGGGATCGTCCCGACCGCTGGATTTTGGTCATTGGGCGGCCCATAAAATGGAACAGCTGACCCGGTTTGAACTGAAGCACGGGGAGGCGGTAGCCATCGGGATCGCCCTCGACATCAGTTATGCGGTAGAAGCTGGTTACCTGGATCCTTCGATTGCCGATCGAATTCTCAACGTGCTGAGAAAAGCAGGATTTAATCTCGTACATCCCCTCCTCTTCAACCAGGATGGTACCGCTGTGAACCCGGATTTAATCCAGGGACTGGAAGAATTCAGGGAGCATTTGGGCGGCCAATTGACCATTCCGATGATTTCAGAGATCGGTTCCAAATTCGATGTACATGAAATGAATCCACTCTGGATTGACGCAGCTGCCCTTTCTCTTTTACAAAAACAGGAACTTTATGCACATTTTCCTTCATAATGCCCATTTGACCTATTGCAGCAATATCCATCCCGGCGAAACCTGGGAACAAACGTTCACCAACCTTAAGACCCATACAACCGGGGTCAGGGACAATCTGACCAGGGGTCCCTTCGGTATCGGTCTCCGGCTTTCAAACGAGGCATCAATGGTCCTTACAGACCCTGGCCGTCTGAATGATTTCCGGCAGTGGCTGGATGAAGAGCAGATGTATGTTGCGGTCATCAACGGTTTCCCATACGGAGGTTTCCACAAACAGGTTGTGAAAGATCAGGTGCATTACCCAGACTGGACAACACCGGAACGGTTGGCCTACACCCTCCGTTTGTTTGACATTCTCATGGTACTCTTACCAGAAGGACTCGATGGCGGGGTTTCTACCTCTCCGCTTTCTTACCGTTTTTGGTATGATACGGAGGAGGCCCTTTCCAGGGCCAAACGAGTAGCCTGTCATCAACTGGTGGAAGTAGCCATCCATCTGGACCAGATCAGGAGAGATACCGGAAAGATCCTGCATCTGGATATCGAACCGGAGCCGGATGGCATCATCGAGACCAGTCAAGAGTTTATTGAATTTTATCAGCAGTATCTGCTGACTGAAGGACGCGATATGATCAGTCTTCGACTGGATTGCACGCGTATTGAGGCTGAAGAGATCATCCGGAAGCATATTCAATTGTGTTACGATGTCTGTCATTTTGCCGTAGGGTTTGAAAATGCTCTTGAAATTCTGGACAAACTGGAAATGGCCGGCATCAGGATCGGGCGGATTCAGATCAGTGCCGCTCTGAGCTCCGGAAAGGTCGATTCGGAAGAAAGATGGGTGGAGAGCGTAAAGCAACTTCAGCAATTTGATGAACCGGTATACCTCCACCAGGCTGTTATCCGGTCGGAAGATGGAGTTCTATCCCGGTATCCGGATCTGCGGCCTGCCCTGGAAAGCTGGAACGGCAAGGGGCCATCCGAGCTGAGAACCCATTTTCATGTACCGGTCTTTACCCGGCAGTATGGGGTGTTGATACCTACTCAAAAAGAAATAGTTGAGGTGCTGAATCTCTGGCAGGACCGGAATTTTACCAATCACCTGGAGGTCGAAACTTATACCTGGGATGTCTTGCCGGACGATCTCCGGACCGATATAGTCCAATCGATTGTCCGGGAACTGGAATGGGTGCTTTCAACGCTGGGGAGATGAATAAAGTAGCCCTGATTAATGTCGTGGGTCTGACGGAACGACTGATCGGGCCGGATACACCATTTATCAGCGACTGGGCTGCCCGTCATAACCGCTCGGTGATTGACCCGGTGCTGCCCGGAGTAACCTGTACCGTACAGACCACCTATCTGACCGGCAAGTATCCCCGGGATCATGGCATTGTAGCCAATGGCTGGTATTTCCGGGAGGAATGCGAAGTAAAACTCTGGCGGCAGTCCAATAAGCTGGTACAATCACCCAGTATCTGGGACAATGCCCGAAAGATCGACCCGGCATTTACCTGTGCCAATATGTTCTGGTGGTACAACATGTATTCCACGGTCGATTATTCAGTGACTCCCCGGCCTCAGTACCGGGCTGACGGTCAGAAGATTCCCGATTGTTATTCCCACCCTGCAGCCTTGAGAGATCGTCTGCAATTCGAGCTGGGTACTTTTCCGCTATTTGATTTCTGGGGTCCGAAAGCATCGATCCGTTCCAGTCAGTGGATTGCCGAGGCATCAAAAAAGGTATATCAATGGCACCAGCCTGATTTACTGCTTGTCTATTTACCACATCTGGACTACGGTCTGCAGAAATTCGGCCCCGACAATCGCCGGATCGCCAAAGATCTCAGGGAGATCGATCAGGTAGTCGGAGATCTGGTTACTTTTCTGGAAAAAGAGGGAGTGGAGATCAATCTGATTTCGGAATACGGCATTTTACCGGTCAGCCATCCTGTTCATATCAACCGGGTGTTGCGTCAGGCCGGGTTATTGGCCATTCGGGAGGAAAATGGTCTTGAGCTGCTCGATGCCGGACAGTCGGATGCTTTTGCCCTGGCCGACCACCAGGTTGCCCACATCTACATCAAAGACTTGTCCAGGAAAGAAGCCATCCTGGAGCTCTTAAAGAGTGTGCCAGGCATTGCGGAAGTACTCGATGATACCGGAAAGCTCCGGTTCCACCTGGATCATGAACGGTCCGGCGAACTGGTAGCCGTGGCCCGTCCGGACAGCTGGTTTACGTATTATTACTGGCTGGATGACCAAAGGGCACCCGATTTTGCCCGGACGGTCGATATTCATAAGAAACCGGGGTATGATCCGGTGGAAATGTTTCTTGATCCCAAAAAGAAATTCATCCTCCCCCGAATTGGTCTCAAATTGATAGGCAAGAAATTGGGATTTCGCACCATCATGGACCTAATACCCCTCGACGCTAGTCTGATCCGGGGATCACACGGCCAAACGAAGGTGGATGATGAGGACAAACCGGTATTTATTGGTTCCAGGGATGTCATCAGAAATGTTGCTCCCATCGCCATTCATGATCTGGTGCTGGCACAGATTTTTGGCCGGGTTCCGTGACGATTTTACTCTTTTATGGGTGTCCACTTTATCGCATCATTAGCGGAAATTGTCTCCGTTGATCAATGTTATTTTTGATTTTTTACGAAGTAATCTAATGAACTGATGTCGATAAAATGCCGCAACAATTCATTATATTTAGGGTACCCTATTATCAATAAAACCAAATGAACTGATGCTTCAAAGATCTATTTTCCTCATCCTTTTTTGTCTGATTTATTTTCAGATTTTTTCGCAGGGTTATCTTTTTGAATTTCAAAACCCGGGGCTCAGTATTTCCGAGAGGACGGAAGACTTGATTTCGCGGATGACCCTGGAGGAAAAAGTGGGTCAGTTACTTTATAATGCTCCGGCCATTGATCGACTCGGTGTGCCCCAATACAATTGGTGGAATGAGTGCCTGCATGGGGTTGCCCGGGCAGGTAAGGCCACGGTGTTTCCCCAGGCAATCGGGATGGCTGCAACTTTTGATACGGACTTAATCAACCGGGTCGGCAGAGCCATCTCGATGGAAGCCCGGGCTAAGTACAATCTGGCGGTGGCCCATGATTCCCGGGAACGCTATCAGGGATTGACTTTCTGGACACCCAATGTCAATATTTTCCGGGATCCGCGCTGGGGGAGAGGACAGGAAACCTACGGGGAGGATCCCTACCTGACTTCCCGGATCGGGGTAGCATTTGTAAAGGGTTTGCAGGGAGATCATCCGAAATATCTGCAGGCGGCCGGAATGGCTAAACATTTCGCCGTGCACAATGGCCCGGAAGCATTACGGCACGAATTTGATGCACAGGTGAGCATGAAGGATCTTTGGGAAACCTACCTGCCGGCTTTTGAAGCCCTGGTGACTGAAGCGAAGGTGGAAGGTGTTATGGGCGCCTACAACCGTACCAACGGAGAGCCCTGCTGTGCCCATCCTTACCTGATGCAGGAGGTCTTACGAAAGAAATGGGGGTTTAAGGGCTATTATGTTTCCGATTGCTGGGCAATTGTTGATTTTTACCGGGGACATAATATCGTCAGGACGCCTGCCGAAGCCGCAGCTCTCGCTGTCAACACCGGCTGTAACCTCAATTGCGGAAACACCTTTCCCGAATTGGTCAATTCCGTGAAAATGGAACTGACTACCGAAGAAGTAATCGACAGGAATCTCCGCGAATTATTACCCACCCGGTTTAGGTTGGGGTTGTTTGACCCTCCCGGAATGGTTCTTTACGATACGATCGGTGCCGGTTGGATCCGGAAGAGTGAACATATAGACCTGAGTCTGGAAGTTGCCGAAAAATCCCTGGTGTTATTGAAAAATGCCAATCATACTCTGCCCGTGGACCCCAATATTGGCAGTGTTTTCGTGACCGGTCCGACAGCGGCCCATGTTCAGGCTCTTCTGGCTAATTATTATGGGGTCAGTGACGACCTGAAAACCATACTGGAAGGAATTATCGCAAGCCTCAGTCCCCGTACCCTCGTACGGTATGTACAGGGTGCACTCCTCGATGAACCCAACCGCAATCCGGCCGACTGGTTTTCGGGAGAAGCCACGGAAGCCGAAGTCACTATCGCCTGTCTCGGCATTTCCCAATTGATCGAAGGTGAGGAAGGAGAGTCGATCATGTCCCGCCATTCTGGTGATCGAGAGGAGATTGGATTGCCGGCCAGTCAGATTGAATTTTTACGAACGATCCGTTCTAAAGCCAAAAAACTGGTTGTTGTGATCACCGCGGGGAGTGCAATGGCCATACCCGAAGTCTATGATATGGCCGATGCCCTGATCTATGCCTGGTATCCGGGTGAACAGGGAGGAATGGCGGTCGGAAATACCATTTTTGGAAATTCGGTACCCTCCGGGAAGCTGCCGGTTACCTTTCCCAGATCACTGGACGATCTCCCGCCCTATGAAGAATATGCCCTGGAAAACCGCACTTACCGTTATATGGAGAATGAGCCTTTGTTCCCTTTTGGATTTGGCTTGAGTTACACTTCGTTTTCTTATGGAGATTTGACATTATCAAAAAACAGGATCGGCTTGGACGAGACGGCTACTGTGCAGATGTCTGTATCTAACCGCGGTCAATATGCAGCAGAAGAAGTGGTACAACTCTATATAACCGACCTGAAAGCTTCCGTACCAGTGCCCCAATATGCTTTGAAAGGATTTCAACGTATTCACCTGGAACCGGGAGAGACCAAAAATGTCACTTTTACGATTAGTCGACGGGAACTGGAACTGGTGAATGAAGAGGGAGAAAGGGTTTTGGAACCAGGTGAATTCCGCATATCGGTCGGAGGATCGGTACCTTCGCAACGCAGTCTGGATCTGGGAGCGCCATTCTTTAAACAAGCAACTTTATCGGTTGACTGAAAAAGGGGGAAGTTACAGGGCAAAAGTTGATCCACACCTACCATTGTTTATTCGTTAAAATACTATAATCCCGGCAAGTAACACATGAATTCAACTTGACGTATTAAATGACTGCATTAAAGATTTTGACCTTCTTTCTGGGTGCCATTTTTTTAATCCACTGTAAAGAGGAAGATATACTGGAACCGGTATACGATGTCCATCCGGATTTTCAGCCCCTCGTTGATTTATTTATCAGCGAAGCCGCCCAAAGGGGGATCACGATAACGATTCCCAACCTGATTTTACAATACGACACCAATCTGGATGAACAGGTTTGTGGTCAGTGCAATTCATTGGGTGATCCGGCCAAAATCCAGAAAGTGATCCGGATCAATCAAGATATCAGCTCGTGCTGGGAATATTCCCAGGAGCTCGAGGCGCTGGTTTTTCACGAACTGGGCCATTGTTTATTACAGCGCCCGCACCTGCAGGATACCTTACCCAATGGTGATCCGAAAAGCCTGATGATCGAAGGAGACCTCACCGTGTATGCTCCCTGTAAATTTGTGATTGATCAGCCGGAAAACTGTAACAACCTGCATAAAAGATCATACTACCTCGACGAACTTTTTGACCCGGACACACCAACACCCGAGTGGGCTAAGTAGAATTTTGAATCTGGACGCCTGGAGAGATTTCAGAATAAAACGGTAAACGAGTAAATGCATTGATTACCATAAATAACAAAATACTTGAAAAAAGCGGCTCTTCTATCTTTGATTATTGTGGCATTTCTGACAGGTTTTACACTCAAAACTTTAATTACAAAGCAAAAAGTCGATATGGCTGAAATAGAACAGGTGAACAGACAACTTGATGAAGAACGTATTCGAAGAACAGAGGCCAATTATGATCACGCCTGGCAGAAAGGAGATATTGAGGGAGTAGTGGCATGCTTTGCAAATGATGCGCTACTTATCAGCCCTCGAGGCGATATGGCTGTCGGTACCGAGGAGATTCGCAATCTGCTTAGTGAGTTTTTGGGGACCGAAACCAAAGGCACAAAACACACCAGCCGTATTATCAGAATAAGTTTCGTAACTGATGATGTGGCAGTAGTGGATGGCGAAGCATTCATAGAAGGCGCAGAAAATTTGTCTGCTACGGATACACACCACAGGTTTACCGATATTCTCATTCGCAGTGGAGATGTTTGGCTTATTTCACAAATTCGTGCCTATGCAAATTTTTGAGACAGGAATGAAACTTGCTTTTGTAAAAGACAGGTAAGTCAGAAGATACTCCATGCCGCTATTATTATATAGCAGTCATTGACGTACTGCGTTTAACACGTATGTGCAGATTTAAGCGGTGTTGTTTCAATAAGCAGTAACAGAAAACCGGAAATGGCTTTCTATGTCTGCTGACTATTTAAATAGACACTTTCTCCAGCTTTTCCCTGGCCATCTCCAGCGATGTCCACCTGCAATCCGGTGATGCCAGTTTTAACAGATCCTGATAATATTTTCTGGCCTTTTCCGGACTGCCGGATTGTTCCGCTGCCATGGCTGCACCGAGATAGGTACGGTAGCGGTTGGGGGCATCGGTCAGGGATTTCTGGTAAGCCATGAGCGCCTCAGCCGGCTGATTAAGTACGAGAAGCATATCTCCTAAAAGTTCGTTGGCAGGCAGTAGCTCTCCCGGAGTTATTGGATTCTTATCAGTACTGGTTTCCAGAGCAGCCGAGGCCTGCATAATCCGGAGAGCTTCCTCTTTTTGACCCCGGGCCAATGCCAGCCAGGCTTCAACGGCCTTCTTCTTGATATCGATCTGAGTGCGCCAATAAGCATTTTCCGGTTTGTCACCCAATTGGTCAAACAGTCGTACCAGTTGGTGCAATGCCTCATCGGTAATAGTTGGTTGATTGCTCCTTGCTGCCCCGATACCCCGGGCAAAGTGGTGCAGTGCTTCGTATTGGGGATATTTTTGCCATGGAAAATCCGCTACCGGAAATGAAAGGGCAGCAGCATCTTTCCACATTTCCCTTTCCAGAAAGACTCGGGCCGGGATGGCAGCCAGGGCATAGGCACATGCGGCGATATCCTGAAATGGCACTGGTGTTTTATCGACTTGTTCCCTTATTTTTTCCGCTTCCTGGTCCTTGCCGATCTGCAGATAGGCGTAAGCCAGGTAATCCAGTGCATGCAGATTGTGACCTGCTCCTTCACCGTTGGGAATGCGTTTGATCGCGGCTGCCGAAGAGCGGCTGTTCCATTCGATGGATTCCTGCCAAAGACCCCGGCGGGTGAAAATATGCGAGGGCATATGGAGGGCATGGGGTATTTCCGGAGCGATTTTGCCATAAGTACGGGCCACCAGGATTGCCTTCTCGGCCAAAGGTGGAAAATCATTGGCATGAATGGCATAATGAAAGGCTCCCGGATGATCCGGAATCACTTTAATAATCGACTCGGCAATAGCACCAGCCTGCTGTTGCTTGGTGTACGATTTGTCTTCCGGCGGAACGGTACTTAACATCGCTACTGCATAGAAAGCAGCAATTTCCGTATCTCCGGGTCGTGCTTCATAAGCTTCTTTCAGCATCATCTCCATGGAGGCCAGCCGGGCCTTTTCCGTTTTGGCCGAACCATCGGTATAATAGGCAAGCAATGCTTTCCCAAATGCTTTTTCACGGTCTTTTCTAGCCAGACTGACAGCTTTTTGCGCTAATTGAAGACCTTCCTGCAGCTGCTCTGCCGAGGGCTGATCGGGCCAGAGTGGATGAATAAAACTCATCGCCCGGCCCCAATGACCCCAGAAACAATCGGGATCCTTGATCCGGACCTCATCGAAGACAGCCTCCGCTTCTTCAAAGGTCATATGGTGGATCAGGGCAATACCATAGGCAATGGAAGAATCAAGAGCTTCACCGCAACCATCGGAAAACTGGACAGTACCGCACATTTCGCGTGGAGTAATGGTCGCCAGAGAAATCTCGCTTTGATTGGATTGACAAGTGATCAGTACCAAACTGACCACTCCTGGAAGAAGTGATGAAGTTTTCATTTTTTTGGGGAAATGTTATTCGCATAATTTACGAAAATTCAAGATCAGAGCTGGAAACTTTTTTTCTGAAATGACCCGAATTGTCATGACGGTAGATACATCATTGCTATATCAACGGGTTACAGAGACTTCCGGCACTACCTTTGGCAAAGCCTGTTCCTTTGCCTGACGCATCATAATGTCCTTATTGATAAAATACATCATTCCCATCGTAATGGTCATCGTACCAGCCACGATCAGACCCAACACGGGATAATTTTCGATTGGACCGGATGAACTCTGAAAGACGATCATCCCGGCCAGCGCCGACGCGATACCACCGGAAATCTGTGATACCGATGCATTGATTCCCATGAATGCTCCCCGGTCGGCTGGTTCCGGAATCGCGGTGAGCAGTGCCTGGGAAGAGATCATTCGTGAGGTGATACCAAGGAAGAGCACCGCATTGAGTACAATCAGGTACCATAGGGGAGTGACGCCCAGCCGGGTGTAGTAGATGACCAGGATCATGGCCAGTAGCGAACCAAAAACAAACATCTTCATCTTGCCAATCCGGTCGGCAAACCTGCCGATAACCGGCCCGCCAACCATAGAGACAATCCCGGTAACCACATAGATAACCGGCAATTCTTCCATCGTTACCCCAAGATTATACACAGCGAAGGCGGCTCCAAAGGGCATCAGCATAAAACCACCGGTGGCAAGCAGGGTGGTCGTACCAAATCCCTTTATATACCGCACCTGGGAGACGGTATGGGCCAGATGACGGAAGGCAGAATGATCACCCTGCAGGGCCAGGTGGGCGTTGACTGGGGACATTTTCCAGATAATAGCCCCGTAAACGCCCACGCTGACGGCAACGATCAGGAGAAAAGGTGCGTGCCAATCCCAGAAGTGCGCCAGATACAATCCCAGGGGAATGCCCAATACCTGGCTGCTGGCAAAGGCCATCTGGATATATCCCATGACCCGCCCCCGGACTTGCAGCTTGAACAGATCGGTGATGATCGCATAACTGATCGAACCGATCACTCCTCCAAATAGTCCGGTGACAATCCGGGCTGCCAATAAGAGCGGATAACTAGGTGCAATGCCGCACAAAAAAGTGCCGATGATAAATCCGGTATAAAAGAACAACAGGAGTTTTTTCCGGTCAAAACGGTCGGCAAATCCTGCAGTCATGAGCCCGGCGGCACCCGCACTGAAGGCATAAGCCGAAACGACCAGACCAAACTGGGCGGTAGTAATATTCAGTTCTTCCAGCAGGATTGCACTCAGGGGTGACAACACCATAAAATCAAGGACAATCGTAAACTGGAGGATCGTCAGGATGGCAACAATAAAAGACTGATAAGGGGTGAAGATCTTTTCTTTTGTTTTCATAGGATGTCCTCGCCAGCGGGGTATCTCACCGGCTTTATATATTCTGACTTAAACAAAGCGTGATGAAAATTGGTTTTGATATCCCGGAATTATCCGGCTGGTGATAAAATTTCGGCTTATACTTTGTCATACCGGGTAACGAATATTTCAGCGGTCATCAACCAGGGCTGACCGTTATTTAGTTCTCGTAATCGGTGAATTAACCCGGGAACCGGATCCGAAACCTCAAATTGTTCCTGTACTTGCCGGTAAGTGTCTTTTTTTGGAGAGTATTACATGCAATAGGTCGGAGGGATAAACCGGAATGGTGACTGTTTCCTGCTCTTTCCGCATCAATTTCAGGTGCTTATGATTTAAGCCGGAAAAATCAATATCATGCTTGTAGGCATTTTTTCTCAATTGCGCTAATTTGAGAAAATCATAAATGTCTCGCGTCAGCAGATTAAAATCATAAATCATGACAGTGCCATTCTCCAGCAACACTCGGGTTACTTCATCCACCACCGGCTGTGTCCTGCAGTAATACAGCGACCCGGCAAACGTTATGACCTCCACACTTTCATCCTCCTGGCCCGTGCAATTTCCCAGACTCCGGATGTATTCAATTTTCGCATGACCAATGGCATGGCTCAGCATATCTTCATGGGATCCAGGGCGATCACTCTTTGATAGAAGGCAGCTAATGCGACTGATGAATGACCGGTACCACAACCGATATCCAACCCGGTGGCAAATTGCCGGTCTGGTAAATATTGCCGGAGTATTCCAAGATGCAGGGGTGGGCGGTTGGCTGAATAGTGGATTGCCGTAAGCCGGTCATAGAGGTCAGTCATCGCCGATTTTGATTGAAATCACCATTTGCCTGGACGGGCTCATTCACAAATTTACGCGATTGCAGAATTCTGAAGAAGGATGAACGATGATTAAAAGCAAAAGGGCGATCCGGAACACGTTAGCTCTGATCGCCCTTTGATCATGGGTTTGATAAAAAATTGTCTACCGGTTTTCCGGGGTTAGGCTTTTTTGAAGACAAACCGGGTGATATAGATACCCTGACCATCGGTCTCACCACAGTCACTTTCGGCACTACTGGTCACGAAGACCAGCTCCCAGCCATCCGCAGCGAGTTTGGTTAATTTGGAAGTGATCAGCGCATCATTGGAAGCAATGTTTTGGAAGTTAATTCCAGCTACACTGTAAAAATTCAGCAATTTCGCTTCATCCAGTTCATCGATCTTGGCATCAGATCGCTTGATGTCTTTTTGATTGCTTGTTTTACCGTTAGTACGTGCGGTTGTGAATTCATCAATGTCCATCTCTGTTTGATTTTCGATCATCCGGGACCGGCCAATACCGGCGGGGACGATAGACTCGACTACCGTGACAATTTTGTACTGCGGTGCATTCTGTGCCTGAAGGGACATGGTGCAGCTGGCAATGACTCCAAGAATTAAAAATATCGTTTTCATAGTTTGTTAATTTTCTATTGTTAATTGATGATGTTCTTTTTTTTCGAACGGATCTCTGGTTGCATCTATAGGGACTCGGTCGTCGGTTCGATCAGTCCCATCAGCTGAGTTACCATGTTGGTTGTCAGTTCACTCAACTTATTGGAGGTCACGGTGCATTGTGATTCTGGATCAATGCTGTTTTCGTAGGAGGTCGCCACCCGGCTATTCAGATAGTCAAGCGATATGAATCCCGAGAGCAGTAAAATCACGATCGGCATATATCCGGGGCGATACTCTTCGTAACTTCCGATTGCCTTTTTCATGATTTGCAATTTTGATGCAAAGGACCCGTTTATCTGCTCACCGGGCAACCATGAAGGAACTCAATTGCATAAAATCAAACATGAATTGTGGTTAACATACACCCTGGTGATGCCAGATACTACAATTCTTGCGGTAAATTGCCTTTAATGGATTGCCAAGTTTTTAAGGCTACCGACTTTGATCAAAAAAAATTGGCTAATGACTGCAACCAAAAACTGTTTTTCCCGTCTCTCTAATGAAATGATCCACCAAAAACGATCAAAGCACAGCCTATGGAAGCAAACAATCATGAAAACAATCACCAAAACAGTGAGGTCCTGATCAATCTGCAAAAGCTCGTCAAGATTTATCGTACGGAAGACATCGAAACCATGGCCCTGAATGAAGTCGACCTCAGTATTAAAAAGGGCGAATTTGTCTCGATCATGGGCCCTTCCGGTTGTGGCAAATCCACCCTGCTCAATGTCATCGGAATGATTGACAGTCCCAGTGGTGGTACCTATCATTTTCTGGATCAGGAAGTAGGACAGTTGCCCGAAAGAAAACGGTCGATCATCCGCAAGAACAACCTGGGCTTTGTTTTCCAGAGTTTCAATCTCATTGATGAACTCACCGTCTATGAAAATGTCGAACTCCCGATGCTCTATACCAATACTCCTGCTGCGGAGCGGAAACAAAGAGTGGATAAACTCCTGGATGAAATGAAGATGATGCACCGGCGAAACCACTTTCCACAGCAACTTTCCGGTGGTCAGCAGCAACGGGTGGCGGTAGCCCGGGCAATTGTGAATAACCCGAAGCTCATCCTTGCCGACGAACCAACCGGAAATCTGGATAGTAGCAACGGCGACGATGTCATGCGACTTTTATCGGAACTAAATGCTTCGGGTACCACCATTGTGATGGTTACCCACTCTCAGTATTGCGCCGAATTTGGTAACCGGGTTGTTCGGATGCTCGATGGTCAGGTGGCCACCGAAAATGTTGTCTGGCAGTATATGTAGATCCGGACTTATTCCTGATCCCTGTTACGGACTCACCAAAATTATGCACACTACCATGCGGACAGAGTAGTGGGCATCGAGCATGGGCATCTCTATATAACGAGCAGTTAACAAGAGGGCAAATGGCCGTGGGATCCTATCGATCGTATAAAGAATCAGGAATGACCAACATTCAGATTTTACAATCGGCCACAATGCATCCGGGAAATCTCATAGCTGGAGAAGGAAAAATCGGACTTCTTGAAAATGGATACTTTGCCGATATTATTGCAGTGGAAGAGAACCCATTGGACAAAATTCGTACGCTTGAAAACGTGGTCTTTGTGATGAAGGAAGGAGAAGTGATTAAAGATATTAATAATTGAAAAGTGTTGATAGTGTCACGCTTGAGATATCCAGACCTTCAGTCACACCAATGCCAAAGCCGCTCATACTTGACAGACACTATATACGGACCGTTCTGGTATTTAAAACTAATGCTGTACCCTTCGACAGGCTCAGGGTGACGTACAGGTGTCAGGCTTAGCTTAACGAATCCTCATAGACATGCAGACTGTCGTCAGAGTGGGCCCTCCGATGTCTCAGATCAGGCTCTGTCGAACCCTTAAGAGTACGTTCATACTCTTCGGAATAATTGGTTGGTGCTGGAATTGGGCATCGACTCTCGTTCGGAACCGATCGTTTTTTTTTTGAAACGCGGAAAATTTCCAGGTAGAGGTTCCAGATCAAACAATCTCGCTATCTTCATTAGCACTTATCAAATCAGAAAATCACATGAAAGAGCTTGTTACCTGCATCCTGGTCTTTAACCTGTCCCTGATACTTTCCGCACAAAACCGGGATATGGGCCCCTGGTGGCCTCACCCCCTGTGGGGAGCCGGTGATCAGGCGGGATCATCCAACTGGATCACCCCGGATAAAGTCTTGGAAGCGGTTGCATTAGTTAAGACCGGGAAAATCTATGAGAAGGGCCATATCTATGACCGGGATATGCCCTTGGTAGGAAACCGCAGCTTTAATCTGCTGATCCCCTCCTTTCCGACATATCCACCTTCCGGAACAGACCGGGTGGTTTTCAATGATGAATTTCTGGCGACCCAGATAGGTCAGGTAGGAACCCAGTTTGATGGACCTGGACATGTCGGCCGGCAAATGGAGATGGAAGACGGCACCACAACGGAAGTTTTTTACAACGGTCATACCACAGCCGAAATGAAAGATCCCTATGGTCTCCGGAAATTGGGTATCGAAAATGTGAAACCTTATGTGACCCGTGGCATCATGATTGACATTGCTGGTTCGAAAGATATGGATGCGTTGCCAGCGCGTTATCAGGTAACCATGGCGGATATCCGGAATGCACTTGCCAGACAGGGCATGACGGAAGAAGATATCAGGGAAGGAGATGCCCTGCTCATTAATTTCGGATGGTGGAAAAACTGGCCGGATCCCAATGTGCTGACCGACGCTCCCTATATTGCTCATCAAGTTACCGAATGGATTATCGCGAAAAAGCCTTCGATGGTGGGATCGGATGCTACCCTGGATGGGCCGGGAGCCAACGTGCATCTGGAAGTCACCCTCCAAAATGGCATCTGGAATCTGGAATGGATGCGCTTTGAGGGTATGGCCGAAGACCGCCTGTTCCAGTTCCTCTTTATTTTTACGCCACTGCGCATCCGGGGCGCTACCGGATCTCCCGGCCGTCCGATAGCTGTCGGATAGCAAGGGCAAGCATTATTTGAGGAATTTAATGATCAATGATCAGGGTGGAAATTATTAATTATTAATTATGAGTTATAGAGGGCTGTGCAGGAGGATGTTTTTAGGTAATAGCAATAAGCGTGGAAATGGGCGGTATTGTTATTGGAATCGAAATAGTGAATATTTCTACAAATCAATAATCAATAATCAGGGTGGAAATTATTAATTATTAATTATTAATTATAGAGGCTGAGTGAGAAGGGGTATTTTAAGGTAGGATATAGAATCCGTGAAATGAAAAGTATTTTATTAGAGTCGAAACAATCAACAATGAATATTTCTACAAATCAATAATCAATAATCAATAATCAATAATCAATAATCAATA
>CAYRYD010000070.1:0-25051 GCA_964428345.1 uncultured Saprospiraceae bacterium | reverse complement strand
CGATGCCTCGTCTCGCTTGGTTCTTTTTAAATTTGCCTAATTTCAGAGGTATTTATAGGTGCCCAAAAGTAAAAGAGACCGGACTCAACGACACCGGTGTAATTGGTGTATACATTTTTTATAATCTCATTTACGCATTGTTTGCATTTCCCCTTGGTATTCTGGCCGACCGGATTGGTCTAAAAACTGTATTTACCGGCGGCCTGCTGATATTTGCGGCAGTGTATCTTGGAATGGCATTTAATCAAAATCTCTATTGTTTCTTCGGACTTTTCTTTTTATACGGGATTTATGCATCAGCGACAGAAGGGGTTGCCAAAGCCTGGATTTCCAATGTAACCGATAGCAAAGATATTGCGACTGCCATTGGGACTTTTTCGGGATTCCAAAGTATTTGCACGATGCTGGCGAGCTCGTTGGCGGGATTCATCTGGTTTTATGCCGGGGCAACCGTGGCTCTGGCCACTACGGGGCGATCACGGTGTTGATTGTTTTATACTTCCTTTCCATCCCTTCTCCGGCAGGACCAGAGAGCTAACTTCAGAATTTGACATTCTTTTGAGCTGATCGGTTTAATAATCTTCCCGGTTTTCAAGATCGTCGATCACTTGATTCAGATCCAGTTCCACAAGGATCGATTGCTCCTTTTGAATTTGAGTTTTCCCAAGAATCTCACCTTTTGGACTGATGATGTAAGAAGCCAATTGTTGCGGATGATCAGCATTGTTGACGCTAACGACAAAGATGGATTGCTCGATGGCTCTGGCTATCAAAAGGTGTTTCCATAAAGCGTCCAGCGGATGAATGGCATTATTGATATGAAAGATGATTTTGGCACCTGCGTTTTTCAAAACTGACCATTGTTGGGGAAAAATTATCTCCCGACAGGCCTGAATGCCGAATTTTACCCCATCGAGTTCTTGTATCTGTAGGGTGCTACCCGGGTGAAAATGCTTTCTGTCGAGTTTTGAAAGCTGGATTTTATCATATCTGACAGGCTCCTTTTGGTAACTATAGGTCAATACGGCATTTCGCCACTTGCCTTCGAAGTGGAATGCGGTACCGAAAATACAATGACATCGTTTGAGCCGAACAGTGTTTTCAATCTCGAGAAGCGAATTCTGAACAAGGTCCCAATCGAGACCGGATGTATAGATATTTTCGTGTGGATAATAGCCACTCAGCACCGCCTCCGGCAAAATTACCCATTCGTCTTGTTCGACATCCTGCAGTGCGTGCAGGACTTTCCCGATATTGCGATGAATGCTTTTTTCAACGACCAGCTGTACAACCTTTATTTTCATAGGTTTCCCATTTTCCCTGCTTGTCTTCCCAGATCATCATTCCCGTCCGGATTTACAATCGAATTTCGCGACCTGCCCTCCTATCCGTCGCATTTGTAGCTAACCACCTGGATCATCAAGCAGTGCCCCTTTCTGTCATGTCAGACTCACCTGCTTTTTACATTGATGCAGTCATAGGAAACTTCACGGTTGGGATCATGTCATTTACCTAGTTAGCAAAGTCAATAAAAATAAATTTTAGTCCTGCTGTCATCAAGATAAGGAACAAACAGGTGATGATGATCTTGTTGCCAAATTTTATCGTTCCCAGGTATGAGCCCAAAAAGCCTCCAATGATCACCGCAAGGATCCAATAAATTGTGTTGGCATCCAATCTGTTCAAAGCCGTGAGGTGTCCTCCCAAACCCGCAAGCGAATTGCAAAGTATAAAAAGGGCTGCTATTCCCGACGCTTTCTTGACGGTGGTCCAGTTGGCCATAATAATGATGGGAGAAAGAAATATCCCACCACCTACACCAATCAGTCCGGAAATCAGCCCAATAATGGACCCAATGATCAGCCCATAGATCAGGGGCATGGATCTGATTTCGGACTGTGGGGCCTTGATGTATGCCCTCATCATCAGAAGGATGGAGGAAACCACCAGAAAGATTCCTGCAAATAGTTTAAAATATCCCGGGTCAATGGTTATGTATCCACCGAGAAAAGCCATTGGGATCGAGGTAAATATGAATGACATAAATATTTTCCGGTCAAAATAATTGGCCCTTATATATTTTATCGATGCAATAAGGGCAACTACAACATTAAGAATCAACGAAGTAGGTTTTATGGATTCGGGAGCGAACGACATCAACGCCATTACAGCAAGGTAACCCGAAGCTCCGGCATGACCCACCGATGAATACAGGGTTGCAATGGTCAGGAAAAGCATAAATGCAAGGGTGAAATTGTCAGCTGTCATTTTGTATCATGTGTGGTTTATACCTGTTGAGCTGCCAGTTTCAGTATTCATTTTTTATTTACCCTGTTTATCAGAATCAGAATGCTATTTTATGAATATTTCCGGAAAGTTAACATGTCTTTCCGGTGATAGTATCATATACTTCCGGTATCAACGGGACAACATGGGAATTCACAATTCTACACCCTACTCTGTGATCTCTGTGGCCTTACGAGGGGAAAATAGAAATTCTTAATCAAGAAAATACTGATTATTGATTCTGGTCAAATCAATGCAGATGAAACATTTGAAATACATCTGCGACCAAAAAATGAGATAATGTGGTTTAAATTCAAAATCTACTCCACTCTCTCCGTGACCGGATCGGGGTTTTCTCCCAAAAATTCTACCCACGCCTTCTTCATGCATGGATATCTCTTAGCCGCTTCAACCAGGCTCAGAAATGCCGTTATGTTTTGCTCGAATCTTTTTGACAGCGTGGTGTTAGTGAACGCCCCTTCGCTGGTAAATGCCTGATGGGCGGTAGCCAGGGAAAACATATCCGGAAAAATTCGAGCCCCCAGATGTTCAAAGGGGACTCTTAGCGACCAGAGGCCCCGGTTACCACCGGCCATGGAGGGTGAGGCCGACATCAACAGGCCATGTTTTTCATTGAAGGGTTGAGGGCGGAACCTCGACACCCAGTCTATGGCATTTTTGAGCAACCCAGGCATCGAACCATTATATTCAGGAGAGACAATGACGAATGCATCATTTTCCTGCAGCCGGTTGCGGAAGGTTACCGCTCCCGAAACGATGCCTTTCTCCTGTTCGATATCAAAGTTATAGGATGGGGTGTCAAACTCCTGCATGGTGGCAAAATCAACATGCCCTCCATTTTCTTCAATAACCTCGCTGGCCAGTCTGGCCAGATGGGTATTCAGGGAATCTTTCCTCAGCGATGCGGAAAATACCAGTATTCGCAGAGGCTGAAATTGTTCATTGGTTTCCATTAATTCGATTTTCATGGTGAGTGGTACCGTATCCATTTAAGACCTCGCAATAAAATGACAGACTATCGTTTCAAATGGTTCACGGATTTCCCGCAGTCTTCATTTTATATATTCTTCATTGAAATCCAAAAATTCGCCGTGCAGTGTTATAAAAAATGTTGTCAACCGCTTCCCTGGGTAGTTTTATTCCCGTGAAAGATCCATTGATCAGATCGCTCTCCATAACCTGGTCTGTCACAAAATAGGTCCAGTCACGCATCCAGGCATTTTGTAGTCTTGCCGTCAGATCTTCGGGATTCGCAGTGCCATTGTCCCCAATATCCGTCGCATACATGATCCGGTCCTGATATTTCAGGAAGAAGTTACGAACCCTTTCACGGTCCTGTTGAGTTTGATAGAACACCTGCCCCATCCGGGCGGCCAGATCAATCGTAGCCGTGGAATAGCGATCAAGCCATGCTCCCAGCGTATCCACATTCCATTCGATACTGGCCATATGAGCTGCCATAAACCGCAGATCCGGATGTTTGTCAAGACGGTTGTCACGGGCGGTCATCTGGTCGGCATAGGAGGGCAGTTCCGGATGAAGATACATATGATATTGGGGACGTTCGCTGAAATAGGAACGGTCGTTGTTGGTTGTCATTTTATCCAATGGCAGCCAGCAGTTAAGTGGTTCTCCCAGATGACCAACAACCATTTTATCTCGTTGCAGAACGTGATGAAATACCGCATCAAATCTTGGATCATCCAGCATCACATTGGTGTCGTTGGTGTCTTTCAGCACCATGCCAATGTTCTTCCATACTTTGATACCCATGGCTCCCCGGCTAAAACAACTGTCCAGCCAGGCTATGGACCGGTCAGACCATCCGGGTTGATGGAAATCTTCCACGCTGAAGGCCGTGATCGTGCGGAACCAGTCAGGATGAGCTTTTTGCTGGATTTCAGTATAATGAAATTGATCCCTGACTCCTTCCCAGGTACCGGCTCCGTCGACCACAATGTTGACCAGTTTGAAATTGTCTTTCATTGCCTGATCGATGAAGGTTGAACGGTCGGTGCGGATGTGGATATGCACGTCGGCTTTTGGTACCTTTGAATAGTCGGCAACCGAATAAAAAGTTTTATCTCCACATCCGGACAACATGGCCAGACAAACCATGCACGGAATCCATCGAATTTTCAGGTTCATTCTATATTTCCTTTACCGCAAGATACTATTCAGCAGCTACATCAGCAAACAGGTTGCCGGCTGACGATGGATACAAGTCAGCAGTTGGCATTCACGGAAGTCTTCCACCCCCTACACTCCGCCAGCGGGGACAGCGAGACCAAAACGATGACAGTATTGTCCGGGGGACTACCCTTCGTGACAGCATCATCACCAGGGTCCAATTTCATATGGTGACGGGGGCATCCATCAAATACGGATTGATTTGCATCCATTCAAGGGAAGTGGGCAAAATCAAAAATGATTGTCCGCACCGTTAACAATGACAGCACTCGGAGGTGATGATTATTTCGGAAAAAAGGGGTGGTTCTTCAGATTAATGATTTGTTGCCTATGCCGGTCTAAATGAAACCTGAGAAACTGCATGCGTTGAATGACATTGAGTGGTCCGGAAATGATATGCGGATAAATGATCTTTTCCGGATCATAACCATCGAGTTCCCGTTCCAACGATTCGAGCAAATCCTGACAACCGGTAAGGGCAGCAATCCAGTATTCGACCGGACCACCCCATCTGGGCCTCGCCACTTCCGGTACCTGTTCCTTTTCCTGCCAGGTTTTATCAATGATCTGTTCGATGCTAAGTCCATGATGAACCGGTACACCAGACCACATGGGTTTACTGTTCTTGAGCCCCTCGAGAGCTTTCCAGATGCCATTTATGCCACCCATTTCCGCCCACACCAGATGCTCGACGTTGTCAACAACTGACCAGACTTCCAACCCTGGTTTAAACTGCGATTGTTCGGTGGTCAGCCCGGATGCAGCCTGGATGACTCCCTTACGAGCCTCGGCAACCGATTGGCAAAGTGCTTTAACTATAGTCATAATTTTGCAGCATTCAAATTTAGCGATCTACAACAGACGGATCGATTCTTGCAAATAGACACCTCTCTAAAACTCTGAAATTAGGTAAATTCTAAAGAACCAACCAGAACGAGACATCGTGAGAAAGCACTGGCCACAAGATACGCTCTTCAGGGGTTCTTCAACAATTAGACCCAGGTTTCAGATACCTAGCTGATATACGTAAAATAGCGAGCCATCTGAAGAAAACAAACCCGGTCAACTTTGTCATTTTATGCCCCGCGATCATACGATTCTGACCCGACGGATACTTAAAGGACAGGAGCAGGATAAAAGGTTCAATGGGAATTCTCATTCTCGGACTGGTCTGGGCAAGACAGGAAGGGCCGACAATGATGGCCACCAGCACACAGATTGAAATCAACAAAAGATAATTTTTATGCACAGACAGATCCGTGATCAGAAAAAGACAACATAACCCAAGTATCAATAGATTAACCAGTGAACCAATATAAAATATTGCGGCCATAATCCGCGACTTTTCCAGTTTTATGTTTCCGTCGACTTTATCTCTTTTATAGTAACCGTAGGCTACCCCAATTTCCATATGATGGGGTGTGACAAAATGGTCAATGCCTGCCCGTAACCAATACTGCACCGCGGACATTGGATACTGACTAATCGTACCAAAAAAATATTCTTTTCTCATCTTGTCTCTAATCATCCAGTGCTCTTCATTGTTGACCATTTGTTCCATCCTGTTATATTCCTCAAGTTGACCTTCCTTTGTCAGAACCTTCTTTACCGTATATTCAAACATATTGATCCCCAGCACATTCGTTGGTGAAATGATACCGTAGGAATGGTACATCCGGAAAGACGATAGATTGCAGGTGATGATCAGTGCCATGCCTGAAAGCCAGACCATCCGCCTCGTACGTCTTTCATTCCATCTGTCATACAATTTTGCGATGTAAAAAAGTAACAAAAAATGTGCGATGGGATACAGCATCAAATTGGGTCTTACCAAAGCGCTGAAGGAAAGGGAAGCGATACCCAAAATTAACAGTTTAATATTTTTCCCTTCTTTGATGGAATGCATGCTGAGATATATCCCCAAAAGGAAGAAAACTGCGCAGGCAAGATCCGGCATCACATAGGGACTTTTTGTGAAATACCCGGCCAACCCCAGCAGAGCCAGGGCCGAAAAATACAGGGACTTATTATCTTCCGGAAAGAGAATTTTCCCAATATGGTAGGTAAGGGGATAGACTAATGCCCCGAAGCACGTCTGAAAGAAGACCAGGCCAAAATACCAGTATGGACCCACCAGGGCCTTAAATAGGTAGATTATGAAAGGATATCCGATGGTCCGGTGATAGTCTGGATTTTCTCCACTGCCAAAAACCCCATATTCCATGAAATTGTCGGCTAATTCAATATAGCTTCTGGAATCGATAATGAAATCTGCCAAGATCTCGGTAAGCTGTCCGGTATCCTTCTGCCAGAAATCTGATAGCGTGCTTTCACTGATCAGTATAATAATAACATAAATCAGGTGAACTCCAACTCCAAGAAGGAATAACTTTACAGAGTTTGTCATAATTCCAGCGGACTTAAGTCTGATCACTGTGTCAAAATATCTTTGATCTTACCTTCCTCCTGGTAATCGGTATCGGTATTGACCTGCCAAAGATCTATCTCCCGGTTATCTGCAATCTTATCGGCAGCCAGAATGCCCATTAAAATAGAATGATCCTGATTGTTGTATTTGAAAGATCCGTATCTCCCAATCGGATATAGTCCCTTTATTCCATTCAGATAATCAATGATGATTTTCAGATCACGCTGATAGCCAGTGACATAAACGGGGTAGCATCGGGGTATTTTAACAACTTTTGAATTCAGGACCTTTGCATCCGCCGGTACCAGATCTATCTTGAAGATCTCCTCCTCTGCCAGTTTGATGATATGTTGTTCAGGCTCACCCCAAAAGGAGTCATTTTCAAAACACCAGAACTCCATGCATAATATGGTGCTCGTCTTGCCTTTATGTAAACTCTCACACCAGTTTCTGAAATTGGTAATTCTGCCGTGCTTTACCTCCGGTGAGTGTATATATAACCAATTGTCTGTAAAAAGATTATCATGATCTATTTCCAGATACACCAGAACCGTATTTCTGAAAAAAAGTTTATTCACTGCATTTTCAACATTTTCAGGTACATCATCAAACCCTTTTACCAATAGTGTAAGGGGCATGGTCGATACCACATGATCCGCCTTTCTTACGACACCATCCCGTAATTCAACGCCGATTACTTTTTCGCTGTTTTTATCGAGTAGAACCTTCTTAACCGGCGATTCGATCTGGACAGTTCCACCCCTTTCGATGATATACTTTGCAGCCCTTTCATAGAGCGTGCCGGTTCCGTTTCTTGGGTAGGCAAACTGATCCACCAACGTTTTGTGCTTGTTTCCTCTATTTCCATTCAATGCCGATCTGATCGCGTCTGAAAGTGAAAGACCTTTAATTCTTTGCGATGCCCAGTCCGCATCGATTTGAGTGCAGCTGATGCCCCAGAGTTTTTCGGAATAATTTTTAAAGAAAATTTCAAATAATTTTTTCCCAAACCTGTTGGTTACCCATTCCTCAAAATTCTTCGGATTCCTGATAGGATTGATTCTTTGGAGGATATAAAACCACATGATCTCGGCAATGACCTTTAAAGGGAGATTGGTCAGCACATTTCCTGGCTTCAGGGGATAGTTGAAGTACCGATTATTATAATAGATCCTGGTCTGCCGGTTCACGAGGGTGTAGTCTTCCTTAATCAGTTCGAAGAAGAATTCATTGACGACTTTTTCTTTGGAGAAGAATCGATGAGGCCCCAGGTCGACCCTCTGACCCCACAGATCAAAACTTCTGGCCATCCCGCCGATATGCTGACCTGCCTCAAGGACTTCCACATCATGGCCCTTTTTTATCAGGTGATAAGCGCAACTTAATCCGGCCGGACCTGCACCAATGACGATTGTTTTCATGATGGTTTTACTACTAATACAAGCGGTTAAAGGTAACAATCTATCTCAGAATTTCGTATACACTCAGGTTAACACAACCTCGACACTACCGGTCTACCTGTAATCTCACCCGGTTTTAAGTTGATTTTCTGAGACTTTCCAGGAGGTGAATGAGTAGAAAACCTGCCGCTCTGCCTTTATAACCTTATAACTGGTTTTTGGTGGTTGCAGGTAAATATCATGGGTCTCCAACGGATTGCCGGTTGTTTAACTTAACGCAATGGACCAGGATCCAATGAATCAATGCCCGAAATCCTCATTCCGCTTGATCCAGAAGTTTGTTGTTCCCGGAAACAGGGTCCAATCCAGACTGCTTTCCTTAGGGGTCATCTTGTAGAGTTCGGGAGTGATCAGCAAATCGTACTCAGTCAGTTCATTCATTGTGGGTTGTTTCCGATACCAGTCTCTTATATCCTGCTTAAACATGAGCAATCTGTGTCTCTCCCCACTGGTAAAGGTAAAATGACCGGGGTAGATGTTTTTGTAAACATCGGAGTAATATCTACCATACTCAAATAAATATTTAACAGATGGAGACTCCCATCGGTCTACGTAAATCTTATCGTAATGCGAGAGATCCGTCTGTCTGAAATTTGAATAGGTACTGACTTCGGCATACGTTCCATACCGGTGCAGCAGTGTCGATCTTCCTTCGCTGATCATAAAAAATAATCCAAAGGCTATGAGATAATATTTTATCAAACCGGTTGAACTATAGAGCGGTTTGATCAATTCACCAGTAAGAGCCGAGAAACACAAAAGTCCCAAAGTGACCATTGATATGCATCTTCTGTTTTCAAAACTCCAGGGATGCATTCCCGCGAAAGAAAAAATCATAAAAATCAAGGTTACCAGTCCCGTGACATAAATGAGGGGCTCATATTGACGGATTTCCCGAAATTTATTCTTCAGGGTTAATGCGAAAATACAGATCGAAATAAAAAAAATATACAGGAGGTTCAACGGATCCAGCAGCAATGTCAGGTTTCTACTCAGATAAGGGAGATAATACAAGGGTTCTATGTTTGTATTTTGATACCTGAGGGCAAACGTGAAGCTGTAGATCAAAGACAACAATAGCGGCGTGGAATATGCCGTTATGGCCAGAAGCTTATATTTTAGTGAGGTGTTCGATTTGTAAATAAGCAACGATATATAGAGTGAAACAACAAAGACAATGACCATTGCGGAATATCGCGATGTCATCAGCAGGGCCAGGATTAGGCTCCATGTCAGTAAGTTTCTTATGGTGACTTTTTGTTTGATTCGGATTAAAGCTACCATACTTAGTAAGGTGCATAATACTTCCATGCTGTAGCCCCTTACTTCGAAACCCACTGTCAACAACATAGGATAGAATATTGGAATAAGCCCGGTAGTTAGTGCAATATTCAGATTTTTATGCCACGAGAAGGATAGGTAGATAAATGCAAGAACTACCCCAATAAAAAAGAAGAAAGGCAAAAGACGTAACCAGATATGATGATTTGACACCAATGTCCAGAAATGGAGTATAATCCCGAAACCTCCCGGATCCATGTTGTAGTGCTTGTTGTTTTCTATGGTGTCAAAGATATTTCCGGTGGTTGAATAAGGCTCTGAATCAGGACTCAATCCCTTGGAGATCCAGAATTGTACCGCTTCATCATACCACAGATAAGGATATCTCAGGTTCTGTATGAGCAGCATAAAAAGAACCAGATAGATACCCAAAAGCATTATTTGGAAGATGCGGTCCGGTTTATCCTTTAATTGTTGGGGAATCTGATAGTTCACTGTTAAGGATTAAAATGAATGTTCTTGTCGTTTTAAGGGTTTCAATTCTGAAATTCAGGAATCATTGTTAATGATCTCATCGATAATATAAAACGGTCGTTTCTTTACCTCAAAATACATCCTTCCGATATATTCTCCTATTACTCCCAGGATGATCAGGACCAGACCACCCAGAAAGAAAACTCCGGTCGCCAGAGAGGCAAGACCGGGTGTGTCAGTCGGTGAATATCCGAGAAATTTGAAATTGAAGATCCGGTGTATGATGAAAAAAATACCGGTCAGGAAAGACGGTATGGCTATTGCAAATCCCAGATAGGTGGCCAACCTGAGGGGGAATGTAGAAAAGTCCAGCAATCCATCCAGTGCCAGTCTGAAAAGCTTTCTGAAAGTATACTTTACATCACCGGCGGCTCTCTTATCACGTTCATATTCTACCCCAATCTGCCTAAAGCCGGCATAGGCCCTCAATCCCCTGACAAATCGTGCATGTTCCGTCATTTCAGCATTCAATACTTTAATCACTTTCTTGTCCATCAGACAGAAGTCACCTGAATCAAGGGGAATGTCAATATCGCTGATCAAATTCAGCAATCTGTAGAATGTCTTATAACCAATTTTTTTAGCAAAATTTTCCTTTCTTTTTCTCCGGATGGCATAGACCACATGATAACCCTCACGCCATTTATCCATAAATTGGTAAAGCAACTCGGGAGGATCCTGCAGATCTCCATCCATAATAATGGTCGCATCACCTTTTGCAAGCCGGATACCGGCAGTGATGGCTGCCTGATGTCCGAAATTCCTCGAAAACTTGACAATTTTAACTTTAGGGTCTTTTTTGCTCAGAGCTTCCAGAAGTGTATAAGTATTATCATAAGAACCGTCATCGACAAATATTATTTCGTAGCCTTCTTTCTGAAGACAGTCTTCTTTCGATAATCTTTCGTAGAGATGATTTATATTATCTTCTTCATTGAAGATTGGAATTACAACAGACATCATATCAGAAACCGATTTTACCTGAAAGTGAATTACTTTTCTCTGTAACGTTAGTTGTGACACCCATCACCCTGAGGGCTTCAACGGCAATTCTTATAGCATTGTTGGTACTCCTTTCGTCCGGATAGATATGGCTCATGTTTGCTACAAACATATTGGTAACCGCTGTTTTACAGTCTGGTACTTTCCGGGAGAAATTCAGATCGCAAACGGTGGCTGCAGTATTGGTACGGAATACATAAATATTTTTAAGCCATCCGTTGCTAAAGTCCGGGTAGATTTTATGAAGCTGCCCGGTCATCAGCTGTTTTATTTCGTCATTCGACATTTGGGCAATATTTTCATCCATGGCGTAGTAACGGGACAGGTAGGCAATGTGGCTCCCCTGGTATTTATCCTGACTGATGAAGTTGGTATGCTCGATGATGCCGCCAAAAGGAAAATGGTCTTCTGCTATATTTAACCAGTAGACATGGCTCAATGGCCTGGAAAGTTCGAGAACGACACAAATGGCACCGAAGTATTTGATTTCGCTCAGTTGCGATGCCAGTCTGGGGAAGTCCTGTTGGATAAGTCGGCTTAGGTAAATTCCCGGAATGGTAAAAAGATAATTGTCAGCACTGAATTTCCTGTCAGATGCCATGATCGATGAAATAGCATCCTGATCAAAGTTGATTTTATCAATCGGTGAGTTGCATATCAGCTGGACATTCATTTCCCTTAACCTTTCGAGAAGTCTATCAAGCAGGACCTGCAGACTACCTTCAAGATAGCCCAGTTTTTCGCTACCATGATTTCGGGAATTCATCCGTTGTCGCAGTCTTCCAATCATCCAGGACAATGGAACTTTTGTTGCATACGGGCCGAACTTGATTCTTAGCAGAGGTGCCCAAAGGGAGGATAGAGTACTTTTACCTGCCCACCTTTTAAACCAATCGATGCACGAGACATGCTCGTACTGCTGCCAGTTGGCCAGTTTGCCCAGATAAATGCTCGTCAATCCGAATCTGATCTTATCAATCAGATTAATCGGAGTGAATCTGAAAAGCTCGGACAGCGTATTGAAATTATAGATTCTTCCGTTTTTAAACACGCCCATGGACGTCTTTTTAAAGAAAAGCTTATCCTTGAGGTCCAGCTCCTGGATCAACCAGTTTAACTCTACATCATGGGTAAAAAAATGATGATAGTAATATTCAAGCCGGGTACCGCCGATTTCGAAGGTCCTTAACAAGCCACCGAAACCATCACTTGCTTCGATGACCGTGACTTTCAAGCCATTCCTGGCTGCCAGGTATGCCGCACTTAAACCGGTAATGCCGCCGCCGATGATGATTAAATCCGGATTTTCTTCTGTCTGGTCTTCCATTCCATGTTCATAGCCCTTCGTATACTGATTTGACGGCATCTCGCACAACAGCATAGGTCAAAGGCCTGTCATCTAATCCAATCAATGGTCGAAGATAAAGATCTAACGGTAGTTTCCCACTGGATTCAGGAGAATTAAGCAGATGGATTACAGGGTTGTCTTACCGGAGAGGTCCGAATCACGGACACAGCTTGGAGTGCATGGATGGCACAGTCTGGTCCGTTTTGCATAGGATTGCGGAGCGCTACCATTCTCTGGATCAGATCCTCTTTGCTCGACAAGATGCCAACTCAATGATCAGTGACAGATACTGCTGATGGTGTATAAGACACCGGACTAATCCAATGTCACATTATTTGCCCTACAGCTTCCATCAAACCGAATCAAGGTTTACCTTTTCCAATGGTCACGGACAAACATGATCGGAATGTTCCCTCTTCGACGCCCTCATTCCTGGACAGTGGGCAAATCGCTGACTACTTTCCACTCGTCATACTCATCCTGAACAAGAAACAAATACTTATGCATTGCTGTTACTCCCGAAGATTTATATAGTAATTCAACCATTGCAGTATGTAGATAGAGGCTAATGGTTAGAAATTCGGTATCGTAAGAAGTTCCACCAATCTTTCCGGCAGCCATCATACTGAGATACCTGTCTTTGGTGATGATGGTAGTACCTGCAGTTCCTCTGAAGCGATTAGCTATTACCCGGTAGTCTTCGTGTAAAAATTTGTCAATCTCCGCGGTATTTCTTTCGGAAGCCGCTTTTTCCAATGCCAATACAACTGATTTAATTCTACTTTCCATAGTTTCCTGATGTGTTTGTGTCTGAGAATCCATTATTGCGATCGTCAATAACAGAATAGAGACCAGTGCCTGATGTATCATTTCTTTCTAAATTTCAGAGCAAAGAAATGAACATCATTGTTCCAAACATTTGACGAAAGTCACAAACTTGTCAGGATACTCTTTTACGAATACGGCTTAAGGACTCCCTGCTTATACCCAGATAGGATGCAAGAAATTGGAGCGGAACCCGGCTTATCAGCTCTGGCCGGGTGTTTAAAATATGCAGGTATCTTTCTTTGGGTAAGTAAGAAGTCAGGAGAGTGGTATAATTTTGTTCAGTAATGGCTATTTGTTCTAAAATCTTTCTTCCCAACTCCTGAAAAAAAATCGATTGGTTATAAAGTTTTACTAATTTATCCTTTTGGATAAATATTAATTTGCTATTCTCAATTGCCTGGATAAAATTTGAAGATGGTTCGTTTGTAGAGTAACTTTCAATCTCCCTTAAGAACTCCTTTGGAAAATAAAACGCTTTGTTTATTTCCTTTTCTTCTTTTAAAAGGAATGTGCGAATAATTCCTTCTTCCAGAAAATAAACACCCTGACAAATTTGACCTTCTCTGAGTATGAATTCATTTTTCCCGACACTGACTGGTAGCAGAATAGAACTAAAAGTCATCCAGTCATCGTCAGATACTCTCAACAATTCATCAAGGGACCTTCTTAGTGCTTGATACATTTTCAATTCCTGACATACATTTTCATCATGAAAAAGCGATCCTGAGGTTTGATAGTGCCCACTATCAGGTTTTTCAATACGATATTCAAGGACAAGATAGTTATTTTGAATATTAGCAATGTCCAAATCTGATTTATCCATTTGAAACTCATATCATACTGGCTTCTGACCGTAATACCGTAAAAGTACAGGGGTTATTTCTACC
Organism: uncultured Saprospiraceae bacterium; assembly: GCA_964428345.1. Lineage (GTDB taxonomy): Bacteria > Bacteroidota > Bacteroidia > Chitinophagales > Saprospiraceae > JABDMH01. The sequence continues at coordinate 10,786 of CAYRYD010000070.1, read as the reverse complement.
CTGTACTTTCCGGAATTTAAAGATTGTTTTGCGAGGCAAGCCTTAAGAGTGCTTCAACGGTTTCAGATGATTAGCCAATATCCATTGTCCCACTTTATCTCCCATTTCCTGCCCGGCATCGCAGGCAAAGCGGAAGTGAATACCCGCCATTACCCTTGAGTCAGCATTCTCGTCGGCTGCCTGTTTAAAACTGCTAAAGTTTCTGGCTCCATTCCCTGGCAAGGCCGTTGGAGAAGTAAAGGAGAAAGAAGTATACTGCCCCAGGATACCGGCCAACACAGTGGCGCCTGCATTTCCCAATGCACTATGGGTAGATGGGTAATCCTGTACCGGTGGAGTGGGCATCTCCGGTTCCCATTGCGAATCTTCAGAAGTTTGATTGTCACCAGCCATAGCAGCACGGTGAATGGCAGTATAGGGTCGCCAAAAATTATAATGGAACTTGGAATCCCAGCCGGCAATATAGGCGTCCGCCAGCGCCATGTCTACCAGAGCAAAGAGCCTTGCCGTCTCCAGCAAACCCAGCTTCTGGTTTAATGCCACTACGCGAGCAACACGGTTCCAGCCGGCTTCCGAAAACTCGTACCAGAAATGAGTATAGGCAGTTTGATCTCCAGAGCGGAGTGTACTGTTCAACTCACCGAAGGCTTTGACTTCACTGAGGGCGTCAGCGTACTCTTTGCTTTCGAGAGACGGATGAGGCGATGACCGGAACTGGTCTTTTCTCAGCAATCCAAACGGTTTTACATCCACCCAATTGGGCGCAAACACAAAATCGAATGGCGGTACTACCTGATAGACGCCTGCTGTATTCGATGGAGGGACCGGACTCAAAGGATTTCCTGCAGAACCGTCATTTGCGCGGGCATCAATGATCGCCTGACCGGCCCCTTTACCCAACTGAATACCCCGGCTTTTTGCTTCGCCATCGGTGATGGTTGCCAGCGACCGCTGCAACACCGAATCGAGAAAGGTCAGTTTTTCCGGTATTTCATGTGCCAGTACGGTATAAGCAGCACTGGCTGCCGCAGCAATGGGATTGGCTTTCTCATCGCGGCCGCTAAAAGTATACGTGGCGTAGACCGGATAAATGGCATTCAGGGCGTCATGCATGGCAATATGGGTCATGGCGTTGATACGGCTGGCCATCAGTGAATGCTGGTAGGTTTCTCCACCAAAGGCCTGGTACGCGATCTCATTCCACTCGATAATGACTTCGTTGGAGATGGCTGCCAGATCAGGATCGCTGTTTTGGTCCTGCGAACAGGATGATGTAGTAAGGCAAGTCACTACGCTTAGCATAAACATAATCTTTTTCATGTGTCTTAATTTTTTGGTTTTAATGAACACATGAAAGAGCGTAAGTCAATCCCTTACATTGTGAGTAAGCGAAGACTTACGAAGTGATCCAGTGAATAATCCTGTCAGGTTTGTATGAACAGAGCGTACCCGTCTTAATAGCATTGGAAAGGTGAGCACCAAGCATGGGATGATATTGTTCAATACGCGCTATGGCATTGCGTATCCGCCAGGTTACGGCTGACCTTGCTTTTTCGACTGTGCTGCCAGTTTCCTTGATCCGGCCTTTCAGATTCAGTGATCGGGATAAATGTGCGATGAGTTGATCGTATTCTTCCTGCAAAGTTTCAACACGGACAAAATCGCTCAGCTTTTCGGCTTCCTCCAGGTCACTTTGCAGTTCGAGAATTTTTTCCTGATACTTCCTGCGGGCTTTCTCATCGATCAGCTTTTCGCCTTTACTGTCTAACGTACTTCCCATCAATTCGGCGCAATGGAAAAGCTGATGTGGCTCCGAGAGCATCTTTTGAATATCATAAAAGCCCTTCACCTCAGGTGTCTGTATGGTGTAGCCATCAAAAGATAATTTCCAGGCGTTGGTATCCTTTAAAAAATGATATTCCAGTAAGCTTTCAGAGGTTGTTGTCGTTGCTCTTGGCGTTGGAAATTGCTGAAAACTTCCCTTGCTGATGGCCTGAAGAAATCCTTCCAGCTTACTGCCATGCCTGTGCGGATTCAATTTCAATAGCCAGTCGATGGCGTCCCGGTCCGTAAATTCTTTTCCTTTGCTGATCAGTATCCTGTACGTATCAAGAAAGGCATTCCAATAGGTCTGCATTTTGTCGTACTGCTGCAGGTAATAGTACGTTGCTGCACAATAGGCATCGGTATCAGCGAGCCGGGCTTTCCCTACCTGATGGTGCTCGATAAACGATTCCGCCTTTTCATATTCCCCCAATTCGAAATACAGGAAGCCACCAAGCCGGAAATGGTTTCCTCCATAAAACGGATTCAATTGCAGACCCCGTTCATACCACTCGAGCGCCTCCTTACTCAGGCCCAGGTACGCAAGATACAGTGCTATTGGAAAAAGGGTATCGGGATCATTGGAATTCAACATCAACGATCTTCTGAAGTAGTATTCGGACGTATTGTACGAACCTTCGTACAGGAAAATCCTGCCCAGTACCATGGCTATGATATGGTTTTGTTCATCCAGCTCAATGGCTCTCTGAGCCCACTCATAAGCTCCGGTCCTGCTGACATCCCAGCGATCCCAAAGCTGACAAGTCCATTCGTTGAAATAAGACAACGACATTCCCGTACAGGCCAGGGCATAATCCGGCTGGATCTCGAGGGCCTTCTGAAAATGTTCACGGGCTTTGAGATCGGCTTCGACCGAGGCTTTCTTCAGCTCTTCCATGCCATATAGACAATGCTCATAAGCACTGAAGTCAACCTTGGGTCGTTGTTTTATCTTTGACAACAGATCCTGATCGATTTGCTGTTGCAGCACCGCCACGACGCCTTTCAGAAGGGCGTCCTGCATCTCACTGAGCTCTGACAGTTTGCCCTCAAGCCGGTTGGCCCAGACCAGACGGCGGTTGTCACTATCACAGAGCTGTACATTGATTCGTACGAGCTCTTTCTCGGACCGGAAAGATCCCTGGACAAAATAGCTGTTCTTTAAGCTATCCAACAGCTTATGAGCCTGACCGGACAAAATCTCATGGGGACTTTTAACAACTCTCAACTGCCGGAACCGGGATAGCTCGGTGACCAGATCTTCACTGAAGGACCGGCAAAAAATATTGAGTTCCTGCTTGGGGGAAAGGTTTTCAAATGGAAAAACAGCCAGGACGATCTGATCGTTGTTCTGCATACATAGGACTAAAAACTTGTATACAAAAATAGCATATTCAGTGTAAAGTGAAAATTCAGGCGATTTCATGTTGTCGGCCTGAGACCGGATCAGCAGATTATTATCTTCCTTTTATTGGTACACTGGTTGCAGGATCTTTTCTTTTCGATCAGGTTTATCAAGTACCGGTTTTGATCTACCTTGCCATGGCTCCTGCTACCCATGCATTGGTCAGATCCGCTTCACACCAAAAAGTCTCAGTTTATGAACCTTTCCTTTTAATTCAATTTCACCCTTTTCTTCCACCACGAAGTCATTTTCAAAGTCAATATAATTCAACATATCCTCTGATATGAGTAATTTCTGGTTTAGTTCGTTGCATTTTCCGGCAATTCTGGAGGCGGTATTCAGGACATCACCATGATACACTATTTCCTTTTTTTGTTTTCCAATGGAAGTTACAATGACCTTGCCTGCGTGAATACCTGCCTTAAATTCAGGTATTATGCCATACCTGGCCTGATATCTGGATTTATTTCCATTAATGATTTCCTCCATCTTAAAGAAGCTATGGATACATTTTGGTTCTTTACCTTTAATAGGCCAGACAACAATGATTTCATCGCCAACATATTGATAAATTTCTCCGTCAAACATCATGATGGCATCCGACAGATCATAAAAATAATCCTTGATAAGAGCACTAAATTCTTTATTGGATAACGATTCCGCTAGAGTGGTTGATCCCTTCAAATCAACAAACATGAAGATTTTGGAGACTTCCCGGGGTTGGTGATAGGAACCCAGGATTAATCGGAGAAAATTAGCTCTTCCGATCAGTAAAATGATCTCCAGAACAAGCAGGATCGCCATGATGAATAAAAAAGTAAATAGAAAATCTCTTTGGAATAATGGACTACGCAGATAGCGAACGATAGCCTCCGTGTAACTTACCTGCTCAACAAAGGATATTTCAATAGAGAGAACCAGACATAGTATGATACTGGTGAGTAATGAGTATATCAGGGACCGGATCAATGAAACTGTCAGAAAGGAAATGGTCTGAAAAAATCGTTTGAACACATACTCTTCCAGAAATCCCGCCATCAATCCGATCAAAATACTGATACTGCCGGCCTCCAGAAATTCCGTCAACGAATGCGGATAAAATAAATAATTATAGAAGAGTCCGAACATCAGGCCAATACCGGTTATGAGAAGTATGTTTTGGAGTCTTAATCTATTCTCGGGAGTCATAATTATGGGCACCTCTGATACCGGGTACTACCCTGAAAAGTTCGAATGTAAAACATTTCACGGAGTATCCGTACAGACTACCTAAATCATTTGACGATGCGCGGTTTCGGAACACATTTGACCGGACCTGAAAGAACTTTCTGTCTGCCATCGATGAAATGGATCATGGTGCTGCAGATCTCGTTGAGTTGCTCCGTTGGATCAGCCGATCCAAATCCAGGCGATCAATACTATCCCGGAAAGAATTTATTGGCCATCTCTCCAATCCCAGACTACCACGATCCATTCAATATTGTCCGGGCTAATGTATGCATGGATTTCTTTAAAACCAATTCGTCTATGGGCAGCCAGTGACCGGAGATTCTTACTGGCAATTTCCGTGATGGCAAAATCGTATCTATCCTGAAATTGCTCCCTGTAATATTGGTAGCAGTGATCAAGAATACCCTGACCGCGATAGTTTCTATCAATGCATACCTGTCCAATCACCAGATAATTAAACCCGGATATGAACTGACCTTTATATTTAATGCGGTCAAAAAGATCGAACATCGGAATCAAGACTGGTACATCAAACCTGGATTTTTTGGTCATTGCCAGAATATAACCGACAATCTTGTCATGCTCCCTGGCTACTACATGGTTTTCGATCCTATTGAGCTTGTCCAGGAGTTCAAATGTATGGTTCACTGTCACAAAGCCCTGGCTTTGGATTTCATCCGGAGTCAGGGAATGTGAAAGATTTGCTTGCTGTAAAGAGAGGATACCCTTCAAGTCACTCTCTGAAGTGCACCTGGTGTAATTGATCACAATTCCCTTCGTTTAGCGCGTCTGCGCAGGTGTTTAGCGGGATTCTTGGCCTCACCAGCCATAATCCCTATCGTGGTTGTTCTTTCCCACAGCATCATCAAACTGTAATATAGGATTATTGTTCCTACCGTGTATTTCACTAACCAATACACTTTTTCTTCGTCTCAGTGAACCAAACTCTGGCATGACACCAACCCCGATGAATCAGATTCCAGATAACCAATGGCCACCGGGGCTTGTCCAGGTCTGTTCGCAAGTATCTTCCCAATTAAAGGTCTTCGATGGGTTCCAACCATTCCGGTCTCTGAGCCAAACGCTCTTCCAGCAGATCCAGCTGGGAATTACTTACACTTCCCTCCTGTTTTGCCGTGTTACGCCAATGGTCGATCAGGTATTTAAATGTAAATACCGTTTTAAAAGGAAATTCATCGACACTCATGATTATCTTATCCGTGCCGGATATATTGTATAAGTCCCTATTTTCAATGGTTCGTTTTTTCATCATTTCCACATTGAAATAGTACTACTCAGAACCAGATCATTTTTCAAAATCTCTACTTGTTTCTTGTTGAATACTACTGATTAATTAAGATTACAGATACATTTCCACCAGGTGAAGATCCCATAGGAACAATATTAGCAAAAATGGATGGATTAAATAAATGGAAATGAGATTCATTCAGAAAACTCCAAATCTGTTTCTGTGTCCTGAGAATGAATTTCTGCAATCAGGGCACTGGAATGGTGATTTACAGCCTTTCACCTGCAATTAATCAATATGCCATACAGCGAAAATCGGTTCCCGTGATTTGATCCAATCTCCCTGAATAAGTATCGAAAACAAACCACTAAAATTGGATTTTCCCATAACGCAAATCCGGCTTGTCATATCCGCTTTACCCGCCAGTTTGATTTTCCGCGGTTTTCTTCTATCTTGTTTTGCCAACATTGAACTTGATTCAACTATCAGTAATATATAATATCTATGAAAAGAACAATGCTTTCCTGCTTCATCATCTTACTCGTCAGTCTGCTAGTCCAGGCCCAAAACGAACCGGTCCGGTTCATTGTAATTGGGGCACATCCTGATGATTGTGACATAGACGCGGGAGCTACCGCCGCGTTGCTGGCATCCATGGGTCATGCAGTGAAGTTCCTTTCGGTCACCAATGGAGATGCAGGACACCAGTCCATGGGTGGCGGAGTGCTGGCCAAAGTCCGCAAGGAAGAGGCCAGGGAAGCGGGCCGGCGATTGGGCATCGACGAGTACGAAGTGCTGGGCAACCACGACGGCGAACTCACGCCCAACCTGAATGTGCGCCTGCAGGTCATCCGGAAAATCAGGGAATGGAATGCCGATGTAGTCATTGCTCCCCGTCCCAATGATTATCACCCGGATCATCGCTACACCGGCGTGCTGGTACAGGATGCCGCCTATATGGTAGCCGTACCAAACATCGCTCCCGAAACACCGGCTTTGAAAAAGAATCCCGTATTCCTCTATACCCATGATGGCTTCCAGTCACCCGAACCTTTCCGACCCGATATTGCCATTGCGGTTGACGATACCTACCATAAAAAGATTGACGCGCTGGATGCTCATGTATCCCAGGTATATGAATGGCTTCCCTGGATTGGAGGATACCTGGATAAGGTACCCACCGATCAACAGGAACGGAAAAAGTGGCTATCTGAACAAAGATCTTCCAGAATCTCCTCTGAAACGCGAAAGTCACTGGAGAAATGGTATGGTGCAGAAAAGGCCGCGGCGGTCAGACATGCCGAAGCTTTTCAGATCTGCGAATATGGACGACAGCCCAATGAGGAAGACATCCGCGGTCTTTTTCCGATGCTTCAGAAGCAGTGACAAGATCGGGGGCAGCACTTATGTATACTGCCAGAATGAACATAGAATTCAAATCTGATACTTGAAACCGGTAATCAGAAATCTCTTCACCGCAGATTCAGACTCTTAGCGAGCCACGAAATCCCCTGGCCCCGTAGTAAGATTCTGCACCGTTGTGATACACAAACACATGGCCGAAGCGGAAATCAGCAAAGATGGCACCGCCGAGTTTTCGGATATCAGCAGGTGTTTTTATCCAGCTCGATGTCTTTGCATCAAACTTTCCAAGTTTCTGTAAATCCCGGTATTGATCTTCTGTTAGAATCTCAATGCCCATGTCGGCAGCCATCTCAAGAGCACTATCTGCCGGCTTATGTTCTTTCCTGGACTCCCATGCTTCGCGATCGTAACAGACGCTTCTGCGGCCCTTGGGACTTTCCGGCGAACAATCATAAAAAATGTATTCGCCCGTTTTTTTATCCCGGCCGACAACATCCGGCTCGCCTCCGGTTCTTTCCATCTCACTGAGTGACCAGAGTTTCTCAGGATTGGCATCCAACTTTGCCGATACATCCATCCATTCAATTCCCTCATGACGGTTCATGTTCTTTTCAAAACGGGTTTTCAATACCCTGAGTAGTTCCTGGCGTTGTTCGGGTGACAACTCCTGCTTACTGCCAATGATTCTTTTTTCCATTCTTTGGTTATTTTTCTTTGGGATGGTTGATTCTGTATTTGTTTATGCTACTTTTTTTAGTCAATGAGGCAATATCTTAAAGTTTGACTTTAAAACGAATCCGCGGCAGGAATTACTAATCGTCCAGTCCCTTTCCACTTAAAATCTGGTCTATATATTTTCTAACCCTTGACTCCCGGGTTTTGGGTTGTTTAGCCGACGAAAAATGAAAGAGGTATGCTCTTTGTCGACCCGGAGTCAAGGCATAAAAAGCTTTCTCCAGGGCAGGAATCTCGTCCAGTTTAGCTTGAAATTCTTCAGGAATGCTGAAATCTGCCGTCTTTTTAAACTTCACTTTTAAACCGGCTTTTTCGACTTCAACCGCCTCATAGATATAGGTTTTCAGGGTACCCTCCAACCTTGCAATTTCGCTAACATCTCTAAACCTGATCTGCCTGGCAGCCTGTACATTCTCTGTTTGACGAATGAGAATATCCTTTGGATCCTTTAACAATGAACCCTTGAAAAACAACAATGCGCAGTATTCCTTGAATCCATGGATTAGCACGACGTTACTTTTCCGGTACAGGTAACATGGCTGACCCCACTTCAATTCTTCCGTCAGGCCACAATCAAGAACGATCGATCGCAGTTTCTCAAATTCAATATTCCACTGTCCGGCTTTATCAAAATAAAAATCAACCTTCGGATTCATGCTGACCTTTTTAATTCATGGAAGCGATTCTCCTATCCCCAGGTCTGAAATACCAGGATACCACCGTCAGGATCAATAACAATGCCGGTCCGAAAATTTCGGTCGGACCATGTCCACTGATTAAATGAGAAATAATCGCTCCAGACATGGCAAAGAAAAAGCCGGCATAAGCCCACTCCTTCAATAAGGGAAACTTAGGCACAAGCACTGCCATAACGCCCAATATTTTCCAGGATCCAATGATGGTCATCAGGTAAACCGGATACCCTAAGCTCGAAAAATTGTTCACTTCCTCTTCCATTCTGATCAACTGTACTATTCCGGTTGAAGTCATTCCCAATGCAAGCCAGATAGTAGAAACCCAGTAAATGATTTTACCTCTCTTTTTCATGACTGTTATTTTAACTTGAATACAATTTCCTGCAAGCGGTTATGTGCCATGTTGATGCCTTGCGTAAAGGGTAGTTGCAGCAGCTGGTCTCTTAATGCAACCGATCTGAATATTATCTGCATTCTGAGTTTACTGGTATCGTCCGTAAGTTTTTCAAATTCCAGGAACTCAAGTTGAGCCGGAAATGGAGTATTTGCCATTTCAAATGTCCGTATGATTCTCCGGTTCAGGCTAAACTCATGGATAACTCCATGGAATCCGTGTTTATTTCCCCGGGGATCGGTTGTTTCAAATTGCCAGCTGCCGTGACTCCTGTTCTCGAGTTTCAGTACTTTAGTCCCCATCCACTGTTCTACAATATCGGGCTCTATGTATGCCTTAAAAAGCAGTTCCAGGGGCAAATCAAATTCTCTGGTGATGTGCAATTCCTGTCTGCCCTCCTCTGCTTTGACTTTGGTTTTCAGCTCCATTAAATACTTTCTTATTTTGATTTATAATTTTTCATGATGGATTCTAATTTACTGAACCGTCCCTCCCACAATCTTCGGAATGGCTCGATGAAATCAGCTATTTCCTTAATCTTATGCGGATTCAGATGGTAGTAAATTTCGCGGCCCTGTTGCTCCTGTTCAAGCAATTCGCACTCGGTAAGGATCTGGATATGTTTGGAAATGGTCTGTCTGGAAGAGTCAAAATGCTCAGCTATAGCCCCTGGTGTCATTGCCTGGAGAGCCACCAGGGTGATAATGGTCCGGCGTGTTGGATCAGCTATGGCTTGAAATACATCTCTTCTCAATTCCATACATTCAATATGCAGCTATCTGACTGCAAATATATATGCAGCCATTTAACTGCACAAGCTTTTTTAAACTCTTTTTTTTGAAAAATGAAGGAGTAGCCTGCAAAGTCTTCATTCAAACTGGTACCTCCCGACTGGGTGGAAGTAAAGCGCTGTCATCCTTCTCACCTGTTTGTCATTACTCACCCCTGGTACATCCTATCCGATGGACTTCTGCCAGCCTCACTAAGAAAAAAATGCCGGATTTGCAGGTCTCCTCAGATCTGGTCAAAGGAAACAAAAATCTTCCTGCCGGCTCTGGTAGCTTTTCTCATGACAGCCGTTCTCTTCAAAAGCGATGGACAAATCGTCTGCAATTCAACCGGATGGATTCGACTTTATTACAGGTGTTAAATGGGTTAATACACAAACCCACTGGTCGTTTTCTTTTTTATATACATCCGTTACCCATTCGTCTCCCTGAATCGGTTGTCCCTGCCACATTCCCGTATTCTGTCCCCGGCCCGTGATGACGGCAATGTTGTCATAGACCTTCACTCTCAGAAGCTCCTTGGTCATGGTAGTATGCGATAAAAGCCCTTTTTCAACCACATCCAAAAATCTTTCGCGCGGAATGATTCCACCCTGAGCATCCACGATCACCCAATCGTCAGAAATACATTTTCTGCTCTCGTCAATGTCGTTGGAAATAACAGCCTGGTTAAATCTGTTTTCAATTTCCAGGAATTGTTTCATTAATTGTTCTTCTTTCATTTTTATATCCTTCTATGTCAAATAACTCCAAACCAAATTATTTGTACACCATCTGCATTCCACTGCGATACAGATACATCATTAAAACAAGCTACCAGGTCTACCAGGTATCCTTTAAAGCAAGCATTTAATTCCAGGGCACCTCTATCTTTTGCTCACTCCGCTGCTTATTCTTGCCTGGTTTCTATGTGCTTTAATCCATAAGCCGATGTATATCACTGCATTCCAAGATAACGATCTTTTAATGCGTAATCACAGGAAATGGACGGGAAATTAACCGGGTTTTTACAGAAACTTTACTGGATCCAAAGCAATCCTAATACCTACTGTATATTTCGGTGAAACTGTGCCACCGATTTCGATGAAATAGTGCCACTGG
>CAYRYD010000069.1:0-25084 GCA_964428345.1 uncultured Saprospiraceae bacterium | reverse complement strand
TGGTGTACTTTGGTTCGTTTGACGGCTTTGTTTATGCGCTGGATGCCTTTTCCGGTAGTCTAAAATGGAAATTTAAATCGATCGGTCACCGTTTCTTCCCGGCGGGAGAAATGCAGGGTGATGCCTTGTATTATGATGGAATTGTTTTCATTGCCGGGCGGGATTTCAATTTTTACGCACTGGATGCGGAAGAGGGGCACGGCCTCTGGAACAAAAGCTTTGAAAAAGGCTGGGCCCTGGGCAAGCCACTCATACGTGACTCCGTACTTTATGTCGGCACTTCCGACGACCGTATACTACTTGCTCTGGATCCTTTCAATGGCCGGACAAGATGGCAGGCAGATGCCCGGTTTAATATTTTTGGTTCCGTAGCTATTGATAATGATGAATTATTTTTAGGCACTCTGAATGGGAGGCTGCTATGTCTCGACGTCAAAACCGGCCACCTGAATTGGCAACTTGACAGTGATTCTTACCGGCAAAACCGCTCGAAATACCTGACCGGAGATGATCAGTTCCGGCCAGATATCGGAACCATCATCCGGCAGGACACAGATATCCTGACAATGTATTACGAATTGGGTGCGATCTTTTCCACTCCGGTCGTCACTGAAAAACTGCTGTTGGTCACCAGCACCGACGGATGGATCCGTGCTTTTCAAAGATAATTCTACCGCACCACCTTTACATCTCTTTCCCTTTAAATAAAAGTTTAACAGGTCCGGTCTCACCTCGTGAATATTTTCATAGAGTGGTTTTCACCGCTTCCTTTCCTTACCGGAAGACCGGTTATGGTCGGCAGGCTGACGGTTGAAAAATTAAAGTTGTATTTTATCCTGTGATAGTTCGTCACTGAATACTTCAAATTCTACTTCATTATGTCAATCCATAAAATCTGGCAGTTCCTCATTGTTGTGTTGGTTTCCGGTTGCTACTCAAATTCCGATCATCCATTTGCCTCCGGGCGCTGGATTGACCTCAGTCATTCCTATGACCAGAATACCCCGTACTGGCCAACCGCCGAGGGCTTTCGACTGGACACCGTATTTGCCGGAATGACTGAAGGTGGTTATTATTATTCGGCTTTTCAGTTTAGCAGTGCAGAACATGGTGGCACCCATATTGATGCACCGGTTCACTTTAGTGAAGGCAAGAAGACAGTCGATGAAATTCCCCTGGAAAATCTCACCGGTTTTGCCGTGGTGATTGACGTAAGAGATTCTGTGTCTCAATACATCGACTATCAGGTCAACCAATCAGATTTTGAACGATGGGAATCCCTCCATGGTACCATTCCGGAAGGAGCTATCGTATTACTGCGCACCGGCTTTGAAAAGTTCTGGCCTGACCGTAAGCAATACCTGGGCACCGAACAGCGAGGTGCAGCTGCGGTGCGGTTGCTTCATTTTCCAGGTCTCGAACCCGCAGCAGCCCGATGGCTGACCGAATTTCGATCTGTGAGCGCCATCGGACTGGACACCCCCAGTATCGACTACGGAAGCTCATCCGACTTCCTGACACACCGGATACTTTTCGAAAAGAATATCCCGGCTTTTGAGAATCTGGCTAATCTCGGCGATTTACCCCCCTATGGTGCCTACATTGTAGCATTGCCCATGAAAATCCGGGGTGGCAGCGGAGGTCCATTACGCATTGCAGCCTTTCTTCCCGGCTAAGGGAGTTACTAAAGTGATGGACCTGACTGAAGGACATTTTGGGTAAGATATTCGGCTAAGACCGGGACATTTCAAATAACTGACCATATTTTTATCTTTCGGTGGGCTTGAGAGCGGCTAAAAAACTTCACCAGGGCCCACTATCATTGAGTTCTTATGCATATACCTCTTTTACAAGATATCCTGATTATCCTTGGCTTTTCGGTGTTGGTGGTTCTGATTCTCCAGCGATTCAGGTTGCCCTCTATCCTGGGATTTCTGGTCACCGGTATGATCATCGGCCCTTTTGGCCTAAGCCTGGTTAAGGCGCAGCATCAGGTAGAAATTCTGGCGGAAATTGGTGTCATCCTGCTCTTGTTTGTGATCGGCATGGAACTGTCTCTCAAACAACTGGCCTCCATGCGAAAAACCGTGATGATCGGAGGATCGCTTCAGGTTGGTCTGACGGTGGTGGTAGCAACCCTGCTCTACCATACCCTTGGTTACGCCTGGAATGAATCGGTTTTCGTTGGTTTTCTGATTTCCTTATCCAGCACCGCTATCGTCCTGAAAGTACTGCAGGATCGCAACGAAATTTCATCACCGCACGGACGCAATATTCTCGGTATTCTGATCTTTCAGGATATCATTGTGGTGCCGATGATCCTGGTTACTCCCATCATAGCCGGGCAATCGGGGAATCTCCTGGTGTCGGTAGCCGACCTTATGATCAAATCGGTGCTGGTCATCCTCTTTACATTCGTTAGTGCCCGTTATATCGTGCCCCGGTTGATGTATCAGATAGCCCGGTCCGGCAGCAAAGAACTCTTCTTGTTAGCTACATTTACGATCTGCTTTTTTGTGGCATTTCTCACTTCCAAAGCAGGCTTATCCCTGGCTCTTGGAGCTTTTCTGGCCGGATTGATCATCTCGGAATCTGAATACAGCCATCAGGCTACGGGTACCATCCTACCTTTCCGGGAACTCTTTACCAGTTTCTTTTTCATTTCAGTCGGTATGCTCCTGGATCTTCTTTTCTTTTTCCAACATACCATCCGAATCCTCCTCCTGGTGTTAGTGGTCATTGTCCTCAAAGGCAGTCTGGCTGCTCTGGCAACCTTCTTTCTGAAGCATCCAGCACGTACCCGAATTCTTACCGGACTTGCCTTGGCTCAGATTGGGGAATTTGCTTTTATCCTTTCGCGGGTCGGTATCGAAAACAATCTGCTCAGCGAAGAGCTCAATCAATATTTTCTCTCCGTCTCGATTGTGACGATGCTGCTCACACCATTTATTATTATGTACTCGGAGAAGATCGGTTCCTTTTTCCTGCGGTCAGGCTTGCAGGAAAGGCTGGACAAGACCATCATCGGGCAGGATACTCAATCCCCCGATTGGTCACAACTTGAAAATCATTTAATTATCATCGGTTTCGGTATCAACGGTCATAATGTGGCCAAAGCCGCCCGATATGCCAACATTCCCTATGTGATTCTGGAACTCGACGCCGCCACGGTCAGAAAAGAAAAAAAGAAAGGCGAACCCATCATCTTTGGTGATGCCGTGCATGAACACATACTGTCCGCCGTGCAAGTGAAAAAAGCGCGGGTGGTCGTGATTGCCATTTCCGATCCCCAGGCGACCAAGACCATCATTTCCAATATCCGGGCGGAATCACAGTCGGTTCATGTGATCGTCAGGACCCGGTATGTCAAGGAAATCGAATCTCTCATTGCCCTGGGAGCCGATGAGGTCATTCCCGAAGAATTTGAGACTTCCATAGAAATCTTCTCCCGGGTGCTTCACAATTACCTGGTACCGATGGATCAACTTGAAACCCTGGTTCATTCAATCCGGGCTGGCAACTATCAGATGTTGCGACCCACCACCAAATTATTACCCCGGACTTCTGGTTTGCAGCTGCCCGACCTCAAAATTACCTGCATTCGCGTTTTAGCCGATAGCGGTAAAGTGGTTGGAAAGACCATTGCCGATGCCGGTATCCGTAAAAACTATGGCATCAGTATACTGGCCATTGAAAGAGACAAGAATATGATCAGCAATGTCAGTCCGGAAGAGCGGTTGTTGCAAAACGACCGGCTGTATGTGAGCGGCGACCAGGAACATATTGAAAGATTCTACCGGGAGATTACCTGAAGGAATGACCCCTGTTTTATCCGCCACACTGCAATAAATTGACACAGCAGCGGCATCATTTGCCTTCAATGGCCCGCTTCAGCAAATTGGTGGTGATCTGTTGCACCCTGACGTCGTCTTCACGGAAATCGATGTCGTGGCCGGTGAAGTACTTCCGGTAGTTGTGCGGCCAGGCAAATCCCGGAGGACTGGAAAGTACCATTGACCACCAGCATGTAGCGGCATTAAAGACAAAATTGCCCCTGGGTCCTTCGTAATAGGTGGCAGCATAACGGCTATCTTCCTCAGCGCCAGCCAGACTTCCCCCTGCGACCACGGTCAACCCGTCAATATCGGGAAGTGGGTACCCATGGTACTCCCATCCTACCAGATCCGGTATCCGGTCACCCTCCTGCATACCTGTCCCGGCAAACATCCAGTGCCCGGGAGCAGTACAGATCCAGTCTGCCAGCCCAACCCCATACGATCTGGCCCCCATGAGCAGGTCTTCATCGGTAAAGCGGGCTACCCGGCCAAAAACCCGGTCTGGCTGACCATTTGTGGAGGGTTTGAGATAAATTTCGCCAGAAAGAGAATTTCCACTCAGAAAAAGGAGATTTACTCCGGCATCCCTGGCCGCGGTTACATGGTCATACATGGTTCGTGTCCAGTATTCGTCATGACCCACCGATAAGAATGCCTTGGCTCGTCTCAATTGCATGGCATCCCGGTGGGTATCCAGGTTGGATATATAGGTTACATCGTAACCATTTTTCTCCAACCAGAATGCGAGGGGGAATTCCCACAGCAGAAATTCACCCGAACCATTGATAGCCGGGTCCAGATAAGCTGGCAGATGATTCATATAGAAAGAATACGGACGATCGAAACCAACTTCTGCACCGACATCGGTATACCAGGGCGTGTACCCCCAATCCGCTTCCCAGTCATACAGCGAACGCCAGGCTGGCCAGCGGTTGTAAGACTGCCAGGTGAGGTCTGAACACTGAAACAGGAGATCGGCATCGCGGTTATCACGGACAATGAAAACCACATGGCTCTGCCACCCTTCCGTGAGTGTGGTGAGTTTACCGAGATAGACACCACTGATCCAGTCGGCAGGGATCTCCAGTGTGAAGGTGGTCTCCCATTGACATTCTATCAGGTTTTTCTCTCCGTCTTCCGGGGTCGGTTGAGTTTTTCCGGCAAACGCTCCTAGGTTCTTCACCAGGCGTCCACCCTGCCCTCCGTAATAGCCCATCCGGAAAATGGAGACCTCAAAACTATCTGCCGGATCCGTTGAAACGAAAAACTGTAGCGTCTCTCCCGGCAAAACGCTGGTCTGCGATACATATCCTTCGACTTCCCTGGCCCGGCAAAAAGTATACTCCTCGTATGGCTTGGTGATCCGGCAGGTATCGGTGCGGACCCTGGTCAACTGCCAGTCCAGGGTTCCGGGCAGAGTATTTTCCCGCACAATGAGATTTTCCCGATCAACTGACGAGCGAGTACAGGCGGTCAGCAGGGATACCGACACTAACAAAACAACAAGGTAATTCTTATCATATTTGGAAAACATGGGTTAGCGATTATTTTGATGAAATCCTGTTAACTTAGAGTCCTTTAAAGTTAATAAGATCTTTCCTGCTAATTATGCCGGACTGGCCTTCCTGACTGACAAAACGAACGGCTCCCTGATATTACCATTGACAGGTTCTTCAGCAACTGCCCGGTTAAAACCGGCAATTGGAGAAACGGATGGTAACAAAACGAAATCATCCGGACCAGATTCAGTAACCAGTATGAATGAACCTATAAATTTGATTTTCGAAGAATGAAGAACCGCAAAACTTGTTTCACCCTTTGGATGATGATGATTTCAGGCATATTGACTGCCCAGGACCGGCCCCGTCTGGTGATCGGTATTATGGTCGATCAGATGCGGTATGATTACCTGTATCGTTACTGGGACGATTATGGGGACCGGGGATTTAAGAGATTACTGAATGAGGGATATGTGGTTCACGACGGCCATTATCAGTATGCCCCTACCTATACCGGACCCGGTCATGCCAGTGTCTATTCCGGCGCCAGTCCAAATGTTCATGGCATCATCAGCAATGAGTGGTATGACCGCACAAGCAAAGATTTTGTCTACTGTGCAGGCGATCCTTCTGCCAATACCGTTGGATCAGAATCGTTTGAAGGAAAAATGTCACCCCACCGGCTTCTGGCGACGACCCTTGCAGATCAACTGGAACTGGCAACCAATTACCGGTCAAAAACCATCGGAATCTCTTTGAAGGACCGGGGAGCCATTCTTCCGGTCGGTCATCGTCCGGATGCCGCCTACTGGTATGATAAATCCAATGGAAAATTTATCACCAGCGACTATTACATGCAGGAACTACCGTCATGGGTTAATGATTTCAATAACCGGAAATTGGTGGATCAGTACATGACTCAGGTATGGGAGCCGTTGCTTTCCATCGATCAATATGATGAAAGTCTACCGGACGACAAATCTTTCGAAAAGCCGTTCCCTTATACGGAAAAGGCCAGCTTTCCATATGATTTAGCACAAATAAGTACACTTAAAAGATTTGGTCTCGCCAATACACCTTATAATCTGCTCCCATCCACCCCCTTCGGAAATATATTGCTATTGGAGTTTGCCAGGGCGACCATCGAAAGCGAAGATCTGGGAAAAGACCAGATCACCGATTTACTGGCCATGAGTTTTTCAACGCCTGATTACATCGGACATCAATTCGGTAATTTTTCAGTGGAAGTTCAGGATATATATCTGCGTCTGGATCGCGAACTGGGAGCATTTCTAGACTATCTGGATCAGCGTATTGGCTTGGATAACATTTTGATTTTCCTCACTTCCGATCATGGAGCGGCTGACGTATCGGGGTTGGTAAAGCCTCCTGCGGGCTACTTCCGGGAAACCGGTTTTGCCGAAATCATCAAACACAATCTCCTCAAGACGGAAAGCAAACAAGCGATCGAAAACTTTAGCAATCAACAATTTTATTTGGTGAGAGATGACAGTATGGATACCGATAAAGTCAGGAAAATTATCAACCATTATGCTCTTTTATACCCGGGTGTCCGAAGCGTCATTTCATTGACGGATTTTACAGATTGCCCTGATGATCCCCGGATTTGCAATACCGTCAGAAAAGGAGTGATGCCGGGCAGAAGCGGTGACCTATATGTAAACACCTATCCTGGATGGATTAGTGAATTATATCTCCTGGGCGGCACTACTCATGGATCAGCTTATCCCTATGATACGCATGTACCCATCATCTTTTTTGGTGGAAAAATCAGTCCGGGCAACCATTACCAACGGGTCTGGATTGAGGATATTGCGCCCACCGTTTCTGCCTTACTAAAAATATCCCGGCCTTCGGGAAGCCTGGGAGTAATTATTGAAGATCTGCTTAACAAAAGTAAATGAGCTGAGGCATTGGCATCAATAAAATTGCATCAGTGGTATTCTTTCTGGGTTTTCCAATCTCCGGAAAGCTGTCGTTAAATCCCAAAAATATCCACCCTTCTCTGAGGTCTCTGCGGTTTGTTAAAATCGAATGCCGATTTTGAAGAATATTACGTATTTCAACTGAACGCAACCACCTCTGCAAACTGGCCGGTAATATTTCCATATATGGAAAGGTGCCTCACTTTTATCTCCTGATTCACCATATGTGGTACTTGAAACTCAGGGCAGTTCCCAAGATAACAACGACCCAATAATCTCCAAACATTCCAAAATTATTTTCCCAACTAGAATGGGCACGAATCAAAGTTGAACCGGGCGATCAGGTAAATACCCTTTCATTTCTAATTCCCGGTCTTCATATTCCATCTTTTCTTTGAGAAATGAGCATCCAAATAGAATAATAGCCGTACTGTAATACGACCAGAGTAAAATTGCAATAATCGCAGCTGCCGAACTGTAAATATCGAAAGCTCTGGTATTTCCGATATAGTAACCGATGGCAAATTTGCCGGCGAGAAATAAGAAAGATGTCAGAAGGGCCGCAGTCAGGACTTCCGACATTTTGAGTTTCACATCTGGTAAAACCTTAAATAAAAGAATAAACAGAGAAGACATGACAATAACCGGGATAATGATGGAACCAATAAGAATCATCAACCATTCAATTCGCGATAAATAGTCTAATAAACGGCTGCTTAACGCCGACACGGCCATATCGATCACCAGGCTTATCAACAGGATAATAGCAAGTCCGAGCAGAATGCCAATTGACCAGATTCGTTTTAAGATCAGGATTAATATCGAGTACCAGCCTTCCGCCTTCGTATTCACTCCCAGGATGTGATTAAATGAGTTTTGAAGTGTGCTGAAAATATTACTCGCCGTAAAAACCAGAACCACCACACTTACAACGATCTTCCAGGTGGCTTCTTCACTGAATTCGATCTGACTAACAGCTATTTCAAGGGACTGGGCTGCATCACTGCCAATTAGCCCGCCCAATTCAGTATAAATATATCGCCTTGCTTTTCCCGGATCGATAAAGATATCTGAGATCCGGATAATAATAAACAATACGGCAGGCAATGAAAACAGGGTGTAGTATGCCAAAGCCGCTGAGGTTCTCATCTGATCCGACCGGAAGAACGACTTAACGGTGCTCTGTATGATTCTGAAAAATTTCATCGTAAGTATTGACCATATTGGTAACAAAATTGTTGGGTCAAATAAAGGCGATTAATATGCTGAGATGTTATGTTTATAAATCGCGTTGAAGACTTGAAAGTAATCGTGGTTCTAATACGATACTACGTTCACTGGTAAAACCTCAAGTAGGATAGTAGTTTTGACATGAGTATCCAGATCCCCCGAATTGCAGCCAACAATACACCCATCCCGGAGAAGATCGAAGTTGTCCAGATGGTATAAGTTCTTCTATTGTCGATAAATTATAAGGGTGATAACAGACCAGGGCAATACCTTTTACCAGGGCTATTGCGTCGACCACGGTGGAATATCCACTAACGGCATGGTAAGTCCATCACCGGAGGGTACCCACCTCTGCGATCTCTACCGGATGATCATTGACAAGGGCTGAGCATCTCAAAAACCTACCGCCATAACTCTGCGCTGGCTGTGCATGGTCCATACTTTATACCCGGGGTTTCAGCTCTCCGGCATCTACTTTTCGGAGCGTTTCAATGGCGAGTCGAAGAGGTCTCATACGGCTTTTCTTTTTTGAAATGTGCATTTCCATTTTAATCAGGATCCTTTTCAGAACCCTGACAGCTTCGACGATATAAGGCCCTTTATTGAGCATCACACATTCCGCCCGGACGCTGCTCGCCGCGTCGGTAATTTCCGACCGGGTCGGTCTGCCTTTCTTCGCCAGCTTATCCAGTACCTCGGTAGCCCAAACTACCGGTATATGCGCCGCTTCGCAAATCCACATGATCTCATCCTGCACCTCCGACATCCGTTCCGCACCGACTTCTACTGCCAGGTCTCCCCGGGCAATCATGACTCCTACCTTCGGATATCGCATCGCGGTCAGAAGGATCAAGGGCAAATTTTCAAATGCCTCTTTATTCTCAATTTTCAGGATAATTCCAATGTCACTGAGTTGTTCCCCAATTAAACGGTGCAATTCTTCAACATCCTGGGCGCATCGAACAAATGAATACCCTATGATATCGGCATGTTGCAAGGCAAAAGGCAGATTCTGGCGATCATCGTCAGTCAATGAATCAAGCTTTAAGTTGGTATCGGGTAAATTCACCCCCTTTCCAGTTTTCAGTTTGGAACTGTCCTTTGCTCCACTCTCGATGACGAGTTCCACTTCATCATCCGCTTTGCGAATAATCCTGCCGCCAATCAGGCCATCGTCAAAAAATATCCTTTCGTCAACCTCAACGTCTCTGAGTACAGATGGCAGACTAATGCCAACCCTAATTGTTGCTGGTTGTTCTTCCGAATGGATCACCGGTTCACCCTCCCCTGGTACCAGCAATATGTGATCACCATTCTGAACATAAACCCTGTCTTTTGAATCCGGTTCTTTACCTGAGGTCACTATTTTTCTGGTACGGATCTTAGGCCCTCCCAGATCCATCAATATTTTACAGGGGATCTGCAACTCTTCACTCATGCTTCGGACATTGGTTACGATCTTCTCCCAGATTACCCGGTGGTACTGACTGAGATTGATTCGGGCCACTTCCATACCCTCCACCAGCAGATCCCTCACCAGACCGGGGTCTTCAGCTGCTTCCTCCGGCATCGTGACCATAATTTCCGTAGAGCATTTCCGGTCGACCGCATTGAAAAGGGCATTGGTATGTCTTTGCCGCAATTTCACACTTTTCCGGTAGCTGACCAGTTTCAACCCCCTTTTGGGCTTCCATTCAATGCCTTGTAATAGTCTGATCAGTCGCAGCACATCCACCACATTTCTCAATGTGTACCCCTCGGCACTGCGCAATGAGGAAATACCGTATTCCGATAAAGTATCGTGAATTTTCCGGAGATCGTGCGTGCGTAATGTCAGGTAACGCATTAGGTTGACAGCACTCCATTTAAAATCGGGATGCACCAGGTCGCCGATTTCCTTAGCCTGCGAATCCCGCTCCAGCAGGTCCTGATAGATTAAAGTTACCTCACGGTCCAGTTTCTTTAATTTCATTCCCCCAAGTTCGCAGAAAAAGCACACATCATCAACCGGAAGATCCGGAAAAAGTTGGGCTTTTTGAAAAACAGCCAAAACCAGTTAAACTTGATAAACCATGAGTCCTAAACCGGGAGTTACAGACTGGCTCTCAGGGAATACTATTCCGGCAGATGCAGGATAAAACCCACTCCGAAAACATTCTCGATGGTCACCCCGGGGTCATTTTGCAGAAGCTTTCGAATTTTAGATATAAAAACATCAAAACTTCTTCCAAGGAAATAATCCCGCTTACCATAAATTCTCTCGACAGCTTCATCCCGGCGTAAAATCTGGTTCTTAAAAAGGCAAAGCAACCGGAGGACTTCCGCCTCCCTTTCGGTGAGCCGCCAGAGTTTGTCCTGCCAGGTTAGTTCCCGCCGGGCATAATCAAAACAATAATCGCCAATGGAAAAATACACCATCTCGTCCCTTGACTTTTCAGCATCATCCTGATTCCTTCGCAACATGACCTGAATACGGCACAATAGCTCGTCTTCATCAAAAGGTTTGGTGATATAATCATCAGCGCCAATCTGAAACCCTTTTAGTTTATCAGCCTTGAGCGAACGGGCAGTGAGGAACAAAAACGGCAGTTCGGGATCTTCCAGACGAAGCCGCCCGGCCAGGGTAAAGCCATCCATCTTAGGCATCATCACATCCAGAAGGGCCAGATCAAACTGACCTCTCCGGTAAGCCAGCAGGCCACTCTCTCCGTCCCGGCAGAGTTTCACTTCGAAGCCCTCCCCCTCCAGAAACTCGCTGAGGAGAAAGCCCATACTGAGATCGTCTTCTACCAGCAGAATTTTTGACTTACGATTTTCCATGTATTCCATGCGTTAAGGTTGGAAGAAAAACGTCAAAACGGCTTCCTTTCCTGGCTTCACTGCTGGCTTTTACCGATCCCTGATGCAATTCTACCATCGTTTTTACATAAGCCAGTCCCAAACCGAAACCCTTGTAATCATGTAAATCAGATTTTTGAGCCCTTTGAAATTTCTCGAAAATCAATTTACTTTCCTCCGTCGCAAACCCAATACCATGGTCCTTGACAGAGATCAGTACTCCAGTTGCCTGCTCGCGAATCGAAATGATGATTTCCGGATGATCTCCTCCATACTTTAATGCGTTGTCCAGCAGGTTGCGAAAGACATTTTTCAGGTGAATCCGGTCGCCCATAATTTGCAGATCTCCCGCACTTCCTTCGAACCTAACGGTGGCTTTATGTTCTTCAATCTGCATGGCCATTTCTTCCATTACGGAGCTTAGAATACCGGCCAAATGAAGGGGCTGCTTTTCGACCGCATATCGGCCATCTTCCACCCGGGCAATATGTAATACCCGCTCAATCTGACTTAACAAACCTTTGACTTCCTTCCTGATGATAGACATCAGATGATCCTGTTTCAATACTTCATGCTTTTTCAAAAGCAAATTGGAGGCTAAGCCAACATTGGAAAGGGGTGTCCGGAATTCATGGGCCATATTATTAAAGAAATCCACGTTTCTTTGTAATAATCTTTTTTGCCGGAGTAAAAGCCAATTGGCAAAAAGTAGAACACTTCCCGTAAATATCAGGATAATCAGGGTAGCAGCAGCCATGGCTTTCATTCTGGAAAGGACATATTGGTCTTTTTCGGGAAACTCCAGCCGGAGGAAGCCCTGACCCATTCCGGACACGGATGACAGGTTAATGACACATTGCGGTTGATCACTTTCAGTGGCAATCGAATCGTATCCGCTCACAAGATGATATTCTACGGGAATCTGATAAAAAGCCAGCGCATCTTTTAATTCCCGGTTAAACAGCGAATCGTTTTTCAAAGAGCTAGCCTGATCCACAGTTTGTGAACACACACTGACAGCAGTTCTTCCCTGGAGCAATGCCGATTGCTGGTTCAGCTCGTCATAACGCTCGAGCGCTGAACAAAGCGCGATCGAAGCCCTTTGATTAAAAATCTCCTCGGCCAGATTACCGGAGTGATGCATCCAGGTCCATTGAAAATATACAAGACCCACAATGGCCAGTCCGGAGGCAATCACAAAAAGTGGAATACGATATGGCATCCATTTCATACTATCAAATTTAAGGAGAATTTTCCGACAACATTAACGATAACAAGTTGATAACAAGTGAATAACAACCGGCTAACAGCAAGGAACAGAAAGTACATCTACTTTTGAACCGACAATTATTTCTTGTTTAATTCAAAACTTATTTAAATGAAAAATCTTTTTGTGATAATCCTGCTGGCCAGTGCCACCATCAGTCAGGTGTCAGCGCAATCCGAATCCAGTTGTTTTCCCTGTCCGCCAGAATGCTGCCGGTTAACCTGTACTTCCAATGTACAGGCAGGTATTAGTCCAGAGGCGGCATCCATCAATGCCGAAGTTGCAAATACTGAGCAGACTCTTGAGGCAACAAAATGCAGTTCAAACAAGGTGGAGGCAGAAGCACAAACTTCGACAGCTTCCACTATTACCGATGATATTTGTTGTCCGGCAGGTCAGGGAGTAAAAGCTGAAAATCATTTCACTGCGAATGCCGATACTCCGGCCACCGCAGAAACGAACCTCCGTTTAGTCCCGAATAAACGCTGAAGACAACCCGGATTCCCTAAAGAGCGGTTACAATAATGACCGCTCTTTTTTTTAATTACCGGTAAGTAAAGCAACACTGGAAATAATCTGGTCTAACGGAAATTTTCTCAAATACTCCTCTTTGGTTATTTTTCGGAAAAGTTTTTCAGATGGTCAATTTCAGTGTATCCAGTGACAAATCAAAGCTCAACATTATTCTTATCTGGAATTATCTTTCCAACCAATCCTACTGGGCAAAGGGTTGTTCTATGGAAACTGTCCGGAAGTCCGTTGAAAACTCCTTGTGTTTCGGAGTATACGATGCATCGGGAAACCAGGCCGGATTTGCCCGGGTGGTGACCGACTATGCCACTTTCGGCTGGATCATGGATGTCTTTATCTTACCGGAATTTCGCGGACAGGGACTGGGTAAAATGCTGATTGGACAAATTATGGCCTATCCTGGTTTTGAAAAATTAAGAAGAATGGGATTAAATACCCGGGATGCACATGGTCTCTACCAACCTTTTGGCTTTAATCCCATTTCTGACCCGAAAATAACCATGGAAATTGTCAGAAAACCGGTATAGCGGATCATGACTTTTTCAGCCAGTCATTATCCTCCAGCCAGTCGGTCAGTCGCTGGGTCCAGGTCTTGATCGAATTAAGTTTTGACCGGTTACCCATATTAAATGCGTGTTTACCCTGACTATAGAGGTGAATTTCAACGGGTACTTGCGCCTCCCGGTAAACCTGTGCCAGTTTAAGAATGGGTTCCGAACAACAGGGATCATCGTTGGCCGCCAACATGAAAGCTTGTGGTAGTTCATCCACCGCCGGGTCTTCCACCGCCAGTGGACCGGGATAAATCAATACCTGAAAGTCCGGTCTGGCACTCACCATCTCCACCGGATCGGTCGACGAGGGATCGCCGGCAGATTTAGCAAAAGCAGTCCAGGCGGCCAGTTCGCCACCGGCCGAAAAACCCATTATTCCGATACGCTCCGGATCGAGGCCAAACTCGGCTGACCTGCTTCTGACTAACCGTACAGCCCGGAGACCATCCTGCCGGGCATGGGCTTCGGAATAGGGCGAATCTTCGTCCCGGAAAAGACGATATTTTAGAACAAATGCAGTGACACCGATCTGATTGAAATAGTCTGCCGTTTCTTTTCCTTCAGCGGTTATTACCAGCCGGCTATGACCTCCCCCCGGACAGATGATGACTGCCGTACCATTAGCCTTACCCTCCTCCGGAAAGTAGGCGGTCAATGACGGATTATGAATATTCCGAACCCAATAATCCTTTGCTTCCTCTTGTTCATTTCTCCGGTCCTCAAAACCCGGTGCTCCGTTTTTCCATAAGGGAAGGACCAAAGGATCTCCCGGTCCGTATGCCAGCGGATTCTCCTGCAATGAAGATGAAATGACAGTACCATACCCGGCCGGGAACAGCAGAAGAACAAAAATCACCCGAATGAGCGTGTTATTTCGATGCATGATGATTGACTGATTGACTGATTAATGATAAAATAACTCGTAGTAATTTTTACCTGGTCCAAATGGTAATTTATTCTGGCAACTTCTAACCTGAAGCTTTAATAGTGTAATGCCCATCACTAATAAAAATAAAATCACGCCCTTCGCACCTTGATCCGCAGGCTTTCTGCCGGATTATCGACAAGCAATTGCCGGATTTCTTTTTCGGTAAACTCATGCTCCTCTAATGCCGGAATGAATTCCTTAAAAATATAGCTAAAGGAACGAAAATCCCCACCGTTGTCCTCACCCACATGGTACCATCCCGAATCCTGGGAAATTAAAGTTTTACCCAATAATCCATGAGTTTTCATATTAAGAATAAATTGCAGGTGTTCTCCTGCCGTTTCTGCCCGGATTCCATCGAACTCAACCCAACAACCCATCCTGGCTGCCTGAAGGTGTACCTGACTATCTTTTTCATTTTGGGCATGGACCCAACGGAAGGCTTCGGGACTGATTCCGTTTTCCTGAAGAATCTTCAATTCCTCCATCGCCGCGACCCCATCGCCCGTATGGGCTGAAATCGTCAACCCGGTCTGTTTATGTGTGATGGCAGCCGCTTCAACCAATTTCCGGTTGACCGGAGTCAAAGGTCCCTTGTCAACACCGATTTTAATAAAACCCGGAAAGATCCCGGTACCCTCGATACCTTCTTTCCACTCCGTGATCCACCGGTTTGCCATTTGAGAAGGACTTTCTTCGAAAGCATGTGGAGGCAGAAATTTACCCTGAACCGCCCCGTAGTATCCGGTGTTGGTCATGATCTTCAATCCGGAATCTTCCGAAAGTTGCCGGAGAACGGTAACATCCCTGCCGATGAAGGCCGGTGTACAGTCAATGAAAGTCTCACAACCCAATTCCTTTAATTCCTGCAGATAAGGCAAGCTCCGGCTGATCACCTCCGCTGTCTGATACCGGTGGGGTCCGGTCTCACCAGCTCCGATAAAATCAACCATGATGTGCTCGTGAATCAGCGTCTTCCCTAAAGTTCCGGAATAAACCGGTCCGTCAACCAGCATCCATCGGGGTGATTTCATTTCCGAAAATGGAACCAAACCAGCCGCAGACAGCAGGAGACCACCAGAACATTGTTTGAGAAAATCCCTTCGATGCATGATGCCTTGAAATTAAACAAAAAAGAAAAGCCAGGAGCTGTATCCATGCCTAGTAATTTCACAGTATGGTAAAATCAATGTTTAATAATGGTTACCCAGGTCTGACTTCAACCGGGGGCTATACCATTGGTAATCGCGGGATGACACTTCCATATCTCTTTGGATCACTGAATATAACATGGAATTGGTTGTAAGACCTGACTTCACCAGGAATATCTATTCGAATTATCCTATTCCTCCCTGATACTTATGACCGGATTTTCTCCAGCAGCACGGGCCGATTTCAGGGCGAGCAACCCCATGAAGCATTCATTCTCTGGCAGACAAAACAAGGATTGGCATCCGGAAAAAAAGTCCTTTTTTGTAACCATTTTCTTTGCCTTGCGTCTGATCCATAAAGGCCGCCTCTCTGTCATGACCTGTACATCGGGTCAGATCGCATTTTTTCATATTAACAGATTACCTATGTTAAAAAATTACTTGATAACCGGTTTCCGTAATCTGATGCGCCATAAGGCATTTTCCCTGATTAATATTGCGGGATTGGCCATCGGTCTGGCCAGCAGTATTCTGATTGTGATCTGGATAAAGTATGAATTAAGCTACGACCGTTTTCACGTCGATGCGGAAAACATCCATCGCATTACCTGTCAGGTAGAAAACATCAATGCGGTTATCAGTCCGGCTCCCCTGGCTCCGGCCATTAGGACTCAATTCCCGGATATTCCGGAGGTAATGCGATTGAGCATGCAACGAACCGTCCTGTTTAAAGCCGGCGCCGAGAAATACGAAGAAAAACGCGTTTTCTACGCCGATTCAAATTTCTTCCGGTTTTTCTCCTTTCCCCTGCAAAAAGGAAATCCGGAAACCGTGTTGGCTGAACCACAAAGTGTCGTCATATCCTGGAAAATGGCCGAAAAATATTTTGGTAATCAAGATCCGGTCGGCCAAACTATGCAAATCGATAACCAGGATGATCTGATTGTCACCGGCGTTCTGGATGAAGTAGTCCCACCTTCGCATTTGAAATTCGATTTTATTATCCCGATGAGTTATCTGGCCAGAACGGAGAGAGATATCCGGGATAATGTCTGGGATAATTTTAATTATTATTCGTACATCCGGTTGGGCAGTCAGCAAAAATCACTTGATTATCTTAATGACTTAACCTCCAGGATTGACCAATTATATAGCGACAATGAGCCCATCCTGAAAATTAAATTTGATCTTCAACCAGTCACTTCCATCCATCTTCATTCGAATTTTCTTGGTGATGTGGGCGGTCATGGGAACATCCAGTATGTCTATATTTTCTCTTTTATTGCTGCGTTCATCATCCTGATTGCCTGTATCAACTTTATGAATCTATCCACTGCTCGATCGGCACGAAGAGCACGGGAAGTGGGTTTTCGAAAAGTGGCCGGAGCTCTGCGGGCTCATGTGATTGGTCAGTTTTTGGCTGAATCCAGTCTCATCGCTTTTATTTCGCTCGCCATTGCCGGCGGTCTGGTATTACTGGTCCTGCCATCTTTTAACACCATCAGCGGACAGGAAATTGAGCTCAGTATTTTTGATGGTCAAATGATTGCCATGATCGTGGGTTTGACCTTAGCGGTAGGCCTGTTGGCAGGTAGTTATCCGGCTTTGTATCTGTCGGGTTTCCAGCCGGTGAAGGTATTGTCCATGCAGCGAAACCCGGGAGGCGGTCATCAGCTCTTTCGCAATATTCTGGTCATTACTCAATTTGTTTTCTCCATCGTCCTGATTATCGGAACAGTCGTGGTCCGGCAGCAACAGCAATTCATCCGCGAACAAAATCTTGGGTTTGACAAGGAAAATCTACTCTATGTCGCGCTCAGGGGAAAGATTCGGAATAACCCTCAAGCTTTGAAATCTGCCCTGGAGAGAAATTCACTGACCGAAAAATACACATTGAGTAATGGCCTCCCTACCGATTTGTTGAGTGGTACGATTAGCATAGACTGGGAAGGTAAAAATCCAAATGAGCAGGTACTATTTGCCACTCTCGATGTCGATGACCGCTTTTTCGATGTTTTTAAAATGACCATGCGAAGTGGCCGGAGTTTTTCGCGAGACCATAAAACAGAAGGTACCAGCTATATCGTCAATGAAAAGGCCCTGAATTTGATGGGGTTTGATCCGGACGAGGCGATCGGTAAACCATTCACCCTGTGGGAAGGTCCTGGAACCATTGTGGGAGTAGCCAGGGATTTTCACTTCAGACCCATCCAGCAACCGATCGATCCACTGGTTATCCGATTTAATGACAATGGCAATTTTCTGGTGGTTCGTACCCGGCCTGGTGAAACGGATGCCACGATTCGGGCTCTGGAGAAGATCTACCAGGAAATCAGCCCCGAATATCCTTTTGAATATGGCTTCATCGACCATGACCTGGATAATCTATATCAGTCGGAGAAGAGACTGGGGAAACTGGTCAATATTTTCGCCTTACTGGCGATCTTTATTTCCTGTTTGGGATTATACGGACTTTCGGCATTCCTGGCTGAGAGGCGTAAGAAGGAAATCGGGATCCGCAAGGTAGTTGGGGCCTCCATCACCCAGGTAGTGTATTTACTGGTACGTGACTTTACCCGTCCGATATGGATAGCGATGGTGATTGCCCTGCCACTGGCCTTTATCACGGTCAGTAAATGGCTCGAAAATTTTGCCTATCACGTTGAGTTAAAATGGTGGATCCTGGTCCTCTCCTGTCTCGTTGCCTGGCTTTTTGCCCTGATAACGGTAGGTTTTGAAACCGTCCGGGCGGCTATCGCCCATCCTTCCGAAGCACTGCACAACGAATAAACACCGGAGTAACCGGAGGGGGATAAAAAAAGGAGCATAACAATCGGGTGACTGTTATGCTCACGCACTTCCTACCTTCTGCTACTATGCCTGAAAATGTCGGTATTTGATTTGCGGATCCGGGGTTGGTAATTCTTGGCTCCGGGTCCCTTCAGCCACATCCGGGTACTTCTGGTTACCGGGGTCAATCTCTCTCCCTGATTGATTCCACGGCGAATATGGTTCTTGGCCGCTGGTCCCTTCAGGACCAGTGGTTTAGAGCGGGTCACCACCGGAGTGTGGTTCATCCTTTCAAAAACAGTGGCGTTCTTAGCCCGGGGACCTTTCAGATTATGACTTCCCTGAGCGTATATGCCGTGGCTGATCAACAAGCCCAGGGCCAATAAAAGTACTTTCTTCATTGTGTGTATTATTGACTTAATTCACCAATAAATAAACACAGCAAAAGAGGGAAAGTCCTTACCAAAAATGTGGTAATTTATCCGTCAGCTAAATACGGATGAAGTAGGTCCGTATAAATACGGATCATCATATAAGTTTGAGCTGGACAGCTTTACGGATCAATTCAGCGGTATTTTGTACTTCGAGTTTCTTCATCATGTTGACCCGGTGAGTTTCCACAGTGCGGGTACTGACAAACAATATCGCCGCAATCTCCTTGGTGGTTTTTCCTTCCGACACGTATTTCAGGACTTCCGTTTCCCGCTCGGACAACGGCCGGTAATCGGTGCCTTCAAGAGCCAGATTCTGGATCATCAGTTCCTTGATATGATCATTGAAGTATTTCCTGCCCTTATAAACCCTTCTTAATGCCGTAAAGAGTTCTTCGTCATCTGCATTTTTCAGCAAATAACCATAAGCGCCGCTTCGCACACATTTTGAGATATACAAGCCATCATCATGCATCGAAATGACAATAAACCTTACATTTTTGTATTGTTTCTTAGCCTGTTTGAGCACTTCAAATCCATCCATTTCGGGCATACTCAGATCGAGCAATACAATGTCTGGCAGCGGTCCTTCCTCAAGAGCCAGGAGCAGCTCCTTTCCCGTACCCAGGCTTCGGATAATTTCAAAATCGGGTTGGGTCGAGATCATGGCCTGAATGCCATCTCTGAATAATTGGTGATCGTCGGCAATTATAATCTTAATCATTCTTCAATGGAATTTCAATTTCCAGAGTTGTTCCATTTTCATTGGAAAAAAGATGCAGGCTTCCCCGCAATATCCGGCAACGTTCCCGGATGTTAATCAACCCCGAGCCCGCATACTTTCCCTCTACATCAAAACCGGTTCCATTATCCTTAAAATAAAAACAAATCCGGTCATCAAACTCGGTTAACGACATTTTTATTTCACTGGCTCCGGAATGCTTCAATGCATTATTTAAAGCCTCCTGGGCAATCCGGTACAATCCAATATTGACTTCATCCGGTAACCGGGAATTTTTTCGCATGGCAGGGACATAACGGATCGTAATTCCCGAAGCCTTGGCAGACATCCGCGAAAGATTGCCCAACGCATCGGCCACTCCGAAATCAACCAAAGCCTGTGGCATCAGATTATAAGTCATACGCCTGACCTCGGCGATGGTTTCGTCCAGCATACTTTTCAATTTTTCTTTTTGTTCAACCGGAATTTCCAGTTGTTGCACCATCATTTTCAAACTAGTCAACAGAGGTCCTAATCCGTCATGCATTTCCCGTGATAATCTTTCACGCTCTTTTTCCTGACCACGTAAAATCGACTTCTGAGTCATTAATTGCAGTTGCTCTTCCTGGTGCTTCAGGTAGCGGAGATTCTCCCGCATCTGCACCAACGATCGGCCCAGTGAATCATGCTCACTTAACATTTCGTACTCCGTTTCAAGATTCATGGATCCGATTTCCCGGGCAAAATTCATCGCCTCACGAATGGATATCACCAGTTGATCCAGAGCCTTATACATATCGCCGATCTCATCTCCCCGGTAAACCGTAAGACCCGGTACAGAAAAATCACCGAGGGCCATTTTACTGAGTCGTTCTTTCATGTCGGTCAGCGGTTTCACCAGATCCCTGGCCAGGAAAAAAGATCCGAAAATGGTCAGGATCATTACAAGAAACAAGATCAACAACAAGCGGTTTCGCATAGCGATGAGGGGTCGATGCGCTTCACTTTTATCCATCTCCGATAAAATCACCCACCGCAGATGGTCCACTTCCAAAGGACTGTAGGCGCTAAACACTGTCCTGCCCCGGTAGTCATCAAAGATTCCCACCCCTTCCCTACCCTCCAGAGACCAGTGGACACCCGCAGTGTTCGCGAGGATTTCGGATGGTTTGGTTCCGGTATAAAACCGGGATAAAGAGCGGAGTCGGAGATCCGGACCAACCAGATAAGTCTCTCCTGTTTCTCCCATACCGGTTCTTTCCAGTAAAATATCCTGGATCTTTTCCGCCGGACTTACCCGGATTGCCCGCCGGGTGGAATCGACCGGCAGATAATAACCAACCAGCATTTTACCTTCTTCCGAGAAATGACTTAAATCATGAATACCTTCCCGGTCCAACGATAAAAGGTACGACAGCATGCTATCGGTACTCTCCGAATCTTGCGAGTACTCAAGGATGATAATATCTGCCTGGTGGATGGCAGTGCCAGTGGTATGCAGGCCCTGTACAGAGGCTTTAAACTGAGCCCATGACTGCAGTAAATAATCCTCAATCTGCACGGCTTTTAACTGCCTGATGGAGCTCAGCTGCAACAAAACCCGCTGATCCAGCGCACTACTGAACTGCCAATAAAACAAAAAAGATAGCAGTAAAAGGAGAGGTACCACCAATAAATTGATGATCAACGCCCATTGAAATCTTATCGGAATCCTGGCTCGCAACACGCTTTAAATATAAGAACCCTGCCGCACTTGGATCCGTAAAACAGCACAGTAAGAATAGTGACCACTGAAACCAGAAACATTTAAACATTTAAACATTTACAAAAACCTCGCATCGATCTCGAGAGGTAACACCTCCAACAAAGAAATCCTGGAGAATTCCTTATGAGAGGGATTGATCAGATAATTGGACTCATAGGGAATCACTGCACTGGGTACGGAGAGCACCGCTTCCCGCCCATTTGTAAGCCACTGGGTCCCGACATCCTGCAGCGCGGTTGCATCCCGGTCCCTCCATTTTTCAGGGAGCTGTTCCTCATCCAGTCTATGAATGGTGAGTTCATCATCTATGCGAATTACCATAATGCGATAACCAGCCTGAAGCTGTACCGGATCGACATTGACGAGCAATTCGACAAACGCCAGCGAGATGTGCGCAGACGTGTAAAGTAGCATACTACCCTTCCGGTTCCAGCGACCTCCGTATCGCTTGGCTCCTTCTCCGGAAAGATCCCGGCAATATCTTTCCCTCGTAATCCGGTAGACCTTCATCAGCTGTGGATGCCATGCTCAATCCGGCCAAGAACATCACCGACCATCTCACAACCCATCGTCGTATCGAGCAGTGACAGAGGCGTCAAACCACCTAAAGCCGGACGGGGAGATTTTAACCAGGATTGAAAAACAGCCAGCGAACCGAGGGCGTTGACACCCTGTACGACCACCAGAGCCAGATCCAGCGCCCGCTCAGAAATTAACGGCCCAAGCGAATCAAACTCGCCTTTGCGCTGCAGAGTACGGGTGGAAATATGTATCAGATCGCAAATCTGATCAAGGTTGATACCCAGAAGATCCGCCAGGCGGTATATGGTGCGCTTATCCAGTCCCTTTCTTACAATCGCAATCATATCGTAACCGGAAAGCGCCTCCCCTGAGATGGAAGAATGTGCCTGGTACTGTCTTGAAGCATAAGCGACAGCTGGATCATTGATTACGGCAGATTCATAGAATGCATTTGAATATTCAGACATCTGTCAATACATTTAAGACAAATGTCGTGTTTTTATTCTAAAATGTCAAGTCCTATTCCTGAATGATTTTGCTCCCGTGTAACGTGATTTTACGCCTGATCAGCTTGCGTCAAAAGAGAAAAAAATAAAGAAAATTTCGCTTTAATCTCAGAACGCTGCAGAAAATTACCCGGCACTTTGGATGATTCCCACTGAGCTATTTAAAATACCGGCCTGCAAACTCAATAAAAGTTGCCCAGTTGGGAGCCGGAGTATGCCCTTCGGCATGCTGACGAAACGCAATATCACCTTCGATGAGGGCAGTCTCCAATGAAGGAAATTCGTCTGTCCCCAGATCGGACTTACCCAGCAAACGGTAAACCGGTCCGGCTTCAACGCAGGCCATAAACATACCCCGGGGATCTACCCAGCCATCTCCCTGGTCACCACAGCCTACAAAGACTGGCCGGGGAGCACAGAGTGCCAGCAACTCATGCGAATCGACTGGCAGATCATCCCAGGTCAGGGGACCGGCGTATTGGATATAATTTCCGGCCATCCAGTGATATTCATTGGAGCCAGCTACATTTTCGACCAGCTCTCCATAGTTCCGCCGGTGGGGTTTGACACCACCAGCACCCGATGAGCTAATATAGCCGATGGCAAACCGGTCGTCATAAGCCATTGTCACAATAGCTGCCTTGCCATAACGCGAATGTCCCGTGATGCCTACTTTGCGTGCATCGACATCGGGATCCGATTCAAAGTAATCGAGCGCCCGGCTGGCTCCCCAGGCCCAGGCCTTCAGGCTTCCCCAGTCTTCCGGGCTGCGACGTTGGCCTTTGTTGACCAAACCAATAATGCCTTCCGTCAGTCCCGCGCCGTTGTCAGCCTGGATACTCCCGGCCATCACCGTTGCAAAACCCCAACCCTGTTCCAGCAGTTGCAACTGCCATTGGGGTGGCTCCGGGCTGGAAGGACGGTTCATCCAGGCCGGCCAGTTGAAACCAAACTGGATAATCACCGGCACCGCTTTACCTGCATTGGCCGGAGTAGTCAGGGTCATGTCGATATCGACTGAAATTTCAGGATACCCGGAATTGTCTACATGGCCGGTCAGTTTTTTCGTGGTAACGGCAAACTCGCCCAATTGCCCGTCAATGACCTCTTTCATTTCCCAATGCACTGCCGGTATGCCTATGGGTGTTCTTCCATAGACTTCCCGGTCAAAATCTTCGACGATCTCCGCCCGGCGTTTGGACCACCATTGTTCACTGGTTGTCACCAATGCTCCATTTTTGCAAGTCAGAGGATCGGGATAGACCAGAAAGGGATTGGCTTTCTCCTCATCATAATTGGCTGCATTGGGAGCCGTGGGATCTCGCCCGTTGGCACCCTGACGGATGCTTTCGATGCCCAGTTGATGCAGCATATGTTGGTAATCTGTCTGGGTCTCTCTGCGTAATTCGGCCAGGAGACTGTCTTGTTCAGGCGTCCGGTTGGGTTGGGTGTAAAGGGTAAAAAAGCTGGCAAAGACCAGCAGAATGGTAATTGCGTTTTTCATTGGTACAGGAGTTTTCAGCAGGTGACAGCAGCTAAGAAAGATAGACATTTTTCATCAGATAAAAATTTAAACATTATCGAATATTGTCTCCATCGCTCTCCACGTTTTTCTTATTATTATCAACCCGGGTTTAGGACATTTCCGTTTGAGTGTTTAAGTGTAATGAAGGACCTTTTTTCAGACATCGCCGGCCAGTATCAGCAATTCCGACCGGCATACCCCGTTGAACTGCTGGAAACCATCAGTTCGCTCAATCGCCATCGGCATACTGCCTGGGACTGTGCAACGGGTAACGGGCAGATTGCCGGCCAACTGAGCCAATATTATCAACAGGTTTTTGCCACCGACATCAGTGCAGAACAACTGCAAAATGCCATCGTGCATGACCGTATTCACTATTCACGGCAACCGGCGGAAAAAACCAATTTTCCGGATAAGTATTTTGATTTAATCATTGTTGGTCAGGCGGTACATTGGTTTTCTTTCGATGATTTTTACCGGGAAGTCAACCGGACCCTCAAACCGGATGGCATACTGGCACTTGTAGGATATCATTTGATCAGGATCAGCCGTGAGATTAATGAAATCCTGGATCACTACTACTATCACATTGTTGACGCTTACTGGGATCCGGAAAGAACCTATCTGGAGGAGTGGTATAAGACCATACCTTTTCCTTTCAAAGAGATTGAAATACCCGATTATTTCTTCAGTGCCGAATGGACATTCGATCAATTGGCTGGTTTTCTGGGTACCTGGTCGGCATTAAAGCACTATATCAAAGCCCGGCAAGCAAATCCGCTGGATGATCTCTTACCGGAATTAAGAGAAGCCTGGGGTCATTTTCCCCGGCGGGCTGTCCTTTTTCCCATCTTTACCAGAATCGGAAGCAGATAGCTGAAGGGTTAGTAGGCTCAAGTGATTCAAATTACTGACTATTAAATTTAAATAATTTTTATAATTTTTGATTAGTAGAAAATTCATTCCTTCCAATTATCAATAATTATTAATTAACAATAGTTCGTGACCATATCAAGCTGCTATTTTTCCAAAATTCAGCACGGA
>CAYRYD010000068.1:0-25314 GCA_964428345.1 uncultured Saprospiraceae bacterium | reverse complement strand
CTTATATATGATATTTCCTTAATATGTTCCCTTCATAACCTCCCGAACTATTGTTCCTTAAAAAATATAATAAGTATAAAAAAGAGATCCCAGCACTACTAAGGCCCAGATTTTTAAATTCATATACCAGCGACGGTCAGCTTTTTCGATGCCTTCAAAAATATAATCATTAGGTATTAAAATCACGATTAGGCCGATTAGTGAAAACAGAACCAGAAAGATAACCTTGGCCGTTTCGGGTGAAAAATCCTGGAACCAATTAAAGTTTAACATAGTAATTGTATTGAACCTGTTCAGTTGTTTTTCTGGATGCTATAGGAAAAGACCAGTCCTTTTAGTTGTTCTGCCGGTGTGGGTTTTGTAAAGAGACTGACCACTACCGTTACAATAATTCCGGTGACAAAAGACCACCAGGAGACATAAAGAAAAGCGTCTTCAATGGTAAAAATACCCTCTATGGTATTCAGGAGAAACGCCACGATGATCCCGATCACCAGCCCGGCCAGTCCACCCCATTGGGTGGTCCGTTTCCAGAAAATTCCCAATAACAGGATCGCAAAAATCGGTCCCTGAAAGTACGAAAGAAATGACTGTATGGCCACATAGAGTCCCGGATATTGACTGCTGATCTTTGAGGTAGCCACTCCCAGAATCAGCAGTACCAGCGTCGTAATCCGGCCCACCTTCAGGTAGTGACTGTCGGTTGCTTTGGGATTTATGTAAGGCTCATAGATATCTTTGGTGAAAATCGTAGCAGTCGAGTTCAAAATGGAATCCACACTCGACATCAGTCCGGCAAAAAATGCGGAAAACATCAGACCGGTCAGTCCGGGTGGGAGGATGGATTTGATCATCATCGGCAGTGCCTGATCTCCGTCCTCCAGGTTGGGATGGAGTATGATGGCCATCATACCGGGAAATAAAACCAAAACGGGAATCAACATCTTGAAACCGGCAGCCAGGATCATGCTGGCTTTGGCATGCCAGACATTTTTGGCAGCCAGACATCGCTGAACAATAGCCTGATTGCCAATCATATAGGCATTGGCCATCACAAACGTGAGTCCGAACAGGATACCGGTCCAGGGGTAGGGGGTGTTGGTATTGGCGGGTTGCATCAATTTAAAGTGTCGTTTGAACTCCGGACCCATCGCGGTGATTTTGTCCACCATGCTATCCCATCCGCCGACCGCGTGAAATCCCAGATAAACCAGGGTGAAACCACCCACAAACATGATGATCAGCTGTACCACATCGGTCATGACGACGGCAGTGATCCCCCCAAAATAAGTGTAAATACCGACTACGGTGGCAGTGATAAGGATGGAAGTCCAGACCGACCAGCCCATCAATACATTGAGTAGAACGGCACTGGCCCAGAACAGCACACCCAGGTTGACTGCAAAAAAGAATAGCCAGGTTAAAGAGGCGATGGTGCGGACACTGCGGTTATATCGTTTGCCCAGATATTCAGGAATGGTATAGATACCCCCTTTCCAGAAGTAAGGTACAAAGATAAATGCCGCCAGTAACATGGCCGGTACGGATCCGATCCAGTCGAAATTACCAACCGAAATACCGTAACGGTATCCCTGGCCGGAAATACCCACAAAATCCAGAGCACCAATGTCGGATACCACGATCGACATACCGATTGCCCAGAAAGGCAGGCTTTTCCCTGCCAGAAAATAGTCATCCGAACTACTGACAAATCTCCGGAAGTAAAATCCCAGTATCAGAATTCCCAGGATGTAGGCAATGACAATAAAATAATCTATTCCGGTAAGCATTTGGTATTTCTTTTTAGTTTAGATCAATGGCCTTCCCCTGTTCCGCTGACTGATAGGCGGCATCGACAATTTTCATAATGATTTTTCCTTCTTCAATACCGGGTGATGGTTGCTGCCGGTTTCGGATACAAGCGACAAATTGTTGCATTTGGCGGTCATAGATGGACTGATCGCAATGTTCGGTTCGTTCGGTCACGGGCAATGAAAGCTCCCGAAATCCTTCTGCTGTTTTGATCCTGGCGGTGGTCGGAAAAACACTGGCATAGCCCAGGGTGCCATATATTCTGGTAGCCGCTTCCGGTCCTTCCATATGTGGTTGCCACCAGCCACTCTCAATCATGGAAATGGTATGGTCTGACCAGGTGATCATCAGAATTCCATTGTCATCCACATTATAATCACCAAAACTGGTACTTATATTGGCATACACCCTGACTGGTTCCGGATCTCCCAGGATATAGCGCACGGTATCAATGGCATGGACGCCCATGTCTATCAGGGCTCCTCCTCCCGCCAGGGCTTTGCTGGTAAACCAGCCGGACGGGCCCCAGTTCTGATGAATGCCATACGCCTTCGATTTGATGATCTTCCCCAGGTCTCCCTGCTTCACCAGTTTTCTGACGGTGTTTACTTCCTCGTCAAATCGCCACATATGACCGACCATAACGATCCGGCCGGCAGCACGGGCTACCTCCTCAATCTTGCAGCATTCGTTGTAGTTCATGGCCATGGGTTTTTCCAGAAAAACATCCAGACCCTGTATCAGGGAAGCAGTGGCATAAGGGGCATGAAATCTATTGGGGGTAGCGATCACCACCGCCTGAAGGTGATGATCTCCGGCCAGATCCTCAAACCGGCAAGTGCTGGGTATCCCGTATTTTTCAGCCAGCGGCCGGACTTTAGCCGGGTCCCGGCTGGCGATGGTTCGGATATGAGTTCCGGGAATGCCCTGGATGGCCCGGATGTGGTATTCGGAGATATATCCGCCTCCGACGATCGCAAAATTCAATGTCTCCATGGGCCTCTTTCATTGACATGGGGGTATACGGTTTGAAAATCATCACGGGGCATGTCAACAGCAGTACCGCTGAACGTCGGCTGCTTCCAACTTGAATCTCCCGGCCGGTGCCTGTTATCTTTTATATGTCCGTTCATAGCTGACCGGAGTTATGATAGATTTTTTCGATCGCTGTTCCGATAAGATCCATATCTTCTTTGGTACCCATCAGAACTTTGTGATGCAGGCACACCGCCTGTTGATGATGGATTTTTTCGCAATTGGGGAGGGAAACACTCTGGGGATTGATCTTCGACCAATAGGCTTCATTGAGCCGGTACCGGGCCGGTTTGGTATGCGGCTGGTATAGAGGACATTGGTTGAGTGGAGAGTAACATGAATCTACCGGAATGCCCAGTTCCGCCTCCAGGGCCTCCCTGAATTTGGATACCGGCAATTGATGAAACCGGTTCTGATCGTACCGGAATGCAAAGTTGAAATAGGATTCCCGGGTTTCCCTGGGATCCCGGTACATCGGCGTCACACCAGGCAGGCTTTCCAGGATCTGATTGAGATAGATGCCGTTTTTATCCCGGTTTGCATTTTGTTCCGGTAGCCTTTTCAAACCTTCCAGCAGGATGGCAGCCTGAAATTCTGTAATACGGTAGTTACCTGACTGGATAAAGTTGCCTTCATCTTCATACTGACCGGCTCCCTTGTCGACCGGAATGCCGGATTTGGCTTCGGGCCTCCGGCCACAATTACGCAGGGCATCGATTTTTTCAGCCAGATCACTCCGGTTGGTAGTAATGGTTCCACCTTCACCGGCAGTCAGGATCTTGGAAAGCTGAAAGCTGAAACTTCCTGCATCTCCTATACTTCCCGCTTTTTGTCCGTTCCATTCCCCACCGTGTTTATGGGCACAGTCTTCAATGACTGCCAGGTTATGTTTTCGGGCGATATGGAGAATCGCATCCATATCGGCAAAACTACCATACAGATGTACCGGAATAATAGCCCGGGTACGGGGAGTGATCGCCTGTTCCACTTTTTCAGGATCGATGCACCAGGTATTTTCGAGAACATCCACGATGATGGGCGTTGCATTGACATCCAATACCGCGGCGGCAGTGGCTTGCCAGGTCAGGCCGGGTACAATAACCTCATCGTTCAATCCGATCGAAAGGGCTTCCAGGATCAGTTGCAGGGTTACGGTCCCATTGGCACAGGAAATGGCATATTTTGTTCCGGTATACCGGGCAAATTGCCGGTTAAATTCCATCTCAAAAGGACCATTGTACGACCAGATCCCACTATGCAACACCTCGAGAAGGGCATGCTCTTCTTCTTTGCCCCAGACCGGCCAGGTCGGCCAGGGATTTCGGGACGTATCCCTGACGGGAGTGCCTCCCAGACAAGCCAGTTTATAAATGGACATATAGTTTCTTTAGTTTAAAAGTAGTGCTATTGATGATGTTCAATTCCCGCTTTTTTCACTAAAATTTTCACAATTGTGATTGTTTTATGCTTTGCTGCTACCGTGATCCATTTCCAGGATTTTGCGATCACTTATAGTTGGATTGTTTGGGGTGCTTCGATATGAATTACTATGGTACCGGTGTTCAAACCGGTTGCCTCTGCCATCATTTCAAGCTGCCCATCAGTCGGCTGGGGAATTTTAACCCGGATTTTGCGGCTTTCACCAGGCAGGAGACTAAGGTAATTGTCATCCCACCAAACGGGAAGCAGGAGTTCCCGGTCGGCAACAGTCATGATTTTCAGCTCGATGAAAAATGCAATGACCGGAGATTGGTTTATCAGGGTGAAATGCAGAAAACCATTCCGCATACCTTCAAAGAAAAGATCGGTCACCGCGGGGGGAATTTTTTGCAATGCGGTAAAATCCGCATAATCTTTGGTGGGCGTGTAGAATGACCAGCTACCGGCTGTCTGATCATAGTCCAGTACATCGGGTTTCCGGGATAGCCAGTAAAAGTTGGAAGAAATCAGGGTGCCTTCCTGGTTGAATAGCCGTAAATCCAGGAAATGGACCGGACATTTACTATCATCTGGAGCTATTGGAGCGATCTTTTGGACCGACTGACTCCCGATCCCGGTTTCTCCAGTCAGGGATAAAACAGGCCGTGAATGCTGGTTATATAGCCGGATCGAATAATTTAGTTTCTCCAGTGCAGTCAACAATTCATTAACCAGGTATACTGCATTCTCACCGTAATGGTAGATCAGGTGTAAGGGCTCACATGCCTTCCGGGTTGCATAAAATGCGCCATTGGGCATCAGGTAAGAGTCATACAGTTGCCAGTACATTTCCGGAAAAGCGGAATTGAGCATCCATTGAATTACTCCCGTTGCCCGGGGATGATTGGCCTGAAAGGCCTCAAACATGGGCCGCATCAGCTCGTAATTGAGCAACTGGGCTTTCCGGGCAAAATCGTAGACTCCCGCAACCGGACCGTATCGATGGGTGATTGCCTCCACAGTGCGGTTCAGATGCCTGAATTCATTAAGCCCGCAATGATATTCCCACACTTCATCGATAGGCCAGAGATGGTCTTCCGGGATCATTTTCAAAATGCTCTCAATGGGAGGTACATTGGCTCCGGGACAGGTCTCGGTATTGAATCCGTAGGCTCCTCCCCGGATCTGATCGGTATACCAATAGACGGGAGGTGTATAGGCATACGGTCCAAGCATTTTTACGCCGGATGATCCTGATATCTCGCTGATGATTTCCGAACTACCGATGATCGCCTGTTCACTCCCAACTCCACCGGTTGAATTCAGGTATGGTCGATCCGGATCGTACCGGGTAAAGGTTTCGATATATCTTTTTTCCAGATCCGGATGGGGCAAAAAATCGCTGGCCACCGCCCAGACGAAGATGCAGCAGTGGTTTCTCAGCCAGAGTACCTGGTCCTGCCAGGACCGGGCAATCAGGTCTATGTCATCCGGTTGGAAAACCCCTCCGTATTTTTCATGGGTAGGTTTGCCCAGGTACTGCTCGTGCTCCCAGTGGCAGCTCCAGCCAACCATCATCAGGATACCTTCCCGGTCACAGAGCTCAAACAGGGTTTCGTCTTTACCCCAGATTCCCTCCAGCCTGATGCAGTTGAGATGGAGGTGTTTTACATATCTGATTTGAGCCTCCAGCGATGCATGATCGTCCTGTAGTAAAAGATCGTCGGTCCACCCGGCACCTTTGATCAGTATTTTCCTGCCGTTGATCATAAAACCCCGGTGTCCGTTATCAAAATAATCGGTCACCTCCCGGATGCCAAATGGAGTTTTTAGAAAATCGGCCACCCGGTCGTCTGTCTGAAACTCCAGTTCAAGCTCATAACGGTGGGGATGCCCCCACTGATACGGCCACCATAACCGGGGATTGGTTATATTTAACCCGGGAAAATCTTCCGGTAAAAATTGAATTTCCTTCTCCTCTCCAGGCATCAAATCTGTCTCCTGTCTGAACACATAGTCCGCTATTTTTCCGCACAATTGACCGGTCACCGGTTTATCGCTGTAATTGGTCAGAAAACAACTGACCCGGAGGTTGGCAAGATCGTAATTTGGATGGGAAAGCCTGGCTGTAACATAAGGATGGTGTATTTTTACCTTATTAACCAGATGCAGGGTTACTGATTTAAAAAGACCCATGTTCCGGTCGGGTGGCGGAGGGTTCCAATCGACAAATCCGGTGGAAAAATCACCTGGCCGGGGTGGGAAGACTTCCAGGGCCAGAATATTTATTCCTTCTTTTGTTTTTTCAGTAAGGTCTACCCGGAAGGTACGGAATGCGCCGAAAATTTCTTCCCGGGATGCAATAGAGTGACCGTTGAGGTAAATATTTGCCTGATAATTGACACCTTTTAATTCAAGAATTAAAGACTGATTGACTGGTAATTCCTCAAGAATAAATTCCTTGCGGTACCACCAGGGTACTTCAAAGTCTGATGTTGGAACTTTTTGCAGGTTTATACCCCGGTATATTTCCGGATATACTCCGTTTTGTACCAATGCACCCAGGACCGTACCCGGTAAGGTGCAGGAATACCAGTCCGCTGCCGGGTAGGAGGGAAGAGATACTTCCTTTCCGGGTGAAGGAACAAACCGGGAAGACTGAATTTTCCAGTCCTTGTGAAATTCCGGATAGTTCATCCCGACAGCCCGGCGATCCGGGCCGGTACAAATGGCTGAAATTCCTTCCGGATCTTTCCTAATTGATCTTTGATGATCGAACGCTGCAAGTCATTGAGGCCAAGTAGAGGAGGGATATGATGGTCCTTACACAATTCGAGAACGGATAGTGCACATTTAATTCCTGAAATGGTTTTGGAATAATTTGACCCGACGCTGTAAATCGATTTTTCAATTTGTATCAGAGCCTTTTTTAATAATTCGATCATTTCCAGATCCCGGTTGACTGAAGCCTCATACAGTTTTACATATAAATATGGGAAAATATTCGCACCTCCGGCAATGGCACCGTCACCTCCAGCCATGATGGTTTCCGGCAGGTATATCTCACTGCCGCTAATGACAAAGAAATCCGGGTCATCACGGAAAATTTTTATCAAAGTCATTAAATTGTCCAGATCACCGGAACTGTCTTTAATGCCGATGGCTCCCAGTTCCCTTGCCATCTTAACCGTATCCGGTGGTATGTTGAGTTTGGTATGGCTGGGCATATTGTACAGAAGGAAAGGTAAAGGGAGGTGTTTGGAAAGTGCGATGAGGTATTTTTCAAATTCTTCTTTTCCCAATGGAAAATAATAGGGAGGTGCGATTACGACCGCATCAGCCTGACATTTGGCGGCAAATTCCGCCAGCCGGATTGAATTGATAAGAGAGGGATCCGTGATCGAAACCAGTACCGGGATACGATGGCTGATCTGGTCACAAACTTCAGTGATCAATTCCTTTTTCAAATCATTGCTCAGACTCGAACCCTCTCCGGTGGTTCCCAGGATAAAGAGGCCATGAACCCCTCCGGAAACGAGATACTCGAGTAACTTATGTAGTCCTGACCGGTCCAGCTGATCATCCGATTCAAGCGGAGTAACCAGGGGAGGAATAACACCCTGTATGACCAATCTATGCGTGGTTTTTGTGTCCAATCTGTCTTTGGAGTTTTAAATACTGAAATATTGTTAAAGAAAATAGGCATCCTGGTGCACTTAAAAAGAGAAAGAATCAAGTGATAACCCCGGATGCTGAGTAAGCATCCGGAGTAATCACTTTCGGTTTACAGCTTTCATTTTTAATGTAGGAATCAAAATCAACAACCGGCACCAGTCACTTTTTGTCTGTTCGGTCATTGAAAAAGCGGTAACCGTTTAACAACACTATCTACTGCTATGTCATTCTTACCATGGTTTACTGGTGCCCTGGAGCAACCACATTTTCGACCATTGGCTGTCGTTGCCTCTGGCCCCGGAGTAACTGGTTACTTCCAGTCTGCCGGTTGCTACCATTGCATTAGCTGCATTATTGCTCAACTCATTGGAGCCATAATTAAATCTTACCGGCAGCACCGGTTGATCCGAAGCAGGTCCGGGGGTTAAGGCCGGAAGACCTGTGCGACGGAAATCAAACCAGGATTCGGTAGCTGCAGTCCAGCTGGCGACCCATTTTTGCTGCATGATCTGTTCTAAAGTACCATTGTAGGCCAGATCGGTTCCCTGCATAAATGCATCAAACTGACCCTCTACACCCCAGGTAGCCAGTGATTGCCTGATTCCTGCTTCATAGTGGTCCTTCGCGTTGCCGACTGACCAACCTTTCAAAGCCGCTTCGGCCAGGATGAAATGGACTTCAGCGGCTGAAATCAAGCGTGATTTCAGCAGGCTGCCTCCCGTTTCCCGGTAAATGTCGGCCAACTGCGAAACATGCTGATTTTCAACACTCTGTCCAGGGGTAGGGTTAAGATTGTAAGAAGATGGCTGGGTAAGTCCGGCAGGTAGTCCTACGTATTCTCCATCGTTCAGGGTAGTATT
The DNA here is from genome assembly GCA_964428345.1 of uncultured Saprospiraceae bacterium. Lineage (GTDB taxonomy): Bacteria > Bacteroidota > Bacteroidia > Chitinophagales > Saprospiraceae > JABDMH01. The sequence goes on along the minus strand of CAYRYD010000068.1, from coordinate 16,513 downwards.
GATCAGGTTGGGATTGTAATGTCGGGTAAATTTAGCTCCTGCACTGATGGCCTCAACATATTCAACATCCTCCAGCGCCTGGATCCCTTCCTGGATGACTCCATCTTTGCGGATGAATGGATCAACATCGGTGGCCAGTGTTTCGTCAGCTACCCATTGACAATGTACCGGATTGATCCATACTCCCAACCGGGGATCATTGGTGTTTAATAACTGATCAAGCAGTGTCTGACATACTTTAAGCCTTCTGTAATTGCTACCCGATTCACTGGCAGAGTTGGAAGGCCAGAGATCGCTCGTGCCACCTGTATAAGACAGGGTGGCATCCATGTCGGAAGTTTTAATATAAACGCCGCTGTTATAGACCGCTTCGATACCTGCCTGAGCCTTGGATGGATTTTTTTCGGAAATGCGCAGGTAGTAACGAAGTAGCAGAGAATTGGCAAATTGCTGCCATGCCTGGGCGTCAGCGCCGTAATATAAATCGACGAATGCATTGACACCGGTATTATCTCCCTGAGCAAACAGCGAAGCAGCAGTTTTCAGATCCTCGATGATCCCGTCATAAATAATTTCCTGACTGTCAAAAACCGGGTATTCAAAATTGACACCACCCTCATTGCCTTTCACGGCATCGGTATAGGGAGCGTCACCCCAAAGGTCGGTAATGACACCAAAGATGAATGATTTCATAGTCAGGGCCACTCCCTGGTGAAAAGTCCATCCGAGGTCGACCGCCCTTTTATACAACAAATCGTTGTTCCGCAGGTAGCCATACCAGCCGGTCCAGTCCTGGGCATTCCAATCGTAACTGTTATGGCCAGAAAACCAGCCGTCTTTCTGGGTGTGTTGTACCACTCCGGCAATATCGCCAAATCCCAGATTGAGATAGCTTTGAGCCGATCCACCCAATACGGTCGGCATGAGCATGTTTGGATTTACGGTACCCGGGTCAATGCCGTTGGGATTTTGGTTTAATTCGGTCAGTTCATCCTGACAGCCGGTCCAAGCCAGCATGATCAGAATAAACGCGATGATTTTATTTTGAGTAATTGACTTCATAATGATGATTTTATTAAATGTCAAAATTTAATTTGAATCCGATCGGACTGGTCCATGGCATGACGTTCTGAAGTTCGATACCTTGCCTGAATTGAAGACGGGTATCACCCTGGTTGGAACCGATGGCCTGAAATGCCCGCTCCGGATCAATGCCGATTTTTGACTTGGTCCATAACATGATATTTCTGGAAAAAACAGAGACGCTGGCATTACGCATTCCGGCAAATTTGGGAATGCGGTAGGTCAGCGAAATTTCCCGCAATTTAATATAGGAGGCGTCAAAAGTAATAGCCTGGTTGTAGGACCACGCATAAGTATCCGTTATCGGGTATAAAGTGCCCTCAGTGGGATACAAATGTTCCTGATAAACATCATCCGAGAAGTTATCGGGTGTTTCCTGTCCGGCAATCTGGATTACTCCCGGTACAAAAGCTCCGTCATAACCAGCTACCGCTCCTCCGTTGTCATCAAAATAAAATCCACCCGTTTCCTGGGTATGACCACCCACTCGGGGGAAGTTACCATTACGGGGGATTATATATTTGTCCGGGTTCGATTTAAGTAAGTCGATGAGTTCCTGCTGGGAATACTGGCCACCGGGAATCAGATTGTCGATTTGTCGTTGAGACTTCCAGTCCGACTCGCCATAGCGGTAAGTATACGACTGAAATTCACCTCCATTTCTCCAGTCTAAACTGGCGGAAAGTGAAAATCTTTTATACGATACGTTGGTCTGAAGACCCATGATAAAATCGGGATTGAAATTTCCTACTTTTATCCTGTTGGTCCGGGCATTGGGCAGTTCCTGCCAGCCACCATTATTGTCGAGAATCGGCCATTGGTAATACGGTGAATTTGGATCCATTACCCTGGCGTATCCTGCGCTGTACAGATTACCTATTTCCTCTCCTACAAAGGTAAAGGCACCTCCGTCATTATCCTGCCAGAGGTCGATAAAATCCTTTCCTTCCGTCAGCTCCTTCAGGATGGTCTTGTTTTTAGTGAAATTCAGGTTCAGGTCCCAGGTCACATTACCGGATATCGGTGTAAGACCCAGCAAAAGTTCCCAACCGGAGCTTTCGATCAGACCGGCATTGATGATTTTGCCGGAGTAACCGGATGATTGCGGCAGGGCAATCGAAAAGATCTGGTTTTCATTTTGCATATTGTAATACGTTGCTTCCAATCGTACTTTGTTGTTATAAAGATTGAGATCCAGACCAAATTCGGTCGAAGTGGCGATCTCCGGTTTGAGTTGCGGGTTTAACAAAGTAGAAGGTACGCCGGTGGTTGTCAGTCCGTTGTAATTTCCGGTAGAAAGGGTAGGAGTCAACCGGTATGGATCGGTATCATTACCCACCTGGGCCCAGCCGGCGCGTAATTTCAGCAGGGAAACTTCGCGGGGCAGGTCAAAGGTTTCGTTCAGTAACCAACTCAGGGACACCGAAGGATAAAAGTAGGACCGATTGGATTCCGGCAGGGTGCTGGACCAGTCATTTCTTCCCGTGATGTCCAGGTATACTTTGTGGTCATAGCCAATCGAAGCCAGGGCATAAAGGCTGTAAATGGCTTTTTCGGCAATGCTGCTGCTTACACCGAGATTGTCCCGGTTAATATTGTTTACGTTATACAGGCCGGGTACGATCAGACCGATACTCCGGTTGCTGGTTCCAACCCAGTCGTCCGTACTCTTTCTCCGCATATAATTACCGCCGACCGAAAAATTCACATCAAAATTGCCGGCAACTTTATAATAAGAAGCCATAAAATCGGAATTGGCTTCCTGGAAAGTGAGGTCAGTCAGATAATAACCTCCGTTTTGATGCCGGCTGTAACTGAATGGAATTTTTGTCTCCCGGGTTTCATTAAATACGTCCAGACCGTGCCGTACAAAAACCGAAATTTCAGGAGTCAGCTGATATTGTAATTTCAAATTACCATACAAACGGTCTCGGGTAAATGCATTGGTCAGGGCATAAGCTATAAAATACGGGTTATCTCCTTCTGTACTGGGACGAAGTTGTTCGATATTTTCCTTTCCTTCCACCCAGTAATTCTCCAGATCCCGCACATTGACATGGGGCCAGACATAGACAGACTGCAGGGCATTGGCTCCCCGGTTACCGGTAGCAGGCCGGTCGTTTGAGTGGGTTCTGCCAAAGGTGAAATTGGTACTGACCGTCAGATTCTTCACTAATTCGTGATTGATCGAAGTGGCTAAGGTATTCCGGTACAAATCGGAGTTGGGTATCATGCCCCGGTGCAGCATATTGGAATAGGAAACCCGGAAATTTCCTTTATCACCACTATTTGTAAAAGAAAGGTTATTATTGGAAGTAATCCCCGTCTGAAGAAAATCCTTCATATTGTTTGGATAGGATTTTAGTTCGGTGGGTATCGGTGCTCCGTTAGCGTCTACCGGGCTGTTCCACTGGACCGCTTTATTTCCGACATCCAGTGCCGGACCACCCCAGTAGGCAGATCCTTCGTCGAGAACAGGATTGCGTTCTCCGGAAGCGTACAAATAATGGAAATCCAATAATTCACCGGCTTGTTCGAAGATATTACTCGTAGAAAATGAGACGCCCAGATCTCTTCCTTTGCCCGATTTCGTGGTGATCAGAATGACACCATTACCAGCCCTGGATCCGTACAAGGCAGCGGCGCTGGGACCTTTCAGAACCGAAATGCTCTCGATATCGTCCGGATTGATATCCGCAATGGCATTGCCATAGTCTACTTCATTCCGGTCGCCATTTTGACGGATGTTATTGGATGAATTGGCCAGAGGTACCCCGTCAACGACGAAAAGTGGTTGATTGTCAGTAGTCAGTGATGTTAGACCCCGGATGACCACATTCACCGAAGAACCGGTACCCGACATCTGACTGATGGTCAGTCCTGGTACTTTCGATGCCAGTGAATTCAGGACGTTATCCTGCGAAACATGCCGGAGGTCGTCACCCTTTACTTCGCCTACACTGTAACCCAGTGATTGTTTTTGCCTGGAAATTCCGAGGGCAGTTACTACTACCTCATCCAAAAAAAGGCTCTGCAATTGTACATCGATGACCGATCGGTTTCCCACCGTTTCTCTCCTTGTTTCCATTCCGGTATAAGAGTATACCAGCACAGATTGGGGAGTGAGATCGCTCAGCTCGTAACGGCCATCGAAATCCGTAGTAGTTCCGTTTTGAGTCCCCTCCACCAAAATATTGACACCGATCAGGGGTTCGCCCTGACTGTCTGTAATAAGACCGTTGACCCGCATCTGGCCAAAGAGTCCAACGGAGGAGAAGATAAACAGAATAAATGTTGAATAGGTAAATAATTCCCTTGTCATAGTATGTGACTTTATGAGTAGTTAGAAGATTTTCGACAGTATGAATTCCACCCTAAAGCTGTGCAAATGACAGGCTGGTTTAGGTTCTGATCATTGTGTTATACCCTGATATTCCAGGTTATAATGTATGGTAAATCAATCAAATCATGGTTTTTCTATTTTACACCTAAATTAACGAGTGAAAAAGCGAGGGTGCTTCCAGCTTTTTGTTTTTTTCCTCTCATTTTTTGACCATTTCAACTCGAAATAGGGTTGGTTTTTATGTCAAAGCGTTAATATTAATTCAATGTAACCCTCAGGATAACTTTTCCCAAAAAGTGATCGTTTGTATTTTTGTTTTTTAAACCGGTAATGAATTCTGATAAAGTTGCTGCAAACCCGGTTAGATTTTAACCTGTTTTAAATCTCTCATGATATCCTTCCCAGGGACCATGTGAGTTGAGTGCAATCCAGGCCAAAAGGGCAATTAGTAAAATGAAACCGAGATAAAAAAACAGCCAGTCCCGTCCGCTGACGGATTGCGGTTTGTATGCTGCTCCTAAGCGGGGGATTACAAGGGCGATAAGGGCATAATTTGCTATATATAAATATTGCTCGATCCGGTAGGTACTGTACCAGGCTCCGGTAATCAGCCAGCTGTAAATAATATAGAGAGCAAAGAAAGCCAGAAAGAATTGCCGGTTGTTTCGGGCCTCTTCCCAGAGATGCTGGTATTTCAGCGTAAAAATTGCCAAGCCGGTCACCAGAAGAAATGAAATTAGTCGAATGGTACCGGCCCAGTCACCGGCTTCCAGCCGCTGGTAGGTCTCCGTTAGCTTTTCGATATTCATGCTTTCACGCCACACCACCAGTGGAATCAGGGCCACCAGAAAAAGCAGGGGGACAAACCGGTTATGCCCGGACTTTCCTTCGTCGGCATCCCAACGGGTGGTAAACACCCCCCAGGCCATGCCGATTCCCCCGAAAAAGCCGATGGAGTACTCCATCACATTCCAGAAATTGAAATCGATCTCCGATACCCTTCCCAGAACCTGCAGAAAATTGCCGAAAGCAAATCCAAACCCTCCTCCCAGACTGCTGCACAGGGCAACGTGCATAGGCCGGGTAAACCGGTGTTTATGCAGGTACCAGGCCAGACCAAAGACCATACCCAGGCATGCCGCCCAGGCTTCTGATCGCGGTGGGGTCATTAACCACTCCAGCTGCATAATGATGAAAAAATAGGTGATGATCGCGCCACTCAACATAGCCACGATGACCGTACCCCAGTCGATCTTCCGGTCCTTGCGCTCTTCGAGACTTAACCCAAACAGCCCGCCACCGATGAAACCATAGAGCCCGCCAATCACAAACAGCATCGCCAGACCATAGTATACATTACCGAAATCCAGTGCGCGCGCATAACCCACGACAATTCCATAACTGATCATTCCTCCAAGCCCCCAGCCAATTGCGGAAGCCAGGCTGCTGGTAATAAATCGACTATGCCAGTCCTGCCGGTTGGCAATGATGAGGATGATCATTCCACCCAGGGCTCCTGCCCAGGCAGCACCCTGCTCGTGACCGAATTGTCCGCGGACGGCCCAGGCGGTACCCAGCGTCATGCCGGCAATCAACAGGTTGAGCCATAATTTCCCCTTGCCTATGGTTGAATCGGTATTCATCGTTTCTGGTATTTCTTAAATCGTTGCATGATGTCCCTCCAGTTGGTAAACACGATCTTTTGTGTCTTTATAAAAGCAATGACTTCCGGGTCGGCAAACATTTGGGCTTCCCACACCCGTTGTTGCCACGAATTCGTAATGGTCTTGAGTGTTTCAGAATGATCAGAGGGGTGAAAGATTATTTCGGTCAGTCCCGGCTGGCAATCCTGCAGTAGCCGGTAAAAATTTTCCCGTTTTTCCTCATAGGTTTTCCCCCGGGGCACAGAGTAAAAGTAGTCCAGTTTTGGAAGGGAATAATCCGTAATCGCCCGGATCATGGCCTCATCGGCGGGATAACCCTGGGCTCTTAGCGCCTCGAGGACCGCCGGATTGCTGATGTCGATGACCATCGCTGGAATTCCATATTCCTCGGCCACCTTCAGATAGGCCCTGGTAAAGGAGGCATGCCCGTAGAGGGTACCCATATGGGTGTCGATATGGTCGGGAGTATACCCCAGAGCCACACTCTTTTCGATCTGCGCCCGGATCTCTCTTTCCACTTCCTCCGCAGTTGCATGCCGGACCACCTCCTCAACTGACCTCCAGAGATATCCGTCGGGATCGATCAGACCGGGCACTTCTGCTGCCGGAATAACCGGACCCCAACGATAGGTCTGCCATTCGCTGGTCAGCGTCAGATGGAGTCCGAGATCTTTTTTTGGATGTTGCCTGGCCCAGGCGATCATTTCCTCAAATGCCGGACAGGGTGGCATGGCAGCACCAGACTGAATCTGACCTTCTTCCAGATAGCGGATACCCGAAAGGTTGGCTTCCCGGCACATACCCAGATCGTCGGCATGAAGAATGAGAATGATCCGGTCGTCCGGAAATCCCAGCTTTTTGGCCCAACTTATCCCAGCCTGAAGATCACTCCCGACTTTTACCGGTGCTTTGGTAATCTGGCACCCGGAGAGCAAGAAAAAGGTTAACGTCAGGAAGACTAAATCCCGTAATATTCCCTTCCACCCTTGCTTAGGCTTCCGGTTCTCATAATAAACCGCTGCCCTGTTAATACCTCTATACTTTTGATGGGAAGTCCGCATATCCCTGATCTTATCCGGCGGTAAATTAAGAGCCCGGCCGGTTTTCTGGTGCTGGTTTCTTACTTAATTTATATGGTTTCTTGATCCGGATTTCAAGTCGATTCGTTGTCCGCTATTCCTTGATTTTCCGGGGATCCAACTTCATGTATTTGATCGATTTTTGATCTCTTTGCAGATGGTAGGAATAGGTCAGGTGCATGAAACCGTCTTTATCCTGGATCACACAGGGGTAGGAAAAACCCGCCCTGCGGGTCTCGTCGTTTTCGAGAAAAAAGCGTTGATTCCAGGTTTTACCTTCATTCTCAGAGATCCATAAAGACAACTGGTACCGGCCATCTTCGATGGTATTTCCCACCAGCGCCCAGCGGCCGTCATGGAGACGAATGACCGCCACACTGGCCGTATTGGGAATATCTGATTTCAACGCCGGACTCCAGGTGATACCCTGGTCTACCGACCGGCTAATCTGCACCCGGGGTGGGGCATCACCGCTGTCCCGCATATGGGCGATGATCTCTCCGTTTTCCTTTCTGACCAGGGCAGGCTGGATTGGTCCCCGTCCTACAATGGGATGACTGGAACGCCAGGTAGTACCGTCATCGTCAGAAATAGCCGCCAACGAGAGGTTGAGTCCGTCTGAATAAAGGGGTAAAAGAATCCGGCCTTCCGGTAAAATCAGGGGTGGAATACGGGTCATCCAGCCAATACTCCGGTAGGTTGGATTCTCACTGGCTTCCCGGATCATCTTGTCGTACGGTGGAGCATATTCTGCCCAGCCGATCTGGTGCTCCGGAAGTTGGTCCAGTTTATCAGTTACCTCCTTCGCAAAGGAATCGTCTGGTTTCAGGAAGATATTGTCCTGCCATTGCCACTCTGGCGCTCCGGGACCTGAATGATCCATGGTTGTCCGGTACCGGAGTATGGAATTTTCCCACTTGTTGGCCTGAACGGCAATCCAGACCAGAAAAAGTTTCTGATCCCGGTTGAGGAATAGCACGGGGTTGCAATCGGGCAGACCCGGAGTATCGGCCAGATCAAAAGGCTCAGACCAGGTCCGGGTGGTTTTTCGCCATCGGGCCCCCCGGATCAGTACATCGTCGGCGTGTCGCTCACCGCTGCCTTCAAACCAGGCAGTGAGCAGATCGCCATTGGGCAATGCGACAACCGAACTTCCATGTACATGTTTTTCCTGCAGCGGGAAAAGCAGGTCTTCCTGTACGATAAAATCATTTGACTGGCCTTTCAGTAGGGTACAAACAGGAAAAAGCAGGAACAGGCACAGCCGGCTCCAGCGTTTGAGTGGAAGTAAATTGATCATAGAATTTTTCTTTTTTCGCTAATATATGATATCCAGATAACGGCCCAGCCAATAGGGAAATAACCAAAATACCGGTTCCCGCTCCCGGTAAGGATTACCCTGGATGGCGGACCATGGATTGCGGTCCCATCGAACCGTCGCCCGCATGGATGGGGGGACCAGCCGGTCGGTCTGGAGTTCTTCCAGCGCCGGACGGCGCACAATCCGCAAGTCCTCCCGCTGGGTATGGTCGATCGGCCAGTCGATGAGGTCCAGGGGTGTATCCATGAGAAATTGCAGGGTGGCAGCTGTTTCTTCCCGGCGATCACGGGCAAAGCAATAAAAGAGATTATTGAGGGCGCTCTGATCTTTTTTCTGAAGTGTAAACCACTGGTCTATCTGCTTTTCGTAAAATGCCTTCAGTTTGGGATCATCTTCGTATTTGACCAGGATGGGGTAGAGGTAGCCTTCCAGGGTCACGTCAAAATAAATATACCAGGCGGGATTTTTATCGTGTTGTTTTGCCAGGATTTCCAGATAATTCTTTTCGTAGATCAGGTGCAGATAGGCATCCTGGTATTTTTGATGTCCGGTAATTTTGTATCCAAATTTTAAGAAAGCAAGCAATTCAAAACTGTTGATGCCCTGTTCGGGGAGCCAGTCGGGATCCGATTGCAGCATCTCCGGTGACCAGATCCCCCACCTGGTGGGGCGACCATCGATGTCCACGAGATTGTACTCGTTATTCATCAATTCATCGAGTATCGAGCTAACCTGATCACGGATGCGTTTTCGTTCGGAATCGGATGCGGCCAATTCGTAATAGTAGAAATATCCCATCATATGACCGCAAAGTTCATCGCTGCTGGTATCGCCTTTCCACAGCCATTTGCCATCTTTCGAAAGACGCCATCTTTCTTCCACTGGTTTAAACCGGGGTTCTTTCACCAGCTCCTCGATGCGCTCCTGCGGAGTATAGGTACGGTTTGGGTCGTGCATCCGGGACCAATGGGCAGGGATAATGGTCCGGGCAAAGAAACCGTCTTCACCGGTTACCGTGCGCAACTGACAGAGGAAATCAAAAGCCCTGCCCGCTTTTTCCCGGGCATCTTCATTGCGGGTGACGGCATAGCGAAGGCTTTCCATTGCCAGATAGCCACCGGTATATTCCCCGTCGTTATCGTCGTCTTCCGGTTCCCAGGAAGTGAGGTCTCCTGGTCTGGTCAACCGGCAATGGCCGGCAATCCAGGGTTCGCGAATGTGGCGTTTCATCAAAATGTCGTAAAAATACGCCGCTTTCTCTTCCAGTGATATCCACCGGCTGCTGATCTGACTGACACCACCTGCGGTCGCAATCCAGGCATTACCCTGTCGGTCAAACGCGATGTCACGCACTTCATCATCAATGAGCCATCGACGGCTGAAACGGTGAGAAATCGAATCGTCGTTATGCAGCCGGGCAAGACCCAGTTGGGTACCGATCCAGAGAGTGCCGTCGGGGCCTTTATTCAGGCAGGTGACCTCAGCAGACTGTAAACCCTTTTCCACTCCCGTAGCCTTCACCAGTTTGCCGTTGCGGATCACCGATACTCCGCCCAATCCTCCAGCGGTGATTTCACCATTGTCTTCCGCAACCAACCCCCGAACATAAGCCGATATGAGTACACTGGTATCATAATGGTGCCGGACTGTGGAGTCGTAACATTCGAAAATACCCGCATCAGTTGCCACCCAGAGATGTCCCTGTTGGTCGACCGTGCCTGCCCTTACGGACCGGGCAATCTGGTAGTGCTGCTGCACTGCATCAAGAGTGTCAATGCGAAAGACACCGGCCGGCCCCAGGGCATAGAGATCCGCACCCGATCCGCAGATCCGGGTTACCACCTGATTCAAAGGATGCTTAATCAGTTGATTTTTTCTCCAGCGATAGAGGCCATTCCAGGTGGCCATCCAGATATCTTCACCGGTCCGGTACACGCAATAGGCCGGCCCCGCATTTTCATCGGTAATGGCCTTCTGCCAGTGATCTTCCTGGTGTTGTTTGCGATAAATGCCGGCTTTGGTGGCTATCCAGATATTTCCCTCCTGATCGATGGTGATCATACGCACGTCATTGGCTCCGGGTTGTGACGTATCAACGAGATAGGCCGTATGCATTTCCTGCCGGAATTGCCCAATGGTTACCGATCCATTCATTTCAGCCTGGCCGGATGACAAAGCGGGATGAGTCAGGATGAATACGGGGAGCAACAACCATGATATTACGATCGCTTTTCCGGATATTGAAAACCTCACCGGCAGCAAAAATATTTGAAAAAAAAAGTCCAAATAGTTGGTTTATTAAAGGAATATTCAGAGCATTATTCCATATTTATTAATGGCTGTATAGATATTTCGCCTCTTAATAAAATACTACTGATTTATTACCAATTATTGCATTTATTTTGACCAGGATGACGATTCATTTTCCTTCACCCTCGGTAGTCATCAGTTGCTGCCTTGCTTTTTTATTCATGACCACTGGTTGCCGGGAAACCAGACATGATCATCACCACCATCACGAACCGGCATTTAGAAGCCAGCATGAAGCGGTAAGACCAACCCCTGTACCGGATCAGATCATTTTAAATCTTACGCCAGACCCACTAACCAGTGTAGCGGTCAACTGGCGGACCGACACTACCGTGAAAGAAGGAGAGGTACGGTTAGCCCTGGCTACCCATGGTCCGGAGTTCCGCAGGGAATTTCGCACCATAAAAGCAGTAACTGAATCTTTTGCCAATCAATATAATAATGAACCGGAGGTCAACGCTTTTTTTCATTCGGCCGTCATCGATCGGCTGGAAGCAGGTGAGCTGTATGTCTATCAGGTAGGTTCCGATACCTTGTGGAGCGAATGGTTTCAGATCCGGATGCCGGATTCGGATGAATTGTCCTTTATTTATTTTGGCGATGCCCAGAACGATGTCAAGTCGATGTGGTCAAGGGTGATCCGGGAAGCTTACGCTGCTTTCCCGAGAATTGATTTTATGTTGCATGCCGGCGATCTGATCAACCGTCATAACCGCGATCTTGATTGGGCCGAATGGTTTGGTGCAGGAGGATTTATTCACAGCATGATCCCCAGCGTAATGACGCCCGGCAATCATGAATACGGTAAGGGGGTGATCCTTTCTCCCCAATGGAAAGCCCAGTTCAATTTACCACGGAATGGCCCACCCGGTCTGGAGGAAACCTGTTATTACATAACCTATCCGCAGTTAAAAGTGATTTCCCTGGATGCCGAACAGATCGATGAGTCGGATTTTTATCGCGATGCCCAGAAGGTCTGGCTGGATTCAGTTTTAAAGTATAATCAGTCGCCCTGGGTGGCGGTTACCCTCCACTATCCGGTTTTTTCCACCAAAGCCGAACGCGACAATGTCGAACTGAGGGAGCATTTTAAACCCGTTTTTGACCGTTATAAGGTCGATATTGTCCTGCAGGGACATGATCATGCCTATGGCCGGGGTACGGTCTCCAACGTAGCCGATGGACTGAGTACCCGGGAAAAATCGACCGGTACCGTCTATGTCGTATCAGTCAGCGGCCCAAAGATGTATGATGTAACCGACGACCCCTGGATGGCCCGCCGGGCTGGTAATACCCAGCTTTTTCAATTTATTTCCATCAAGGGCAATAAACTTACCTATCAGGCTTTTACCGCTGCCGGTGAACTCTACGATGCTTTTGAAATTCAAAAGTCGAAAAACGGCATTAACAAAGTGATCGAAAAAATTCCGGAGATGGCCGAGCGGGTGGAAGTGAATTAGAGGTTTAATTGTTGAATTGTTGAACTGTTTAACTGGAACGTCACCCCGAAGTTTGTCCAAGGGTTGTTGAAAAGACTGCAACTGGAGCGGCGATTTTAATCGCCGTAGTACAGGTGTCATAGGGTAAGACCGTTTAACTGTTTACTATTTAATTGTTTAACTGGAACGGGTCACCCTGAGCCTGTCGAAGGGTAGCCTTGTTCTGGTATTATGGACTGCTATTGTTTAAAAAACTTAAGGGTTCGACAAGCTCACCCTGTCCAATGTCACCCTGAGCCTGTCGAAGGGCTTTTTTCATCTTAATCCTGATTTTGGTTTACAATTCGTGTCAACTTATGTTTGGACAAGTCACTCTAATTTCCATGAAGTGCATGAACCTCTTGATCCTGGGGCCACCCCCTACCCCCGCCAGCGGGGGACATCGTCCGGATGACTTTTAGGACTAATTCCCTGGATGTACTTGTTCCATAATCTCCTGGGCCAACCCCCTATGCCCCCTCCAGCGGGGGAAAATACACTGGAAAATATTCGGTAGGAATCCAAAGGTCATGACCCCTTGGACATATTACCTGAACAAAATAACCCTGATACCTTATCCCCGCTCTATTTCACCGGTTACGAATAATCGGAAATCACCGACGAATTCTCAAGTACCGGGAATCACGATGCCGTTCATTCCACCTTTGTAAGGACATGAATTTTTAAATACCTGCTTAAATAATTGCCCGATGAAAAAATCAATCCCGGTTCTGTTATGCATCTTTCTCTTTGCGGCAGCATCACTGGTCGCCCAGTTTGATGACCATCCTGGTCAAAATCAATCCCCTTATTTTTTGATTGAGAAAGAGGGAATTTCTGCTGATCAGTTTCCTTTGCTTTCTACCAAAGTGCAGGCAGACATTACAGGTCCGGTCGCTGATGTCATGGTAGAGCAAACCTATAAAAACAACGGCCCGGTAGCCATCGAAGCTTCCTATGTGTTTCCCGCTTCTACCCGGGCTGCGGTCTATGCATTGGAAATGGTGATTGGCGACCGGATTATCAAAGCAGAAATTATGGAAAAAAATGCTGCCCGGCAGGAATACGAAACGGCCAGACAAGAAGGTAAAAGGGCTACCCTTCTCGAACAGGCACGCACCAATGTTTTTCAGATGAAGGTCGCCAATATTATGCCGGGTGATCTGATCCGGGTGATTTTACGCTATAATGAATTTATTATTCCGGAAAATCAGGAATATACCTTTGTCTATCCTACCGTGGTGGGTCCGCGTTTTGTCAGCGACAAAAATCGGGGCGCCAACGAATCCTTTGCTGCCAATCCCTATTTAAGGGAGGGAGAAAAAACACCCTATATTTTTGACATTCAGATTCATTTAAACCTGCCGGTTGCCCTGCAGTCGGCAGCTTGCAGCACCCACAAAGTCGATATTCAATTTTCTGATCCGTTTAAAGCCTCTGCCCGGTTATCCGCCGTTGAAAAACACGGTGGTAACCGGGATTTTATTTTTAATTACCGGGTGGCTGGCCACGAGATCGGAAGCGGTATCCTTTTGTACGAACATAACGATGAGAAATTTTTCCTGGCAACCATTGAACCGCCGAAATTAACTTCGGCCGGTCAGATCCTGCCGCGTGAATATATTTTTGTGATCGATGTTTCCGGATCAATGTCAGGCTTTCCCATCGAAACCACCAAATTATTGATTAAAAACCTGATGGAAAAACTAAAGCCGACCGACCTTTTTAATGTAATACTTTTTTCCGGTGGCAACGCAGTCCTTTCTCCGGAATCCCTGTCAGCCACTGAAGAAAATCTCCTCGCTGCTTTTCGGGTGATCGATCAGGTGCAGGGTGGTGGCACCACGGAAATCTTACCGGTGCTCAGAAGAATCTGTGCGCTGCCTAAATCCAATCCCGCCTTGTCGCGCTCGGTGGTGATCGTGACCGATGGATACGTCACAGTCGAACCCGAAGTTTTTGATCTGATCAGCCGGCATTTGAATGAGGCCAATGTCTTTGCCTTTGGTATCGGAAGCGGTGTCAACCGTCTGTTGATCGAAGGAATGGCTCATGCCGGCCGGGGAGAAGCATTTGTGGTAACTAAACCCGAAGAGGCTCAACCAGTAGCCGAGCGATTTCGTAAATATATCGAGAGCCCGGTATTGACCAGTATTCAGGTGCAGTTTTCAGGGCTGGATGCCTATGAGGTGGTACCATCGGTCATCCCCGATTTAATGGCGGAGCGTCCATTATACGTTTTCGGAAAATACCGGGGACCAGCGCAGGGAAGCATCCGGTTTTCCGGTTTTCAGTCGGGAAAGGATTTTCATCAGAAATTGCTGGTCGATGAGCGTTCTCACAGTGAAGAACACCGGGCCATCCGTTATCTCTGGGCCCGGGAAATGATCCGCTACCATCACGATTTCAATCAGTTGTCATCCGATCCGGAGCGGGTTAATACCATTACCCGGTTGGGACTTCATTATAACCTGCTGACCGACTTCACTTCTTTTGTCGCGGTAGACGAGACGGAAATCGTCAATCCGGATGGACTGATCACGCGGGTCAAACAGGTATTGCCCTTACCTGCTGGCGTATCCAATTATGCGGTCGGATTTGAGATGGGCGCAGAGGGCATTTCACCGGTACAGGCAGTCCGGGATGTCACCGTGATCAAACCCGTTGTAATTTCCTCTTTACCATGGGATAAAAAACAGGTACTCACGAGACTTTTTACGGAAAACATCGCCCTGTGGAGCGAGGACCGAAAACAATCGTGGAAAGGGAAAATACTATCGATTACCTTTTCAGATAAATGGAGTGAAATTCAGATCGCCCTGGATGGAAAGGCTGTGGATGCAGCGACCCACCGGATGATCGTATTGATGCTCCGGCAGAAAAAAGAGATATCTGAACCCGGAATGAAACTGGTCATTCAGTTTTAAAAGAAAAGCTGTGCCGTAATCCAACAGTTAATCAATTCAACAATTCAACGACTAAACAATTCTCCAAAGATGTTTTTCCGGTTTTTAATCCTTGTTTTTTCCGGATTTCTGGTGATGGCTGCGCTGCTGCTTTATCGGACGGTCGAATGGGTAAGTGCTCCTGCGAGAGCACCGTTTATAGCTGATAAACAACAACCTTCCATCACTTTTTTACTGGGTCAGGATAAAGAAGGTCAGCATTTTTTTCAACTGGCTGAGCAACATTTTCTGCTGGATAGTACGGAAAAAACCGACCGGGTCGTGAAATCCTGCCGGTCGTTGTACTCCATGCTTGAGTACCTGAAGACTACACCCCATCAGCAACCCTGGGGAGTGATCAATCTCGTGGTGCATGGTAATATGTGGGGCGGACTTTCCCTACCGATGTGGGAAGAAGGCGAGCGGGCGTATCCCAAAGAGCTCTACCGCGCTGCAATGGAAGGTCAGTTTCCGGTGTTGCCGGCTTCATCGGTCGATGAAAAAACGCGGGTCAATATCTGGGCCTGTGGTATTGGTAAAAATCCGTTGATTAATCTGGCGTTGGAGACGCTTTTTACCAATGAAGATGGAGTTGCGGCTGACATTTATGCTTCACCCGATTTTGTAGTATTCCGGGAAGTGGCAGGTCGCGAAGCACCGGTAAGACTCAATCTCAGCTATTGGCCATACTTTTTTCGCAGCGGCTACCGGCCATCCGAAACAGAGATCAGCCGTCAGCTGGCAATGCAATACCCCGATGCTGCCGTTGCCTGGAAGCAGGCTTTGCAGACAGAAAACCCCGAATCGGATCAGGCGGTATTTTTCAATGAATTTAAAGTGCCGGTAGTGTGGACGGTTTTGTACCCGGATAAAAATTCACGACCGGATATCGGAACGGATGAGCAGAAAATGCATTGGATTAAAAATCAATCCCAGTTGATGCAAAAAGTCAAGGATTTGGAAATACCCCTTGAAAAATACCACTGGACGGTTAATAAAATTTTATACCGGCATCCGGATGGCAGGATGCAGCCGGCTATTAAAGCCATCGGTCTGTGCACGGTTTTATGCGTGTTGGGCCCTTCGACAGGGTGCCCTTCGGCAGGGTGAGCCCTTCGATGCCTCAGGGCAGGCTTTGTCGAACCCTCAGGGTGCCCTTCGACAGTCAGGGTGCCCTTCGACAGGGTGAGCCCTTCGATGCCTCAGGGCAGGCTTTGTCGAACCCTCAGGTGACACTTCGACTGTCAGGGTGCCCTTCGACTGTCAGGGTGCCCTTCGACTGTCAGGGTG
>CAYRYD010000067.1:0-26125 GCA_964428345.1 uncultured Saprospiraceae bacterium | reverse complement strand
CTTCCCTTTTGGTAGCCAACATGAATATGCAACACTTTCTTAGAGCCCTCTTTCTTAAAAGACACCTCCATCACCTCCCATGGGGTGCTTAATTCTAATACCTGGGTAAATGTTTCTATATCTGTCATCCGACAATTTACTTAATTTCATCTTGTTCTGTTATATCCCCGCTCATCTACCCAACCCACTAAATATGACTAAGAACCACAAATGTTTGTAAATAATCGCCCCCGCAAACCAACTATTTGAATCAATCTGAATCATTACCCTACCGTTTTCTCAGAATAACCGCATCCTGCCGATTATTGATACCCCGTTCGACATATTGTCGTATCTCAAAAAATTCAGACCATTTCCGGTGAATATAATCCGGTGTGTGATAGGCTGCCTGATAAAAATCGGGTAACCCGTCCAATTTCAGCCAACCCTTGGCATCGGTGGTGTACATAAAACCACGCTTTTTGATTTCCTCCTGATATTTCAGCGGCAGTTTGTTGATGAAATCAGCACCATGAACCGACAGAATGAGGGTGGCACCAGGCATCGCGATTCTGTTCAGCTCAGAAAGCCAGGCATGTTCATAATTCTGATCCAGGTGCGTAAAAACGGAGATGGCAAAGATCAGGTCAAACGAGTCATTGGCATAAGACAAAGGCGGCCAGAAATCATTGACAGACCATTGGATATCCGGCAAGTGCCCGGTACACCAATCAATAGCTGCCTGATCAATATCAGTACCATAAAGCCTTTCAGATGGAATTTCTGACAAATTGCCAAGTACCCGACCGCAACCGCATCCAAAATCAAGGATTTTCTGGTACGACTCCATACTTCGCTCCATCTGACAGAGATCCCGGATGTTCCGGGCAAGCGTATAACCAACCGTACGGAATGATTCCCTATCCAGATGACCATGCACCCGGTGACGAAGCCTGGCAGGAGGAACCGGTGTATCCTTTGACGTTTTACCAGCTAACCAATCCATCCATTGCGCCTTTGCCAGATCGATCCGAAAACCGGCAAACCGATACAGGTGATACAAACCCAGGATTGGTTTCACCGATTTTAACCATTCACGTGTAATCATTCAATGTTAGTTCAGAGATGAATCAACGCTGATCTTCTTTCGATGTCGAAAATAAATATATTCACCGGCATCGCTAAAACCCTTTTTTACTTCGGGCTGTGTTGATTCTCTGGCAGTTAAGTTATCTGCTGCCAGCGGATATTCATTCTTTCAAAACAAAGGCTTTAATAACCGATACCTCTGCAGGCAGTTACTACCCAATCGGTATAGCGTACCACCTGATTCGGCAAAAATCCCTAATTTGCTAAAACGATTCATTACTAAACGGTAAATCATAGTGCCATGAACCTGGATAGCCACGACAAAGCCCCCAAAGTCAGCCGCAGAAGTTTTATTCAACAGTCATCGCTTGCCGGCACTGCTGCCTTTCTCACCGGCGATCACTTCTTTTTCGGAAACCAGTCAGAGGTAGTCCGGGTAGGCCTGATCGGCTGCGGAGGCCGGGGCACCGGTGCCGGGATCATCGACTGTGCGGCAGCGGCTCCAGGGGTTCAGCTGGTGGCGATGGGCGATTTGTTTCAGGACCATATGGACGAAGCACCGGCCGCCATCAAAAGAAACCTGGAAAAAAGAAACCTTCCGGTCAATGACATCTACAAAGTCACCCCCGAAACGACCTTCGTCGGTTTTGATGCTTATCAGAAAGTCATCGACAGCGGGGTCGACATGGTGATCCTGACCGCCCCACCCAATTTCCGGCCCCAGCATCTGCGCTATGCCGTGGAAGCCGGCAAACATGTTTTTATGGAAAAACCGGTGGCGGTCGACCCGGTGGGCATCCGGTCTGTGCTGGAAAGTGCTAAAATGGCTCAGCAAAAAGGACTGACCCTGGTAGCAGGAACCCAGATGCGACGCCTGCAGTCAAACCGTGAAATCATTCAAAGAATCCATGATGGTGCAATCGGCGATATCAATGGAGGCCAGGTCTTCCGGTCCGGGAGCGCCATGCGAACCTGGCGCAGTGAAGAAAAAGTGAAGAAATCCGGCTGGTCGGAGATGGAATACCAGATCCGTCGCTGGTTGATGTGGTCATGGCTATCGGGTGATTTTATTGTCGAAATGCACGTCCATAACCTGGATATCATGAATTGGATCATGAATGCCCATCCGGTCAGGTGCATCGGCCTCGGAGGCCGGCAAACCAGGATCGGCCTGGAATACGGCAATATCTACGATCATATCAGTGTCGAATACGAATATCCCAATGATGTGCGGGTAGAGTATATGGGTACCCAGATCGATAATTATGCCTATCGCAGCGATCAGCGGGTCACCGGTACCAAAGGTTCGGCCGTCATGGATTTCCGTAAAGGTATGATCAAAGGTCAGCATCCCTTTGTTTACGACCGTGAATCTCCGGATCCATCGGTTCTCCAGTATCAGGAGATGATCGACAGTATCCGGCAAGGCAAGGCGATCAATGAAGGCCGGCAGATTGCCGAAAGTACGCTCACCGCCATTATCGGAAGAATGAGCGCCTATACCGGTCAGGTGGTGGAATGGGACTGGGCGCTGAACGAGTCAAAACTGGATCTGAGCCCCGCTAAATTGGAATTTGGCGATCTTCCCGGAATAGAGGTTGCCATGCCGGGGCAAACACCGCTCTACTGATCTTGAAAAATATCTTCCTACAAAGGTTTTTGTTTCGGAAACATCTCCAGGTTACCCTCTGAATTTTTGTATTTTTTCCCGAAATCGTTGCACATGGTGTTGCTAAAACTTCCATTTCTCCTTTTGGCCTTACTAATTCCGGGAATAAAACATAAGTCTGTTGAGGAGGAGCTTACTATCGTCCGGGTACACATTCTGGATGAAGCAAACCGGATGACCGCCGCCAGAGTGCGTTTTACCGGACCTGACGGCACTTTCTACGCTCCGGAGGGTAGCCTGGCCGACTTTCCGGTGACCAGCGCCAACGATCCGCAAAGCAGGGAGCACGGTCTGATCCTGGACGACGGAAGAAAATTTTCATACGTCAACGGTTCGTTTGAAATCGCCCTGCCTGCAGAAAAAATCACGGTTGAAGTGGTCAAAGGCTTTCGGTATCAGGTATATCAGGACACTATAGACCTGGGTCCCGGGCAGTTAAGCCTGGAAATCCGGCTCCAGCCGGCCTACCCCTGGCCACAGTCCGGTTGGTACAGCGGTGATGTCCATGTGCACTACATCGATCCCGAAACTGCCCTGTTGCAGATGAAAGCGGAAGACCTCAACGTATGTAATGTACTCATCTCGGATTTTACCGTCGACCACCAGCTATTCAGAGGGGCGATTGAACCGCTTTCCGAACCGGAACACATCGTCTATCTGGGACAGGAATACCGGGAGGACCGCCTTGGTCATATCAACCTGCTGAATCTGAAAACGAAGCTGATTGAACCGGCCGCAGCTCCCCGCCGGTATCATTATCCGTTAAACATCCATGCGAGTGACCAGGTGCACCGCGATGGCGGGCATGTCTCCTGGGCTCATTTTGCCGCCTGGCCCGGACTCGAGGGCCCATTGGGGCTGGTGCTTAAAAAAGTGGACGCGGTCGAGCTGCTCTGTACCATTGATCCGTTTCACCAACCGATTTTCGCTCCGGATGTCGTGCCGGAGGTACGGATGAACAGCGGATTGCGGCTTTGGTACCGGTTGTTAAATTGCGGACTGACGATACCCGCCACTGCCGGAACCGACAAAATGAACAACCAGGTGAGTACCGGTGCCAACCGGGTATTTGTACAGGTGGATCAACCGTTGACCTATGACCGGTGGATCGAAGCCATCAATGCCGGACGCACGTTTATCAGTAATAATCCCTTTTTACTGTTGGAAATCGATGGACAGGGCCCCGGCAGCATCATTCGACAGCAAGACGGTAAGAGTCATACCATCAGGGCGGAAGTATGGAGTCAGTTTCCGGTCGACCGGCTGGAGATCATCGCCAATGGCGAGCTGATTGCTGAAAAGCAGTTGACACCGGGAGAAACTCATGCCAGCCTGGAGATTAACCTGTCACCTGAAAAAAGCACTTGGATTGCTGCAAGAGCATACCAGTTCAGTCATCCCTATACCCGGCGGGGGCTGAGCCTTGCCCAGCGGAGAGATGAGGCCAGTGGAACGACCCTGCTTAACCGGTATTTTGGCACACTGCGGCCAGAAACCGTTTTTGCCCATACCAGCCCGGCATACATCACCGTGGATGACCGGCCTGTTTATTCGCCTGATGATGCGGCCTATTTTGTCCGGTACCTGGAAAATTCAAAACGCTGGCTTTCCGAATCGGGTAGTTTCCCGGACAAGCAGACCAGAGATGAAGTCCTGAATGCATTCGAGCAAGGCATCCAGGCATTTCTGGACCTGGATAAAAATAAATAGCAATGCCGTTTTTTTGTGACTTCAAATTCTGAAAAACAAACAGTAAAAAAATGGTAGGACAAAGAAGAGCACTTTTGCTCCTCTTCGTCCTTTGCTTATGGTCTGCTCATTAATTGAATTAATTAACGGACCCCTGTGAAGTCTCTTTGAGGTTTCGGGGCTGCCGGATCAAGAAATCCAGGAGCGGTGTACGTTATGCTTTCTTAAGGAACTGTGTGGCCATTCAGTAAACCGACGGTGAGTTTGTCAATAATATTGGCGGTAGACGCAGGTTTGGGTCAATAAGGATCTCATGATAACCGGACCAGATAATCTGTCATGTCCCGTAATTTGGGGAAACATCTGGAAAGTCCAGGGAAGTTGGTATCCAGGGAGAACGTTCTGTACTCCTTTGCTCGCCTCGTTTATTGGAATGGGAAAATTGCAAGGTGTTCGTTTCACCGGTATCAGAAATTTTACAATGATTTAAACTTTCTTTCTACCGGATGATGTGTGTCTGCAACTGTACCTCAACCTAAGCCAATACCATGCCAAAGCAGTGCAATCGTGTTTTAAAAATAACCGTATTCACGGGTTCAACGACTGGCCTTTCCGGCATTTCCTTCGGCGAAGATGAAATACAAACCGGTGTGCAGGTAATTGAAATCAAGCTGTTCGCGCAGGTTTTGAAAGTCCGTCTCGGTCCCCGCATGGAGCATGATCCACCGGATGGCTTTGGCGCAATTATTAAATTCGATTTTCATGATCAGCAAGTTTTTGGTTCGTCTATACTGATCAGTGGATTTAGTCGCTTATTTGTCCTGGTATAAAGGGAATTTTTTTCCTTATACGGGAACAAACGTGAATGCGTATTTTTAACCGTTTTGAGTAACAAACTAATACGCATAAAACATTGAATAACCATTCGTATCGGGGATTCGTACCAATGTTAAGCGTCATGATGAAAATCAATTGGGTTCTGGTTTGGATTTGTGCAATGGTTTTATCCTGCAACAGGAGCAAACCTGAAGCTGATATTCCCGGATCCGTTAAATTCTTTGTTGACCCCGGAACCAACTCAGACGATCCCGAGATCCGGATGGCCTATGGATTAAATATCATGCCTCCCTGGCCTGATGGAGGTTCTATCTTTGTCAATCTCCCTGAGCACCTTGAATACATGCCCGAAACGATGGGTATCGCTCGTCACCATGACCAGAGGGCAAACGTTTGGAGGACTTCAGATGACAGCCTGCATGCGGAGTATGTGGTCGAAAGCCTGACGGAACCCGGCGTCTTTTTTTCGGCAAAGGCGAGCTCCACCGGCCACCTGGCCACCTTGGAGGTATCCATTACGAACCGCTCTGAAAAAAAACTTCATAGTTTACGTCCGCTTTTTTGCTTTCAGTATAATCCTCTGAAAGGGTTTCCCGCCCGTCTGTCCGATAATTTTAACCACACTTTCGTGATCATCGACGGCCATCCGGTAGCAGTGTCTGATCTTGTGGTGGAAAATCCGGACGCCATCGCCCGGATGGCTCAGGTAGGCAGCTGTAAATATGAGCATAACTGGTGGGCAGAGGAAATGGGTGGTTTTATTTCCCGGCCGATCGATTCGGCATTTACCATTCTTTGTGCTGCAGATGACGACCGGAAAGTCATCGTTCGCTGGTCACCGGGAAAAAACTTCCTCTCCAACAGCTACATTCCCTGTATCCATGCAGATCCCTGTCTCGGTGATCTGGAATCCGGGCAAACAACCCGGGTCAGGGGAGAAATTATCTTCACCCGGGCATCGCTGGATCAAATTGTCAAAGAATTGGAACTTTGAGCCCTGGTTCATAAAGATCCTACTGCCGCCATTCAGTCAGTCAGTCCGTATTTTTATGGTTCCTGCCTATGATACATAATGGGTATCAGGTGACCGGTCGGGATGCTTTCGCCGATTTGAAAATCGTCTTTCAAGCGCGCAGGAAGAATACCGGGGCAATCTGCAAAAGATCGTAAAATGCCAAGGAAGTGGAAGTGATCGTAAAAATGAGGAAGGGGCATCAACCCCTTCACTCAATTTACCTTTCCCAAGGGATTTTGTGTTTTATCCTGAGTGTGGGAAAAGCGGGTTAAAGCTACTAAAATCAATCAGGTATATCATATTCTTTTTTACGCATTATGAAATCCCGGTTCATTTTTAAAGAGCAACACTTTCCCTTATCAGACGATCCCCCACCTGGGGATAAAACGATTTTTCAACTTTTATCTCAACAACTGATTACTACATCATTACACTTTTAATTGAGCGAAAGGCCTACTCTTCATGAGGATTTAAGCAATACCTTTGATTTCTTTGTACTTCAGTGACAGACCCATTTATCACATGGTAAGAGTGAAATACGGTAAATATTGGGATTTACATTATCACAGGACCTACCAACAGGCTGGTGAAAAGTCCCCCTGGGATGTCGACCCTCAACTGGCCGCCGAATCAGACATACCTGTCTTTAAGGATTTCTTCGATTCAAAGCTCCCGCTTGTCGATTTAGGATGTGGGACTGGAAACCAATCTGCATTCCTGGGTAAGTACTTTAATATGGTAGTAGGTCTGGACGCTTCAGCAGAAGCTATTGCCATTGCCAAGAAACGATATAGCCGGGATCAATGCCTGCAATTTGAGGTATTTGACGCCACCGATAAGAAACAAGCGGAAAAATTCCACCGTAAATTCGGAGATGTTAATGTGTATATGCGGGGCGTTTTACACCAAATAAGGACTGAAGATCAGCGTGAATTTTTAGATGTGCTTCGACTTCTAATGGGCAGGACCGGTGTTATGTATTTAGTCGAAGTCTCTCAGGCCATCAATGAATTACTCACAGAAAACAATCCTTTACCTGGTCCCTTGTCCCATGCGCTAGCAGCGAGTTTGAAACCAACCGGAATTTCGATTAAGAGCCTGACCGACCTCTTTCCGAATGATCAGTTTACTATCTTAAAATCAGACAATACCAGCCTAGTCACCAATATTAAAAATCAAGATGGGCAATCCATTGAAATTCCAGCCATCTACGCGTTGATCGCTATCGATCACAATCCATATTAGACCGATTCAGGACCAGGGAATCTCAGCATGATCCAGGGATACTCCTCAATTTTCCCTAGCTTTTCTGATCTGGTCTCGTTGAGCCTGTGTTAAGATATCGTCATGGATGGCGCGTCTCAGAGCTTTGATAATCGTTTGGCGTTCAGCCTTTGCCATGGAAGTCATATCTTCCTTCTCACCGTCAACCTTTGTTTTTATGGCTTCTTTCTGGCCGGGAGAAAGGGTGACATACTTTTCAAATTTGGCAATCATCCTGGATGCGGGGTCCGGATCATTAGCATAAATCGACGAACCAATTGCGAAGAAAAAGAAACAGGTGATCAACAGGTATCTCATTGTTTGAAGGTTTATATGATTAGCGATCTCAAGATACAAACGAATATTGATACGGACAACTATAATGATGCCAAAAGTCATCATGACTATGTTGAAGGCCATTACGCCTGCTTCTCCGCGATAAAAGCCTCCATTTTAATCGCTCCGAAGATCTCCTTAGGATCAAAACCACAAGAGGTTTCTTCACCAATTGTCCGGTTCATCACCAACTGATCGTATTGTTCATATCTTCTGGGATTTTCCAGAAGCTCGAGAAATCCAAGGTATCGCTCATAATTGGTAAAAAAGTCTCCAGCCAGGAGAAAGTGTTGCATTTTGAAGGCTCTTTCTTTTTGATCGAAGTCTGCATTTAAACCGTCTTTACCAGTGGTAAAATC
This sequence comes from uncultured Saprospiraceae bacterium, assembly GCA_964428345.1. Lineage (GTDB taxonomy): Bacteria > Bacteroidota > Bacteroidia > Chitinophagales > Saprospiraceae > JABDMH01. The sequence goes on along the minus strand of CAYRYD010000067.1, from coordinate 17,889 downwards.
ATATCCGTCAGGCGCATAAAAAATATGAATAAACTTATAGACCAATTGATAGGCACCGGCAATTTGTTTATAGGTTTCTTCCAACCCGGCCATGAGTCGGGCCCGGTCGTTCAGGCCTTTATCAGCAATTTGTCTGCTTATCAGACTACCCGATTTCATAGCCAGATAGACACCCGTGGCAAAGATCGGATCCAGAAATTCGCCGGCATCACCAATCATGGCATATTGACCATTGAACTTTTGCTCATTACGGTACGAATAGTTGCCCACGACCATCATATCCTGCAGAAGGGATGCCCCATCAATAACTTCCCTCACATGTTGTGACCCATTAAGTTCTCTCCGATACAACTGCTCGATCCAATCACCCGTTCCTGCCGGAAATTGCTTCTTCTGCTCTCTCACGTATTTATTGTTGAGCACCAGACTAATACTTAAGCGATCTTCCGCAAGAGGAACCAGACTCATCCACCCATCCTTGCCTGCCCCGGTATAGACAATCTGAATAATTCCGGCTTCGAGTCCTTTGATCATTCTGATGCCATGCCAGTGATTGGTAAATGACACCCGGTCAAGATCCGGATGGGGTCGCTTGAGACGAAGTTTTCTGCCCAGGAATGTATCCTGACCGCTGGCGTCCAGTAAAAAACCCACTTGGTATTTCTGCTCGTCTTTCTGACTCCTGACCTTTAGTTCCACTTCACCTGGATCATCTCTGAATGAAACATCGGTGACTGTGGTCCCTTGCATGACCTTTGCACCGGCTTCGATGGCCGTGTCAAGCAACAGTTTATCAAAATCAGCCCTGACTACATGATATGACAGGGCTTTATCCCCTTTGATTACATGATTAAAGCAAAAAGATGCCGAACGTTGACCATCAGCAGAGGCAAATAAAACTCCCGGTTTTCTGGCAAATCGCTTATTCAATTTTTCTACTATACCCATCTCCTCAAATAAATCATAGCAGAAGGGCAACAAGGACTCACCCACATGGGGCCGGGGGAATATTTCCTTTTCAAAAAGGATCACGGAAAAACCTGCCTTGCACAGGAAAAATGCACTGGTAGCCCCTGCCGGGCCGCCACCAACAATTCCAATATCGTATCTCATAAGCTTAATTTCTTAAATTCCAAATCAAAGATCCTGATTTGTTCTTTGAATATTTATTCCTTGATTCCACTATTTAAAAATGTACTTTTTCTTTTGCAAAATCTACAACCCCATCATCCGGCTGATAATATTGTACTGAATTTCGGTAGTACCTGAGTAAATAGTGGCCCCCAGACTATCCCGCAGTGTACGCTCCATTTCGTGATGCCCTCTGAACGCGGCTCCCGCATAAATCTGTTTGAAAGTCAACATGGCTCTTTCCAAAACCTGACTGATAAAAGTCTTGTTTATTGACGCCATTAACATCGCGTCCTTTTTATGATCTAAAGCCCAGGCTGCCCGGTACAGCAGCGATCTTCCTGCCTCCAACTCAATCTTTGTCTGAGCTAAAACATGTGAAATGGCTTGAAAGGTACTTATGGTCTTCGATCCCGATCTTCTGGATTTGCTGTAAGACAATGTTCTTTCCAGAAGACGCTGCATCGTTCCTATATGCAAGGCCCCAAGGCAGGTACGTTCCCAGATCATAGAGCGGTTAAAAACGGAGGCACCCCCATTTTCTCCTCCCAATATGTCTTCATCTGTCAGCATCACACTCTCAAACTGAATAGAGCCCATCGGACAAGTTCTGAGTCCCAACTTAGACTCCGGTGCACCACATCGCACTCCGGCTGCACTAACAGGCACTCCAAAACAGGTAATTCCCGACCAGGGAGATTCCCCTGACGAGGTCCGGGCATAGACTAAACACAAACCAGCCACCGGACCATTGGAACAATAGTTTTTACTCCCATTAAGGATATAGTATTCTCCCTTCCTGATGGCTTCAGTTTTCATGTTAAATGCATCCGATCCTGCCGTCTCCTCCGTAATGGCGTTGGTTAAAATCCAGGTACCATCACACGCCCCTGGAAAGTATCTCGCTCTTTGCGCTTCGGTGCTGTATTCCACCAGCACACTGAGACTGGCCAATAAATGGGCGGCAATGGAAAAATTGAATCCATTGTCCTCGCTCCCATAACCTAATGCTTCAAGCATGATCACTGTATCAACAGCTGAAAATCCCTTTCCACCCAATGATTCCGGTGCCAAAGCACCAACCAAGCCAAATTCAGCACATTTATTCCAGAGATTTCGATCAAAGATTGCGTTAAGATCTCTTTCTTCGACCCGGTCATTCAGATGATTTCTCGCAAAATCAACTACCGAATCGTACAGATCCTTTTGAAGGGGTGATAATGAAAAATCAATCAAAATATTCGGATTCAAGCATTTTGTAATCAATCTTATGACTACTGGTCATGGGGATTTCTTCACGAAAGATAATATGATCCGGTAACATGTAACCGGGCAATTGTTGCAGGTAAAACTTCCTCAACGCAAGGGCATCCGGTTTCACTCCCTGTTTTGGACAAATCACCGCTTTGATCACAGGTTGCCCGTTAAAGTTACGGGCAATCACGACAGCCTGCCTGATCATATTATGCTGATGCAGTACATGTTCTATCTCTGCCAGTTCAATCCGATACCCATGACGTTTGACCATCCGGTCATTGCGTGTCAGAAAATGCAGGTCTCCCTCTGCATCCATGGATACCATGTCACCAGTGCGATACCAACTCATCCCACTATCATGGAAAAATCTTGCCTTGTTTAATGCCGTATCATCCAAATACCCCTTACAAACGGAATTTCCGCTGATCAGTAGTTCTCCCTGATCTCCGGGTTGGAAGGGAAGAATGTTGTCTCCTTTCTGAATCCCAATTTTGGCATAGGGACAAGCTTTCCCGATAGCAAATGGCTTTGTCTGATCACCGGAAATCTGTTCCGGAATGGACTTGAAAGTCACAACATTGGTCTCCGTTGGACCGTACAAATTATACATTGAAACTCCCGGAAAAAAGCCTCTTAACTCACGAAGGTCAGAAATTCGGAAGACTTCACCGGCAAATAGGATTAACCGGAGAGCCGAAAGATCCTTCCCCTTCAATTGACCAAACCGCCAAAGAAGGTTGAAAAAGGTAGGAGTACCATAAATGATTGTTATCTTTTGCCGCTCCAGTTCCTGGCTGATCAACCGGGGATTCTTTATTTCCTGCTCATCAAATAGCCTTATGGTGGCGCCCGCCAACAGGCCGGCAAAAATATCAAAGACCGACAGATCAAAATGAAAAGGCGCGACAGATCCGATAACATCGTCCGAACTCAGCCGGAAAGTATCCATCGTCCATTGAACAAAAGACAACAGGTTCCTTTCATCAAACAATACTCCTTTTGGTTGCCCGCTAGAACCGGACGTAAACAACATAAACCTGATACCTGACTCTCTCAGTTGGGGCCGGGAACTATGATTTACAAGAATCCCGGTAAATGAGTGAAAAGCGATGACCCGTCCACCAAGGTCGTTCGCCAGTTGTTCCGGAGCCGGATCATCAGTTAAAACCAATCTGGCTTTAGCATCCCTGAAAATGGCAACAGCCCGTGCCAACGAGCCTTTGTCCACCGGCACATAAATAACACCGGCCTTCAGAGCTGCCAGCATTACCGCAATTACATCGGGGTTCTTTGCTGAAAAAATTGCTATGACCTCTCCTTCACTAACCCGGCAAGATTGCAATGCTTTGGTATAGAGCGACACTCTTCTATTCAAATCCGCATAGGTAACACCCTCGGAACCGGAATGCCATATAGCAGGAGTTGAAGCATTCAAACGAAATGAAGCATCCAGGAGAAGACTCAGAGAAAGGCCCATTCGTCTAAACTAACCGGCTTTCCACAAAAGCAGATATCCGATCGATGGTATCAAGGTTATCTTCATGCACTTCATAAGGTTTGAACTCAATTTTGAAGCTATCTTCCAGATACTCCACCAATTGCAAAGTGGTAATGGAATCCATCAGGCCACTACTGATCAGGGGAGTTGAGTCCGAGAAACCGGACAAATCAGCTGCATCGGCAATATGTTCGATCACAAAACTCTTCACTCGCTCTTTTATGTTCTTCATGGTAATAAACAAATTCCGGTTTTCCAATGAAATCTGTCAGCTAAGATAAAAAGATACAGGCAGTTCATCTTACAAAGGCGCTATGTGATGCCTCATATGTATGATCGAAGCTTGAAGGTTTCCGTCAAAATGATAACTTTGAATATTTTCGCCAAAAATCTGCAAGCAAAAAAGCATAGATTGATCATTCCCGATCAAGTTTCAGATATTGGCCATGGTAAGACCGGAGAACGATCCAGTTGAATGATCTTCCAGACCACAGGAGCCTATATATAATGCTAAGAGAATAACTGTGTACATCAAAATCAGAAAAAATGCTTCCATCGGTAATCCGCAATATCCGCCAATACCGGTATTTTATAGTTCAGCAAATCAGGGTGCTTCTAATCAATGACTTTAAGAAGTCCTTTTTGGGAAGTGCCTGGCTGTTCATTACCCCCATTGCCACCGTCATAGTTTGGGTTGTGCTCCATTTTGCCGGAATCATTCATCCCGGAAAGATCCAGATTTCCTATCCGGCTTTTGTCCTGATAGGTACGACTCTCTGGAGTCTTTTTAACGAAATGTATCTTGCGGGGGGGCGGATTATCCAGGCATACGGCAAATTGATGATCGTGAAAAGTTTTCCGGTAGAAGCACCGATCGTCTCCCTATTTCTTGTCCAGATTATCCGGTTTTCTATTCTCTTAATGATCACAATCCTGGCTTTACTCATTCTAAACACTCCACTCTCATGGCATTTGTTCCTGATCCCTGTTTTTCTTATACCTCTCGCTGTCTTTGGCTTCAGTCTGGGCTTATTCACTTCGATCCTTCGGGTTGTGGCATATGATATCACCAATATGCTGGACATGGGCATTAAACTGTTAATGTTTCTCACACCCATCATCTATTCACCCGAGATAAACCATTCCTGGTTGAGTCATCTTGTCAGCTATAACCCATTAACCTATTTAATAGGTTATCCGCGTGATATGTTTACCGGGCTTTTTACGACCTCACAAGGTATTTTTCTTTTTTGCACTGCGATTTCCCTTATCATGCTATACCTTGCCATTCGCCACGTGGTCAAAAATAGCAGTTATACGTTGGAACGACTCATTACCACTTAGAAGAAATCATTATGCAATTGATCAAAGCAGAGAACATCCATAAGAAATTCTGTAAGGACATCCGGCATAATTTGCTCTATGGTTTACAGGACATGATGACCGGACATCTAACAAATACTGATCAATACCTCCAACTACGGAAAAATGAATTCCTGGTCTTAAAAAACATAAATCTGACTATAAATAGTGGAGAGATCGTTGCGATCATAGGCATTAATGGTTCAGGAAAAACGTCCCTTATCCGCGTTATATCGGGTATCTATCCATGTCATTATGGTAATATTGTTTACAAGCAAGGGCTCCGAATCATACCTATTTTTAGTCTTCAGTCTGGTATGCGCCCTTATTTTACCGGCAGAGAAAATATTTACATTCAGGGCTCCATGTACGGTATGACCAAAAAAGAGATCGACTGCAGTATGCCATTTATCTCAGATTTCTCAGGATTAGGAGAGAAACTGGATCAGCCCTATGGTAACTATTCCTCCGGAATGTCTGCCCGGCTGGCCTACGCAATTGCTGCCGCAACAGAACCCGATGTGTTTATCATTGATGAGGCTCTGGCTGTTGGTGATATGGCTTTTAAAGCCAAATGTTTTGAACACCTCCGATCCTTTGTCAAAAGGGAAAACAAGGCAGTGCTTTTTATCACCAATCGCGTAAACAAACTAAGTAAATTAGCCACCCGCGTGATCGTGTTGCACCATGGGGAAATAGCCTTTGAATCCCAGAACATCGATGCGGCGATACAATTCTATTTAAATCATTGTTCCAATTTAAAAGATAGTGATCATGTGCGTCAGGCTTTGGACTGGGATTGATTCTTTTAAAACCATGAGCGAAAAACAAGCATATTTCCCATTAACTATCACAAGAATGAGTGGAGCGGCCAATGAAACATGAATACAACGCTATCCAAAACACAAATATGGAACCAGAAATACTAACCATATGAAATACTGCCTGGCAACCATCACCAGCCCCTCCTTTATGCCGGGAACCACAGTCATGCTACATTCTTTCCTTAAATATAACCCCTGGTTTAATGGTGATATCCAGGTCTATGGGTACGATCTTACTGATAGCGATTTCGCACTCCTTGCGCAATTCCCCAACATACACTTCCCTCAACCCGAGAAAGAACTAATTCAAAAGATAGATGAGGTTATTCATTCCTGTCCTGGCTTGTCACACAAGAAAATGGTCTTTTATTCTCTTAATATCTTCAACAAAAGAGGATATGATAAATATATGTATATTGACAGCGACGCCTTTTTTTGCGACAGTGTGGAAAATTTGATCAGGTCTGATTTTGACATCCTATTCTCCCCTGACGGCGCTACTCTTGCCGGAAAAGCAAAGGATTCCTTCACATATAAGACCATTGAAGATCCTTTAAAATCAGAAGAACCCTGGTTTAACACTTTCAATGCTGGCATATTTTTCTTTGACAAGAAATTAATATCCAATAATGTTTATACCGATCTTTTGCAGCTAATGGACTCCGGATTATACAAGAATCTATCACGCCCCACCACCGATCAGTATATCCTCAATAAGTACTTCAGAAACAACTATCAACCCCTCCCTGCTGCCTATAATTACCGTCTGAATCTTACGAAAATCATTAGGGAAAAAGAGGGAACTACTATTGGTGAGGCCAGGATCATCCATTTTAACGGAAAGAAAAATCCCTGGCTTTTCCCCCAGGCCACAGAGTCAATAAAAAGATACCATACTTACCGATATGCTTTCCTTAAATGGCATATGGAATATCTTGACTATATGCAAAATTTACATCTTCAATCATTCTTAAAAAGTCAAAAATTATCTATACATTTCCATAAACCCATCACTCAAATGGAACGTCTATTATCATTTATTAAAAATATTACCTGAAACAGAAATAGAAAGCATTACGATAAAACAGATCGCAAATGAGAATGAATTGGCCATTCCAACATAAAAGCAAACATTGCCTTGTTACGATCACCAGTTCCAGCTTTATTCCCGGCACTTTAGTAATGTTGCATACTTTCCATAAGTATAACAGCTGGTTTGATGGAGATATATTGATATACTCCCATCAGCTTTCAGCAACTGACAAGGACATGTTGTCTGAGTTTCCCAATGTTCAATTTTTAGAGCCGGATCCGGCCTTAACAAGAAAAATCGATATCCTTATAAAATTACGTCCTGACATTGCCCACAAAAGCATGGTATTCTATTCTCTTAATATTTTCAATTTGCCTGGATACGATAAATATATATATGTGGATAGTGATGCCTTTTTCCAGGATACCATCGGTGAACTAGTGTCCAAACCCCATCGGCTCATGTGCACACCAGACCGTGCAACCTATCTGAACAAGGCCAAAGACAGCTTAACCTATCAAATTGCACAGAATCCGGATTCTTCTCCAAGATACTGGTTTAATACATTTAATGCCGGAATAATGGTTATTGATAAAGCATTAGTAGACCGGAGTGTATTTGATGAAATCCTCCGGTTGGTCGACCCTGAAAATTACAGGACACTGACGAGACCGACCACCGATCAATACCTGTTGAATCAATACTTCCGTGAATCATATCACCGGCTCTCTTCTTCCTATAATTACCGGCTTGGCATAGCCGATATTGTTAAAAAACAGGAAGGTGTAAATCTTGAGAACGCCAAAATCATTCACTTTACCGGACAAAAGAAACCCTGGATAGGCACCCAGGCAATCCGGGCTACCCAAAATTTCGAACTCTACCTGAAGGCCTTTGGCAAATGGAATGAAGAGTATCTGGATTATCTCAAAGCGATTCATAAAAAAACCTTTGCACCATAAATCTAACATGGAAACAATTGCGAATCTCCATACTAAAGTTAATAAAGTTAATATTTGTTATCATATTCCTTAACTTGGCAGTTTATTGTTGTTTTTAATGCATTCTTTTAAAATGATTTAAATCCGACTTTCCATCCTTTTATCATTCTTCCATGCTCAAATCACTACTAAAGATCCTCAAGCCCCCTGGCAGAAAGAACCAGAACGATTATATACTGACCGGGCTGCCCAGAGCTGGCACAACACTCGCGTGTAAAATTCTCAGCGAGCAGGCGAATGTGATTGCGCTCAATGAACCTATCCAATGGAAAGGCATGACCAGCACCCATGATGGTTTGACACTCACTCGCCATGCATTTACTTCTTTCCGAAATAGCCTCCTCCTGAATGGCACAGCACCCAGTCGTGTCAGGGATGGTCAGCTGACGGACAATCACTTTGCGCGTAACCAGGGAGAACGGCAAAGGGTGATTTCACGTGAAGTTATTCAATTTGACAAAACTCTCGATCATGATTTTATGCTCTTTATCAAACACAATTCGATTTTCACTTTGCTGCTCCAGCAACTTAGTTCCGAATACAAATGCTACGCAATAATCCGGAATCCTCTCGCAGTCCTGGGATCATGGAACAGTGTAGATGTACCGGTTTCCAGAGGAATGATGAGACACCTTGAGATCTTAAATCCAGATTTACAGAAAAATATCAATGCTCTTAATACCCTGGCAGAACGGCAAATGGCCATACTTGATTTCTATTTTAAACAATATTTATCACTACCGTCTGAAAATATTTTCCGGTATGAAGATATCATCGACTCCCAGGCCCGGGAACTGGAGCGTATCATTCAAAGCCCAATCATTTCATCAGAACCCCTCTTCAGTCAAAACATAAGTACGGTATATCAGCGAGATAAAATCCTCAGCATGGGAGAAGCGCTGCTGAAATCCGATTTGAGTTACCGGCCGTTCTATACGCAGGAATCAATAGAACAATTATTAGCAGCGTATGAACTTCAATGACCGAATTATGCAAATGGATTCATGACTGATATCTCTGCTATACATTTCGCTTACTGAAAAGAAGTAAACCCATATTTCAATTTTACTGGGATTCATGGTTTGCAGATTCAGACCATTGCCCGGAGGTCACTGATTTCCATATTTTCGTACGTAACGTTGCCGAAGCCGGGTGGCTAATTGTTGATCATCAGCAAATTGTTGAAATAGACTATCCGCAATAATCTGATGCCCCAAGGCATTGGGATGATTGTCTGAACTCGATAAAAACACAATATCCCTACTGTCATCATTGTAGCCACTAAAAATCCCTGTGAGGTTGTAGACCAAAAAGCCAATTTCACGAACTTCATCGTCTAATTCAGAAAACTCCTGTAATTCTCTTCTATGAAGATACCCCAGATAGACCCACTGGTAAATGACACTGTCTGATGCAAACTGCTGATAAATACGTTCCAGACCCCATCGATACATTTCGGAGCTGTATGGCCTTAAAAGCTTAATCGACTCCAATTCAGTCATTGTCCTATTAAGACCGGTTTCTGCCGCAATATCCGCAAGATATGGATAATGAGACACTTCATGCGAACGCATAAACTTGCTTAGGACCTGAAGTGAACGATATAACTCCCCCTTATGGGCTGTGTAAATGACCATGTCCGGCTTGAATGCAGATACTACGTTCTCCATTCGATAAAGATGATTAGGCCAATGTGTTCCTGAAATAGCAAAATTCATAATCTCAATTCGATTCCATTCAGGCCATAATCGATTAGTATTAAGTTTATCTTCCAGCAAATTCTCGAAAGTTTCATGATCATGAATTCCTGGCCCCAATTCTACGGATCCACCTAACAATGCAATTCTCAGCACCCCCTGTTCCTTCACTTTAGGATAGTAGTTTCTGCGATCCCGTAAGCCATGCTCATTCGTGCTAATTGGTTTACCCTTTAAAATCGCATCTGCATTGGGAATCAACTGCTTGTCGAGTATGGAAACTCTATCTCGCAATAGGCCAACGGATTTGAGACTTTGATTCTCTCCATCGACTATTCCGTGTTGAACACTTTCCCATGACCGGGACGACAATGAGGTGGAGGCTACCAGTGTTTCATAATATCCTTTAAACTGTTTCTCCGCATCGTATTCATTGAATCTGCTTTCAAATACACCTCCCCAATCGATGGATGTGTGTTCACCAAGCCAATTCCTGGTATTATCCAACCCAAGAATACCCAGGAATATAAGTGCTATCACCAGGATATTTCTCTTGATAATACCAATTCCATCCATATCCGATATCCATCCAGTCCGGCTATCCCATTGAAACAAAAACGTCAGGAATGTAATCCCAAATCCCACCACCATCAGTATGTACATGATATCGTTGGTCAGATTTTGACCGGAAATCTTCAGCAAACCATAAAATTCATCACCCGACTCACTGGTCCACAATACCCAGAGAAAGCACATGGACAGAAACATAGCGACAATCCGAATGGAGCGCATGAGGTGTGATTTTCCCGAATTTGCCTGAGTACTTCGATTCATCCCTTTGGACTGAATCCAGGAATTTCCTGCCACCAAAACTCCAAGAATCGACCAAAAGGCAATATCAGTGACCTTTAACGGAAAATCCCTGACAATCCAAAACCACTGATAGGCATGAAAAAACCAGTTGAAGAAAAAAACCACCAGTACCGTTATTACAATCGGAGATCCCAGGACTTTCCGGAATCTGAAATATACGGGGTAATAGATGATCTTCGTGACAAAATCCCGGTAGTAAATATTGATCCTCCGCCAAACATCGATAAATCCATCTGCCAGGAAAATATTCCTAAAGACTCGTGGCAGATCAAACCCAAACATACACAGAATGCCTACCGATAGTTCAAACAGCCCTAACAGGCGAAGGATCAATAGATAGGAGTAAACTGAATATTTAAACAGGTCCCACAATGACTGCACCTCGCTTGGTGCCGGAAGAAGATAATAATAAATGATCCGGTATAAAATCAACTGAAGAATACCGATGGACATCCAGGTCACCCCTTTGAGATAAACCTGAGCGGAAGCATTATACCTGCTAATGTAGGTCCGGTAATCAACTATCGGAAAAATAAAGAAAGCGTAGTTTGGTAACATGAAAAAATAGGACAGTCGCTGCCAAAAATTCGCATCAACCTTCCTGATCCTGGATTCATGCAGATACAAGATCATCCGAAACATGAAAAGAACACCAACAACCGACGAAACCTGCCTGATGTACAATGGCAAATGATTCCAGGCTGTACCGGTCGCCAGCAATATTCCAATACTGACAATAGCTGCTGTCTTTATTGCCGGAGGCAAATGGGCATCTGCAATACCCAGTAAGATCAATCCGGCCAGGATCACCCCTAAAGAAACCCAGGGATCAAAAAATAAGAAAAGTCCAAGTACATTTAATATCGTCAGAAAACCAACCCTCAAACGCAGTGGCAATAGAGCATGAATTGCAAAACCACCCGTCACCAGCCACATCAGTTTCAGTAATCCGAGGTCCTCTTCGATTTCATAGAGATAAACAATGCCGGTCAACAGAGTCAAGATCAGTAAATTGACCAGATATTGTACAGTCCCAGGAGAAACAAAACGATTATTCCATGAAGTTTCAACTACCTTTTCATGTAAACTTGATTCCATTGTTTCAATCAATGTTATGTTTTCAAAAACCAAAAAGACCTTTTCTTCATCTGAAAATGGCTGCTCCACAGGTGATCAGCCTGATGTAAAAGATTCAACAGGGATTCCCTCTCTTTCTCCAGAGAATGTTGCCAAGCAACCTCACGACCGTTGTCGATCAGCCTCTGTTTCTCTTCGGGTCCTTTTTGCCACATTAGAATAGCACAGTCTGTGATTGCATCGACGGTGTAGGCCGGCATCAGGCAATTATATCCATCAATACAATGCGCCAGATTCCCGACTGCCGGAGGGCAGATTACCAGGCATCCGGCCGCCATGGCTTCCAAAGGAGGAAGATAAAAACCTTCATACCCCTTCGATGAAGATACCGGTAAACAAATGACTACCCGGCTTCTCTTCAGTAGACGGATGAATTCCATCCTGGTTGGGAGTTTGGGTGGAAGTTGAGTATAGATATTCAATTTCCTGTCCAAATTTGCACTCCAGTTATCCAGTTTGGCAGCTATTTCCTTAGCCAGCCGGGGCTGCTTTAAACCCACCACCAGAATGTCAATATCCTTCTCAGATACTTCAACCTTATCAATCTGATCAATATCGATGGCATCCGGTATCACAAAGATAGGACCATGGACACCATACTCCTCCAAAATTCTGGCGCCTTGCTCACTTCTAGCAATCCTTATGGCTGGATGTTTAAGATAACTATTTCGTTTATCGTCTGGCCTGGCATGTCTTGGATGGACAATATTTAAAATGGGTACCCCAGGTTTTCTCCTGAAAGACCGGGACAACACCTCCCAGTCAGAACCCGAAAAAAACAAAATATCCGTCGACAAAATCCGAAATCGCTTGAGTGCATCATCCCGAAGATCCCTCCAGTAGTTGCCAGGATGATCATTCCAAACTATTTTTGGACTAAAATATATGTGGGGTTGGAAAATAGACGAATGTATAAAATGATCGTAACAATCCCTTTGTTTCAGATTGGCGCCATTGGTGCCGCCAAGAGGTTTGTCCCAATGCCGGTAAAAAATTACCCTTCGCTTCATTCCATGCATTTCCTGGCTGTTTTTCCTAGGCTAGAGTATTTCTTGACAGTCTTTCATACAAATCCACATCCTTCATATTCCACATTTTAATAGTTTCGTATTCTGATCTGGTGATCATAAGTGATTTTGATGATCTATTTTTGAACGGTATTGAAAAAGGAAGGGACCAGTTAAGTCTGTCTGCCAGCCTTTTCAAATCCAAGTCAAACTGTTCAAGTATGCCTACAAATGCATTTACCGAAGTAATTCCTTCCAAAAAGTCCGACATTCTGTTCCGATTTTCCGGTAGTTCAGCATATTGCAAAAGTTTTTCATCGCTCCGATGTTTATTCAACCCGTACAATTTGATATTTCTGGAAGGGTTCTTAAAGCCCTCCATAAAAAAACGATAATTGGATACTACGCGATCGACCGGGTGTCTTATCCAGGTTACCAAAAAATCGAGCTCTTCAATGAATGGTTCGATTTCCCTGAAATAGAAGTGCCCATGAATCACTTCAAATTGATTCCATACCGGACTAACTGCGTCGAAATTATTGGATAACTTAAACTGGTCAATATCCCTTCGACGATACGGAGGTGAAATATGCTCATACTGTTGACAGAGAATCTCATAAAATGTCGAACCTGCCGTCTTGGGGACATGGATAGAGTAGATCTTTCTCATACAACTCTCCGGTTATCTGCCAGTTTGAGAGCCTTTTCATACAGCAACATATCGAGATGATTCCACTCGGCAATCTTCCTTCTGATCTTATCCTTTACCAGGGTTTCCTTGTTAGGGGTTGCGTTATAATGGAGGACATTATATTTTTTCCAACCCATGATCTGTACCAACTCTTCTACATCCCTGTCAAAATGTTCGAGAATTCCGACAAACCTGAAGTCGGCTAAATCAAGCCCCTGCAGGAATCCGGACATCCGGTTTCTGTTTTTACCGGACTTGGCGTATTCGAGAAGATTACGCTGCATTTTAGAAAGAATATTCAAACCTCTTTCTTCTTCCCTGAGCAGATCTTTCAACCGGTGCTCCAGATAATAGTAGTTTGAAATAACCCGGTCTACCGGATTTCTCAACCAGGTTATATATGGAATATGATCAGGTATCGGAAAACGAACGCGTAAGACTTCCGGTGAAAAATGACCATGAATGACCTGCAGATCCGGTGGAAGTTCGGCGGAATGATATGGTTGTTCATTCAATTGGGTCACCTTCTTACTCAGCATAATATCCAACCGGGCAACTTTCCGGTCGCCGTAAATTTCTTTGAGCATGAAACGGAAAGATGTACCGCCGCACTTAGGTATATGAAGGGAAATCAGTTGGAGTTGAGATACAGTGGGCTTTTTTCTGCCAAACATGGATTCAGAAGCACTAAATTTCAATATCTTAAGCGCCGAAGTTAGCTAAACTTTGCGAATCCACTGAATGATTGTACTTGCTTCTTTTCCCCGGTCTGGTAACACCTTTTTGCGTAATATCCTGTTCGAGGCTTTTGGACTGGAATCTAGTACCTACCATCACGATCCCGGACGGCCTCTCGATCCGAACTACCATCTGTACCCTATCGTCAAAACTCATTTGTTACCTCACCAGTTACCGGCAGAAATCCGAAATCGCCCTGTCGTCTACATTGTACGCGATGGCCGGGATGCGGTAGTATCGCTGGCACACCACCGGAGCGATATCGTTGAACCCGGATCCGATTTTGAAAATAACCTGATAGAGGCCATCCTTGCACAGGAGGGAAGTTACTTTGGCGGCTGGTCAGAAAACGTTAAAGCTTGGTCAATCCAAGCCGACCTGATCCTTCGCTTTGAAGATCTTATCCATGATCCAATGCATGAGGTATTAAAATTAGAGTCTTTGCTGGATTTGCCCGAACCAGATCCTGCAAAGATGCCCACTTTCCAGCAGCTCAAATTCGGTAATCCCAAATATGGCGGCACCTTCATGCATCGCCAGGTAGCCGAACAAAATTTCAGAAAAGGGCAATCAGGTAGCTGGAAGGAGGAAATGTCTCCGAAGATCCACAGACTCTTTATGGCACGGCATGGTCAACTGCTCATGGAACTACACTATGAAGATTCCAATAAAAAGATAACCAGACCAACAAAGAGAGTCTTATTAGAAGCAACTAAATTCCTGGACGACTATTTTGATGGCGTCAGCCGGTATGTTTCAGAATTGATCCATCATTACCCGATCCTGACAAAACATCAGAATGACTGGGAAATCGATCTTCTTATTGGTGATAGAATATTTGAGCTCGTGCGCCCAGTCAAAGTAATTGACCCAAATCTCCTGCGCAAAAAATTACTAGCGGAATATCAGGAGCCTGATCGCTATCTTTATGAGCATATTCTTTTAACAATTAAAAAAACCATTAAGAAAGTAATACCTGCCAATTTGTACAGCCGGGGTCGTCTTTTTTATATCAATGGACCTTTTCGAAACCAGCTGGTGAATTTCCGTCAAATAGTTGGTCACCAAAAAATCAAACCTTTACTCAATACTACTAAAAACCTGCAGGACTATTCTCGAAACTACGATTTGGTACATGCACCGCTTCCCCAGAACCTTCCCTTTGTGACTCCTTTCTCTAAAAAACACCTGGTTACAGTACACGATCTCACCCATTTTTCACACCATGAATATCACGCTGCTGATAACATCGTAGCGGCTGAGGAAGGCTTCAAACGAATAAATGAAGATCGATGTTCACTCATTTCCATTTCAGAAAATACCAGGAAAGATCTGCAGCATCTCATAGAACCCTCCAATCATAAAATTTATACCATACCTCAGGGATTCAATCCGGAAAAATTTCACCCAAAATTTCGAAATGATGTCAATACAACCATTGATGAGAAATACGGTCTACCAGAAAATAAATTTATTCTCTGTCTATCGACGATTGAGCCCCGTAAAAATTTGGCAAATACTATTAAAGCATTTACCAAATTTATTGAGGATAACGATTCTGTAGATATTTCTTTGGTGATCGCCGGAAGAAACGGTTGGAAATATCATGAAATAGATCAACATGAATCAAATCCCCGGATTTATTTTACCGGCTATATACACGATGATGATCTGGCTTACATTTATGCCAGATCCCATATCTTTTCTTATGTTTCGCATTACGAAGGCTTTGGACTACCCCTCCTCGAAGCGATGGGTAGTGGAACGCCGGTGGTATATGGCGCAAACAGCTCCATGCAGGAGATAGTGGGTGATGCAGGTATCCCCTGCGATCCGAAAGATCCTGATTCCATTGCAGTAGCATTTCAAACCTTGCTAAGCTGTACAGAAACCTGGAAGAAATACTCCGAAAAAGGCCGGCAATATGCAAGTCATTATACCTGGCTTAAAACTGCACTCAATACTCTTGAGGTTTATCGCCAAATCATCGAGGAAGGGGGATGAAAATTGCAATAATAGGTGATCCTGTTGATAATCAAAATGCAGGAATACATTCATTTACAATCAACATGCTTCGGTCACTAATCATGCATCGTGGTGAACATGAGATCATACTAATTAAAACAAAAAGAAAAAAAATATTTGACAATTGCAGGGAAATCGTCATACCCAATATTAAATTTCCCATTGGCTTTGCATCGCTCAGAT
Source organism: uncultured Saprospiraceae bacterium (assembly GCA_964428345.1). Lineage (GTDB taxonomy): Bacteria > Bacteroidota > Bacteroidia > Chitinophagales > Saprospiraceae > JABDMH01. The sequence continues at coordinate 1,432 of CAYRYD010000067.1, read as the reverse complement.
TATTTCTTGTCATACCTGTTATGCTCAGAATACTAAAAGCTGATGCCGTCATTGAGCCCACTCATTTTGGCCCCTTTAATTTGCCAAAATCGATGGTCCGGGTTACCATTATCCATGATCTTACAGCGTTATTAATGCCCGAATATCACCGGTGGCACAGTCAGTTTTTGCAAAGAATATTTTTACCAGGTATTCTCCGGAAAACCGATCTGATCCCAACAAATTCTCAGCATACAACCAATGATGTGCAAAAGATGTTTCCTGAAGTCGCCCATAAAGTTAAAACGATTTTTCTGGGAAGGGATCCTTCATTTATACGGGATCTGTCTGATACCGAATTAAGAAATTACAACATTCGCCAACCTTTTTTCCATTATTTAGGAACCATCGAACCCCGTAAAGACCTCATCACCTTACTCAAAGCTTACCAGATTCTCAGAGATCTGAATACCGGCGTCAAACCACAATTGATTCTGGCCGGTGCCAAAGGTTGGAAGACGAAGGATTTTTTCCAGGAATTAAGTAGACATCCATACCAAAAGGATATACGTCTTCTAGGTCGTGTAACCCAAAAAATGGCTATTCAGTTGCACAGCAGATCACTGGCATTGATCTACCCCAGTCTATATGAAGGTTTTGGCCTGCCGGTTCTGGAATGCCTCAGTTGTGGGGGAAGAGTAATTGCCGCCAACAACTCAAGTCTTCCCGAAGTTGGAGGCCCTCTGACTGATTATTTTACCACAGGGGATCCAACTTCCCTTGCCGAAAAAATGTTGCAATATTTGCAAATACCCCCACCTGAAGACTTCCCTGACCAAGCTCTTTCATGGGCCGGACGTTTCTCCTGGGATAATTATGCCCTATCACTCATTCAATTGATTGAAAATATTCATTGTGATAAAAAACATCCTTAATAGTCCGATCAACGGTTAACCTCTGACAGGTTTTTGTCTTTATCCCGCACCACCTGAAAATCCTCGTAACCTTTTCGAACTCCCTTCACTTCCCAGTCGAAAGCATAATTGTCCCGGCTGTTGGAGAGCTCCTTTATCCGAATGCCTTCATAATGATATTGTCCCCTGCAACAATCGGAGGCAACCCCGGGGCTGCTACTATATACAGGTTTCTTCCTCCCCAATGAACAAAACAGTCAGATAAACACTGGTCATTTTTTGCCCCTTGGTATTTTAATCCTGCTTTACGCAGCAATCCGGAAAATACCAAAGTACATCAGACGAAATGGGGCAAATTCCAACCGGGTCATTCTGGGTGATCTTACGTTTGATAATCAAAAGAAAATCATAAAAGGTAACCGGGAGACCATCATTCTTTCCGACAAGGAGGCAAGAATATTTGGCGTGCTGGCAACTAAAGGGTACCTCTAAAAACCCCATTCAATTGTCAACCGCTTATCTATGATAAGCTATTCAAA
>CAYRYD010000066.1:0-26197 GCA_964428345.1 uncultured Saprospiraceae bacterium | reverse complement strand
AGTCCATCACCAGGATCTCTACCGTCACCGGACCGCAGGCATCGTCGCAGCTAAATGGTACTGCATCACTCCAGCCACCTCCGATCTGCGACCAGTTATCCAATTGATACCCCAGTTCTGCATCGTTATAACCACAAAAAGCTTGCTCTTCGGGCAGATACATCATTTCGATCCGGCCGGATGCAGTCATAGTCGGGATCGGTAACAAAGGTGGGAACATAGGAGGATTGAGTAGAAATTCCAGTAAGGGAAACCGTCCAAATGTAAATGGTAAGATGCATTCGGCATTTGCCTTTGGTAGTACACACTTGAATTTCTCTTCAATCAACCCATCGAGATGATCGTTGGGGTCAGCATTGGGATTTTTCAACGCTTTCTCCACCAGAAGACGGAAAGCAGTATTATCCAGATAATGATTCTCGCGGCAATCGATGGTGGCATAGCGCAACAGATCGTAATTCCATCCATTGTAAATCAATTCTCCACAGGGCAACTCATCCTGGCACAGCCATTCCATCTGCTTGACATAATGAGCCTCGACCGGATCGCAATGTTTGTCATCTTCCAGATCCAGGCACCATAAGGTATCGTGCCCATCCGTCCAGATCGGTATAACCGCCGACTCATAATCTTCAGGACCAGCCGGAGAGCAATTGGCCTCTTCCCTGACATTGTTGCAGAGGTCGACACATGCTTCCTGCCAGTCGGCCCGCCGGGCAAGGATAAAGTTGACTCCGCAATTGTCCCAGCTCCCTTCATCAAAAGTAGCAGCGTCGACCCAGACCTTCTTATCGCTCAGGCTTACCGTCACTCCCTTGTCGGCTACGGCTACTGGTCTGGTCTTGTCCTTGACCTTGAGATAGCAGTATTCATAACCAATATTGTGGCAACTGTCGTACACCTCATACGTAATCTTATATGGTTCTTCCCGGTGAGGTAATTTCAACTGTTCATGACTAACATAGCAACCGGTAGAAGCATCATATTCCAGGATAACCGTTCCAATCGATTCGATCATGGCTTTCACCTGCTTGATCCCACTCCAATCCTCCTTTACGATCAGCGGGGGCACGTAAGCATGTGCAGCACATTCGTGGGTGTTAGTGGCAATCAGGTTTTCACCACTGAACTGGATCTTGGCATCGCTGTTCGAAACCCAGATGCCAAACAGGGTAAACACATCCCCTTTCTTAAGCCGGATGGTGGTGCCGCCCCAGGCATCTTCCAGCAGCAGGGAGATATTAAGATTGCAGAGTTCTTCATCGATCTCCAGTTCACCCATCACCTGATCGAGGAATTCCTGATATTCGGCCCATTGGTCCAGCAGTGGTTCTTCGATACCTTCTACCAGTTTGTAGAAAGTACCATTGATACCATAGCCGATCAGACCAATTGCTCCGGGAGCACCGAACAGTACATCGTTCTCATCGAACTCACCCAGGAGAAAGTCCCAGTCAAAGGTAAAATCCATATCCTGTTCTGCAACGATGAAGGCGGTATTCAGACCCAGATAGATATCGGGATTCTCAATAATCTGTTCCGATGCAAAACACATCGAGTGGGGCGCCTTACTGGTATCCAGCATAGTTAGTTCATCGGGGATCACCAGATCTTCAAACGGCGGCAATCCCTGCACCAGTCCTCCGAGAAATTCCTCTTCGTGGAGGAAATCAAAATCGCGTATGGTATTGAATGTCCAGTTGTCGAGTTCCAGTGGCCCATTGAAGAAAGGTTCTCCCTTACAGATCGCTACCGGAGGTAAAGTGTCCAGGTCGGTGATCCAGAACTCGCACACCCAGTAGGAATAATCCGGGGATAATGGCACCCAGACATTGGGCGGTACCGGTGGTCCTCCTACCACATTGGTCGCCGGAGGATCCAGCACAACGTTGCTCATACCACCGGCACAAGTCTGCTTCAATTCGACCCTTACCTTATACTGTCCTTCGCATGAATTGTTGCCAAATTGCCAGGAATCCACATGAACCTGAATTCCACATTTTGGATCGAAATATCTTGGTTTGAAAACCAGTTCACCGTTTTCGATGACCAGTTCTACGAGCTCCAACTCTACAGTTCCCAGGACATTGTTTCCAACAAAAATGTACGGGCTCTGGAAATCACTGGTATCGCTGCAATAGATCGTGTCTGATACACCACAGAATAAAGACGAAGGTGTTAGTTGAGGAATCCGGTACAAAATGATGGTGTCAAAGACATTCGCCCTTCTGCCCAATTTGTCAAAGGCTTCAAACTCGCGGTAAATAATTTTGGTAGTATCCTGACCAGGCTCACAGTCGTAAGGCTGGACCCAGTCACCCACCAGAGATGGAACCACAGTACCGAAACAGGGAGCATAAGCTTCCGGGTAGCCATAGGCATTCAGGTATTTCTGGATATCACCCACCTTTTCGTCAAAGCACCAGAGATTAAATGTCCTTCCCGGGGCAAACAGGGGTCCAAAATTTTCTTTTAAAGTCAACCGGCTTTGGCAACTTTCGCCCGAAGGATAGGAAACCATCACATTCAACGGTTGACCGAGGTAGCGACAGGCGTCAGGGATCACCACTTCATCCATGCGGGCCAGGCCATCCGCCCGGTAGACTACCACTCCCCCTGGTGTAGAGATCATGACATCCAACAATGGACTGCAATTAGACCCCTGTATCAGTTCACTGACCAGAAACCGTGCGGTGCCATCGGCTCCGACACTGAGATTCAGGTCACGGCAATTGAGTAAAGAACTGGCTTGCAACTCCACGGTGGTACTGGCGTATGGACGGCAGTTCATATCGGCAGGTGTGGGCGACAAAATTGCCAGGATGGTGTACATGCCCGGGGGGCCTAACAAAGAAGGATCCACATTCGGAAGGGTAGCCACGGTCCCCCCCATAGTCAAGCTGGCAAAAGGTACGACCCCCAGGTAGGTACCCCCCAAATAGGGTGCTATCATGACATTATCCGGATAAGCCACAAACTGAATCCCGAAATTCGCCTCCCCATTTTCTGACATAGCCATGCGCATCAACCCGGTGGCCTCCAGTGAGAAAGTGTTTAGTTCACACAACTCGGGTGAAGCGGTAAGTCCGCCTATTTCGGGACACGGAGGAATCACTGTGAGAGTGTAATCCTCAACTTCACCATACCATAAATTGCATGGGTTGAGTTGGCTAGCTCCGGTACCAGCCCAATCCATTATTATTCGCATCCGATAACTCCCGGGGGCTGCAGTCATAGGAACCATGAACGTAGTGGTATCAGTCGTACCAGCATAGAGTCGAAATAAATTAAACATCCTCTCATCGTCACCGGTGACAAACTCCTCGTCCTGATTCCAATCAACAAACAGTGTAATGTTCATACTGTCGTAAATTTGGAGAGAAGGATTGGTAAATGAAATTTCCTGAATAGAACCGGCAAAGACATTGGTGGATAAGCCGGTAAAATCAGAATATCCATCCGTTCCACACATCGAATTATTGTTGATCGTACCAATAGTCACATTGGCAAGAAAAAGAGACCCGGCAGAACTCCCCTCACAAGGTGGACCACCACCTCCAAACCAGGTCGGTGCACAGTATTGGGCATGGGCAATTTGCCAGTTCAGCTGGGCTAATAGCATGGCAAGGACAAGCAGGGGTAAGTTGGTTGGTTGTTTCATGAGGATCGGTGTTAAACAATCAAATCGGTCCGCTAAATATATGAAAAAAGTATTTTCATTCACTTTCAATTTACTGAAGCCGGTCAACTGGTTCTTCTGTACAAAGGGGACATGCGAGAACCCTGCAATTCCAGCTACCGGAACTGCCGGACCTACCCTTCGGCCGTCAGGCTGAGCTTTGTCGAAGCCTCAGGGTGACATAAGACCGTCAGAATGAACCCTTCGGCAGGCTCAGGGTGACATACCGATAATCGGGCTGAGGGTTGGAACTACCCTTCGACAGGCTCAGGGTGACGTACGACCGTCAGGCTGAGCTTTGTCGAAGCCTCAAGGTGACGTTTGGGAGTATGACGATTTACCTTATTGCAACAACATATAAATAACCAGCGTTACCGCCACCAGGGCGATGCTCAGGCCCCGGGCATAGCGCCAGGGCTGGGTATTGACCGCCCCGACATCGGTGATCCGGAAAGGGTTGTCATTGGGTATGATCATCGACACCAGATGCATGACGGCGATGTTCAACACAAATTCAATGCCCCAGATATGGACAAAATGGAGATCGACTTTTAAGATAAAATTCATGGTAATGTAAAAAACCAGTCCGAACAATAATCCGGCTTTCGCTCCCACTCCGGAGACTTTGGGAAAGAAAAAACCAGCCAGCACGACACTGGCGATCGGAATAAAAAAAATACCGTTCAGCTGTTGCAATAGCTGATAAAGACCGGCCGGGGCATTGGCCACAAAGGGAGCAATGCCGATCGAAAAGACCGCTAAAACGGAGGATACCGCTTTCCCAATCCAAACCAGCCTTTTCTCGGCGGCCTCCCGGTTGACGTATCGCTTGTATATTCCCAGGCTGAATATCGTAGCAGCACTGTTTAAAGCGCTGTTAAAAGTACTCAACACTGCACCCATCACGACCGCCACAAAAAATCCGGTCATCCATACCGGTAAAATCCGCTTGATCAGCATCGGATATACCGTATCCTGGCTGGCATAGAGGCTGTCACCGAAATAATAAAATCCAATGATGCCCGGCAAAATGATCACCAGGGGAATCAGGATCTTGAGAATGCCCGTATACAACAGACCTTTCTGGGCTTCTTTCAGACTTACCGCTCCCAATGCCCGTTGGATAATGGACTGGTGCATGGTCCAGAAATAGATTTGATTAATGATCAACCCGGTAAATAAAACCTGAAAAGGCAAAATCGCCTCGCGGCTACCCGGACCGACGGAAGGCTCACTACTGATCACATTAAATTTTTCCGGAGCGTGTTCATACACTTTGGTTAATCCAGACCAGAGATTTCCTCCTCCGATATCCCACAAAGCAATAGCCGGTACAGCCAGACCAGCCAGCAGCAGACCAATGCCATTTAAAGTATCGGTATAAGCCACCATTTTTAAACCTCCAAAAATAGCATAGACCGAACCGATAATACCCACGACCAGCACCGTGATCCACATACCCTGCTGCTTGCTGACCTCCAATAGCCCGGATATATCAAAGAGACTCTCAATATTGATCGCACCGGTATAAAGCACAATAGGTAGCAAAGTACTTACAAAGGAAATAATCAACAACAGGGCAATGATGGTCCGGGTCAATCCGTCAAATCTTTTTTCCAGAAATTCGGGAATGGTTGTCAATCCCATCTTCAGGTACCGGGGTACAAAATAAAGGGCGCCAACCACCAGTGCCAGGGCGGAAGTGACTTCCCAGGCGATGATCACCGCACCATTGCGGTAGGCAGAGCCATTCAATCCGATGAGGTGCTCGGTCGAGATATTGGTCAGCAACATGGATCCCGCGATCACGATCCCGGTAAGACTGCGCCCGCCCAGGAAATATCCGTCACGGGTATCCAGTTTATCCTTCCGGAGATTCCAGGAAGCCCAGGCGGCAACAAAACCCGTAAATAGTAGAAACGTAACAAATTGCATGCTGGCAGAAGGAATTCAGGATCTGTAATAAAGATAACAGGGATACCGGCCAAAATACCGGAATTGACCAAATTATCCAATATCTGGAAATAAAACAGGGCCTCGTATCAGAGACCCTGTTTTGCGATATTCCAGTTGGAATATTTTATTTAAGTTGACCTGCTTTGTACTGAGCGTGATCAAAATATTTTCCCTTGGGAACTTTACTATACGTACTGGCTGCTGCACTTTTATTTCCGGCCGCCTCATATACTTCCGCCAGGCCCAGGAAATATTTACCCTCTTCGGCATCGCCACCCAGTTCCAGCGCTTTTTCCGCATGGGACACGGCATCCGAAGCCATACCTTTTTCGACCAGTGACTTGGCCACATAATAGCTGACATCCGCCGATTCATGGGCAGCCAGGTAAGCCTCACCGCCTTTGATTGCATCGTCATAATTTTTGGCACCGTAACTCACGGCCACCATATTCGCGGCCCGGCTAAGGTAAGCCTCCGCCCGGTCGGCCTTATCGGTAGCAGTAGCTACTTCTGCGGCCTTAATGTATGCTTCTACCGCTTCACCAATTTTACCTTCATCATCCAGCGCTTTGGCCTTGCCATAAAAATTAGTATATGAATTGGCATTCAGCTCGATACCCTTGTCAAACCTCGTCATAGCTTCTTCGTATTTCTTCTCCTTCAGCAGTGCATTTCCGGCGTAGTAGGCAGCAATCGATCCATTCTGTTTGGCCAGCTTCAGTACCTGTGCATCGGCACTGGGATCGGCAATATCCATTGCTTTCAACATCAGATCATACGCTTTGGCATAATCTTTAGCTTTCAATGCGGTCAGTCCGTCATTGTACACACCGGCAGCAGTTTCCGTCGTTGCCTCCTGAGCCAATAATGTTCCGGTAACCAAAAGAAAAGCCATCAGCATTTGAAGTGTCTTCATGTTTGTCCAAATTTTTAGTATTAAGAAATGATAGGTTGCCGAAAATAGAAAAAAGTAAACGAAAAAACAAAAACCGGATTTTAAGACGGCATACCCTCGAAATCCCGGAACTGATCATATTCAGGAAATTCATAATACATTTGGACTGTAAGAATATCACCCGATACTCCTATTTGCGGGAATCGCAACCGGCAGAGAGACCTGCTAATGGGAAGCCTTATAATGTTCGCCTATCAGGTCCCGTCCAAAGTCACCGTTAAAGTCACGCCATACCGAATGGATGTGGTTGGCATTGTTCTGGGTATTATCAAACTCAATCAGGAAACTCCTTCCCTGGATACGGTAGTAGTGTCCGGCACTACGGTCGGTGACGCCGCCCCAGGCAAAATAGACATCGCTCCAGCCTTCTTTCTCAATCTTCGCTCTCCGGTTTTTAGCCAGGTCATCCGGCATGACGGCGATGTATTCTTCCACGATTTCCTTCAGCATATTTTTCTGAGCCATGGAGAGATCGCGGTACGGTATTCCGGTTATGTCCAACGGATTAACCAGACTTTGGGCAGCCGTAAATATTTCATAAGGAGCCTCGGCCGTAAAAATGGCCTGCTTTTGCTGATCTGCTGTCAAAGCATTGATCAATGCCAGGCCTTTGTCTTCTTCGTCTTTCAAAACGCGTAATCCCTGTTTGACACCCTGCCGGACTTCCGCCGGATTGGACCCCATAAAAGTGGGTGTGCTGGCCATCTTACCTTCGACCATGGTAAAATGCAGGGAAAGATGATGCCCACTGAGACTCCAACTCCAGATACCCTTCATCGAAGGGGTGCCATAGACCGCAATGTGGTACTGTTCCGGATCTCTCCGGGGCGAATTATTCTCCATCACTTTCAGTACCCGTTCGAGCTCCATAATCTGTTGGGCCTTCCCGAATCCTTCATCACTGAGCGATGACCTGACCAGGCCAAGTACCAGCTGATCCTGGGCATCGTTCAATTCCGTCAGGGGAAGCCCAAAACGGCCAAAATCGGCTACCGGAAGATAATGCCAGATTTCGCGGCTGGTATCATTCACTTCAAAAGTGACTTGTTGCTTTTGGCCGGGGTTCAATGATTCCAGCAGTTTCCGGGCAGCCATTACCATCTCTTCACCAGTTCCGGCTATTGCAGGGCTCAACATCCCTGAAAGAACAAAGAGAACCATGCAGAGTCTTGTTTGTTTCTTCATAATCAAAGTGTAAGATCAAAAACTGATTTTATTAGCAGACCTGAGTATCGGCCAGTGTCCTGTGCCAAGATACTGCATTCTATCCGTTGTTTTTCATGAGATCCTGAATTGTTTACATCCATCAATCAACAGGATTGAGACGATAAAAGGTCTAAATTATCCATCGATGAGTCAGACCGCCGGCTATTTTGCGTATTTTTGACGGTCAATCTAAGTGCAGTTTGGAATATGAAAGGATTACCAATAGTTCTGATCTTGTCTGGTCTCACCCTGTGGACTTGTCAAACCGACGACTCCTATAAGGCCAGGGTAGCCGATCCCGAATATCTGCATAATACCTTATCCAGGCTGACAGACATTATCGTCTACGATATATTTTCACCCCCGGTAGCCAGCCGGATCTATGCTTATGCAAGCATTGCTGCTTATCAGACCTTGCAAAAAAATCACCCGGAATATCCGAGTCTGGCCGGAAAAATTAACGATCTGACCGAGATGCCGGATGCCGGTTCTGAGCTGGTCGATTACAACATTGCCGGAGTCCTGGCTTTTGCCAAGGTCGGTAGAACGCTCATTTTCTCTGAAGCCAGGATGGATGAGTTCATCAACGGTCTGAAGACCAGTTACCGGGAAGCCGGGACTCCGCGCAAGGTCATCGAAGCATCGGAGAAATATGCCGGAGAGGTGCGTCAATATATCATGACGTGGGCATCCAAAGACAACTATAGTCAAACCAGGACCTATCCGAAGTTTGATATCCGGGATGATGAAGGTCGCTGGCAACCCACTCCACCTGCTTACATGGAGGGAATAGAACCGCATTGGCGGGAAATCAGGACTCTCTTAATCGATTCTGCCCAGCAGTTTACTCCTCCCCTGCCCACCCGGTTTGACACCGCCAGAAACAGTAATTTTTTCCGCGAAGTCATGGAGGTATACGAAACCGGTGTGAACCTCGATGAGAAAAGAACGGCCATAGCCCAGTTCTGGGACTGCAATCCATACGTAAGCCATCACAAAGGACACGTGATGTTTGCCACCAAGAAAATTACTCCGGGTGGCCATTGGATGGGGATTGCTCAACTGGCTGCCAGGAAGGACGGTGCCGATCTCATGAAGACGGCTAAGACCTTTGTCTATACATCGGCTGCCCTTTTCGACGGGTTTATCGTTTGTTGGGATGAAAAGTACCGGAGCAATCTCGTCCGGCCTGAAACCGTCATCAACCGGCATATCGACGAAAACTGGACCCCTCTCCTTCAGACGCCGCCTTTTCCGGAATATACCAGTGGTCATAGCGTCATCTCTTCAGCCGCCGCAGTCGTGTTGACCAACATTTACGGAGATAACTTCGCCTTTGACGATACGGTCGAAATCCCATATGGTTTGCCGATGCGTTCATTCAAATCCTTTATCGAAGCGTCAGAGGAAGCCGCCATCAGCCGGATGTATGGGGGAATTCATTACCGGCCTGCCATCGAAAACGGCATCGTCCAGGGTAGAAAAGTAGGTGCGGTCGTGGTCGAAAAACTGGGCGACTCCCTGTCTGCCCGGTAGATCAAGGTTGAATAAAAAGATCATCGAAACGGTCCAGGGGGTCATGACCCCTTGGAATCACCCTGGTAGTTTGAGGTTACTTTCGAATCATTCCCGATCAAATCAATTCAACTCCGGGCATCCCTGAAAATTTTTGGAATGTATTTGCTCCTGAATTAAACCCTGACCCAACCTTACCGTCTAATCCCTCGTAACCTATTTGGTATGCTTTTTAATCCAACATATCTTTAAAAGGGTGTTTCACCCTGATTCCTTTCATTGAAACAATTATTCAACATGGGTGGATTTTCCAATTTTAGTCTGGAACCCTATACCGGCAACTGGGGAGCAACCCAGGCAGCGCACCTGCTGCGCAGAACGATGTTTGGTCCCCTGAAAGAAAATATTGCGGAAGCGGAAAAACTCGGTCTTCACGAGTCTCTGGAAAAACTGCTCCAAATAAACCCGTTACCTGATCCACCCATCAATGCTTTTTTCGATGGTGACCCTCTCGTTCCATTGGGAAATACCTGGGTTGATATCCCTTTAAGCCGGATCGAAGATATCAACCGCTTGATCAACAGCCGCCTTCAGTCATTGCTGGCCTGGCAAATGGGGCTCGTCCTGGAAGAAGGATTTTCCATCCGGGAAAAAATGACCTTATTCTGGCATAATCATTTTGTGACAGCGGATATCCGGGACGCCAATTTCAGTTATCACAACATCACCAATTACCGGCAAAATTTTCTGGGTAATTTCCGGGAACTGACCAAAATCACAACCGTCGACCCCGCCATGCTGCGGTATTTAAACGGAAATCAAAATACCAAAAACCAACCCAATGAAAATTATGCCCGCGAATTATTGGAATTATTCACGATCGGTAAAGGACCCCTGGCCGGAGAGGATGACTATACGCACTATACCGAAGGAGATATTCTCGAAATAGCCAAAATATTGACCGGCTGGACCGATACCGGCTATCTCAACCGGGGTGGAGAGCGCACCGGAGTCCGGTTTCGCCCTAACCAGCACGATACAACGCTGAAAAAATTAAGTCACAGGTTTAATGAAGCAGAAATCTCCAATATGGGTGAGGAGGAATATCAGCATCTCATCGATGTTATTTTTATGCAGGATGAGGTGAGCCGGTTTATTGCCCGAAAAATCTACCGCTGGTTTGTGTATTATGAGATTGACGATATCATCGAAAACCAGATCATCGAACCCATGGCTGAAATTCTCCGGCAGAGTGACTACGAGATGAGGCCAATGGTTGAAGCCCTCCTGATGAGTCAACATTTCTATGATGAGTACGCAGTAGGCTGTGTCATCAAAAACCCACTCGATTTTATCGTGAGTTCACTTAAGCAATTAAATATTGATCTGGGACCCGATATCATCTCCCGTTATTCCATCCGGCTGCGCATTACCGCCTTTTCCGAATTATTACAAATGACTTATTTTAATGCCCCATCGGTTGCCGGATGGAAAGCCTATTACCAACCTCCCCTCTATTACCGTACCTGGATCAATTCGACCACACTGAGTAACCGGTTATTATTCTGCACGATTTTACTCACCGGTGTTCAGGCGGGAAGGCTTAACATCAAGGCTGACCTGTTACAGATTATCGAAGATATTCCGGGAGTTGGTAATCCCAACCAATTAATCGACGAATTAATCAACCTCCATTTACCCAAAGCAATCAGCACTGAACAAAAGAATTATTTAAAATCCGTTTTGTTACCGGGTTTACCCGATTATGAGTGGACACTCGAATACGATCTCTACCGGTCAGATCCGCAAAATACAGCATTAAAAACTGCGCTCGAAAACCGTCTAAAGGGGATGTTTTACGCTTTATTCAGCCTGCCCGAATATCAGTTAAGTTAACCTCCAATTTATTCAAAATATGAAACGCAGAGCATTCTTAAGAACCGGCACCACAATGTCCGTTCCGGTCATGTTGGGTGGTGTCAACGTTTCGGTCATGACACACCCTAACCTGGTCAATCTGCTTCAGATGGAAAATGACCGGATCTTTGTTTTAATCCAGCAAAACGGAGGTAACGACGGTCTTAATATGGTCATCCCCCTGGATCAATATAGCGGGTTATCTGCGGTGCGCTCCAACATTCTTATTCCGGAATCGCAGGTATTGAAACTCACGGAAAAGACCGGATTGCATCCAGGAATGAGTGGATTACAATCGCTTTTCCAGGAAGCTGCGCTCACCATTGTTCAGAATGTCGGTTATGAAAATCAAAACCGCAGCCATTTCCGGTCGACCGATATCTGGGATAGTGGATCGCAAGCCGGTGAAGTACTTACGACCGGATGGATGGGGCGATACCTGGATACCCGTTATCCAGGTTATCCGGCAGAATATCCCAATGCTGAAAATCCGCATCCGGTAGCCATTGCCCTGGGACCTTCAGTTTCGGAAACCTGCCAGGGTCTGGCAGCCAATTTTTCACTGGCCATCAATGATCCGGCTTCTTTGCTGATGATCCCGGGTACCTCCGGTGGTTCATTGCCGGATCTCCCCTATGGAGATGAACTGGACTTCCTCCGGCAGATCGTTAATCAAACCAATCAGTACGCCGGTGTGCTCAGTGAAACCTCCGGCAAAGGTACCAATGCTACATCCCTTTATCCGGAAGCTGGTCAGAACCGTCTTGCCGATCAGCTCAAGATCGTGGCCCGGCTGATATCGGGTGGACTAAAGACAAAAATCTATGTAGTCAATATCAATGGATTCGACACGCACGCCAATCAGGTTGATGGCAATGACACCAGTAGCGGCGAACATGCACAATTACTGTCCGATTTGTCGGAAGCGATCCTGGCCTTTATGGATGATCTTAGAAAACAGGGTCTCGATCAACGCGTCTTAGGTGCGACCCGTTCGGAATTTGGCCGGCAAATTGCCTCCAACGGCAGCTTCGGTACCGATCACGGTGATGCTGCACCGCTCCTGCTGTTTGGTTCGTGTGTTGATGGCAGGATCATCGGAGACAATCCGGTCATCGACCAGAATCCGGCCCCTCAGAGCGGCGTGCCGGCACAAATCGACTTTAAGAATGTATTTGGGTCGATTCTGGTGGATTGGTTTGGAGCCAGTTCCGAAGAGGTCAGTCTATTATTTTCCCACGATTTTTCCTATCTGCCTCTGGTCACCAATTGCCAGACTGCCACGCCGGCAGCCTCGTTCTCCGGCAATCCGGGTTTTCAGTTCAATCCGGCACCCAACCCGTTTTCTGATGTCATTCACACCAGGTTTACGACGGACGGCACGCAGGTACGATTAAGTTTGATCAATGCCATCGGTCAGGAAGTCATTGTGCTCGAAAATCAATACTTCAGCGCCGGAAGGTATCAACTCTCTCATAACCTGCCGGAACTGCCACCAGGACATTATTATTACCGGATGAGGGCAGGACAATATCAGCAGACCGTTCCCATGGTCCATTTCTGAGAGGAAAAACTCGTCATCATTATAAGAGAGCACATATGATGCAATAAAAATCCCTGGCTGAGATCATCAGGGTATCAGCCAGATGATTTTTTCATTCGATGCATACCATTCTCCTATCCAGTGGCCGTAATTTTTTTCAATCGCCGACCGCCTGAGTTTGAGGGTAGGGGTTAGAAATTCATTTTCAACGGTCCATCCTGGTACGATGACGGCTTTCTCCAGCCGTTCGTGTTTTTCGAGTTGTTGATTGACCGACTGAAGGAGATCTTCAAGATGAGCAGAAATATCCTGCTTACTGCGGGAGATTAACTCCTCGTTAAGCACCAGAAGACAAATCGGCTGGGGAACACCCGTACCGATCACGCAGGCCTGGTCGACCAGGGCATGATTCTGCAGCCTGAGTTCGATGGGCGACGGATCGATGTACTTCCCTTTGTCCGTTTTAAACTGATCCTTGACCCGGCCGGTAATGATCAGATAGCCATCCGGATCATATTCTCCGATGTCACCGGTGCATAAAAATCCCTCGTCATCAAAGGTCTGGCTGGTTAGCTGCGGATCCTTGTAATACCCTTGAAAAACCCCTGGTGCTTTAACCCGGATCTCCCCATCCGGTCCGAATTTAACCTGAAGGCCCGGCAGCGGTTTTCCAACCGTGCCAAACCGATTCTGACCCGGCCGGTTCATGTGGGCATAAACGCAATCTTCGGTCATTCCGTAAACCTGCAGGATATCGATACCTAGCTTAAAAAACCACTCCTGCAACTGTGCTGAAATGGGCGCCGCCCCGGTCAGAAAAAGCCGGGACCGGCCCAGGCCGAGTTTTTTCCGGATCATTTTCTTGACCATCCCCGCCAAAAAAGGAATTCGAAAAAGTATATCCAGTCTTTCCTGCGGCATTTTCCTGAGAATTCCCTCCCTGAATTTTTCCCAGATCCTGGGTACGGCCACAAACAGATCAGGCTGGGTCTCGGCCAGATTAGCATTGAATTTATCCAGTGACTCGGCAAACGAAATCTCGGCACCCGCCCGGATCCCGTAATTCTCAATTGCCACCCTTTCAGCAATATGGGAAAGAGGCAGGTAACTGAACAATCTGGGCTGCATAGGCAGGTTCAATTCAACAAAAACCATCCGGATTGTCTCCTCAAAATTGCCCATGCTGTGCATCACTCCCTTGCTGTCGCCCGTGGTACCCGAAGTATAAATGATGGTGCAAATTTCATCCGGACGCCAATGATACGTTTCGGTCAACGGTTCATGCGATTCGACGATGTCCTCCCATATGGTCTGCCCCGGCTGCTCATAAAGCTTGTTTCCAACCGTAAGACATCCCTCCGGTATTCCCGGCTGCTGACTGGCAAAGTCATCAAGTTTTCCAAGGATCACCATACGAGCACCGCTGTGCTCCAATATCTGCTGTATATGCGTTGCTGACAACGTGGGATATAGAGGTACGGAAATCAATCCTCCCATCATGACGGCGAGATCCGCCATAAACCATTGGGCGCAATTCTTTGAAAGAATGGCGACCCGGTCACCCGGTTGGAGACCCATATCAGTCATCGCCCGTGCAAGTCTGCGGCTTTCATCACCCGCCTGTGCCCAGGTCCAGGTCTTCCATTGTCCATCGATGGCCTGCCGGAGGAAGGTGCGGTCGGGAAGTTCCTCCTCCCACTGTAAAAAATAATCGAGCAAATTGTCCGGTTGCATGTGAGCCAAGATAGCTAATCCGGTTCATATTCAGACCTAGGAGGCTGTTGAACTACTCACCTCGCGCTGATTTACAATAAGAACATTTCTAATATAATAGTGTTTCAGCCGTTCTCGCCGCTCCTGGCTTCATTGAGCCTCTGCCCGGCAGGCCTTGGCAGACGGTGTCAGTCAGTTACAACTTCCAGTAGCTTCCTTCGTCTCTCTTCGCCAGGAACGACGATTTACGGCTTCAGCATCAAGCTGCGTAATTCAACAGCCTCCTAGTGTTTTAGGTGGCAGTGCCAGCATCATTGGTGGCTGCCATGATCCCACCCTAAATAGGTATAGTTATTTCTTCCACTGGATTCCGGACCTATACATTTCATAGGTATAGTCAGCATCCAGTCCGGACGGCCGGGCAGTCAGGTTGGAGATCTTATAACCCCGGGAGGACTTTTCGGCTTCAATCTGTACCAGGGAATCTTCCTCCAGATTATGAATAATGGTATCCAGGTTGGTATCGCCGAGATTCACCTGCACCACAACCGGGGAATACTGCACTGTTGGCATAAAGACAATCTCGGCTGGATAAAGGTCGCCCAGAATATCGATCAGATCCGCCAGAGTGAGTCTATTTCCGCGTTGCTCACTCCCGTCCATAGTTTCGGATAGCTCCATATGGGGGGTTAATTCGATAGTCGACCCGTCGAAAGTAGCCTTATCCCCCGGTTTGAGCAATACTTCCTGACTGCCATCACTAGTGCAAAATCTGACCAGGCCTTCTATATTTTCTGATTCAGAAAAATCGGCTCCTGCCCGGTAGATGAATCGGGTACCCAGCACGTCAACCCGGGTCAGTGAATTGCTCACAATAAACATTTTGGAAGTGTCGGGAATAACCTTAAAATGACCTTCGCCGGTAAAAGAGACCATCCGGTTGTCGGCAGCAAGAAACTTTGCCGGTTTCAGGTGTCGTATTTCCGCCCCGGCCTTTAGCAGTACGGTACTCTTGTCAGGCAACATATACACTTCATCGGTCAGCGCACGATGGGTGACATAGGGATCGGAAAGGACATAAAAGAGCCCTAAAATTACCACTGCGGCAGCGGAAGAAGTCCAGATGACCAGCCTCCGGCTATTGCTCGGGCGAATACTCCTTTGCATGCCGGTTTCACTGATCACGTTCCGCCAGGCCGCTTCATGCGATACACTACGGTAAAACTTTAATTGATCCGATGCCGTCCAGATCTTTTGAAACAGATCAAATTCATCGGAGTTAAAAGAGGGATCTTTTCTTATCTCCTTTCCTGGCGCTTCACCACCGGAAGCCTTCCCGGAGATTATATACTGTAAGATCTTGTCCTCTATTCTCTTCATTCAATTAATACATTTCGAGTCTATGACGTTTGAAATAACAGGAAACCCAAATTCTGAAATAAAAAATTTCAATTCGTTCCCTATATTTTATCTTTTAACAATTCTTTAAGCTGTATCAATGCATTCTTCATATTGTACTCAACCGTTCGCTTCGATATTTTCAAATATTCGGCGATTTCATCGTAAGTGAGACCTTCCTTCTTGTTGAGGAGAAATATTTCCCGCGTTTTCGGTTTCAGTTGATCAACTGCCCAGGCAATCCAGTGGGTGATGACCAATGCCTGATCATCGTCGACCGGAATCTCTTCCACCTGCTCCAACCCGTCGGAGTATTGGCCGGTATGTACGGTCGCTGCCTTCGATGCGCGGTAATGATCGATTAGCGTATTACGGGCGGACTGAAAGAGATAGCTTCTGGCAGAAATATTGAAAGAAATTTCATCCCGTTTCTCCCACAATTTCACAAAAGTCTTTTGGGCAATCTCCTGGCTTAAATCCCAGTCGCCGGTATAGGTATTAATGTAATTGCACAACAGGTTGTAGTTCTCGTCAAAGAGTTTCCTGAAGTTTTCCTGATTCAATATCGACTCTGCCAATTACATCAGATTATGGTCTGAACTCCAGTCTTTATCAGACACGTTGGGTAAACAAAGAGTTCAATCAATCAAACCTACCCTTAATTGAATGACCGGATCGATTGCAGAACCTCACGCCAACTGAGCATCTCCTGTTGAAGCTGGATCTCCTGCATTGCTGCTTTGTCTTCAAGATAAGGAAAGATATGTTTTTCCACGAGTCCGATTGATTGCGGAAGAAAAAATAACCTTCCGGTTCGGCGAATTAAAAAATCAAGTGGTTTAATCATCATTTCATTTGCAAGGCAATAATCCAATTCCGCCAGGAGCAGTGACTCTTCCGACGTTAACCTATTGTTTGTGTTCAGTGTCTCCAAAATCCGGCTGGTATCTTTGCCATAATTGTGCACCAGATACCGGGCATAAAATTCCGGAAGTCCTTTTGGCAACAAGACCTTTTTGATCTCATCGATATACAACTGACAAGCGGTGTAATTCTCAAAGGGATCCTCGGTGAGAAAAATATCTTCCGTTCTAGCCGGATGATCCTGATAATCATCGGGAAAGATGCGTCGGACCACGATATCTACAATCCGCTCCGCCATTTTTCGGTAACCCGTGAGCTTCCCACCGGCAATGGAAAGCATACCATTTGAAGCCTCAAAAATCTCATCTTTACGGGATATTTCCGAAGCCGATTTGCCTTCCTCATAAATCAGTGGCCTTAGCCCCACCCAGGAAGAAACAATATCCGCTTCGGTTAGGTTCTCTATCGAAAAAGTTTCATTGGCAGCCCTCAACAAATACTCCACATCCCCTCTATTGACCGTGACATGTTCTTTGTCTCCTTCATAATATGTATCGGTGGTACCAATATATGTGATCTCCAGCCGGGGGATGGCAAAGATCATCCGGTTATCGTGTGGTACATCAAAATAGACGGCGTGAGCTACCGGCAATTTGGCTCTCGGCACAACAATGTGCACACCCTTGGTGAGATAGAGTCTCTTTCCGGAAATTTGTTCCACCATGCCCCGTACCTGATCCACCCAGGGCCCTGCCGCATTGATCACCTGACGAAAATGTATTTTAAAAACCTCACCATCGAGCTGGTCCCGGCACCAGGCTGCGACAGCCTGGCCGTTTTCCTCAACGATTCCGGTACATTCCAGGTAGCTCAGAGGTAAAGCTCCGTACCGGTAAGCCGTCTTTATCACCTCGATGGTCAGCCGGGCATCGTCGGTTCGGTATTCGGCATAGATACTGCCTCCCAATAATTTTTCGGTGGGAAGCAACGGTTCGATCTCCAAAATTTCTTCCTTATCGAGCATCCTTCGTTTGTCATCTCCTTCCACATCGGCCAGAAAATCATAAATATAGAGACCAATGGACGTCATGGTTTTACCCAGTGATCCGCCTTTGATCAGGGGTAAGACCATTTTTTCCGGAACGACCAGGTGGGGCGCCAGGTGATGCAACACCGCCCGTTCCTTCCCCACTTCCTTGACCAGACCAAACTCAAACTGTTTTAAATACCGTAATCCTCCGTGTATCAGCTTGGTTGATTTGCTGCTGGTTCCCGAGGCAAAATCACCTTTTTCAACCAAACATACCGACAATCCCCGGCTGCTGGCGTCGAGGGCGATACCCGCTCCGGTGATGCCTCCGCCGATGACCAGCAAGTCGAAGGTTTCCTCCCTGGCTCTCTGGAGAAACCCGGGGCGATGATCAATCGAATAGGTCAGTCTTTCAACCATCCCAACGTCCTTTTTACGGCCTTCTGCCATCCCTGGTACCTGGCTTCGCGTTGCTCGTCGCTCATACCGGGATCAAACTGGCGGTCGATCTGCCGGATCCGGGCAATCTCCTCCCTGGACCAGAAGCCGGTATGCAATCCGGCCAGATAGGCTGCTCCCATGGCGGTTGTTTCCGTCACCCGGGGACGCACCACCGGGACACCCAGGATATCCGCCTGAAATTGCATCAGGTAATTATTGGAGGTCGCACCACCATCGACATTTAAAAGGTCCAGGCGAATACCGCTATCCGACTCCATGGCCTGAAGGATGTCCCGGGTCTGATAGGCCAGTGAATCGATCGTAGCCCGGGTGATTTCGGCCGATGTGGTGTCGCGGGTAAGGCCAAAGATCGCGCCCCGGGCGTACATGTCCCAGTAGGGAGCCCCCAAACCGGCAAAAGCCGGTACGACGTAGACATTATAATCTTCCCTGGCCTGAAGGGCCAGATTTTCCGAATCGGAGGCATGCTCAAACAGCTTCAGCCCGTCGCGCAACCACTGGATGGCTGCCCCGGCGATAAACACACTGCCTTCCAGAGCATAGTAAACCCGGTCGTCCAGTCCCCACGCAATGGTCGTCAGTAATCCGTTGTGCGAAGGCGACGCTTTGCTCCCCGTCTGCATCAACATAAAACAACCGGTACCATAGGTGTTCTTGGCCTGGCCCGGTTCGAGACATTGCTGACCGAATAAAGCAGCCTGCTGATCGCCGGCTACCCCCCGGATCGGGATTTTTACATCATCGATTTCGCAATGTCCGAAATCGTAGGAGGAGGGTTTTACCGCCGGCAACATGGCCCGGGGAATCTGCAACCGGTCCAGGATCCAATCATCCCACTGCAAATCGTAAATATTGTACAGCATCGTCCGTGATGCATTCGAATAATCGGTAATGTGTTGATTCCCTCCGGTCATCTTCCAGATCAGCCAGGTGTCAATCGTACCCATGGCCAGTTGTCCCTTTTCAGCCAGCTCCCGGGCCCCTGGCACCTGCCTCAGGATCCACATCACCTTGGTCGCAGAAAAGTAGGAATCTACCACCAGTCCGGTCCGCTGGTTTATGGATTCCGCCCACCCCTGGTCTTTGATCTCTTCACATATATCGGCGGTTCGTTTATCCTGCCATACGATAGCATTATAGAGTGGTTTACCGGTTTGCCGGTCCCACACCACGGTTGTTTCCCGCTGATTGGTGATCCCGATCGCTTCGACTTCCTGACTGCTGATGCCCGCCCTGTTCATGGCTTCGGAGATCATCTGCATCTGCACCCGGCTGATCTCTTCCGGGTCGTGCTCCACCCATCCCGGCCTGGGAAAGATCTGCCTGAATTCCTGCTGCGCTACCGCTTTGATCTCTCCGGCATGTGAGACCACCAATGCCCGGCAGCTGGTAGTACCCTGGTCAACCGCAATAATGTACCTGGTATTCATTAAAATTTCGATCTTTTAATATTCCGATTGAAATAAAGCATTTTTTAAGGAGAAAATTGAATTTTTCATCAAATGGATCAAATGAAAGTCCTGAAGGTTATTTTTAATTATTTTAGGGCCCATATCAATCATTTTTTAGAAAAAAAATCATGAAAAGACGATTATTCTTGAAAACATCAGGGATAGCCGCCGGTGCAGCATCGGTGGCACCGGCTACTGTAGAAGGGATTGCCTCCAAATCTATCTTTGCCCGCAAACGGGTCGCGATGGTGGGTACCGGAGTACGGGGCACTTCATTCTGGGGTAAAAACCTGGTCGAACGATACAGCGATATCCTGGAGTTTGTTGCCCTGGCTGACATCAATCCGGGCCGGCTGGAGCTGGCCAAAAGGTATATGGGGGTCAATTGCCCGGTTTTTACCGATTTTGACCAGATGATGCGGGAAATCAAACCGGAAGTATTAATCGTCACCACGATGGATTCGACCCATCACGAATTCATCATTAAAGGGTTGAAAGCCGGTATCCAGGTGATTACGGAAAAACCGCTGACCACCGACGAAACAAAGTGCCAGGCGATTCTCGATGCAGAAAGAGCCTCCGGAAGACAGATCATCGTCGGCTTTAATTACCGCTGGGCGCCCCACCCCACCAAAATTAAGGAATTGCTGGCAAAGGAAACCGTCGGCAAGATCACCTCCTGTGATTTTCACTGGTATTTAAATACTTATCACGGAGCATCCTATTTCCGCCGGTGGCACGGTATTATGGCCCACGGAGGTTCATTGTGGGTACATAAGGCCACACATCACTTTGACCTGCTCAACTGGTGGCTGGATTCAGACCCGGTTGAAGTGAGTGCTTACGGATCTCTGGAACATTATGGTCATAATAATCCATTCCGGGGAGCCAATTGCCGCAACTGTGCTTACACAGATCGCTGCGAATATTACTACGACATTACCAAGAGTAAAAGGGATTACGAACTGTATGTTGAAAACGAAAAATACGACGGTTACATCCGGGACAATTGCCTTTGGAGGCCGGAAATCGATATTTACGATAAAATGTCGGCCCAGATTAAGTACGCCAATGGAGTCCTCGTCAACTATTCCCTCACTACCTATTCGCCTTACGAAGGCTGGGCGGTTGCCTTCAATGGCAAAAATGGACGGATCGATTCGTGGGAGGACATACCCTGGAGAGACAAGGAGATTGCGGATCAGGCCAAATTGCATGCAGCGGAAATGGATCAGGATAACAAGGGGGAGCCGGAAAATTACCATGAGATCATGGTGATGAAAAACTTTAACCCGCAGTATGAAGCGATCAAGGTTGCCGCACCCCGGGGCGGGCATGGCGGAGGTGACGTTCGATTGCAGGATAAAATATTCAGGAATCAGGATATGCCCGATCCGCTGCGACATGCTGCTGGCAGCCGGGATGGCGCCATGTCCATCCTCATCGGAATTGCCGCTCGTAAAAGTATTAAAGAAGGCCGGCCGGTTAAGATCAGTGAGCTCACCGATCTCGAGTCGATGGCCGTACGTCCGGATTATTTTAAGGGAGTGAAATTCTGATCCTTCGATCCTTCGACTCATCTCAGGATGACCCTTCGACTCCGCTCAGGGTAAGATTGAAAACAATTCAGAATGCCAGATTCTGTTCGGAGAGCTTTTTGAATAAAAATCTTAAAAGTCTTGTTAAACCATATTCGGACAACCAGTTGAATCTTTCTTACGGTCATGCATTTCACGATTAGTCAACCCACCCGCCACGATTATCCGGTGTTGGTCGACATCTGGGAAGCTTCCGTGAACGCTACCCATCATTTTATTCCGGAAGCGTATATGCAGCAAATAAAACCGATGCTGGACCAATATTTCGATTGGGTGACACTCCATGCGATCCGTAATGACCAGCAACAAATCATTGGATTTTCCGGGACTGCCGGTCAAAAGATTGAAATGTTGTTTATCCATCCGGACTGGTTTGGCCAGGGAGTGGGTCGCAGCCTGGTCAGGCATGCGATCAGGGAAATGAACGCCTGCCAGGTCGACGTCAACGAACAAAATACCGGGGCTTGCGAATTTTACCGGCACCTGGGATTTCGGGTGATTGGCCGGTCGGAAACCGACAGCCTGGGAAAACCGTATCCGATCCTGCACCTGGAATTAATTGCCGGTGCTGACTCAGTTGATTAAGGAAATTACAGAAATCCGTTTATTTATTCTGGATGAGAGGTATGGCGAAATGCGAGGTCCGGATTTCAGTACCTTCACTTTTCGTAATATCGTCTATGGTGGTCGCCGCTTCAGATCATCTGACCAAATGAATGCTTCCCGACTCGTGGATAAATCTACCAGCGGCATCCTGCAGGGTGACCTGATAAATATAAACGCCAGGCTGCACATCGGTTTGTCCCGCTTTCCCATTCCAACTGAAATCGGGTCCGTGGTCAAAGTATATTCTGTCTCCCCACCGGTCGTATACCTGAAGACTTAATATTTTGTGATTGGGTGCAAAAATTTCAAAATCATCATTGATATCATCTCCGTTTGGACTAAACGAATTGGGTATAAAAATATCCCTACCGGGAATATCGATTGAAAACGATACCTCGCCTGTACATCCCGACTTTAGCTGATACTGGAAGGAATACAGACCTGGCTCCTGCGGCGAAAAATCGATGCCAATGCAGTCGCATATCTTTCCCTCTGGACCATACCAGTGAAAATCATTCAATTCATTTTCATCAATCCTTGCCATTAAGTAAATCCTGCTACCCGGCAATAATACTGTATCCTGGTTTTTAATAGCTACAGTCTGAATTTCTGGTAAAGTTATATCAATCGTATTTGAAGTACATCCAACTGCATCAATAATTTCCAATAAATACTCTCCCGGCACCAGATCCGAAATCAACAAATCCGGATGGATTATCCCGTTAAACATGATTTGATAGGGAGGTAATCCACCAGAGAGACCGGATAAATCCAGGTCATAGATCGATTGGTCACAATCGACCACCATGACTTTTGGCTCGACCGCCGGTACATCCACATCGCTCATGATCAGAAAGGTATCCTGAAAAAGACATCCCCTGGAATCCGAGACGGTAAAAGCATAATTTCCTGCCGAAAAACCTGCAATGCGCATGGTACTATCAAATAATTGATTGGAAATATCCAACTGGTAGGGACCTTCCCCACCAGATATTTTAAGGATAACAAAATTTCCTTCATCATCTGCACAACCCGCCGGTTCGGTCCTGTAATCGACTGCCGTTATCCCGCCGATAGGGGTCGTATATTGAATCTCTTTGGAGCAAGCACCATAGCTCACAGTAACTGCATAGGTTCCATGCGGCACATTTTCAATAAATGGGAAACCATCAAATTCATCGATACTCCAATCGTACAGATAGTCATGGAATGTATCAGCATTAGAAAGGTAAATGCTTGTAAGCGATGTTTCGCAGGTGGCATCGACTATGGAGTCGGTGATCTGAAATACACAGGTAGTTTCCGTGATAAAAAAGGCATATGTCTGCTTACAACCCCAACCATCGGTAATCTCAAGATGATTCACTCCCGCTGGGAGACCGGTCACAGTCGCGGTGGTGTCACCTGTACTCCAAAGTAATTTATAAGGACCTTTTGATTCTACCAATAATATGAATTCTGCCGATTGACTGGTTACGACCACGTCTGCGATAAATTCTGGTGTCTGATGCAATATAACATCCATTGAATCGATACAACGATCATCACCGTACTCCTTGACAAACACTTTGTATGGCACCCCGGGCTGCAATACTACAAAAGGATCAAAATGGTAGCTGATGCCATCAATGGAGTATAACACATTCACTCCGGTAGACAGAATTTCCACCCGGCCATCATCGCAAAACCCTGTACTGTCATGGGCTAATCCGATAATGGTTGGAGGATTGGGGAATGGTGGTGAGGCCCAGGATTGATGTACGATACATTGGGGGGATGATCTATCCCGGATAGCAAGATGAAAGGTACCTTCAGACAAATCGGTAAATAATCTTGAATTCTGAAAACTGATACCACTATCGATCGAAAACTCATACATAGTGGTATCCACATCCGAACCGGATGAGCCTACCCGGAAGTCGATTTGTAAATCAGCTTTCATATCTGTGCATGTGTTGTCGGCATGCGGCAACCAACTGACGGCCAGAAATTCAGGAGATGTATAGGGTTCGAACACGATGGGATCCAGCCAGGCAACCGGACAATTATTGGTTTCATCCCGTACCATAATGCGATAGGTACCGCTTTCCAGATCCTGAAATACCGAATCAGCACTCCAGGTAAGACCACCATCAATGGAATATTCTGAGGCTGACCGGGGAATGCTGATCATACCCTGTTCATCGCACTCAGGGGCTGTATAAATGAGCGTTTCAAGATCATAGGTCTGCTCCAGGACGGTCTTCCAAATCGGCGGACGCGGAGTGCGACAGGAGGATGCATGCGCAGAATATTTTCCTATTGTTTGGAGAGGTAATGAATACCAATCGGGATCATAATCACCGGGAACAACAAATTCAAAGGAATCTATGCCTATGAAGTTAAATTTTAGTTGGACAGTATCTCCATAACTTCTGTGCGGAAAGACTTCCGTAATACGTTCACATCCATTTCTCAAGACATACATGGGAATATCAAGATCACATTGGCCCCTAAAAGAAGAAATGGTGGCCATATCTGCTGTCATCTGGATTATGACGATTGACTGCGGTGGTATATAATCTCCCGCGCCAACTGAAATGAGATTTTCACAATCTTCGAAAACATCAATGTCACCATCCGTCCACTTACAAATACCATTAGGGCTATTGAAAGAATTTTCAGACGGAACTGAAGAACTTAGATAATTGGTATCGATCTCCAAAACCAAGCCATCCACTTCAAAACCGCAAGTTGTGTGCAGTACAATCAACTCACCCCTAAGGTCTGCGTTACATCCTGATATTTGAATTAATAACACTTCAGTCGGCTGGTCGGTTTGAGAATAGGTATTATTACTCAGACCAAATACCAGACCCAATGCAACTATAAATCTATTTAACATACTGATCTAATATATCAAAAGAGAGGGGGGACAACTGAAATTGTCCCCCCAATTTTCATCAGGGACAGCTACCCATAGCCGACCAGGTTATTCCTCCGTCGGTGGTGGTAACTAAGCCACAAAATCCTACCGATAGACACGATATCGTATTGTCCAGTAAATATAATGTCTTAATCAAACAAAGTCAATACCTCATGAAAATATTTCAGATTTTACGATGGTTCGGAAGATTACGAAGGAAACATACCATAAAAATCATAGCATCCAAAAAACATCCATAAGATTACATTTTCCGTATTATTGTCTGCCATGAAAACACGCGTATTTATCAGTCGAAAACTGCCGGTGACGGCCGAAAATCTTTTGGAAAATGCCGGATTTGAAGTGCGATGCTGGGATCAGGGGCCTCCCATACCCAAAGAACGCCTGATCGTCGAATGTCAAAACGCCGATGCTCTCTTGTGCACCTCCGGTGACTCCATCGACGCAGCTTTTCTGAATGCCTGTGCTCATTTGCGAATTGTATCGATATATGCTGTAGGGTATGACAACATTGATATCCGGACTGCTTCAAAGTTGGGGATTCCTATCGGTCACACCCCAGGTGTACTCACGGATGCCACTGCGGAGATTGCTTTTGGTCTGATGGTTGCGGTGGCGAGAAATTTCTTAGATGCTCACCGGACGATCAATCAGGGCACCTGGAAGTATTTTAACCCCATTAGATTTCTCGGTATGGACCTGAAAAATAAAACCCTGGGTATTTTTGGCCTGGGCGCCATCGGCTATGAAATGGCCCGCCGATGTAAAGCAGTCTACGATATGCCCATCATTTACCATAACCGATCTGTCAATAAAAAAGCCGAAGAAAACCTCGGCGCAAAAAAAGTCAGTTTTGAAAAACTTTTACAGGATAGCGATGTACTGTCCGTCCATGCATCCCTTAATAGTGAAACCAGGGAAATTTTTAACCAACAGGCATTTGCCAAAATGAAAAATACGGCCATTTTCCTCAACACGGCACGGGGAGGGCTACACCACGAAAAAGATCTGATCCGGGCTTTGCAGGATCAACAGATCTGGGGTGCCGGACTCGATGTCACCAACCCCGAACCGATGGCACCCGGAAATCCCCTGTTGCAAATGCCGAGAGTAATCGTCCTGCCGCACATCGGTTCCGCCACGTTTTTTACCCGGAGCGAAATGGCCCGTCTGGCTGCCGAAAATATCATCACATTTTTCCGGGAAGGCAGGCCAGTGCATCAGGTGAGCATGTGAAGTACCAAATATTTATATTGGTTTTTTGGTATTCTGGTATTTTGGTTTTTTGGCAACTGTAAACTGTGAACTGTCAACTGTAAACTATAAACTGGTATTCTGGCAGAATGTCACCCTGAGCCTGTCGAAGGGTATCTTCTGG
>CAYRYD010000065.1:0-26930 GCA_964428345.1 uncultured Saprospiraceae bacterium | reverse complement strand
AACTTCAATAAAATGGGTAAACCGCAAGATTTAACCATTAGGAGGGGTAATGTAATTGATATCCGTTTTAACCGTTAGAACCGTTCTAACCGTTATGAACGGCTCTGCATTGATTTTGGTGTAAGGTAATGGTATTCGTTTCTAACCGTTAGAAACTGTTATGAACGACTATCCGGTTTAACCGTTATGAACGGCTCTGCACCAAGGTAGTATCTTCCAAAATCCAGGATCACCCCGGTTGAAAACCTGACTTTACATAAAATCGGTAAACCGTTGGACCAGATAGCTTCCAGGGACCATGAGAATACTACCCGTTTGTAACCATTATGAACGGATTTGCACTGAATGGATATAATCGATATGGCAATTTCCTGGCTTCTGACGATGCATTATTTATCAGGTATTTCCAACAACTTCGCGGGTTAGCTCTTCCCCCCTGACCAATACCTTTTCAATCTTAAAGCCAATTCTTTCCTCCCTGATAATGTCCGCTATAATCAGATCGGCCTGCTTACCCTCAGCCACACTTCCGGTTCCGGGAATATCGATCCGGCCGCTATCGATTCCCAGCAACTTTGCGGGATTCTCGCTAAACATCCGGCTTGCAACCGGAAGCGCCTCTTGTAAGGTCATCTCATCATGATGCCGGTACCAGACTCCGGTCATCGGAGTGGTGAGCCAGTTTAGTACATTGGTAAATCCTTTGTCGGAAGCCAATACGCTGCCAAACAAGGTATCGGCCACTCCCAGCATTTGCAAGTACTCCCGGTTGCTACTGACCGCACCCTTCAGGCCAAAAAGGGAAAAACTCTGCAGATCATTTAATCCGTTGGCAAACATGCTGTCAGTGATCATAATGACCCGCCCGGATTCCTTCCGGGCAATAGTATCCCGCACATAGGCCGGATCAACATGGTAGCCGTCGCAGATGATTTCGGTCGATACCCGGTCGGATTTAAGCATTATCTGCTCAGCTCCTCCAAGACGAAAACCTTTGGAAGAACTCCGGCTGGGGCCGTTAAAAAAGTGTACCGACAGGGAGAGTCCATTGTCGACCGCTGCCTGAAATTCATCGCCGTAAGCGGCGGTATGACCACCGGATACCACAATATTTTCCTGGCGCATAGCCCGGATCAATTCGAGTCCCTTTTCGCCGTGTTCCGGAGGTACGTTGACAATCCGCAATAACCGACCTGAGGCTTTTTGCAGTCTTTCGTAAACGAATGTATCAGCATCGTAAAAGAATTTTGGATTCTGGGCCCCGGCATAATGAGGGTCTTTTAAAAAAGTACCTTCCAGGTTGATTCCCTCTACGATTTGATAAAGTGGACTTTTATTTTCGAGATAGGATTTTAAGGCAGCAAATGAAAATTCCAGTTTTTCCAAAGGAGCGGCCATGCTGGTCATTAAAACTCTGGTCACTCCTTTGCCATAATAAAACCGCAGGGCTTCTTCCAGCCCCTCTTTAAAAGGGCCTTCTTCCAGCTGAAAAGCATCGGCACCCTGGTCGTATTTTCCAAAGGAAAAATCAAAACCGGCCGCACCGTGATTGTGGATATCAATAAAACCGGGCAAAACATATTTACCTTTCAGATCTAAAACCAGGTCATCTTCCTGCGGATCGATCTTTGCAGCGATCTTTTGAATGATTCCTTTCTTAATCGCAAGGTCACCGGTAAATAATCCTCCGGACAAGACCAATGTGGCATTTTTTAACAGAGTGGCCATCTTTTATTTGAGCATTTATTGTATCTGTAGTATCAACCAGGCAAGCAGGATCAAAGCTGCGACAAATAACCAGGCAAGCAAAAATCCAAAAAAATCCGTTCGGTAACGTTTGGCAAATGACTGCCAGCGTTCTTTTTTCAACCAGGTATCAACATCCAGTAAAAGTAATTCTTTATCAACGATCATTTCTTCACCCGGTTTCTGATCCGAGTGGGTGTACATTTTTTGAAAAAATTTCTGAATAGCTTCCGGGGGTTCTGCAGGGGTGACTTTGCTGATGATCACCAGCGTGATAAATCCGGCCAACATGGCCCAGCCAAATGGTTCCGGTGTCCACCGGTAAACGAGTAACAATTCGCCGGTATCCAGATAATTCAGCAAATAGTAAAGTACAAAGGCGACAATTACTCCCGCCAATGCTCCATATCGGTTGGCACCTTTCCACATGATACCTCCAAAGATCATGATGCCCATGAACGCTGCGATCGTCTCGGTAAACAAAAATGCGGATAGTACATGTTTAATCGACAGGGCAAAAACGACACCGAGCAGAGTCAAAAGAACGCCGGTGATCCGGCCGGTACGCAACAACTCTTTATCCGTGGCTTCCGGCTTGATGTACGGCTGGTAAACATCCTTGGTAAACAGGGCGCCCAGGTTGACCATAAAATTTGAACAGGACGACATGTTGGCCGCAAGTATACAGGCCATCATCAGACCGATAAGGCCCGGGGCCAGCAATAGCGCAGTTGCATATCCGAAGGCATGTTCGGGATCATCCAGTTCAATCCCCTTTTGAATCACAATGGCAGCCACGATCAGTCCAGTAAGCGTCCAGCCAATGGTTACCAGCCGCTTGACAAAATTTCCATAGGTCTGCCCAATCCGGCCCACGAATTCCGATTCGCCGGTGGCAAACATCGACATCATATGCGGCTGGGCGGTAATGCCCACCAAACCGTTGACGGCAAGCATGGCGATGGTGAAAGCGCCCAATCCGGTTTCTCCGGAAAAAAGCCGGAAAAAGTCTTCCGGTAGAACAGCACGCATCTCGCTGAACCCTCCGATCTCTTGCAACCCTGAGGGGATCAGTAAAAAGGACAGGATGATGATAAACAATCCCTGAATGAATTCTGTATGGGCGGCCGCGACCAGTCCTCCAAAAAAACTGTAAACCATGAAGGCCACCGTCATGCCAACTACCACCCAATTGGAGGAGATCTGTCCTCCGGAAGCCACCGAAATTACCTTGGCAGCCCCTTGTAGCATGGCCCCCATGATAAACACAAAAAAGAAGATGGCAAAGATGGTATAAAAGAGGCTCAGTTTTTCTCCATAGCGATCCCTGACCATCTCGGCAATAGTCGTACGCTCACTCCGGCGATACCAGGGAGCAATCAGCCAGTAGAGGGGGGTGATCAGCAGATTTTTCCACTGATACCAGATGGTTGCAAAGCCCCCCTGAAAGGCAGCACCAGCCTGGGCTACCGGCATTTCGGCATGGGTGCCGGTTCCAAATGCCTGCCCCATCATGGTCCACCACTTGAATTTTCTGCCTCCCCGGAAATAGCTGTCACTGGATTTCATATTGCGGGAGATCCAGATACCGTAAGCTGTGATCCCCACGAAGTAGATAATGATGACAACAACATCGATTGACTGCATGGCATTTAGAGTTTTGAGGCAGATGCTTTATCCAGAAATAGGTAGCAATGATCATGGGTCCTCAAAATGGAGGCCGGGCACTCATTGGTGAGCTCACCCCTTACGGCGTTTCTTACGGCGTCCGCTTTTCGGAGATCCGGTACCGAGACGATGAGATGTTTGCTTTTCAGGATTTGTTTGATGCTCATCGAAATTGCCGTCGTGGGGACATCGCTGATTGTTTCAAACCACCCCTCGCCAAATTGTTGTTGCCGGCAGGCTTGATCGAGGTGTACAATCAGATAAGGCTCTTCCGTATCGAAATCGGCCGGAGGATCGTTAAAAGCCAGATGGCCGTTTTCGCCGATGCCGATCAGGGCCACGTCAATCGGATGTTTTTGGATGAGAGCGGAGACTCGCCGGCATTCTTCCTGCGGATTGGGATGATCACCATTGATCAGATAATAGGTACACCGAAAACCGACCTTCTCGAGAAACCGTTCGGTAAGATATCGTCGAAAGCTGGCCGGATGCTTTTCCGGGATCCCGAGATATTCATCCAGATGAAACATGGTTACCTTTTCCCAGGGCAGGTCGGCGCTAACCAAATTGGATAAGACTTCAAACTGACTGGCTCCCGTTGCCAGTATAATGTTTGCATGACCCCTGGCCGAAATGGTTTCCCGGATTAATCCCTCGGCATGATCGGCCGCTGCCTTACCCAATAGAACAGGGTCTTCTAAAATCTGTATCTCCATGCTTGTCTGTCATTTTCGGCAACAAAATAAAACAATTTACGAGGTGTTCGGGGCGGAGGTACTCCTGAGAGGATATTTACTTTCCCTGATTAACCCGGCTTGAGGCTGCTTTCCAACAGGCTGCGCATTTGAAGCAATCTCGCCGCATCATCCACCCGGATCATTCCCTGATCGATATCCCGCATAAACAAGAATTCATCCCCCTCTTTGCCAGCCCAACCTGAAGTGATCCGGTAGTTCTCCCGGAATTTGACGAACAGGTAGGGATTCTGAATGACCGACCGGGTAAGATCATGGAGATCATAGACCGCAGCATGAGACCTGACCCGAAGATGGCCTTGCCTGCAATCCGAACTTTGGTCAATGCCTCCGGCTCCGGATTCGGGTACCGGCAGATCAAGTAGTCCCGCGACGGTTGGTAAAATATCGTTCAGCTGGATGATTCCGTTCACTGACCAGCCCTGGTTCTGATGCGGTAACTTGATGATAAGAGGTATATCGTATACATCAAAATGCGGAAGGTGATGATGGAAAAACACACCGTCATATTGCATGATTTCTCCATGAGGTGAAGTAAGAATAATGCAGCTCTGATCGTAGATACCCTGCTGGTGGAGTATATCAGTCAACTCACCGATGAGGTGGTCAAAATAGGAAGTGCAACCGGCGTATTGGGCAACGGCATCATTAAAGTCTGTTATCCCTGTCAGCCAGGAGGTGATATTGTCGTTGATAAATTGAATCTCCTTTCTGAAGAGTTGAAGCCAGGCTAAAAGATCCGGAGATGCCTTTTCTCCCTGTCCGACCGGCACCAGTTCTGATTCCAGCCAAAGGCCAAATTCCTGAAACCCGAGACCCCGTCTGGCATGAGATGGCAATCGCCGGATATGTTGCGTGATATCAGGTCCCGATTGACGATTACCTCTCAATGCCCTGGCGCACTCATGCAACCTTCTGTAGAGCAAAGGAGCCTCAAGTCCTTTCTCCAGGTTGGGAAGTTCCTTCTCCAATTCTACCAGACCTTCGAGACCGAATATCCTCCAATCAGGGGAAGAGAATGCCGGATAAAACGACTTTCCGGTATAAAGCGTATTGTATGGAACCGGTGCGAGACTGGGAGGATGGGTATCGAAAAACTGCAACCAGCAAAACAGTGGCCGGTCTTCCTGATAGTTAAGCCATCTTTCAAAAGAGCGGAGGGTAACCGATCCGTCCTGAGCTGGATTGCTGATGTTGGCTACACTCTGATCGAATCTGCGGCTGAATCCATACGCGTCGAGTCCGATTTCTGTCTCGCCGCTGAAAAAGGCAGTGGTATATCCCTGCTGCTTGAAAGCATCCAGATGAGTGGGCGTATCCGGCGCTAAAGTGCCCCATTCGTTGACGATACCATGGGTTGTTGGTAACCGGCCGGTTAACATACTCGCATAGGCTCCGATGGTAATGGAAGAAACACTGTAGGCCTCCTGGAATTGCAGACCTTGTTCTGCCAAGTGGTCGATCGACGGTGTTTGCATAAAAGGATGACCATAACAACCTAAATATCGTTTGCTGAAAGCGTCGGAGGTGATCAGAAAGACATGCCGGTGGTTTTTATTGCGCGAAATTTTCCTGACTGCGGTCTTCTGGTATTCTATCACGGGGTTTCCCCAGCAGGACCAGGCATAGCGATGATTACTTGATGTGGTTTTAAAATGAAAGTGGACCTCTTTGCCGGCCCAGGGCGACAAGTCGATGACATGATCATGCCAGCTCCGGTCATCAGGCACCATTCGTGGATGCAGTTTCCGGGAAAAAATACATTTGCGATGAAATCCCTTCACAAGGTATATCTTGAATTGGACATCTTCCTCCAATTTATCGTGGACTATCGGGTTAATGCCAATGCTGAATGACAAAAAAGGTTTTTCACCCAGACGAAGTTTTGGAAAAACGATGGAGGAATCCGGATGCTGGAAAATCGCAGTACGGGAATCCTTCTGTATGGTAATCCGCTGAATATCGATATGATTGGGCGAAGGCATCGTCGACTTTGCTTCGCCCACGAGATCAACCAGGTGAATTGTCATTTCTTGATTTTAGGTAAAACTGATAAATTACTTCAAAATGTTCATCCATTGAATAGATGGGATAACTGGATTTGACAGGAGCGGCCAGGTCTTTTTTTCTTAGATTATTTAGGAAAATAATCCATGCTTCATGATCCCTGGGGGGTAATAACCATCCATTTTTTCCCGGTTGGATCATTTCCCGGAGCGACCCAATATCGCTTGCCATGACAGGTATGCCACAATATGAAGCGGCTTTAACGACCAGCGGTTCATTTTCATACCACTGTACCGGAAAAATAAGCAGGTCAGTATCGTTAAGAACCCTGCCAAAATGATCGGGGTCAAAAACACCCAGCAAATGGACATTTTTAAGACCTTTTACCGTATTCCGGATTTCCTCTGAATAAGGATCATTTCCAACGGCATTGCCATAAATATTCAAGAATATGGCTGAATTATTCACTTCTTTTAAAACTTCCAGAAGGAAATGCAAGCCTTTATGGGGTACGATGCTGGCAATAAAACTCAACTGAATTTTGTCTCCCGGAGATATTCCGGTTTTTATACTCAGACCTCCGGTTTCCAATCCATGGGGTGCCACGACAAAATTATGGCCGTCATATCCGTTTTCCAGCAATTTATGAAACATGAATTGGGAAAAAATGAACACTCTTTGAGCTTCATTACTTCTTTGTCTGAGATATGGATTGCGCTGTTCGGTTGCGCGGGCAGATTGATTGACTTTCCGGTTACCCATGACCGGTGATAACCAGCGTTGCACTTTCAACATTCGTTCGAGATAGGGATTGCTTTTATTCATGATCGAATCGCTGAAGAAACCATGGGTATGGTGCAGACACTTTGCACACGCGAAGGTTGAATGGGGTCCATCGCAGAGTTTCTGATCCCAGGTAAGCAGGGTATGCCGCGGACAGATAAACCAGAAATCTGGCATGGTCAGGAAATAGGGAATATGGTGTTGGTGACAAACTTCCATTGCCTTGCCCGCAATTTTCATGGCGTGAATAAAATGAACGAAATCCGGTCGAAATTCAGCGAGAACCCTCTGCACCATGGCCGCGGTAAATTCGTTGGCGTATTCGCTCCTGGCCGGCCAGGGATCCACACTAAGATTGTATTTGATTTTGACGGTGGGAAGCTCCTGGTACGACCCGTATTCGAGACCAAAATGGTGGTATTCCGCATGGGGGCTTTCCAGGTATGAAAGCACCAGCACCTGATCACCTTTTTTTTGACACCGTGCTGCCATTCCAAGGGTATAGACTTCGGTACCACCGACGTGTTCAGGAAAAAACTGATGGGTAATAAAGAGAATTCTCATTTTCTTACCTTAAAGAATAACTGCCATCCCCATAGGAAAAAAACAGGGGGTAATTGGGGTCTCCTTTACGGATATAGGTTTTCCATCTGGTTTTAATGTATTGTGCTTCCTTTCGTGCCAGGTCGTATGCTATTTTGTCCTGATGCCTGCCTCGGGTAAGTGACTCATGGTGATACAAACGGGCATGCGGTGAATAAATGATTTTATAACCTTTCTCACGCAACCGGAGACATAAATCCACATCGTTGAAATTAATTGGTAAATGCTCATCATCAAACCCACCGGCGAGGATAAATAAATCCCGGTTTACCAGAAGACAAGCTGCTGTGCAGGCCATGACCTCCTGCGAACAGATCAGTTTATTAAAATACCCTTTTTCACCCGCATCGTAGTGTTTGTGTGCATGTTCAGCAACCCCACCCAGACCCACAATCACACCTGCATGTTGAATGGTATCGTCCGGATAGAGAAGACATGCTCCGACAGCAGCTACATCAGGAGCCTCCGCTTCAGCCACGAGATTTTCAAGCCATTCAGCATTGATGACCTCTGTATCGCTGTTGAGAAATAATATATAGTCTGCTGAAGAACCCGATACAGCTGAATTATTAATCCGGCTAAAATTAAATGGCTGGTTATCCGATTCGATATTTGTCCGTGGAAATGTATTAAGTATAGTTACCAGCATCTGACGGGTACTATCTTCTGAACTATTATTATCGATCAGTCGCACACTAAAGTTGGAATAGATGTTATTTTCATAAATACTTTCGAGGCATCGCCAAAGCTGGTCCGGCTGGTCTTTAAATGGAATCACAATTTCAACAGCCGGCTCTCTATCAGACAGATATTTGATATGAAAAGTATCTTCCGAAAGACCAGGTAATACCATGCCGTTTACCGGGCATTTTTCCAGATAATCAGCGATAATTTTACAATAGATCTGGGATTCATCATTGTCAATAACCGGTTCTTGCCTGGATGTCAGCACATGGGGAATGTGTCGTATGCTGAAATTTTTCCAAACAGTATAAAGGAGGATGGAAAATGGGGAAATTTCTTCCGGCTCTTTTTCGTAGCTCACCAGGTATTCCAGTACCGTTTCACGGTCAATACAGAAATTGTCGCCTATATAATTCCAGCTTAACAGATAGGTCAGGTTGAATTCCGGTTTATAATGAGGAGAGTGGTAATATCCTTCAGGAGCTCTGAGATCTTCATCCCAGTATATTAAACCTCGTTTTATGGCCGATTTTCCAATAGTTTGGCCAATGATCATTAGAGCATTTTCTGATAAAAAATCACTCTGGCGCTGGAAAATACACCAGGTTTGCCGTTTGCCGGTTTCCGTTCTTATATCAGAAATTCTGGTGATGATCCGAAAATCAGTGTTCGTGTTTTTTTTATGATCATGTAATGGTAGGACAGATGCTGGTGGGTATTGTTTTATCACATAGAAAAACGGCTGGCTGAGGGTATAGGGTAAAATGAGTTGACGGGTGGTGAGGGCTGCATCCAGCTGCCGCAGTCGCTCGTAGTTTTCCGGTCCGTAAGGTGCAGTATAAGTCAGGGTAATGGCCAATTTGGCTCCTGTATTGGCGGTCGCTTCGAGCAGGAAAATATCGGGCGTCTTTATGGGTATTGCCAATATATAAAAACCGTACGGATTGCTATCCTCTTTCTGAAAAAAAGTGTCGATATTCGGACGCCAATGTCCATAAACCGCCTCTGCCAGCAAGATGCCGTCTTGAAACAGACAGATATTTTCAATCCCCCATCTCGCCTGGGCCCAGCCACTGATGTATACCCTTGACCGGAAAAATGTAAGTATTTCACAATGGAGTACGATCTGCTGGTTCCGGTACATTCTGGTGGGCCGGTCAGGCAGCAATGTGTCCTTCTGGATCAGTCTGGTCAGAAGATTATAGAGTATGACTTTGAAAGGTTCTCTTCCAATAGCCCGGAGCAATGTCCGGATGTACCGCAAGTGAAAAAACTCCAGGATGAACCGGGGTCTTCGTAAAGCTATCTCCACAATGGAAATGGTTAATGACCAGGCGTTCGGACGGGAGATGTTCATAAGAATGCCGGTGAGGAGGCAGAAAAAGTATTTCTCAACTAAAAGTTTGCAGATCAACGGGGATGCCGGAGTAAGATGCTAAATATTGGGCAATCTCCCGGTATGATTGGCTTACTTTTCCTGTGGGCGATCAGAATCTGACCCGAATTTGATCCCTGTTTTGATAAGGCTTTGTCACTGCTGTTTGTGATCACAAGATCAAATAGCAGGCGCTTGATGTCAATAAGGAAATTAGTCCTAATTTAGAAGGCCGGACTCACCGGTCATGGATGATCCGGTCACAATTACGCCATTATGTTAAAAACTGCTTATTCTCAACTATCCAGGCCAGTAATCTTGATCATGCTGGTCGCTTTGTCTCAGTTTCGCTGTCAGGTTGCCGATCAACCGGCTGAAATCCGCCCGGCGCGGGTTCTTTTTCTCGGACATGACAGCGAGCATCACAACGCCAAAGCCTATTTGCCGATACTGCAGGCTGCGTTGGCTCCCAAAGGTTTTTATTTTACCTATACCGCTGATCCGGATGACCTGACTGATGAAGTCCTCAAAGATTATGATGCCTTGATGTTGTATGCCAATCACGATGCAATTACCGAAGAACAGGCCAAAGCCCTGTTGACGTATGTACGCAGGGGAGGTGGGTTTGTGCCGGTGCATTCAGCCAGTTATTGTTTCCGGAATTCGGAGGAAATCGTCAAACTGATCGGTGGTCAGTTTGAATCGCATGATACCGCCACCTTTACCGCAAAAATAGTCGCTCCCGAGCATCCGGCTATGCAGGGAGTAGCCGAATTCGCCAGCTGGGATGAAACCTACCGGCATAGCAAACTGACCCGTGACCGGACCGTGTTGATGGAACGGGTAGATGCCTCCGGTCGTGAACCGTATACCTGGGTGAAGGAATTTGGCCAGGGACGGGTCTTTTATACCGCCCTCGGACACGATGAGCGTACCTGGTCGAATCCCGGGTTTCACCGTTTACTGGAGCAGGGACTACGCTGGGCGATCGGCGACCGGAAGGCAAGCGCTCTTGCCCGCTTCGATTTGCCGGCTCTGCAATATTCGGAGGCGAAAATTCCCAATTACGAAGAGCGGAATCCGCCGCCAAAACTGCAGGCTCCCCTGAGTCCGGAGCAGTCCCAGAAGCGCATACAGGTGCCTCCCGGATTTTCGCTGCAGCTTTTTGCTGCTGAACCTGATATCTTAAAGCCAATCAGCGCTGCCTGGGACCACCGGGGAAGACTGTGGTTGTTGGAATCCCAGGATTATCCCAATGAAATTAAGCTGGAAGAGGGGGCCGGCAGTGACCGCATCAAGATTCTGGAAGATACAGATGGTGATGGCAGAGCCGATAAGTTTACCGTATTTGCCGACCGGCTCAGCGTACCGACCAGCCTCGTGTTTGCCAACGGAGGAGTGATTGTCTCTCAGGCACCACACTTTCTTTTCCTGAAAGACAATGATGGCGATGATGTGGCTGATGAACGGAAGATCCTGTTTTCCGGTTGGGGTACTTTCGATACCCATGCAGGTCCTTCCAACCTCCAGTATGGTTTTGACAACAAAATCTGGGGGGTCGTCGGCTATTCAGCTTTTGAAGGAAAAGTGGGTAATGAATCTCACAACTTCCGTCAGGGTGCCTACCGGCTGAATTCCGACGGATCGAAGCTGGAATTTATGGGGGCTACTTCCAATAATACCTGGGGATTGGGCTTCACGGAGGACTTTGATGTGTTGATTTCGACTGCCAATAATACCCATAGTGCTTTTCTGGGCATCCCCCATCATTATTTTGACGGGGTCGAAGGTCTTAAGATCCGGAGTGTCAAGAAGATTGATGGTCATTACGCCTTTCATCCCAATACCCCGAATGTGCGTCAGGTAGACGTCTTTGGCGGATTTACGGCCGCAGCCGGTCACCACCTGTATACGGCAAGAGACTTTCCTCAGGAATATTGGAATCGTGTCGCCCTGGTCTGCGAACCGACCGGACATCTGTTGCACCGGGCGATCATCGAACCCGATGGTGCCGGTTATTCAGAGAAGGACGGTTGGAATCTACTGGCCAGTTCGGACGAATGGGTGAGTCCGGTGCATGCCCAGGTGGGTCCGGACGGTGCTGTGTGGATCCTCGACTGGTACAATTTCATTATTCAACATAACCCAACCCCTCCCGGCTTCGAAAATGGTCCGGGTAATGCCCACATCAATCCGCTGCGCGATAAAAGTCATGGTCGCATCTACCGGCTGGTTTATGATGGAGCGACACCGAAGCCCTTTCCAGATCTTGGGCCGGAAAAACCGGAAAATTGCCTGGCAGCTTTAAGCAACGATAATCTGTTCTGGCGACTGCATGCCCAGCGATTACTGGTAGAAAGCCGGTATACTGAGGCTAAAGATCACCTGATCGGTTTACTGAAAGATAGAAGTCTGGATGCGGTCAACCTGAATCCGCCGGCTATCCATGCCCTGTGGACCCTCCATGGTCTGGGATTGGTCAATGAAAATGAAGGGGAGGTTATGATGGCGGTCTATGAATCCTTGTCACATCCTTCTGCGGGTGTTCGTAAGAATGCCGTCCGGGTTTTGTCGGCTACCGGCGAAAGTCTGATGAAAATCAAAGAAGCCGGTCTCCTGGCTGACCAGAATGGAGGCGTCCGCCTGGCGGCTATCCTGCATCTGATCGATCAACCAGGAAGCTCTGAAACGGGATCGCTGCTCTATGATTTAGCGAAGGAGAAATCGGTCATCGATGATGAATGGCTGGCCAGAGCGGTTTATGCAGGTGCAGTAAAGCATAAGGCAGCCTTTACCCGGGCCATGCATGCCCGCGAAAGCGATCGGATTGCCGCCGGATATCATGAGGAAAAGCAAATGGTGGATTATTCGGCAGATGGAGTTGAAACAACTACTTGGAAAAATATCGAAACTCCCAGCCGCTGGTCAAAAACTTCTGCCCGTGAACTACATAATTTTGACGGCATCGTCTGGGTGCGCAGGGAGTTTGAAGTTCCTGCCGGTCTCGATGGTAAACCAGCCCGGTTGAGTTTGGGGCCGATCGACGATACCGACGAGACTTACCTGAATGGAAAACGGATTGGCGGAATGGAACGGAAATGGAACGATGTTCGCGAATATCCGGTTCCGGCAGGTCTGTTGCGAACTGGTAGAAATCAATTGACCATACGAATATCCGATTCGGGTGGGCGCGGAGGTATATACGGGGAAAAAGAACAGGTATTTATTCAGATAGGAAATGAAAAAATCGATTTATCGGGTATCTGGAAATATAAAATCGAAGAACAGTTTAAACCCGATCAGGAAGTTTTCGAAGATGGAATACAAATCACCGATCTTTTTTTGAAACACCATGGACCCTATGCTCAGGAATTAAGCCGGCAATTACCCGATGTTGCCGGCCAGGAATTTGACCAGATCATCGAAATGAAAACGGTTCCCGACCAGATGCGTTATGACCAGGAAGAACTGGAAGTTTCTGCTGGTGAAAAAGTAAAAATCGTGTTCAGCAACAATGATGGGATGCAACACAATTTGCTGATCGGTTCGCCCGGCAGTCTTGAAATGATCGGTAAGGCAGCCGATCAGATGGCGCAGTCAGCCGCGGGAGCGGAAAGAGAGTATATTCCCCAGTTGACAGTCGTCCTGGCGGCAGCCGGACTGGTTGATCCCGGAGAAACCAGGGAAATTGTCTGGGAAGTGCCGGATGAACCGGGAGAATACGTTTTCGTTTGTACTTTTCCCGGACATTGGCGCACCATGAATGGAGTGATCCGGGTGAAAAAACAGGTGCAGTTGTGATCGCGGGTAAAGTCGTCTGCCTACCGGATTAAAAACTGGTGTCACTGGCAGATTGGAAATTAAACCCATTTTGGCGTAATTTTGGATTTATGACCGAAATTGTCTCGGATAGTAATCAACTGGATGTCCACCGGAAATATACCTATGCTGATTACCTCACCTGGAGGTTTGATCATATGGTCGAAATTATTAAAGGCAAGTTATTTAAAATGTCACCCGCTCCGGACAGAGTGCATCAGGAGACGGTTGGGAATCTATATGGGCTTTTGTGGACGTACTTCCGGAACAAGCAATGCAAAGTTTATACTGCACCCTTTGATGTCAGACTCCCGGTACCGCCGGGTATCGCAGAACCTGAAAAGATAGATACGGTAGTACAGCCGGATATTTGCGTGGTTTGTGATCCAAAAAAACTGGACACGAAGGGATGTCAGGGTGCTCCTGACTGGATCGTCGAAATTCTATCAAATAGTACAGCACAAAAAGATCTGCACGATAAATTTGAGATCTACCAGTTTGCCGGCGTCCGGGAGTATTGGATTATTCATCCCTATGAACAGACAGTACTCGTCTACTCCCGCAATGATAAATCCGGCTTGTATGAATTGACCAGAATGAATCCCTTCACCATTGATGAAATCGTATCGAGTCATGCCTTTCCTGAATTACAGGTAAAGTTGAGGGATGTCTGGACAAGTTGACGTTTTTGATGAAATTTTGCTGACTGAAAATATTATTGCCAGCCCATTAAATTGTCATCGAAAAAGTCCTGGTCGCCGGTTTGTTCCGGTGGAGGTGCATATCAAACGCCATGCATACATTGCGGACGAAGGGCCGGGCATGTTCCGGTATGGTCAGTTCATTTTCGCCCATGATCACCAGCCCGTCTTTTTCCATTTCCGCAAGCCTGTCCAGACAGGTTTGTAAACCATCGAATTGCTGCTCACTTTTTGCCCAGCTGGTTTGAAAATGACACATCAGATTCAAAATATGTTGCCGTACAATGAGATCTTCCGCATTGAGAATGTGTCCGCGGAATACCGGAAATTCACCAGCCTGCACTTTGGCTGAATAGGCTTCCACTTCTTTAATGTTCTGGGAAAAAGAATACCAGGTGTCTCCGATGGCCGACATACCCAGTCCGATCATTACCTTTGTATTGGTTGTAGTATAACCCATAAAATTACGATGCAGTTTCTGTTGTTTCATCGCCAGATACAGGTCGTCGGTTTCGAGCGCAAAATGATCCATGCCGATTTCATGGTAACCATGATCAAAAAACATGTTCTTTCCGATTTCATAAAGTTTGCGTTTTTCAGCATCCTTCGGCAGATCGTTTTCGTCAAATCCACGCTGACCGATACCCTTGATCCACGGCACATGGGCATAACTGTAAAAGGAAATCCGGTCGGGCATTAACTCCAGGGTTTTTTCAATGGTATTAATAATGCTTTTTTCACCCTGATGGGGCAAACCAAATACCAGGTCATGGCTGATCGACCGGTACCCCAGTTGACGGGCAAAATCATGGACGCGCTTTACATTTTCAAAAGGTTGAATCCGGTTGATCGCTTTTTGAACTACCGGATCATAATCCTGCACTCCAAAACTCACTCTCCGGGCACCCAGATCATAAAGGACTTTTAAATGCTCGTAGCGGGTATTATTGGGGTGTCCTTCAAAACTCAGCTCCAAACCTGAAGCATTCGATGTTTCCAGGATCCGGGTCAGCAACCGTTCCAGATTAGCCGGTTCAAAAAAAGTAGGGGTTCCTCCACCCAGATGCATTTCACGGAGGTTGGGTTGAAAACCCAGCAGGTCCAGATACATTTGCCACTCCTTTAACAAGGTTTCTACGTATGGTTCTTCTACCTGGTGGTTTTTGGTGATCCGTTTGATGCAGCCGCAGAAAGTGCACAGCTTTTCGCAGAATGGAAGATGGATGTAGAGACTGATACCCTCATCCCGGTACTCCGAAGTACTTTTTACCAGCGTCTTTTTCCAGGATTCGACATCAAATGAGTCTGCGTTCCAGTATGGCACGGTAGGATAGGAAGTATACCGCGGGCCTGGTACATTGTACTTCTGTATTAATCCTGGATCCATCCTGCAAAAATAAGCCATTTAACAGTCAGACCGCATGTCTGTCCGTTAAATGGCACTATTTTTACATTTAGGCAGCCCCAGGATCCCCTTAGAACGGTTTATCAATCTCCCGCAGGACCGTCGAAGACCATGGACAATAGCGTTCAATATCCAGATAATCAGCCAGGTTCTCCTCCACATAATTGGGATTACCATCACAAAGCTCGATGGAAATATCCGACAGATCCCAGTCGTCCGGATCAAAATACCAGCTCCATTCGTAATTCAGGTTACAGCCGGTATCGTTTTTCAGAATTTTACCATTGATATGCTGGTCTCGTTCACCAACTTCCCTGGCCAGTTGGGCATCAATGTTGTCCAAAACAGACTGTTTATTGGTCCAGGCCACAAATTTGGTGCCTTCCGAAGCCTGAAATTCAAAAAACCGGGTACCGGGTTTGATTTCGATATTGCATGGCTGGGCGTCATCGTCTTTGTTGCAACTGCCTGTAATCAGGCAAATCATCAATAATAAGGTCAATGCTTTCATAGATTATCAGTTTTCATAGTTTCCTATATAGACTGGTGCCCTCTGGTAAACGTTGGTGTAATATTGTTAATAAGAGGTTAAAATGCAAAGACCGGTTGGCAGTTT
Organism: uncultured Saprospiraceae bacterium; assembly: GCA_964428345.1. Classification (GTDB taxonomy): domain Bacteria; phylum Bacteroidota; class Bacteroidia; order Chitinophagales; family Saprospiraceae; genus JABDMH01. The sequence goes on along the minus strand of CAYRYD010000065.1, from coordinate 10,768 downwards.
CGGACGCTATCGGCGAATGTCAGGTAAGACGAAGGCAGGTTTTCAGATAATCGTTCCAATCCGGTAAAATATTGATAAATTTATGTTAATCCGCTTCACTTCAAGACCCGATCTTCCAGTGAATGTTGTTTCATAAAGAAAGACCATGAAAGCGCTGATCAAATGGAGCCTCTACCTGCTTTCCGGCATGGTGTTGCTGCTCTCTGGCTGTGCAACCGGTAAAACGGTTGTGAACGGGAAAAAGGCCTCTCCGGATGATAAAGTCTATGAGATTGACAACCCGTTGTCGTTAAGTGACTTTTTACGACGGGTACCCGGTGTCTATTTCGAGTGGGAAACGGGGGTTCCGACCATTCGGGGAGGATTTCCGCTATATGTGATTGACGGTATGCGAATGGGACACGATTATTATGAAGTCGCCCGTATGGTCAATGTGCATGATATCGCCTCGGTAGAGGTAATCCGGAGTGCCACGGAAGGCCTGATTTACGGTCGCGATGTTGCCCATGGGGTCGTGGTGATCCGCACCAAAACCGGCCAGTAGCCGCTCATCGGGTCAATTTCGTCGAATCAGAATTAAAGTTTTCTTGTATCCGAGCCTTCATTTGCTACACGGGTATGCTCTTTCCAATATTGATCAAGGTTATTTGCAGCGGCGATGCAGATCATTTGTGATCCCTGTCCGATCACCTAATTTGGGCACTTTAAGGTAAAAGTGCTCATGTCTCACCACTGCTAAAAGAATTTGCATTATGGGAAAAATAATGGATTACGATCTCGAAGCCCGAAGAAAACTCCAGGCAGGAGTCAATGCCCTCGCCGATGCGGTAAAAATAACGTTGGGTCCTAAAGGCCGGAATGTCGTATTTGAAAAAATGGGAGGCGAGCCCCAGGTCTCCGGAGATGGTGTTACAGTCGCCAAACAGGTGGAACTGGATGATCCGATTGAAGATCTGGGTGCCAAAATGATCCGTCAGGCTGCGGTGCGTACGGCGGAGGCTGCGGGCGATGGAACCACTACGGCTACCCTGCTGGCCCAGTCACTGATCAATGCCGGCCTCAAACGGGTAGAAGCCGGTATCAATCCCATGGATTTGCGCAAGGGGGTGGATAAGGCGGTGCAGGCGATTGTGGCCGAACTCCGTACCATGTCGGTGGATATCGGCCATGATTCGTCCAAAATAGAGCAGGTGGCTACGATTTCTGCCAACAACAACCCGGAAGTCGGAAAACTGATCGCTGAGGCGATGGCCAAAGCCGGAGAGGCGGGGGTAATCACCATTGAAGAAGCGAAGGGTATTGAAACGACCGTAGAAGTAGTGGAGGGGATGCAGTTTGACCGTGGATATCTGTCGGCGTATTTTATCACCGACACCGAGAAGATGGAGGCCGTGTATGAGAATCCGCTAATCCTGATCCACGACAAAAAGATATCCTCCATGAAGGATCTCGTACCCTTGCTCGATAAGGTAGCTCAGTCTGGCCGGGCTTTACTGGTCATTGCGGAAGACATTGAAGGAGAGGCTTTGACCGTATTTGTGGTCAACAAATTGCGGGGAGTGTTGCGGGTGGTGGCCGTTAAGGCACCGGGATTCGGAGACCGGCGAAAAGCCATGTTGCAGGATATCGCGGTGCTGACCGGTGGCAATGTAATTTCGGAGGAAAGGGGATATCAATTGGAGACCACCGAACTGGAACAACTTGGCAGCTGTGACAAGATCATCGTCGATAAAGAAAGTACTACCATTGTGAGTGGTCATGGATCCAAAGACGACATTCAAATGCTGATCCGCCAGATCAAAGCAGAGATGGAAAAGTCGACTTCCGATTATGATAAAGAGAAACTGCAGGAAAGGCTGGCCAAGTTGTCCGGTGGGGTGGCCATCATCAAAGTGGGTGCTGCCTCAGAAGTGGAAATGGGAGAAAAGAAAGACCGGGTTGATGATGCTCTAAGCGCTACCCGGGCTGCGGTAGAGGAAGGCATTGTAGTCGGAGGAGGGATCGCCTATATCCGGGCCATGAAAGTGCTGGATGCCGTCACCCCGGAAAACGACGATGAAAAAGCCGGAATCATGATTGTACGTAAGTCGCTGGAAGAACCCATCAAGCAGATTGCCCGAAACGGAGGTCTCGACGAAACTGAAATATTTCAGCGGGTGAAAAACGCCGAAGGTCCTTTTGGATTTAATGCCAAATCCGAGCAATTTGAAGATCTTTTCGAAGCCGGGGTTATTGATCCGACGAAAGTGGCCCGGCTGGCCCTGGAACACGCCGCGTCGGTTGCCAATATGCTGCTCACAACCGAATGCGTGATCGTCAATAAGCGCGAAAAAGAGAAAAATACCATGGTGCCGGTGATGCCGGAGGTGATGTAGCTTTTAGGAAGATTCCCTCCTTTAATTGTTTTGAAAACTAGGATAGTCATCGATACGGGTCCAAGGGGTCATGACCCCTTGGAGACCTTCGAAGCCCTTACGAATGATGAGCCTGTACTTCGGGCAAGGGAACAGTGGTAAGTTGTACGGCACTTACCGGTTCTACATTTCAAATGTGTGGATCTCGATAAAGCAAATGCCTCGTCTTAACAAAGATTTAACGATTGAAACTGCATTTCATCACCGTTTGATCGTCTTATTAAATATTGAAAGGGATTGCATGAATAACAGGAGAACCAACAACTTCACCCTGATCCTGGCGGCACTGATGCTGATGTCATTTGGTGTTGTCGATGATCTGAGGGATCATATTGGCGGAATGGAGCCGGGTGAGACCATGCTTCTGGAGTATTCGTTTGAAGGTTGTTACGGTCCATACCATCATGGAACTATTGAAATGAGGTTGGAAAATGACACGGTGTATTTTGTCGAAAAAAGTTTTGATCATGATGGTAGAAATGCCATCATCCAATCGGGTAAATATCACCGGGAACAACTTCTGAATCTGTTGCAGAAAACAAGTAGAAAGAATTCCAGTGAAATTTATGGCAACACGATAACCTACCGGTTGAGTACGAGTGCCGGGGAAATAATTACAGGCGCCGACCGGATTGAACAACGGCATTTCATCGAGTTGTTTCACCCGTTTACTTCGATTTTTTCATTGGATGAGAAGGAAGTGATTCCGGGTTTGAAGACCGGTGGATTTAAACACTAAGGTAACTTCCTCAGGCACAGAGAACCCTTTCTCTGATCGTCTCCACATCAATACTGACTACCGATTCCTTATTTCCTGCCGTATACACGGCCGTGACATCCAGACTGCAGGGACTTTCTATCACGAGAAATCCCTCAAAACCATGGATGAGGTGGAGTTCGAATTTACGGATGTCACCGCACGTGATCCGCAATACCCCATCGGGACCCATTCCTTCCGGAATCCACTTCGAGATGCCGATAGTAGAGGCCAGTTTCATCCGGATCTCCAGTTTCTCCTCCCTGGGATTATGGATATTGATCGCGGTTTGATAATGACCGGGTAAAAGAGCATCGGTTGTCTGCGATGTACCGGGTATGTTGGAAGTGCAAATAAATTTTGCTGCATATTGAAAACAATAGGTAGATCTTCGGGTAGTGGCCATCGGATTGGATTTTAAAAAGTGAGGAAACAAAATGCCATATCCGGTAGTATCAGATCAGGTCAAAAACATTACCGCTGATCAACCACTTTTTTAAAAAGATTTATCCAGCCAATTGCCCATTCCGGCAGATTCAAGAGTTTCAGGGATTCATCTATCAGAAGAAACTGCGCACCTTTTCATTATATTTACCAGCAGCACACCCCATCAGTATGAATTAAGTTCGATTAGTGATTATTGCTAAAAATTCGGCAACCGGTAGATTGGCATGGAAAAGAAGACCTGGGTGATTGGTACCTGCGATACCAAATGGCATGAGATCAGCTATGTTTTTTCGGTGTTGAAAAACCGGGGAGTACCGGCACTGATCGTCGATGTTTCGACGACTTCCCATGCTCATCCAGTTGACACCGCGGCTGCGGAAATTGCGGCTCATCATCCGACCCGGCCGGATTTTCTGACCAACAATGATGGTCGGGGAGATGCGGTGGGTTGTATGGCAGAGGCGCTGGCGGTATTTATGAGCCGTCACCATCCTGCCGGCGTGATTGGTCTGGGTGGTTCGGGTGGAACCGCTCTGATTTGCGCCGGGTTGAGAGCTTTACCGGTCGGGATTCCCAAGATCATGGTTTCAACAGTTGCCTCCGGTCAGGTAGCTCCCTATGTCGGAGCCAGCGATATCATGATGCTGTATTCTATTACCGACATTGCCGGTATCAATCAGATTTCCCATACCATTCTCGGTAATGCGGCGCAGGCGCTGGCAGGGATGGTGTTACACCCGGTACCTCCCCTCACCAGTGGAAAACCATTGCTGGGGATGACCATGTTTGGGGTAACCACCAAGGGGGTCAATCAGATCAGGAATGCCCTGGAAAAAGATTATGAAATCCTGGTCTTTCACGCGACCGGTACCGGTGGGCGGTCGATGGAAAAACTGATTGGTTCCGGTCTGATCAATCACGTGATCGATATGACTACCACCGAAATCTGCGACCTGCACATGGGTGGGATTATGAGTGCCGGAGAACAACGAATGGACGCGATCCTTCAGCGAAAGATTCCCTACATTCTTTCATTGGGCGCCATGGATATGGTGAATTTCGGAGGGATGGAAACCGTACCCGAAAAATATAAAAACCGGTTGCTTTACCGGCACAATCCGCAGGTGACTTTAATGCGGACTACCCCCGCTGAAAATATCCGGATGGGTCAATGGATTGCCCGTAAACTCAATAAAAGTGAAGGGCCTGTGATCCTGTATATTCCTGAAAAAGGTGTTTCCGCACTGTCGGTCAAAGGTCAGCCCTTTTATGATCCCGGGGCCGATCAGGCATTGTTTGATACCCTGAAGCATGAAATGAAGGAAACTGCTGACCGGCAGATCATTTCGTTGCCTTACAGTATCAATGATATTGAGTTTACCGATGCGGTGGTCGAAGGGTTCCGGGCACTGGAGGGCATATAATTTTTGGTAACTGTGCCCCCGGAATCATCAAACGATCCAAGGGGTCATGATACGATACAAGGGGTCATGACCCCCTGGAATAGAACAAAATAAAAAAATAGGATATGACCAGAGAAACCATACTTGCCAGGCTGAGAGAAAAAATTGATGCCGGAATACCGGTTATCGGTGGAGGCGCCGGCACCGGTATTTCGGCCAAATGCGAGGAAGCCGGAGGCATCGATCTGATTATCATTTATAATTCCGGCCGTTACCGGATGGCGGGCCGGGGCTCATTGGCTGGCATCCTGGCTTATGGAAATGCCAATGACATCGTGGTTGAAATGGGCCGCGAAGTACTTCCGGTGGTGAAGCATACCCCGGTGTTGGCAGGCGTCAATGGCACCGATCCGTTCATCCGGCAGGAACATTTTCTCCGCAAGCTAAAAGAGATGGGATTTGCCGGAGTCCAGAATTTTCCCACGGTGGGTCTGATCGACGGGATCTTTCGCGAAAACCTGGAAGAAACCGGGATGAGTTATGCGCTCGAGGTGGATATGATCGGTAATGCCCGAAAATTGGATTTATTGACTACCCCTTATGTTTTTAACCGGGAGGAAGCCCGGGCCATGACCGAGGCCGGAGCCGATATCATAGTCTGTCACATGGGACTGACCACCTCGGGTAGTATCGGAGCTCAAACCGCCAAAACCCTGGACGACAGCGTCACCCTGATCAACGAAATGGTGGAGGAAATCCGCAGTATCCGCAATGATGCCATCATCTTGTGTCACGGCGGACCCATTGCCATGCCGGATGATGCGGCCTATGTACTGAAACGCTGTCCGGGAGTCGCCGGATTCTACGGAGCCAGCAGTATGGAACGCCTACCCACGGAAATGGCTATCCGGGCCCAGGTGGAAGCTTTTTGTGCGATAAGAAGATAATTGATCCTAAATTAGCCTCAGATACAGCGCTTGAAATCATTTGGCCTTGAGACTTATTTGGCCAACTAATAATTAACTACTAACTGTTTAACTATTTAACAACTTATTCATGTTCTTAATTGGCAAAAATCTGAACCGGGACCATCTTGACTGGGGTTCCATAGCCACCTTTAGCGGTCCATTGGTTAACCAGGCCAACGATGTCGTCACCCTGCATGTCAATCTGAAACCGGACAAAGGCCATAATTTTCACCGCCATCCCAATCAGGAGGAAGTCATCTATGTATTACAGGGTACCATTGAGCAGTGGGTCGGCCAGGAAAAACAAATCCTGTCTGCTGGTGATGCAGCCTTTATCGGAAGGGGTGTCGTGCATGCTTCTTTTAATACCGGTGAGAGCGATGCCCAGGTGTTAGCTATTTTGGGGCCTGCTTCCGGTGAATCCGGTTATGAAGTGGTGGAAGTAGCCGATCAGGAACCCTGGAGTAGTTTGCGATAATCAATAATCTGAAGATTTTAAAGTTTGCCCGATGTTCAAATTAACCGATATACTATTGTTTTCCGGGGCCCTGATCCTGTCGCTCTGGGCCTGTACTTCCAGCCAGGAAATGACCGAACCAGGTTTTCCGGTGGCCAGTCATCTGATTCCCAAGGAAGAAGGATTCCAGGTCGAGACGGTCAAAAGAGGTGAAGGAGAATGGCTGTCGATGACCAAAGATCCGCATGGCCGGCTGCTGGTCTCTCCCCGGAAGGGAGTCTTATTGCGTTTTGATGTTTCGAAAGGTCCGGATTCGCTGCTGATCGACACCATAGACGTCGGAGTCTATGACTGTCAGGGTCTGCTCTGCGCCTATGGCAACCTGTATATGATGGGGCAGACGGCTGATACTGTGCGGGGCATTTACCGCCTGAAGGACCTGGATGGCCAGGGTAATTACGGCAAACCGGTCTTGATGAAGGAATTTGAGAAAAATGGTGATCACAGCGGCCATACGCTGGCGCTGGGACCCGATGGGATGATCTATTATCTGACGGGAAACGTCAATTATCCGCCGCTGGACAGCACCGTGCGATTTGTAAACCGTACCTGGAAAACCGATCATCTGAGTCCGCTGCCACTGCTCTATGGTGCGGATCAATTACCACCGGGCGGCTTTGTGATGCGCACGGACTCACTCGGTGAGCAATGGGATTTTTATGCTTATGGCCTGCGCAATCCCTACGACATGTGTTTTAGTCCTCAGGGTGAATTGTTCACCTTTGATTCAGACATGGAATGGGATTTCAACCTGCCATGGTACCGGCCGATCCGGATCAACCATCTGGTGTCGGGTGGAGATTACGCCTGGCGTCCGGGGGTGGCCAAGCGGTTTGATTATTTTCCGGATGTCTGGCCCAGTGTGGTCGATTTCTGGCGGGGATCGCCCACGGCAACCTGTTTTGGTACCGGCACCAATTTTCCAGAAAAATATCAACAATCTCTTTTTGTCGGCGACTGGTCATACGGCAAGATCTACCGGGTCGATTTAAACCCATCCGGTTCCTCTTATTCCGGAGAATATGAGATATTCATTACCGGACAACCCCTGAATATCACCGATATGGTCGTCGGTGATGACGGAGCCATGTATTTTACCACCGGTGGTAATGGTACTGATACCGGTCTGTTCCGGATCCGTTATACTGGTAAAGACGGTACAATCAAGGAAAGTCTGATCAATCAGGAAGCGCATGCTGATCTGCGCGCACTCCGGCATGAGATTGAAAGATATCACTTTGCTACGGATACAACCGGGTTGAACCTGGCCCTGAAGTATATCAGTCACTCCGATCGTTTTATCCGGAATGCCGCCCGGGTAATCCTTGAAAGAAACGATCCCAAATGGTGGATCTCGAGCCTGAAAGAACAGAGTTCTCCGGATGCCAAAGTGGCAATGTTGACCGCCCTGATCCGGACAGACAGTACCGCCACCTATCAGGATCTGATTTTTGACGGATTAGGTGGTCTCGATTTTGGCCAGAGTGCCGATGAAGGAAAACTGGGGCTACTGAGACTTTACGGACTCGCTTTTCTCCGCTCACCGAGGGTGCCGGTCAATCATGCGCAGTCGGTCTATGAAAAACTAATGACCTACTATCCGGCTGAAGACGACCTGGTCAATAAGGAGCTGAGCCGCCTGCTGGCTTATCTCACACCCTATCAACGGGATCCCCAGCCATTTCTCGCCGCGACATTCAATCTGTTGGAAACGACTAAAGAGCAGCTGCAGTTTATCCACTACCTGGAGGTGATGCGGCAGATTCCCCGGGGCTGGACCACGGCCCAACGTCTGGCTTACCGGCACTGGATCGAGTATGCCCGGGAAAACTTCAGTGGAGGATCTTTATTTAAGTATTTTCTGACAGTCATTGAAAACGATTTTGACAAGCACCTGACCTCGGCTGAGAAGCGCGCGATGGCCCAGGAAACACCAGGACCCCTCACACCCGGATATGAGGGACCGGTCAGGCCCAAACCAAAGTCGACCGCATCGGCATTGCTGGACAATGGAGTAGCCACCAACTGGCAGTTTGAAGACCTTCAGTATAATCTGGAGCTCGTGGCTTCACCCCGCTTTAAGAAAGCCCGGGACTTCAACCGCGGTCATAAAATGTTTATCAAGGGACAATGCTACAATTGCCATTTTATGATCAATAAGGGAGGCAATTTCGGTCCTGATCTGACTACAGCCGGTAACAGTTTTGCAGTGGAGGAATTGTTAAAAACGATTTTATATCCTTCGGAAGTGATCAACAGCCGTTTTCAGGCGACCGAATATAAAATGAAGGATGGATCCACCAAGATCGGACGCACGGTCGAGGAAGACCGGAAAATGGTCACCCTGCAAATAGGATACGAACCTTCCAACCGGATTACACTCGACAAGAGTGCTATCGCAAGCAGCCATCCGGCAACGGTTTCTGAAATGCCCCCCGGTCTGGTCAACACCATGTCGCGGCAGGAAATCATGGATTTGCTGTATTTTATTATTCAGGTAGCCGGGAAAAATACAGACAGCCTGGAGATGGATATCCTGGAAGACCGGATGCTTTTCCTGCAAGGCGATTCGTCGCTGGTAGAAATGGTCAATTATGCCGGCCGGGGTCAGATTTATTATACCCTGGATGGCACCGGACCCACTACTACCTCCATGGTTTATGACGGGCCTTTTTATCTTTCGGAAAGCACCCAGCTCAAGGCCAGGATCATCGATCCGGAAGCCCCGGCTGATCTCGCCAAAGAGGGTGAAATGATTGTCCGGTCCGTCCATGCCCTGGACACCGCCGTCAACGGCTTCCACTGGAAACTGTATAAGAATGTCGATAAACCGTTTAAGATCCGCAGTTCGGACAAACCCGATGCAGAGGGCATCACTTATTATTTTGCGGTCAGTGACGTAATCAACGAAGAGAATAACGTAATGCTCATGCACGATGGATATCTGAAAATTGATCGTCCCGGTACCTACACTTTTTATACCTATCAGGATGACGCTGTCCAGTTGTTTATTGACGATAAATTGGTGGTGGATGCATCCTCCAGACAAAGAGCCAAAGAAGTCTCCGGGCAGATTGAATTAAAAGCCGGAATGCACAAATTACACGTGCCTTTTTACGACATCTACAGCGAAGAATATTTAAGCATCGAAATGGAAGGACCGGGCATGGCCAAACAATTTATTCCCGGTCATTTGATATTCAGGGAGAGGGAGGTGCAGTAGATAACATTTTTTATGGATTGAGAACCTTTGCTCTATTTTTAAGAATGCATTGCATTAAAATTGATTAAACATTGATCTCTGGTAAGGCGGCGTTCTGTTGTTCCTGTTGTTTGGAGCGTTGGCCTGTTTCGTTTTTCATTCAGTAGACAACAAGCGATGAATGGACTTCCTGGGAAGTATCTGAAGGTCATTCGGACGGTGTCCCCCCATTGGGGGCAGGGGGGGTAAAAAGGGTATTCTGTTCAGAAGACGCATCGGTAAGCTCAGAGTCCATTCCGGCAACAGTTCAAAAATTTTCTTTTTTCATTCTATATCTAATCTAATATCTAATAAATATAACCGGTGAATGCACTTATTGGGAATTATCCTGAAGTTCATTCGGATGGTGTCCCCACATTGGGGGGCCGGGAGGGTAAAATGGTATTTTGTCTATAAAAAACTTTTTGTAAGCACAATAGTCCATTCCGATTCAACAGTTGTACAATTCCACAGCTAAACATTGATCTCTGGTAAGGTGTTATGTTGTTCCTGTTGTTTGGAGCGTTGGCCTGTTTCTTTTTTCATTCAGTAGACAACAAGCGATGAATGGACTTCCTGGGAAGTATCTGAAGGTCATTCGGACGGTGTCCCCCCATTGGGGGCAGGGGGGGTAAAAAGGGTATTCTGTTCAGAAGACGCATCGGTAAGCTCAGAGTCCATTCCGGCAACAGTTCAAAAATTTTCTTTTTTCATTCTATATCTAATCTAATATCTAATAAATATAACCGGTGAATGCACTTATTGGGAATTATCCTGAAGTTCATTCGGATGGTGTCCCCCCCATTGGGGGGCAGGGGGGTAAAAAGGGTATTCTGTTCAGAAAACGCATCGGTAAGCTCAGAGTCCATTCCGGCAACAGTTGAAAAATTTTCTTTTTTCATTCTATATCTAACAATAGTTCGGGAGGTTATGAAGGGAACATATTAAGGAAATATCATATATAAGAAGGGTAAATGCGTATATTGTAGTGGTTTCAAAATAACTACAGAATGAAAACTAC